>CACNIG010000001.1 GCA_902620455.1 uncultured Bacteroidota bacterium
ATTTGGATGTAGAGTTGAAAAATTTTATCTATTCTTCGATGTGAAATATTCTTTATTTAAAAAGAAAATTGGTGAAACAGTATATGGAATTGGTTGGTTGCCACTTGGAGGTTATGTTAAGATCTCTGGTATGATTGATGAAAGCTTTGATAAAGAACAAATGCAGAAACCACCTAAACCATGGGAATTTCGATCAAAACCAGCTTGGCAGAGACTAATTATAATGCTTGGTGGTGTAACAGTTAATTTACTACTTGGATTTCTTATTTACATGATGGTTCTTTTTGTCTGGGGGAAAGAAACACTTCCACAAGATAATATACCTCTTGGTCTTGAACCTTCGGCTTTTATTCAAGAGATTGGTTTTGATAAAGGTGATAAAATAATTGATGTAGATGGTGAAGAATTAGACTTTGTTCTAGATATAAACAGAATGTTACTACTAAGACCTGTTGATAAAGTAAAAGTTGAAAAGATTGATGGATCTATATCTGAGATTAACATCCCAGATAATATTGGTAATGAAATATTTCAAAGTGGACAAATAAGTAGTTTTACTCCCATATTTAGTGCTACTATAGATTCTGTTTTTAATGATTCTCCTGCATTATATGCAGGTATGCAATCTGGAGATGTTATTGTTTCAGTAAATGGACAGAGTATATATGACTGGTCAGATTTCTCAAATTGGATAGATAATAACACCGATGATCTGATAGATGTTGAAGTTGAAAGAGGTAACTCAATTTATAAATTAAATATTGATAGAAATGATGATGGAACAATTGGGGTTGTTAGAAGAAATGAAATTAGAACCATAAATAAAAAGCTTGGTCTGTTTGAAAGTATTGTTCAAGGTTTTAATTACGGTTATTGGACATTATATGAGTACGTCGCAGGATTTTCATTTGTTTTCACGAAAAAAGGAGCATCACAACTCGGTGGATTTGGGACTATTGGTAATATTTTCCCTGCAAAATGGGATTGGAAAGGCTTCTGGCTATCAACTGCACTTATCTCGATTATTTTAGCTTTTATGAATATATTGCCAATTCCAGCTTTGGATGGTGGACATGTAATGTTTCTTATATACGAAATGGTTTCAGGTAGAAAACCAAGCGATAAATTCATGGAGGTATCTACCATGATAGGATTCTTTATTTTAATTGCAATTGTTCTATATGCAAATGGAAATGATATAGTCAGAGCATTTGCAAACTAAAAAAGGCTAGATTAAAAAACCTAGCCTCTTTAGATTAAATTGATTTATGATATATTAGAAATTATATTTCAACCCAATTGAAATGTTTCTTCCCATTTCTTGAATTCCAGCTTCTTTTAATCTAGATAAATGATCAAAGTATTCTTTGTCAAATACATTATCTATACTCCAAAAAATATTTAAGTCTTTATCCAGGAAAGATGTCATCCAATTTCCAGATAGATTTAATAGTGAATATCCATCTGTTTCCTCTTCAAACTGAGAAATTCTAGTTTGTTTAGCCTTAGCCACAAAGTCAATTTCAAGAGAGTAATTGTCTGAAAAGTCTAAGTCAAAGACTTGCTTAAATGTTAAAGGAGCAATAAAAGGTAAAGGGTTACCATCGGCAGATTTTCCATTGATATATTCAAGAGAGGTGTTAAAAGATAACCATTCAATAGCAGTTCGTTTTGAATAAATAATCTCTGAACCCCATAAAGTTGCATTTTGCTGCAAAAAATTGTACAACTTATATCCGTCTACTGCCTCATTAGAAGGAGCGATATATATATAATTTGATATATCGTTAAAGAATACATCGAAAGCTAGAGATGAATCTTCATTCATCATGTCTAGTGAAATCTCACTTTGAAAACTAGTTTCTGCCTCAAGATTAGGATTTCCTTTTTCATATCTAAAAGTTCCTTCATGAATTCCATCAGCAAATAACTCAATAAGGTTTGGTGCTCTATATCCAGAACCGAGGTTTAATCTAATTGAAGAGTTATTATAGTCTTTTTTCAATCCAATTGAGCCATTAAAATTTGAAAAATCGGCAGAACCTCTTTCAGATGTAATTGATCTTGAATCATACCTCATACCAATTAATGCTGAACCATTTTCCAAAGAGACTTGAGCCAATCCATAAACTCCAAAGTCATTCATATCTGCATCAGGAATTAATTGTTCGAGGCCAAAATTTTTATTTTCTTGTGAAAGTATGTTAGTTCCTAATATCATATTAAAGTTATCTGACTGTGGCATAGTTAAATTAGCATCAATTGTATTGGTTGTTAATTCCATATCAAGTTCTGCTGTATTACCTCCAAGACCAGAAAACTCTTTTCTCTCATTAAATTGTCTCCCATATGTTGCTTCTAGTTCATGATTATTTCCAAGATCAATACTATTTTTCCAAGTTAACATAGTGTGAGATAACTCTTGATAACTGCCTTGTTGACCTTCCTCAATATCCGGATCGGGAATACCAAGTTCTATAATATTCTTTGATATTCTAAGATCAGAAAAAAAGTTTTCAGTTTGATACTTTAAACCTGTTTGAATATCATTTTCTTTAAACCAAGTGTTCTCAACTTCACCTTGTGGAGTTGAAAAATTTTGATTATCAGTCATATTACCTCTAAGTATATATGAGAAATTACCTGAACTTCCCTTCACTCCAATATTATTGGTTATACCACTGTAATTAGAATTATATATCCCCATATAATCAACAGAGAAATCACTAGAGTATCTTTCTGGTTCTGTGTAAAGAACTCCACCCATAGCATCACTTCCATACAGAACGTATGCTGGGCCTTTGATTAACTCAACAGAACTTATTCCAGAGGTTGATATACCTACTCCATGCTCATCTCCCCATTGATGATTTTCTAACCTTACACCTTGAGAATAAATTATTACTCTACTAGCACTTAGCCCTCTTATTGATGGTTTTGCAATACCAGGCCCTGTAGTAATTAAACTTATTCCAGGAAGTTTAGATATAGATTTACTTATATATGATTTTAATATTGGGTTGATACTGTTTAAGTTGATCTTATTTACTTTTATTACAGACTTTCCACGATCTTGATTGAAAGGCAGTGATAAAATAATTTCGTCTAACTCTACTATATCAGGGTCCATATCATACTCTGTTTGAGAGAATGAAATCTGTGAGATTAAAAATATTGAGGCTAATAAGCAGTTAAAAAGTTTATTCTTCATTAGCCTCAATTTTATTAAAAATTATTTTTTTTTCCAATTATTTAAAAATTATATTTTAGACCGACAGAAATATTTCTTCCCATCTCAGGAATTCCAATCCTTTTTAACCTTGATAAATGATCATAATATTCTTTATCAAAAACATTATCAATACTCCAAAAAACATTTAAATCATTTCCTAAAAGTGAAGTCATCCAATTTCCAGAAAGATTTAAAAGTGAATAACCATCAGTTTCTTCTTCAAACATGGATACCCTGCTTTGCTTTGATTTTGCAATAAAATTAATTTCAAGAGAATAATCACTTGAAAAATTCAAATTAAATGTCTGATTAAATGTTAATGGTGGAATAAAAGGTAGAGCCTCTCCATCTTCAGACTCAGCAAAAGTGTATTCCAAGGAAGTATTTGAAACTAACCATTTAATTCCTGTTTGCTTACTGTAGTTTATTTCACCACCCCATAAATATGCATTTTGCTGAACATAATTATAAACTCTATACCCATCGATCATCATACTTGAAGGAGTTAAGTATATGTAATCTGAAATATCGTTATAGAATAAATCGAATGATAAATTTGAGTCATCATTGTTAACGTCAAGTGATAAATCAGTCTGAAAACTCTTTTCTGCGTTTAAATTAGTACTTCCTATTTCATATCTGTTTGTAGCATGATGAACTCCGTCAGCAAACAACTCAACTAAGTTAGGAGCTCTATAACCTGAAGCTAAATTAAATCTTAGAGTACTGTTTTCATAATCTTTTCTTATTCCAATAGAACCATTAAAATTGGAAAAATCAGCAGATCCCATATCACTGTTTATTGATCTTGAATCATATCTAACACCTATTAGAGCTTGGCCATTTTTAATAGAAACTTGACCTAAACCGTAAATTCCAAAGTCATTCATATCAGAATCTGGTATTAATTCTTCATGACCAAAATTTTCAATATTTTGAGAAAGAATATTTGCTCCCATAACAATGTTTAGATTTTCTGATTGTGGCATTGATAATTTTATATCTAATGTATTGGTAACCTGATTCATGTCGAGTTCAGCTTCACCTTCTTCATGACCTTCCTCCTCATGATCATCATCGTGACCTTCCTCCTCATGATCATCATCGTGACCCTCTTCTTCATGCCCTTCCTCTTCACCATGTCCTCCAAACTCTTTTCTGTCATTAACTTGTCTTCCAAGAACTACATCAAGACTATGATTATTACCAAAATCAAAAGTATTCTTCCAAGAAAGAGTAGTATGCGTTAGTTCCTGATAACTCTCTTCCTCATCTTCATGATCATCATGACCTTCCTCTTCATGTTCATCATCGTCATGCCCTTCCTCTTCATGTTCATCATGGCCCCCATGTTCCTCATCCATGTGAGGGATTCCTATTTCAGAATAATTTAAAGAAAATCTTAAGTCCGACTTATACTTTTCAGCCTCATATTGTAGTCCGGCTTGAATGTCATTTTCTTTAAACCAGGTATTCTCTATTTCACCATCTGGAGTTGAATAATTTTGATTATCAGTTAAAGTACCTCTTAAAAGATAGTTGAATTCCCCAGAGCTTCCCCTTGCACCAATACTATTTGTTATTCCATTATAATTTGAATTATATATTCCAAGATAATCTGTTGAAAAATCATCAGAATATCCTTCAGGCTCCATATATAAAACTCCACCCATTGCATCACTACCATATATTACGTATGCAGGCCCCTTTATAACTTCAATGGATTTAATGGCAGATGGAGACACCCCCAATCCATGTTCATCTCCCCATTGCATATTTTCCAATCTTATTCCATTAGAATAAAGTATAACTCTATTTCCACTAAGTCCTCTTATTAAAGGTTTAGATATACCTGGACCATTTGATATAATATTTACCCCAGGTAATTTAGAGAGAGATTTACTTACATATGATCTGAGAACTGGATTTAAATTATCTAAGTTGATTTTTTGAACTTTTAATACTGACTTCCCAATAGTCTGAGAAAAAGGTACTGATAGAACAATTTCATCTAGTTCTACTTGGCTACTACTAACCTGTGACAAAGAAGAGTGAGATATAAATAGCGCCATAAAAAGTGTAATTAATATTTTTTTTGTTTTCATTTTTATTTTAAGATTTTAATTTTTGATTATAATTTAATTATACCCTATAATAACAGATGGTATAACATTTATTTTACAACGTTAAACTTAGTCTTAGACTAAATCTTAGTCTAAATATTCTAAATTGATAAATGTTAGATATTTATTGGTGGGCCTCTGTAAAGTATAAAACTATAATCGGTATTAAGTTTTAATCCTTTATAACTATTTAAATGAAGTCTCGGTTTTTGAAATGAGATTGACTCATACGAATTATTTAAGAAAAAGTCTATATCATCATCTAGGTTAGAAAATAAAGTTATCTGACAATGAAATTCAGAGTCATGAACACTTAAATTATCTTCAGTGTGAATATCATGATGATCATATATAGCATGAAAAGTTTCAACTACTGTTGGAAACAACAAAGAAATTAATAGAACGTAACTAAAAAAATTTCTCATTTCTATTTCAAATATAGGAATAAGATTAAACTTAAATGTAAAAAAAAAATTATATTTGCCGACTATTCCTCCTTAGCTCAGTTGGTTAGAGCATCTGACTGTTAATCAGAGGGTCCTTGGTTCGAGTCCAAGAGGGGGAGCAAGCTACCCGCTACATTACACAAATTTTACAACCCTTCATCTAATGAGGGGTTTTTTCTTTACTCTTAAATAAAAAATTACATTGATAAAGGTTCAAATGAATATCTTGTTGGAACAAAATTATGTTCTTTAAAGATTTGCTGAGTGGATGGTTTAGCTAACCATTCTTTGAGCTTAATGGGGTTTACATCAAAAAAAAGCTCTAAGACATTTTGATTATCAATTTTACAAAAAATACATTTTGAGGAATCACACCAGTCAGAAAACTCAGATTTTAAATTTTCATACCCATTTATTTTAAAATCATCTGCATCATTACAACTAGCTGTTAGCATTAGGTTCATATAATTATATTTAGGTTATTCAGAGTTAAATTTATATATGTATTGATAAATTTAAGAAATAAATTAAAACTAAAAAGCTATTAATTGTAATTACATATATTGATTTTTAGATTAATAGATGATAACTTAATCATATTAATTAAAATTTAAGATATGCGTAACATAATTATGGTTTTTAATAATTAAGTTTAAATAATTAAACAAACAATGAAAAATCTTTTACTCTTTACATTTATATGTTCATTATTTATTTCTTGTGCATCAGGAGATAATAATCAAATGGCTGAGACTATAATTAATAGTACAGAAAATAAAATAGTCTTATTAGAAATTCCTTCTGAGTTGACATATTTAAGTGATGATGAGCAATACGGTAATTTTGAAATTCCTGTGCCCGAAATTACTGAAGATTTATATAGCAACGCATTAATATCTGCTTACATCCAAAGAACATATGATGATGACACTCCTGAAAGGTGGAGTCAGCTTCCTCAAGTTTTTATTAACAAAGATTCAAGTACTTCTGCATACTTAAGTTTTGGAGAAGGATTTATTAGAATTTCTTTTCAATCCAATGAATCTGTAGGGAATTTATTTGATAGATTTTCAGGCAGAGTACTAAAACTAATTATAGTTAATTAAATAATTTCTTTTTCTTCTTTAAAAAGTAATAATCTGACATAAGAAGAAACTGGTAAATGATATTTACTTGCTTCTTGTTTTAGAATTTCAATCTGACCTTTTTTTAGTCTCACTAAAATTTGTTCTGTGTAGTTCTGCATAGATATATTTTATCTATATAACTAAAAGAAAGGAAATTGTTTAAGATTTAATATATACTCAACAGATAATGGTTTTCTTGTCTAACCGTTTTTTTATTTTTGAATATGTCCAGAAAAATTTTTTACCCTCTACTGTTGTTAATTATTCCATTTATCGGAATGAAATTTACTGATCAAATAAATTGGAATCTTTCTGATTTTTTTTTATCAGCTATAATACTTTTGAGTTTTAGCCTACTTGCCAATTTTATAATCCAGAAAATAGATAATAAAAATACCAGAATATTTTCATTAACAATTATAATAATATTTTTGATTTTAGTATGGGCAGAGCTTGCAGTTGGAATATTTGGTAGTGTCTTAGCTGGAAGCTAGTTTAGACCTTTGAACCTCTAAATAATTCACTCAAAAAAATTGCAGTAGCATTTGCAACATTCAAACTCTCAGCTCTATTATCTCCATCCCTAAATGAGGGAATAGAAAACTCACCTTTTAAATGATTAAATAATGGTTTTGATATTCCATGAGATTCACTACCAAAAATATAGGAAGCTTTATTTGGAAGTTTTGTTGAATATATAGAATCACCATCAATAGTTGCTCCATAGATTGGCTTTTGCATCTTAGTTAAAACTTCTCCCAGGTCAGTTACATAATGACACTTAACTCTAGCTATTGAACCCATTGAAGCTTGGATGACTTTGGCATTAAAACAGTCAACGGTATTTTTACTGCAAATCAATTCTGATATCCCAAACCAATCACATAATCTTATAATGGTACCAAGATTTCCTGGATCACTTATACCGTCAACACCAATTGTAATTGGTTCAGATAGTATTTTTTGAGGTTCAGGTAAAACAAATACACCTAATGCTTGACTAGGTGTTTTAAAATTTGATATCTTTTTCATTTCATCTGAAGTCAAAAGTTCAGAGTCTGGATGAAAATCTTCTTCAGTAGAAAATAAATTTTTAAATGGCCAATCAGAATTTATCAATTCATTTATAACTTTTTTTCCTTCTGCCACAAAAAGATTTTTTTCTAAACGGTATTTCTTTTTTTGTAAATGCGAAATTAATTTACGTTGATTTGAAGAGAGCATAAATAAATTTATGATGTGCAACAGTCTTCATTATCACATCTACAATACCTCAAATTATATATGTGAAGACAAATTAATGAAGATGCTGAAAAATAAGTTGCAGCTTCTGGAATAGAGAATATTTCTAAACTTTCATTAATAATCAATCCTGATAATACTACCCAGAATAGATAAAGGAATATCCTTATAAATCTATTTGTTGAGTTTTTAACTGAGTGGTAAATTGCAATAAATGAAATAAATAAGAAAACATAATTAAGGATAAACCATGTTAATGTAAAATCTACTGAAATGAATATCAAAGAGGATTGTGATAAAAATAAAAATGGTGTTGCAAAACAATGGAGCATACAGAGTCCCGATGATATAGCACCAATTCTGTCTGAATTTCTAACAATTAATTTCATAAACTTTCACAAATGTATATGTTTTATTTAACTTACAGCATAATCTTAAAATCAATAAAATGAAAAAAATATTATTAATACTTACAGTTTTATTTTCATTTAGTGTGTTTTCTCAAAAACAAACAAATGGAAAAATATACATAGAACATCCTGCTATTGATGTTGTGAATGAATTTAATAAGGCCTATATATCTGGAGATCTTGATAAACTTAGAGAACTCGTTACAGATGATGTTAAAGTTTGGAGATTAAGAAACAGAGAGTCTAATGGTCTTAATTGGATTCTTGGAACATCAAACTATTTGAGTAAAAATTTTATAAACTTTGACATTAAACACTATGGAGGAGCCTATCCAGATGTTTTTGAATATAAACAAGATGATATTGTTGATGTAAAAACATACGAATTCTTAACTGGATATGATAAGAACACTGGAGTTAGTCTAGATATGCCTAGATATGGGACATACAGAATGACAGCAAAAGGTGACAAAATCCAAACAATTTGGATTAATGATGATGAAATTTTATGGCAAAAAAATGCGGATGCATATGGAACTAGCAAAAACGGTGTAATCTATAAAGATCACCCACTAGTTACAAAGGTAAGACTGCTTTATCAGTCATACAAAACAGCTGATGTTGATGAGATAAAATCTCACTACACTGAAAACACAAGATTTTATAATGTAATGAATTCTGGAATTGACGAATTTAAAACTCTAGAAGAAGAGTTTGCTCAGTTTGATCAGTATATGGAGACATTTGAGATTATGAATATAAGAGAAAGTGGTTTCCCTGATGTATTGGATTATGAGGGAGATGGTGCAGTAGTAATTTCCTGGATTGAAATGACATTTAAAAATAAAAAATCAGGAAATATTGGTACCATCCTTCAACATATTCAGCACTCATTTAACGAAGAAGGTGAAATAGTGAGGGAAGATTATTATTTTAATCCAGCACAACTTCCTCAGTAATTCAACAAATAAGAATAATTAACCTCTAAATTATATTTAGGGGTTAATTAATTTTTATACATCAATGAATCCAAAGATTCTCTTGATAAGAACTCACCGTTTTTTATTACTCCATATATATCCTGAGTATTACTTATATTATCTAAAGGGTTTGAATTCAAAATTACAAGGTCTGCCTTATATCCATCTTTAATTCTTCCCTCTTTTTTTTCTAATTCAAAAAACTTAGCTGGATTTATAGTTGCACTTTTAATTGCTTCAAGATTTGAGAATCCACTTTCTACCATGACTTCTAACTCAATATGTAAGCTTCTGCCAGGAATTAAATATCCAATTGGGGTATCAGTGCCTGCCATAAAAGGGACATTTTTTTTATGAAGTTTACCTGTGGCTTCCTCTAACCATTTAGAATATCTCAAACTATTTTTATCAATTATTGTGTCAGTATCTGCAATCTCTTTAATCCATTTTTGTTTAATTTGATTAGGTAATTTGTTTAACTCATTAATAAAAGAAAGATCTTTAAATATTTTTTGTGCAGAATTTCTGTATAAAAAAAGTGTTGGTGTTTGCCATACATTTTTTGATGCTAAAAGATTTGATGCCTCTTCAAACTTATCATAATCAATTGAGTCAAGCGCTTTCATTCTTTGTTTGGAATGAATTAGAGATCTTAAATCACTCCCTGGTAAATCATCTGGATTTTTAAGTAACTCTATTCTCTCCCTGTAAAGTTCATCTGAATTACTTGCAATTGAAAGTGCAAAGTTTCGAAGGTGCTCTATTCCATTTAAACCTGAGTCAATAGCAGAAAATAAAGTCATACTCAGAGGAATATGTCCTGTTACCTTCAAGTTTGCTTTTTTTGCAATTCTCATTATTGCTAAAAACTGATTTTCAGTAAGCATTTCATATGCCTTTAAAAGATCAACCTCTCTATCTACTATTCCTAGTACATTAGATTCAATATCAATAATGTCATTGTTTTCAATTGAGAGAAGGGGAAATGATGGGCTTGAATTGTTATATACATTTGGAGTTCCATCTATTAGTGGTCCTGCGATATATACATTAGGATTATTAAGCGGATCCATCAATGATGAATCTTTCATTTTAACAACCAAGTCAATTGGTCCCCCCGTATCACGAACACTTGTTACTCCATGAGCTAGAAAAAGTCCTGGCATGTATGGTGCTAGGTCAGTATCAAAAGAAAAATGAATGTGAGCATCCCACAAGCCTGGAATTAAATATTTCCCACTCGCATCTATTATAGTATTATTATTGGCTATAAGCTCATTATCATTATCTATTATCTTAGTGATAATGTTGTCAGTTATGATTACACTTTTAGTCGATTGAAGTCCATTAATTGGATCAATAATGGATATGTTTTTTATAACATATGAGTCCTCTGAAATTGTCACTTGATGTGAACAACCCAAAATGTAAAAAAATAAGAATATAAATGTGAACTTTTTTAAAGACTTGAAATAATAATCCATAGTATTCCTTAAAATTTAGAGGGTTTAGTTACCTCTTCCAACTTTTCTAATACCTGTCATTTTGGATTTTCCTACACCCTTAGACTGAAGTTTGGTACTATAATTTTTTTTTGAATTCTTATTTGAGTTTTTAACCTGTCGTTTTCCGTTTGTCTCTCTGTTATCGTTTTTATTTCCAAAAAATTTGCTTCCCATATTAATCTGTTTATAATACTGAATGTATACAATTTATGAAAGAATATTTAAATCAATCTATTGTATTTTGAATAATTATAATATTTTTAAAATATGAAAGTATTCTCAAAGCTGCTAATAACTTCTTTAATCTTTATTTATTCATGCTCATCTGAAGAGTCTGAAGAAATTGCATGTATAGATGATTCTAAAATTGATGAACTTGCTTTATGTATTGAAGTATATGAACCTGTATGCGGTTGCAATGGAATTACATATCCAAACATTTGTTATGCTAGTAGTTTTGGTGGAGTAACATCATTTATAAATGGAGCATGTGGTAAGCCTAATTAGATTTCAATTAGCTCCAATTAAAATTAAAAAAATATATTTCCAAACTAAGTATACAACATGACCCAAAATTAGTCCACATGTCAAGGCTAACTGAGCATTTCTACTTCCATTAAAAAAATTTAATTTTCTAATTAAAATATAAGATGATACAATACTTATAAAGACCCATATTCCAAAAGCAGAATAATCAACAGGTGTAAAGTTCATATTGTTTATTTAAGTAACTTCTCTGCTTCGTCTTTAATTCGTGATTTATTCAAAATACTATCTTTTAAAGTAGATTTTCTGTCAAATTCTTTATCCGTAATATTAATTCGCATTTTTTCTCGATTAACAGTAAATATCTCATAATTAAATAGTGCTTGATTAAGAAACTCTAAAGCTTTGATTTCATTATCAACACCACCAAGACTATTATCTTTATTGAGAGCATCTGAGTAAACGGATATGATTTCATCAGCAATAATCTCATAGGCTTCAGTGAAAGCGCCCTCGAGATCTTCTGCTTCAAGTTCTTTAGTCTCATATGTAGCTTCACCGGATTGACTGTAATTAAAACTATCTAAGTAATAAATTTCTCCTCCACATCCAATTAAAAGAAAAGATATAAGAAAGAGTATTTTTTTCATGATTTGTAAACTTTTACAAATACAAAGATATTAAACAAAAATAATTAATTAAAAATCAAAAAAATACCTTAAGGGGCACAGAATTAAAATAAGGGCACAAAATAACACTATATGTATAAAATAAATTGTATATTTAGTATAGTAAAAATATGGAAAAATTAAAAAGAATTTCTCAAGAAAAATTTGATTCACTTAAAAAAGATGAAAAAGATTTATTATTAACTTATTATAAAACTTATGAAAAGGAAAATAAATTATCAAAGTCTTTAAATAAATCTAGAAAAAAGATAAAAAAATTAAAAGATAAATTGAATAAAGTTCAAATAAAAAAAAAGGAAATTCTAAAAAAAATTAAGTCAATCAATAAAAGTTTATTTACAACTTCTACTGTCGTATGTGACAAAAGATGGAACTCATATATCTGCATTTTTAAAAATAGTGAATCACAAAAATCTTTATATCTTGGAAACCACAAAAGTATAGTTAAAGCTCTTGCACCCTTTTATTCAAAAGAAGAATTTAAAGATTCTCAAGAATTTTTAAAAAAAGAGCTAAAAAAAATTATATCTACAGTTCAAGATAAATTAATTAAGCATAATGTTAATAATGAAATAACTTTTAAAAAAAATAAACTTAAAAGTATAATTGAGTTGTATACTGAAAGCGGCAAATGGGATTATTGGTCTATTGAAGATTAGCAATACTAAATAAAAACATGTAAATATTAAATTAGTAACGTGAGTTTTATGAGAAATATAAGTCTATTTTTAATTGTATCTGTAATTACTTCATGTAGTTCATTAAATAAAGAAGGGCAAGCATTTATTGAAATATCAAAAGAGAATTATCAAGATCAACTTGAAGGTTTTTGGTTAGGCCAACTAATTGCAAATTGGACTGGATTAATAACTGAAAATGATAAAATTGGAAACATTGGGGAAATTAAGACAGGTGATTTTTATACTAGAGAAAATTGGGGTAAAACTGATCAAAGAAGTATCTGGGAGGATGATTCAATTGATAAATCAAACATTAAAATTGATTTTGTTTTAAAATCAGAAGATGAAATTTGGGGATCAGATGATGATACAGATATTGAGTATATGTATCAGTATTTACAAAATTTTTATGAAACAAATATTTTAACTCCATCTCAAATAAGAGATGGGTGGTTAAGACATATTTACATTGAGGAGGAGAATTATTTATGGGTTTCAAACCAACGTGCATTTGATTTAATGTTAGAAGGTTTTGAGCCACCAGAGACTAGTAATCCTGAAAAGAACGAATTTTATGATATGATTGACGCTCAATTAACTACTGAAATTTTTGGTTTATTCTCACCTACAAAACCAGAATTTGCAATTGAAATGTCAAGACTTCCAATCCAGACAACAGCAAGAGAGGAAGCTCAGGAAATTGCTGAGTTTTATGTTAGAATGTATTCAAATGCATCAAACACAAAAAATTTAAAATCAATTAAAGAAAAAATGTTTTGGCTTGCTAATGAGTCTAGATCTAAACTCAATAATAATTTATACCCTTCAAAAATGTACGATTACATTAAAGGCTTATATGACTCTGGAATTAAATGGGAACAAACAAGAGATTCCATTTATTACAGATATCAAGTCAATCAAAAAGATGAATATAATATAACTTCAAAAAATTTATATTGTAACGGTTGTTATGCGGCTGGAATTAATTTTGCCTCAAGTCTTGTAAGTTTATTTTATGGTGAAGGTGACCTAAAAGAAACAATAAAAATTGGAACACTTGCTGGTTGGGACTCTGATAATCCCACATCTACATGGGGTGGATTAATTGGATTTATAATAGGCAGGGAAATGGTTGAAAAAGAATTTAATATGAAACTATCGAACAAGTTTAATATTCATAGAACAAGAAAAAATTTCCCCAACGATGGCATTGATACATTTGAAAATATGGCAAAAAATGGAATCAAGATAGTTGACAAAGTTGTTCTAGAAGAGCTTAATGGGAAGATTGATTCAGAAAATAAATTATGGTTAATTCCTAAATAATATATATGATCTTACCCGTAAGCTGTTCAATTGACTTGGATTTTGACAATAAACAAGTATGGCAAATTATCTCAGAGCCAGGAAATCTAAACAAAACTCATCCATTCTGTAAATCAAATACAGTTGTCAAATGGGATGAAGATAATCATGAAGATATATTAGAGTATTTAAATGGGGTAGTACTTCATAGAAATTTCTATAAATGGAACGAAGGCAGAGGGTATGAGTTAAAAATTGGAAGGAAAACTGGGAGGAAATCTAAAGTTATTTGGAAAATTACAGGTGATAAAAAGTCAAATCTAAATATTACTGTTTATCCGCATGTCTTCAGCAATAGAAATAAATTAAGCTATTATCTAATTTATACTTTCTTTATTAAGCCAGGATTAAAAAAATATTTAAATTCTGTTTTAAAAGGTTACAAATGGTATTTAGAAAATAAGCAGTCTGTTCCAAGAAATCATTTCGGTAAACACAAATGGTTTTCCTAAAAACTAATTATGATTGGAATGATCCATGTTGTGGTTCATATGCATTTTTTTTCCAATATTGAAAATTGGCATCATTAATCCTAAAGTTTTCATCGACTCTGAAGTATTGAAAAATATCCTAACTTTTTTACTTTTAAAGAGCTTGTAGTCAATTCCAATATATGGTTCATTATGATTATCATCTGAGCTGTGCATAGACCCCATACCCATGTGCATTCCCATATGGTCATCGGGCATTTCATGAAACATATATCCAGCGGCAACATTAAATCTTCCAAGGTTATATTTTACATTTAACATAATTTCATAATCATCATCCACATCAAAAGGAGTTATCATTACACCCCCACCAATCATAACCTTAGGAAGTGGCATGAAGTTTATACCTACTCCTAGCTTGGAGTATTCACTTTCAAGATCAAATCCGCCCATTACACCAATGTGTGCTTGAGAGAATAAACTAAAAGAAGTTAAAGTTAATAGACAAATAAGTAAATTTTTCATATAAGTTGTTATTTAGGTAAAGAACCATGACGATCATAATAATCTTTGTCATAGTCCATTTTTTCTTTATTTGATAAAACCAATGAGATTAAAACCAAGACAGTAACAATTACACCAAAAATAAATATAGATGTTGTTAAATCTCCTAATAGTAAATCTCTAATTTGACCATATCTATTCATAGGACAAAATTATTTATATAAAGCTAAATTAATTTAATTGATTAATAATTAACAAAAATTTTGGATTTACATATTTAACTAAAATATACATTTGTAATGTGTTTAAGATAAATAAAATTCCCAAAGAATATTACCCAGAAATCCTTTTTGTGATCTTCTTAGTTGTTATGTTTAGCAAAGTCTACATAATGGTTCAACTTGCAAACTCTTAGATAGTAAATCAAAGAACTTCTAGGAAATAATCGCCATTGTATCCCTACATTTCTCATTCTAATTAAATTCAACTTATGAAAAAAGGTTTTAAAATTATACCTTAGACATATGAGACCTTATATATTAATTAGCTTAATTAGTACTCTATTAATCTACTGTGAAACAGAAAATGATGAATGGATATCTCTTTTTGATGGAGAAAGTCTTAGCGGATGGGAGATGAAAATTGCTGGTTATGAATTAAACAACAATTACAGGAATACTTTTAGCGTTAAAGATGGTGCAATTAGAGTTTCTTATAAAGATTATGACTCATTTGATGATAGATTTGGTCATATTTTCTTTACAAAAAAGAAATTTAAAAATTATCACTTAAAGATGGACTACAGGTTCTATGGCGAGCATGTAAATTCATTTAAAAACGAAGATGAAGCCTGGAACTATAAGAACAGTGGAGTTATGCTTCATTCTGAAGACCCATCAAAAATGTTTACAGATCAAGAGTTCCCTGTGAGTATTGAAGCACAATTTCTTGGTGGATCAGGAGTAAAAGATAGACCAACTCTAAATATGTGTTCACCAGGAACTGAGGTTGATATTAATGGATATCAAGCCCTGAAACATTGTGTTTTTTCTAATTCAAAGACATATCATGATGAAGAGTGGATTAGTGTTGAATTTATTGTTTACTCAGATTCCATTGTTCACCATGTAATAGATAGAGATACGGTAATGACTTACTCAAATATTAAAATTGGTGGAGAATATTTATCGGACAACTTTAAGGATCGTATTGGCGAGCCGCTCAAGGAGGGCTATATTTCACTACAATCGGAAGGACATCCTATAGAATTTAAAAACATAAGAGTAAAAGAACTTCTAGACTAATTCTATGAGAGTAAGAGAAGCAAGATTGACCGATTTAAAAAATCTGTCAGTTTTATTTAATTCATATAGAATGTTTTATGGAAAAAAGTCTGATTTAAAAGTTGCAGAAGAATTCTTAAGATCTCGAATTGAAGAAAAAGACTCTAAAATATTTGTTTGTGATTTTAATAATGAATTATCAGGCTTTGTACAATTATATCCAATATTCTCATCAACTAGAGTTAGCAAATATTGGTTATTAAATGATTTATATGTTGATGTTAAAAAAAGAGGAAAAGGATACTCAAAGTTGTTAATTGAAAAGTCTAAAGAACTTGTTGTGGAATCAAAAGCATGTGGCATGATGTTAGAGACCGAAAAATCAAATATAATTGGCAATAAGCTATATCCATCATCAGGTTTTAAAAAGAATGAGTTATGTAATTTTTATGAATGGATTCCTAGTTAATTGTTCTTTTTAGATACTTCAAAGTAGCTTTATGTGCAATTTCTTGAAGCAGTTTCTTATCTTCTTTATTGATGGCCCCATAATAATCATATTTTAAACCTATTGGGGATTCTCCATATACGCTTGCAAAAACAGTACAAGCTGCTAGATATGTTCCTTTTAAATTAGGATGTGTCCCATCATCATGATGAAGTTTTACATCAGGTAATTCCTTATATGCAATGTCAAAAGCTAAGCCAACTGGGATGACAAGAACATTATTTTCTTCACCAACTTTTGTGTAAATGTCCTGTATAATACTTATTTGATTTACTTCAAAATCTTTATGCGGTTCTACAAATGCATGAGTCATATAAAGAGCTGCTTTTGAGTTATTAGCTTTAATTGACTCTATGTGTTTTTTAGCATAATATGAAAACTCTTTTCGATTTTCTTGAGTTAATGGTTCAGAACTTCCACCTTGAAGAATTACCAAGTCAAACTTTTCAATCGAACTAATTGCTTTAGGCATAATTAGCCTTTCAACATCATGATGCTTTAATCTAGAGCCACCAATGGTTGCAGATTTTACTGACGCAGAACCATCATAGTCTTCTAAATATTCCTCTGCCATACGTTTAAAATGATTGTGAAGACTATCTCCATAATACAGATAACTATTACCAATAAATAATATGGTCCTTGGTTCATTATTTTTATTCTGCTCAAAAAGCTCTTGAGAAATTAAAGAGTTTGAAAAGAATATTACAATTAGGAAAAAATTATATATATTTTTCATGTATTTATTTCTAGAAGGTAAATATTCTTTTAATTTTAACCAAGTTTCATTTAATCCCCAATTAATTTTAAATATGTCAATAAATAAAAAAGAATTTGATGTTATAATCTGGGGTGCATCTGGATTTACTGGAAGACTTGTTGCTGAATATTTATTTCAAAATTATAATAAAGATGAATTAAATTGGGCTATAGCAGGAAGAGATATTAAAAAACTTAACAAAGTAAAGGATCAATATCTAGATCAAAATATTTCTGTTATTATCGCTGACAGTTTTGATGAAGTTAGTCTACTTAAAATGACTGAAAGAACAAAAGTAATTTGTACTACAGTTGGCCCATATGCTAAATATGGTTCACAACTGGTTAAGTCATGTGTAAAATCAAAAACACATTATTGCGATTTAGCTGGTGAAGCCCAGTGGATAAGAAAAATGATTGATATTTATCACGAGACTGCCACAGAGAATCAAATAAAAATTGTTAATTCCTGTGGTTTTGATTCTGTACCATCAGATTTAGGGGTCTATTACATTCATAAAAATATTTCAAAAAAAAATCTTTCTATAAAAATGAGAGTAACAGGTGCAAAAGGTACATACAGTGGTGGAACATATGCAAGTATGCAGAATATTATCAAGGAAGCATATAAAGATAGGGAAGTGAGAAAAAGTTTAACCAATCCATATGGGCTTAATCCAAAAGGACAACAGGATGGTCTTGACAAAAGGGATCTAAGATCTGTGAAGTATGATAAAGAAATTAAAAGCTGGATATCTCCTTTTTTGATGGCTGGAATAAATACTAGAATTGTAAGGAGAAGTAATGCACTAAGTAATTTTAGTTATGGAAAAAAGTTTCAGTATGATGAAGCTGTCATGACTGGTAAGGGATTAAAAGGAAGATTAAATGGAATAATTTTAGCAATTCCTCTTATGTTTCTTGCTGCAAAACCTGGATCGTTTATTAATAAAATTTTTAATATTATTTCACCAAAGCCAGGACAGGGGCCAAATAAAAACGAAAGAGAAAATGGATATTTTAGTTTTAGATTTTTTGTTTTTGATCAGGAAGGCAATGAATCAATTTTTAAGGTAACTGGTGATAAAGATCCAGGTTATGGGTCTACCTCCAAGATGTTGGCTGAAAGTGCAGTTTGTCTTGCAAAAGATAAATTAGATGATAAATATGGTGTTTTAACACCATCCTATGCCATGGGTAATAATATTCTTAATAGACTTATTTCAAAAGCTGGATTAACATTTAATAAGATAAAATAATAATCTGGTTACTTGCCCAGCAACTAAAAAGTTAATAATTAATTTTAATACTATCCTTGTTAATTTATTGAGTTAACTGCTTCAAACTTTATATATTAGTTATAAACTTATTCTATGAAGAAATCTCTAATAATTTTTATTGCATTATTTTTTTCATTTTCATTAAATAGTCAAAAAAAGAGTATCGACTCATTGACTAAAGGCATGAATATGTCCAAGGGTGTAATTAATTCCTATACAAATAACAATAAACTTCTATTTGAAATCCCTAACGAAATTCTGGGAAAAGAAATTTTAGTTGTAACGAGATTAGCTCAAGTTCCATCTGGTTACTCCCCCTATATAAATGCTGGATCGAAAACGTCCGAACAAGTTATCAGCTTCTATAAGAAAAATAACAAGATAGATATTAGGCAATTATCATATAATAATATTGCAGATCCAGATGATCCAATTATTCAAAGTGTTGTGGAAAATAATTTTTCTCCTATACTAGCTAGTTTTGAAGTTAGGAATAGTGATAAAAGTTCATTCTTAATTGATGTATCTGATTTTTTTTTAAAAGATTCTCCTGGATTTAACATTATAAACTCTAGAGTAAAAGACCAATATAAAATTGGTGGTGTAGACAGGAAAAGAAGCAGTATTGATTCTTCTAGAAGTTTTCCTGAAAATATTGAAGTACTGGCAACATTAACATTTAATACAAATAAACCTCCTAGAATTAATAGAACTAAAACATTTAGCTTTCAGGTAAACCACTCATTTATTCTTTTGCCCAGTGAAAAGATGAAAGTTAGACACTTTGATCATAGGGTTGGATGGTTTACAGTTAATAAAATAGACTATAGTTCAAGTGCATTAAAATCTGATTCGTTTAAATTAATAAGGAGATGGAGACTTGAGCCAAAGGATGAAGAAGCATATTTAAGAGGCGAACTAGTTGAACCAAAAAAAAAGATTATATATTATCTAGACCCTGCAACTCCTAAAAAATGGAGGCCATATTTCATTAAGGGAATTGAAGATTGGAACTCTGTATTTGAAAAGGCGGGATTCAAAAATGCAATCGTTGCTAAAAGTCCACCTTCTAAAGATGAAGATCCTGATTTCAGTCCAGAAGATATTAGATATTCAACTGTCAGATATGTTGCCTCTGAGACAAGAAATGCTACGGGGCCTAGTGTATCTGATCCAAGAACTGGGGAAATTTTAGAGAGTGATATAATCTGGTATCATAATCATTTAAGATCCTATAGAAATAGATACTTACTTGAAACCGGTGCTGCTAATCCGTCTGCAAGAACACTTGAAACACCAGAGAAAGAAATTGGGGAGATGATGCGAAGAGTGATATCTCATGAAATTGGCCATGCACTTGGTTTGCCTCATAATATGAAAGCTAGTAGTGCTTATCCTGTCGATTCATTAAGGTCAGGAACGTTTACTCAAAAAATGGGGATAGCGACAACAATAATGGATTATGCAAGATATAATTACATTGCCCAACCTGGTGATAAAAATATAAGATTCATTAGACAACTTGGCCCTTATGATGATTACTCAATAGAATGGGGATATAGATACTTTCCAGGGAAATCTGTAAATGAAGAAAGAGAAATTCTTTCAAAATTTGTTGATCAAAAAAGTTTAAATCCAATTTATATGTTTGGATCTTCCTGGGGTGATCCTAACTCCCAAACTGAAAATATAGGTGATGACCCTGTTAAAGCAAGTTATTATGGGATAAAGAATTTAAAAATAGTAGCTGAAAACTTAACTAAATGGACATATTCACCAAATAAAGATTATGAAGATTTAGAAGAATTATATGGGGAATTACTAGGAGTATATAGAAGATATATTTTTCATGTTATAGGAATTATAGGAGGCGTTAATCAAACTCTTATAAATACAAATCAAAGCGGATCATTTACTTATAAAAATGTTGATAAACAATATCAAATTCGCGCATTAAATTTTCTAGATACAGAGCTCTGGAAAACACCAATATGGTTATTAGATAAAGATATAGTTTCACAAATTAACAACACTGATGGATTATACAAGATTGAGACCTTGCATGAACGATCAATTAATTCTTTGTTATCAAATTACAGGCTAAATAGAATGTTATCATCAGAAAATTCAATTGTTGGTGAAGGACTTAAATATAATGAGCTTTTTGATCTACTCTATGAATCAATTTTTGAGAAGATTAATCCAACAAATCAAATAGATAGAAATCTTCAATTGAGCTTTACAAAGAAAATTATTTCACTTATTGAAGAAAAAGATTTGAAAGATGCGATAAAAGCTAAAGCTTTATCCATGAGAGAAAAGATCAATAAATTATCTAATAAAAAATCTAGATCATCTTCCAATAATATTTTGAAGAATCATTATGACTATATAGTGTTCCTAACATCAAAAGAAAACTAGTTTCTTGATGATTTTAATAAGTAAAGTGATGATAGAAGTGTAACTGGGAACCAACTTTTATTTTTGTTACAAAAAACTAAATGTTTTGTAGTTTTTGGTTCATGTAAATTACCATTTAATGAGTTACTAATAATTTTATTTTTTGAAAGGCTATCATTATCATCTGTAATAATATGATTTGAAAAATAATTAATTATAGTGACTGGAATTTTATTATATCCAAGCTCTTTAAGAGCTGTATATCTGTGATGTCCGTCAATTATAAGATTTGATTCACTACATACAATTATTGTTGAAATTATTATATCATCGTTATTATATTTTAGATTATTCTTTAATATCTCCTTCTTGTCTAGAAGTACTTTTTCATGTGGAATAATTGAGTTAATGTCTACTTCCTTTATCTCCACGATAATATCCTTATCAACAGTTATTGAATACATAAACTAATCTTTATTAATAGCTATTGCAAAATACACATTATTTAGAACTACTTTTTGTATTTTTAGATATGTCCTGCAAAGCTCATTGGGAAAAAATATACAAAGAGAAAAGTTCACAAGAGGTTTCGTGGACGCAAGAAACTCCAACTACCTCAATTGATTTTTTTAGTGATTTTAAAATTCAAAAAGACGATCCAATAATTGATGTTGGTTGTGGTGAAAGTAAATTTGTTGATTATCTAATAGATAATGGATATAAGGATATATCTGTTCTGGATATTTCTGAGAATGCAATAAGTAGGGCTAAACAGAGAATGGGAAGCAGATCTAAATTTATAAATTGGATTATTTGTGATATAAATGATTTTGAACCAAAAAAAAATTATGTAGTATGGCATGATAGAGCTGCGTTTCATTTTTTAACCTCTAAAGTTGAAATAGATAGATACGTTAAAAAAGTAAAATCAAATACTGAAAATTTTATAATAGGAACTTTTTCAACATCAGGTCCAACAAAATGTAGTGGGCTTGATATTACTCGTTATGATGAATCATCATTAAAAAAATTATTTGAAGACCAGAAAATATACTTTAAAAGAAGTGAGAACATAAATCATATTACACCTTTTGAAACGACTCAGAATTTTATATTTTGCAGCTTTTCATCAAAAAAATAAATTATTACAATATGGAATATAATAAACTACCAGGGACAGATATTCAAGTAAGTAAAATATGTCTTGGAACTATGACATGGGGAAGGCAAAATTCAGAATCTGAAGCTTTTGAACAAATGGATTATAGTCTAGATAAAGGAGTAAATTTTTTTGATACAGCTGAATTATATCCTGTACCTGCTACTCCTGATAGATATGCTGATACAGAAAGGATAATTGGGAACTGGCTTGAATCAAGGAAAACAAGAGACAAGATAGTACTTGCTTCTAAAATTGCAGGTCCAGGCGATTACACAGCACATATCAGAAAAACAGGTTTTAAAGGAAATTCTATTGAGGAAGCTATTAATGGTAGTCTTGAAAGACTAAAAACAGATTATATAGATCTATATCAGCTTCATTGGCCAGAAAGAGCTACAAATTATTTTGGTAAAAGAGGATTTGAATATATTGAAGATGGCTGGAATGACAACTTCAAAGAAATTCTAGAAACTCTAAAAAAAATTGTTGATTCAGGGAAAGTCAGACATGTTGGTTTGTCAAATGAAAATCCATGGGGCATTATGAAATATCTTGAATATTCTAAAGAGGGATTGCCTAAAATGATTACAATTCAAAATCCATATTCTTTATTAAACAGATTATTCGAAGTTGGAAGTGCAGAGATATGTAAAAGAGAAAATGTAGGTTTATTAGCATACTCTCCTTTAGGATTTGGTGTTTTATCTGGTAAATATAGAAATGGTAATATGCCTGAAAATAGCAGGTTAAAATTATTTTCAAATCTTGCAAGGTTTAGTAATGATAAGTGTTTTAAAGCAACAGATCTATATCATGATATAGCGATGAAATATGATATAAGCCTTACACAAATGTCATTAGCGTTTGTAAATGACAGGCCATTTGTAACAAGCAATATAATTGGTGCAACATCGATGGATCAACTTAGAGAAAATATTAATAGTATAAATCTAAAGTTATCCAAAGACATAATTGCTGAAATAAACTCAGTAAATGAAAAGATCCCGAATCCAGCTCCATAAATTGTTTTATCCAAAGACACTATATTAAATGAGCCCAGAGAAGTTGTTAATATCAATAAAAGAAATCAAAAAAATTCTTAAGCATAATTATAATATAATTGGCTCAATTAACAGACTAGATGGAGAAATCGATTATAATTTCAGAGTTGAATCATCAGATAAAAAAGAGTATTTGCTAAAGATCTCCAGATCAAATTTTAACTTGGATTATATTGATTATCAAATTAAACTTTTAGATCACTTAAAAAAAGATCTTAGAATTAATATACCCTTAAACATTCAAACAATTAAAGGGGAAAATTTTTGTATAGAAAAAGATAGTCAAGGTGATGATAGATGCATTAGATTATTATCATGGATTAATGGAAGGCTCTGGAGCTCTGTTAATCCTATTGAAAAAGAATTGAGAGTAGAGCTTGGATCTAAAACTGCGCTTCTTTCTCAATCATTAGAAAAATTTAAACACCCTTACTCTAATCGTAAAATAGACTGGGACATAGCAAACTCGGAATGGGTTGAAGGACATTTGAAGAATTTTAGTGTTAGTAAAAGAGTAATTCTTGAAAATTTTATTAAAGACTTTAAAAATAATCTATCTATATATAACGATTTAAAAAAATCTGTTATTCATAATGATATTAACGATAATAATATTATTGTTTCCAATGAGATAATTAATCCTAACATAGAATCCATAATTGATTTTGGAGACTCAGTATATTCTCAGAGAATAAATGATTTAGCAATAGCATGCTCATATGGAATTATGAATTTAAATGACCCTCTTGAAGGATGCTGTGAAATAATTTCTGGCTATAACAAATTAGTTACTATCAATGATAATGAGCTAAGTCTGCTCTACAACGTAATTGGGATGAGACTTATAATTTCTGTCACAAAATCATTTATTAATAGAGATAAGGAACCTGATAATAAATATCTACTAATTAGTGAAAAGCCTGCTTGGAATCTTTTGAAAAGCTGGTCAGAGATCAATTCAGAATATGCTTATTACTCCTTTAGAAAAGCATGTAATTTAGATGCTCACCCAAACAAGAAAAAGTTCACTAAGTGGGTCAGAAGTAAAAAGTTTAATGTAAAAGATTTGTTTCCAAAATTACAAAAAGATAAATTTTACAAAATTGATCTTAGTGTTGGAAGTGAATGGATTGGTGGAAGAAATGAAATAGAAGATTTGGATGTCTTTCAATTTAAAATTGATAAACTGCAGAAAGAACAAACTAAAAAAATAATAGCAGGTGGATATCTAGAACCTAGATCAATTTATACATCAGATAATTATGAAAAAATTGGTAACTATGGTACTGAGAATAGAACGATTCATTTAGGGATAGATTTTTGGATTCCCCCAGGAACCAAAGTAAGTGCGATGTTTGATGGTGAAGTTGTAACAGCTATCAATGATAAAGGTCACAAGGAGTATGGTGGTTTAGTGATTCTTAAACACAGAATTGAAGATATAATATTTTATTCTCTGTATGGACATAATACAGTAGAAAGTGTTCTCAAAAACAAAATAGGTAGTAAAGTAAGAAAAGGTGAAATAATTGCAGAAATAGCAAATTATCCAGAAAATGGGAATTGGGCTCCACATTTACATTTTCAAATAATGTTATCAATGCTGGATTATAAAATAGATTTCCCAGGTGTTTGTTATTTTAATCAAATTGATGTTTGGAAAGATTTATGCCCTGATCCTAATTTACTTTTTAAATCAAAAAATTTAGGTCTTGATAAATCTAACTCACCAGAGGAACTTATCAAACATAGGAAAAATCATTTAGGTAAAAGTCTTAAACTTCACTATGATGAACCTCTATATATAGTGAGAGGAGAAGGAGTATATTTGATGGATAACAACGGTAGAAAATATTTAGATACCGTTAATAATGTAGCTCATGTTGGCCATGAAAATGAATCTGTAGTTGAAAAAGGCAAAAGTCAAATGTCAATTTTAAATACTAATTCAAGATATCTACACAAAAATATCAATGAGCTTTCAAAAGAATTATTAAAAACACTTCCAAGTAAGCTATCAGTTGTTCACTTTGTAAATTCTGGAAGTGAGGCAAATGAATTAGCAATTAGAATGATGAAGTCTCACACAGGACAAAGTGATATAATTGTATCAGAGCATGGGTATCATGGCAATACTAATATTTGCGTTGATATTTCATCCTACAAATTTGATGGTAAAGGCGGGAGTGGAGCTCCGGAAAATACACATGTTATTCCTATACCAAATAATTTTCGAGGAAAATACAGAGGCGCTAATTCAGGTAAGAAATATGTCATGGAAGTTGAAAAATGCATAAAAAAAATTAAATCAAAAAAAAGAGGACTTGGTGGATTTATAATTGAACCTATATTAAGTTGTGGAGGTCAGGTTGAATTACCTAAGGGGTTTCTAAAAGACACATACAATCTAGTAAGGAAAAACGGAGGTGTATGTATATCAGATGAAGTTCAGGTAGGTTGTGGAAGACTTGGGAAATCTTTTTGGGGATTCGAAATTCATAATGTAGTCCCTGATATAATTACTATAGGTAAGCCTCTTGGGAACGGTCATCCAATTGGTGCTGTAGTTTGTTCAAAACAAATTGCTGAAAGTTTTGCAAATGGTATGGAGTTTTTTAATACGTTTGGTGGGAATCCCGTTTCATGTTGCATAGGAACCGAAGTACTAAGATTTGTAAAAAAAGAAAAACTGCAAGAGAACTCTAAATACATAGGAGAATATTTAAAAGGGGAACTAAACAAACTGTCTAAAAAATTTAAAATAATTGGAGACATTAGAGGACAAGGATTATTCCTTGGAATTGAATTTGTTGATAGTGAAATGAATCCTTTAAAGGAAGAAACTGTTTATATTGTTAACCGTTTAAAAAAATTTGGAATTCTTTCGAGTGTAGATGGTCCAGAGAATAATGTTATTAAAATTAAACCACCTTTAACATTTAATAAACACAACTGTGATATGTTTATTCTTTATCTTCACAAAATATTAAGTGAAGATTATTTAAATAAATAGCATTATGAATAAGTATATAATTTTAATTACATTTTTATTGTTAAACTCTTCTTTAGTTATGTCACAAAAATATGAGACTCAAGAATATCAAGTTATTGATCAGATAGATAAAATAGAAATTAGATACTATCCCAGTGCACCCATGATAAGAGTGTCGTCTAACCAAAGTAGAAATAATAATTTTGGTAAGTTATTCAGATATATTGCTGGTAATAATAATAATGAAGAAAAAATTGCAATGACAACACCTGTTTATATGTCAAACCAAAGTAAAACTATGGAATTCGTTCTTCCCAAAAGGTTTCTTTCTGGAGACATTCCAGTTCCAAATGATAATGATGTTGAAACATATATATCTGAGCCTAAATATTATGCGGCAATAAAATATTCTGGTTATTCAAATAATAAAAAAGAAGAGAATTACAGACAAGAGTTAGTCAAAATTCTACAAAATAGTAATCTTAAAACACTTAGTGAACATTTTGTCCTTTCATATGATGCTCCAACAAAATTCTACAATAGGAGAAATGAAGTATTAATTCAAGTTGATTATTCAGATTGATAATTTGAAAAAACAATTAAACATTTTTGTTTATAATTTAAAAAAAACATCATAAAAATGTCATTTTCATAAAAATGAGATAATAGATATTTCTATTGTTAAATAGCGATATTTGAATTTTTTGTTTTTGGAATAAGTTTTTAAATTGAAAAATATTATGAAAAAAATAGAAGCAATTATTAGGAAGTCAAAATTTGACGAAGTGGTAAACGCCCTGCATGATGCAGAGGTTTACTTTTTCAGCTACTGGGACGTTACCGGGGTTGGAAATGAAAAAATCGGAAAAGTATATAGAGGAATAACTTACAGCACGAAAGACATTCAAAGAACATGCTTATCGATTGTTGTATCAGATTCTTTTGTTGATGCTACTGTAGAAGCAATAATAGAGTCTGGTGCTACAGGTGAAGTGGGTGATGGTAAAATTTTTGTTTTACCATGTGATGAGGCCTACAGAATTAGAACTGGAGAAAGAGGAAATAAATCATTTAACTAGAAATTATGGAATTATTAACTACGAATAACGTTTGGATGATGGTGTGTGCAGCATTAGTGTTTTTTATGCACCTTGGATTTTCTTTCTTGGAAATTGGCCTCACAAGACAAAAAAATACAATCAATATTTTATTTAAAAACTTTTTCATTATAACAATGGGAATAATTGTCTACTGCTTAGTAGGGTTTAATCTAATGTACCCTGGTGATTTTAATATTATTGGAGCATTTGGGGGTATACTTGGGTTTTCTGGACTTGGTCTGGATGCAGGAGCTGCGTCTGATTTAGCTTATAACGAGGGTTACACATATTGGACTGATTTCTTATTTCAAGCAATGTTTGCCGCAACTGCCGGTACAATAATATCCGGAGCTGTAGCTGAGAGAATAAAGATTAATTCATTTATGTTAATTGTATTTTTATATGTAGCTATAGTTTATCCTATTGTTGGTTCATGGCAATGGGGAAGTGGTTTTCTTTACAGTTTAACTGAAAAGGTCGGTTTTTACGATTTTGCAGGGTCTACTTTGGTTCACTCAGTTGGTGGATGGGGAGCTCTTGTAATTATATATTTACTTGGTGCTAGAAAAGGTAAATTTGATAGTAATGGAAAAGCAGTTGCAATACCTGGATCTAATATTCCATTATCCGCTGCTGGTGTTCTTATACTTTGGTTAGGTTGGTTTGGATTCAATGGTGGCTCAGTATTATCTGCTGATCCAGCTAATACTTCACTAGTACTAGTTACAACATGTCTTGCTGCTGCTGCTGGTGGAATAGGTGCTGCTTTTTTCTCAAATTTATTATATAAAAATTTAGATATAACAATGTTCATGAACGGTGTTTTGGGTGGACTAGTAGGTATAACTGCTGGTGCAGATCAAATGGGACCTACATCAGCTATTATTATAGGAGCAGTTGGGGGTGTAATTGTTGTTTTAGGTGTAGCACTTTTAGACAAGTGTAAACTTGATGACCCTGTTGGAGCTATTCCTGTTCATTTATTTTCTGGTATATGGGGAACTTTAGCAGTTGGTATTTTTGGAACTTTGGCATCTTTCGATCAATTTATGGTTCAACTTGCAAGTGTTGGAATTGTTGGTGTATTTTGTGTGATTGGAGCTACTTTATTTACATTATTGGTAAAAGCTCTAATTGGTCTAAGAGTATCTGAAAAGGAAGAGTCAACCGGCTTAGATATATCTGAACACGGAACTAAAGCTTATTTTTCATCATAATGAGATATTAGCTTCTGTAATTTTCAAATAAAAAGGAGATCAAATGATCTCCTTTTTTGATTATTATAAGTTTTATTTTTTCAATTATAATATATTAGACTATAATTATGAAAAAAGTTGTTATTGTCGGAGGTGGGATAAATGGTTTGGTTTCAGCAAATTATTTAATTAAAGGTGGTTATGATGTGACAATTATTGAAAAAAAAGAGTTTACTGGAGGTGCCTGCATAAAAGATTCTAAAACCATAGATGGAAAGAATATTGATTTTGCATATGGTGCAACAGTACTTGGAATGATGCCAGAATTTATATTTAAAGAAACTGGTCTTTCAAAAGAAATAGTCGGGTTTTATCCTAAGACTCCTAAACTAGTCTATTTCAAAAATGAACAAGCCTCAACCAAAATCTTTCAAGACTCTATTGAATTAGAAAAAGAACTAAAAAATAAATGGGGCGAAGAGGGAAGAATTAATGATTTCAGAAATGATGAAAATAAAGTTATAAGATTTATTCAAAAACTCTATAAAGATGCTATTACTCCAACAACTGAATTAGCATATGAAGAGCTTGGAAAAGAACTTTCTGATCTTTGGATTTTTGGAACTGCTAAAAACTTACTTGATCATTATTTTACATCTGAAAAATCAAAATTATATATGGGTATGACAGTTATTGAAAGTGGCCCTGCTTCTATCTATGATCCAGGAACTGCATTTACAATTCCACTTATGGACTCAGGATCTGTCTTTGATGGATATTGGGGATTTGTAAAAACTGGTATTTGGAAAATAGCAGAGAATTTAACAAATATCAATTTGAGTTTAGGTGTTAAAATTAATTTAAACTCATCCATAAGTAAAGTTGATACTCAATCTAAATTAATTTCTTATACCAAAGATCAAAATAAAATTAAACTCAATTACGATCATTTAATTTTCGCTACTGATCCTGTCACACCGTCTAGGCTAATTAAAGATTTTAAACAAGATATTGAACTTGATGAAATTGGAACGAGTGGGAAAGTAACTGCTTTTTTTAGAAACCCTGTCATATGGAAAGACTCCAATAATTATCCCGATTCATTTAGATTTATTTTTTCAAATAATAGTCTTAGTCAGTTTGAAAATGCTAGTCAAAATGCACTAAAAAATTCTGGAGACTATTTTGCAGGATTTATTCAAATATATCCAGATGGAAGTGCTCAAAGGGCAATGGATAATAAAGAGGCTTATGATAAAATTATATTATTTACGAAAAACTTAAGTTACGATAAAAAAGCAGATGATCTTGACAAAATCAAGGATGAAATAATAAATACTGTTCTTCCTTACATTGAAAATGCAGATGATCTGGTTTATAGTAAATTTTTAACTCCTAAAGATTTGAATGAAACATTCTCTTTCCCAAAAGGAAATATTGATCATATAACATTAACAGGAAAACAGAATTACAATAAACGAACATTCAGCAATAACCCAAGTAACTTTTATTCATATTTTGATTTTCATGATGTCTATTACTGCGGTGCAGGAAGTTTCCCATGTGGTAGTGTAGCTGGAACAGCAGGATATATGTGTTCAAAACAGCTTATTAGAAATGATCGCTAGGTATGATAATTTCTATTATTTCATTTATTGCATTATTCTACTTTTCGTATAGATTTAAAATAAAACCATTTTTAACTTTGCTTATCGCATCATTTCTATCTGGAATTTTTCTAAAAATTGATATTTTGGAAACACTATACTTAATATCTAAAGGATTTTTTAGTATAGTATTAATAATTGGACCAATTATAGTTATAGGAACTGTTCTTGGAAAATTTTTAAATGAGACAGGGATATCAAAAAAAATGGTTAACACCTTTATATCATATTTTGGTATAGATAATATTCCTTTAAGTTTAAATTTAATTGGACTCATAATATCAATTCCTGTTTTTTGTGATGCGGCATTTATACTCATGTCTTCAATAGTTAAGGATTTATCAAGAATTACAAAAAAAAATATCATTTTGTTGTCGGTATGTTTAGCAACGGGGTTATATTCTGCACATGTATTTATACCTCCTACTCCAGGACCTATAGCTGCATCTGCTATTATAAATGCTGACATTGGACTATTATTTTTAATTGGAATAGTTGTTGGGATAATAGTTTCAATTTCAGGTTATGTATGGATGAAATTTTTATTTAAAAAAGAATTTAAAATAAAATCTGTAGAGATCAAATCTCATGATTTTACCTCAGATAGAAGTATTGTTTCTTTTTTACCCGTAATTGTTCCTATTCTACTCATATCGACCTCTACAATAATTAAATACCCTAAACTCGACATTAATCAATTACCATTTTTAAAAATTTTTGAAATTATAGGAAAACCAGAAATTGCCTTATTAATAGGCTTTATAATGACTTTAATATTTTTAAAGAAAGATGAAATGCAAAGCACGCCACAATGGATAATTAAATCTTTAAAAAACTCATTTGAAATTTTATTAATTACTGGAGCAGGTGGTGCATTAGGATATATTATAAGAGAGTCTGGAATTATTGACAATTTAAACCTAAATATTGCAACAGGTCTGGCAAGTATTTTTTCAGTTTTTATTTTAGCTACAATAATAAAGACGATACAAGGCTCATCAACAGTTGCAATAGTTACTACGTGTGCTATTACAGCTCCTATACTTCAGTCAATTGGAATGACTTCAGAATTAGAAAAAGTGATATTAATAATATCAATAGGTTCAGGAGCCATGACAATTTCACATGTAAATGATAGCTATTTCTGGGTTGTTACAAAATATTCTAACTTAGAAATGAATGATGTTTTAAAATATTTCTCTTCTGCAACACTTATACAAGGACTAACTGGTTTAGTTCTATCAATATTTATATTCATTTTTTTAAATTAGTATCATGAAAAAAATATTAATATTATCAATTATTGCCATGACATCTTGCACTAGCTCAAATAAAAAAATTATATTTTTAGGTGATTCGATTACAGAGGCTGGTGTATATGATACTGAGGTTGGTATTCCATATGATGGTGAATTAATTTATCCCAATTATAACGGATTTATTACACTTTTATCAAGAAACGTTGAGGAAAATATTGAGTTGATTGGAAAAGGAATTGGTGGTGATAAAGTGTCCGATCTTCTTACCCGATATAGAGATGATGTAATTAAACTAAATCCTGATAAAGTATTTATATATATTGGTATAAATGATGTATGGCATAAATATGATTTTGGAACTGGTTCAGATATCGATCTATATGAAAATGGACTTAGGCAAATAATTAGCGATATAAAAGACAATGGTGCAGAGGTAATTTTATGTACACCGACAGTTATTGGAGAAAATAAAGGTGAGTTTACTCTAGTTAATCAATTTAAAGATCTTGAGACTATGGAGATTATGAATAAGGACTTAGATGATTACTCAGATGTTATTAGAAAGCTTTCTGTTGAATTCAATACTGAGCTAGTTGACTTAAGAAAAATATTTATGAATTATATTTCAGAGAATAATCCAGATAACAACCCCTCAGGTATCACAACTTATGATGGAGTCCATTTGAATGATATTGGAAATAAGCTAATTGCTAATGAAATGATAAAATTCATAAACTAATCTTTAACAGTTTTTTAAGTCTCCCTTTAACAATTCATTATATAAATATTACAACACTATAGCATAATATTGTTAAAAATTTATGCAGGTAATTAAGAAAATACTTATTGTTTCGTTATTATTTATTTTGGTAACGTGTTCAAAAGATGATGGTTATGGCCCTGCCGAAATTAATTCAGGCTCATCTTATTCATACAATCCTCCATCATCCGATTATGGTAGTACATCAACTACGACCTCGGTCACACAATATAGCCTAACTGTTACAGCTGGTACTGGTGGATCAGTTTCAACTTCAGGTGGAACATACAATGACGGATCATCAGTCAGTATAACAGCTACACCTAATGATGGATATGAGTTTTCTGGATGGAATGGGTCAAATTCTACAAATTCTACTATTAGTGTCACAATAAATTCTAATACAATAATAGAGGCTTTATTTACTGAAGTTCCAATAATTGAAACATCATCAATTGATACTTCAATTTTTAATGCTGACTTAATAGATTTTAATTATTACTTACATTCAAGTCTTCCTGATGAATGGATAACAGAATTTAACACAATAATTAACAATTTAGAGTCTACTATTCCTGCTTACAAAAGAATCGGATTTCCTGATTCAATGAACATATATGCTTGGAATAATTCTGTCCCAAGTCCATACACTGATCCTAACGGAAATACTATGCAAGGTGCGTCAATCTCAGGTAACGGAACTGATTTCTGGATGGTTTTGGAAATCCCAAACGATGAATTTACAAATAATTCGAGTCATAGATATTCTGTAATTGCTCATGAGTATTTCCATGTATACCAACACAGTTTGTCTCCTGCTTTTTCAGTAGGTAGTGATGGTGAATTCAATAACCCCAACGCTATGGATGTTAAGTGGTTAATAGAAGGAGCGGCAGCAACTTTTGAATCATTATATATTCAAGAGAATTATGGTATAAATTATTTTGAAGAAGGACAAGCATGGGGCGTTGAGGCAGATGTAACATCCGATCCAGCATCATATGAATATTATAGTAAGCAAGATAATAACTACGCAAACTCTGTTTTTATGGTACTTGCGCTTGTAAAAGAATTAGAGAGTATTGGTTTTTCAACTGAGAAGGCATTTCAATCTATTTTTAAAGTTTATTGGGAACAAGACCCAAAGAATTCCGATTGGAAAACTAAGTTTGAGGAAACATTCACTATAGATGTAGATACATTTTACAGTAAGTTATCTAATTATTCAACTGATATGAGCTTGATTTATCCATCTTCTTCAATTACAGTTCAGAATATCATTGATGATAATTCAGTTATTGCTCAGGCAAATACAGAAGTGACTTCAACTGAATCAACTTCAACTGAATCAACTTCAACTGAAACAACTTCAACTGAAACAACTTTGACTGAAACAACTTCGGCTGAATCAACTTCGACTGAAACAACTTCAAGCACATATAGTATTACTGTTACTGCTCAGAGTTCATCAAATTACATTTTATCTGGATCTGACCAGAACGGTGATGTCTCAGGTAATGATCCTTCTGTTTCAGCTAAAGTGGGAGATACCCTAAATTTTAACTTGAATTCACCAGGCCATCCTTTTTATTTAATTAAGGTATCAAATGGTGGTACAGACTCAAATAATTTAATTGATGGTGTTACAAATAATGGTGCTTCAAGTGGAACTATTTCATGGACTCCAAGTGAAGCTGGAACATACTATTATATATGTGAGTATCATCCCTCAATGCTTGGGACTATAACTATAACTGAATAAATACTATCTAAATTTTAAAAGTTTTGAATTAGATGGAAGGTATAGTGGATGACTTGGAGATCCATCTTTGTTTTTTCCAAGACACATAGGACTATCAACAATTTGTTTTAGAAAATTTGGCTCATTTGTATTATTACCCCATGCATAGACTACATCACTCACAGAGTTTATTAACCTTAAAAGAATCTTTAGATTTTTTTTTGAAATGTTTTGAGAGCGATCAATTTTATTTGGGTTAGAAGATATATGAGTATAGAGGTTGCCAACAAAAAATCCCCCATAATTAAATTTCTTTGAAAAATTAATTAGTCTTCTGATAGTTGGATCGTCTTTAGTTTCATCTGCATTTGAAGGATTAAACATTATGTATAGGACTTTCTTTTTTGATTTACTCCATTCACGTTTTAATAGAAATCTATTTTTATTTTCTGAACAGAACTCTGCTTCGCCTCTCACTTATTTATATTTTTTTACTCTATGATCTTTAATTACTCCACTCCAATTCATCCCAAATGCAAAGTCATATTTATTTCCATTCTTGTCAACATGTGGAATCATATCTCGAGACATATCTTCAAATTGACTTTCTACTGTTTCCATATTAGCGGGCATTTGAAAAGGTAGTAAACCTGATGGCTCAACTTTTCCGGAAATTATTTCTAGTAAAGCTTTGTCCTCTACGCCAGTGCTTATAAGTAATACATCTGTGTATAATTCAATTTCTTTCATAACCATAGGTCTTGATACTTCCAAGACTAAAATTACAGGCTTTTCCCCCATTATCTTTTTTGTATCTCTTACAAGTGTCATATCAGAGTAATTATTTGTTTTGATGGTCTTACCTTTATAACTCCTATTATTAAAATCTTCAAATGGACTACCTCCAGATAAGCTTTTTTCTCTTGCATTAGTTGCAGTGTAATCAGAATATTGAAGGTTAATTGGCATATATCCGTTACCACCATTTTTAAGATCATCAGTATCATATCCATTACCACCATCAGGATCTTTAATTCCTAGTAAGGCAAAGTCAGCATCTTCTGGATTATCAACTATTTGAAAATATTTAGAAATAGTCTCCATATCAATAGGATACTCATAACCACCCTCTGTCTGCATCATACCAAAAAAGATTTTTGTTGGTGGGTTATATCTCTTTGGAACATATACTTTTTTTTGATTTAAAAATGGTAAAACATCACTGTTTTTTAGCATTACAATTGATTTTAATTGAGCATTGAAACCTTCTTTAACAAAAGAATCATTTCCAACAGTTTGTTTTGATTGATCAATATCTAGATAAGGGTTTTCAAAGAGTCCAACATTAAAAATATTTATAAGTAATCTAACTGCTGATTTTTCAAATCTTTTTCTCATGTATTCCTCCCCATATTTTTCAACACCTATTTTATATGCCTCAACTACTGGAACATAATCATCATTACCTCCAAATTGATCCATTCCGGCGTCAATTGCTAAGAAATGTTTTTCTGCCTCTGAAAAATTCTCCACACCCCAACTTTTCCCTTGCATTAAACTAACTGAAGAAACATCTTTTGTTATTGCCCAATCAGTACATAGAACCCCATCATAATTAAATTTATTTCTTAATATATCAGTTATTAAATATTTATTAAATCCAGATCCAACTCTGTCTCCATATCCTAAGGATACAGTATAGTATGGCATTACAGCTGAAGCTTTTTTTGTTTGCCCATTTAATTTGAAAGCTCCTTCTGTAAAAGGCTTTAAATGATTTTCAAAATTATTAGCTGGATAAATTGCATATGCTCCATATCCAAAGTGACCATCTCTTCCACCCTCTCCACTTCCGCCACCTGGCCAATGCTTGATCATTGCATTTACACTTTCCTTTCCCCATCCATGATTATTAGTTGACTGAAATCCATCAACATAAGCTCTGGCAAGATCAGTAGATAGTATTACATCTTCTCCCATTGTTCCATCAAACCTATACCATCTGGGGTCAGTGGCTATATCAATTTGAGGAGATAAAGCAGTAGTTATGCCTAAAGCTCTATATTCAATAGAAGCAATTTCACCAAATTTTTTCATCAAAGAAGGATCAAAAGATGCAGCAAGCCCCAATGTGCTTGGCCATATAGAAATTTTTTGTTTTTCACCGCTATTAAACAAAGCAAATGCATCATTGCCATGTCTTGGATCTGAACTAACATTTACTGGTATTCCAAATCCTAAGGATTCAGATAATTCTTGAACATTATTGCTCCAAATTGCGGCTACCTCTGGAGAATCTACAGATGTAATTAAAATATGCCTAAGATTATCCTCTGTGATAAACTTTTTTTGTTCATCTGTTAAGTCACTGGCCAAAGCATTACTTTGCTCAAAAGGTAACCCGTTATAGGAAGAACTCATCCATGCACCCATAGATCTTCCTGGAAGAGATTGATGTGAGCTGTATAGCATCAAACCTGCAATTTCATTAAGGGATAATTTTGATGCCAAATCAATTGCTCTTTCTTCAGATGATAATCTCCAGTCTTCATATTTATCTAGTTTTTTATTTTTATTTAAATCCTTAAATGGAATAGATTTATCATAAATAATAGAGACTCCTGAAAGTTTACTAAATTTTAAAAATGGAGCATTTCCTCTCTCCACTGTTATAAAGTTATCACTACTGATAATATCATAATTTTCAGATTCACATGCTGAAATTATAAGAGCAAAAAATATAAAAATCTTTTTCATTTTAATTTATTTTTTACAATCACGTAGTACATCTTTTTCAACTACTCTTAGATATTTTTGTCTCTTTTTATCAGAGACAAATGGAACTGACCAAAATTGTTTTGTGTTCTTCCAATTTCCACCCCATCCAAAAACAAAAGTAAATACACCAAGGACTAGTCTTAGCTTGACTGAGTTAAGATAAATGGTTTTAACGGGAATAGAAGGGGCTCCATGAGTTAAATAACACCTTATTTTTTTGTGTCTGAAATATGATTTAGGGTAAGCATAAATTTTAGTAATTTTTACAAATTCATATGCAAATCCTGGAGCAAAAACTTCATCAAAAAAAGTTTCCATTTTAGGAGTTAATCTAAACCACCAAATAGGAGAAATAAAATATATTCTCTCAGCCCAAAGAACTTTTTTCTTATAGGACTCAATTAATTGTTTTTTACCTTCATGAAGTTTATCTTCGTACAGATCAATAGTTTTAGTATTTTGATTTTGGTGCTGACTAAGAATTTTTGTGATTGTACTAAAAATTCCGTTATGGCAAAAAGATTTTTTATCTGGGTGGCCAATTATAACTAGGTTATTCAATGTAAGAATTTAATAAGCTTCAAAATTAAATAAATTTGTTTAGAATTATACTATGAAAGATTTAATAATTATTGGTGCTGGACCTATAGGTCTAGCGTGTGGAATTGAGGCTAAAAAAAATAATTTAGACTACTTAATTATTGATAAAGGAATGTTAGTTAATTCTATTTTTAATTATCCTGTCAACACTACTTTTTTTTCAACTTCTGATAAACTTGAAATCGGAAATATTCCTTTTATATCTCATAGTGTAAAACCGACTAGAACAGAAGCACTTGAATACTATAGAAGAGTTTGTGATACATGGCAACTAAATCTAAGTCTTTATAATGAGGTTAATGAAATTATAAAAGAAGAAAAACATTTTGAACTCAAAACAAGTGAGGGAATTTTGAACTCAAAAAAAATTGTTATTTGTACTGGTTTTTATGATATCCCTTATATGCTTAATATACCAGGAGAAGATAAAAATAAAGTCCTTCATTACTATAATGAATCTCACCCATATTATAAAATGGATATTGCTATTGTAGGAGCTGGAAATTCGGCGGTAGATGTTGCACTAGATACTTTCAGAAAAGGCGCTAAAAGTGTAACCATGATAATAAGAGAAAAGGAAATTGGAAAAAATATAAAATATTGGGTTAGGCCAGATATAATAAATAGGATTGAAAATAATGAGATTAATGTTTTCTATGAATCTATTATTACTGAAATTAAAGATAAATCAATAATTATAAATAATAAAGAGGGAAGTATTGAAGTAGATAATGATTTTGTATTAGCTATGACAGGGTATCAGCCGAATTATGAAATTTTGGAAAATCTTGGAGTTGAAATTCTAAAGGATGAGTTTAAAACTCCTTTCTTCAATGAGGAGACAATGGAAACAAATGTAGAAGGTGTATTTCTTGCTGGTGTAATTTGTGGTGGACTTAAAACAAACAAGTGGTTCATTGAAAATTCAAGAGACCACTCTGAAAAAATAATATCTCAAATTACTAAGACTTAGTATTTTTATAGATTTTTCCCTTTTTCATAACAATATCAACATTTTGAAGAGTTGAAATATGTTTCAGCACGTTTCCTTTAACGGCAATGATATCTGCTTGTTTTCCTACAGAAATTGTCCCAACTTTATCTGAGACTCCCATGAAGAAAGATGGCCAATAAGTTGCAGATTTAATAGCATCAAGTGGCTCGACATTAAAGACATTTACCCAAACTTCTAATTCATTCCATGTGCTTTGAGAGTGAAATTTCATAGGAATCCCGCTGTCTGTTCCAATCATCATTACTACTCCGGAATTTCTCAATTGATCAAACTTTGTTTTTAAAGTTGGTTTTCTTATCGGAGTAAGTTGAAAATAAGGCAATTCTCCTGGTTTTGCTATTGAATTTTTTATATCCAAAATGATTGAATCGGGAAGGTCTAAATGCCATGAGTCATTATCCAAGTGCTCATTGTTATTAATTACATCGGTGTAATTATAAAGGCCTTCAATTGTTGGAGTCCAAAATAATGGGCCTAAATTCATTTGAGCAGTTCTTTCATTAATCATTTCAATTACATCATCAGGAAATTTAGGAGAAGAGGATAATCCGGTGTGTTCAAAATTATCAACACCTACTTTCAATCCAAGCCTAATTTCCTCAGGACGATGTGCATGTGCCACAACTTTTAAATTGTGTTTGTGAGCTTCATCTACAATTGCTGATAATTCTTCAAATGTCATTTGATCTTGATCTATTAATTTGATCAGGTCAACACCTGCTTTTGCTAAAATTCTAATTTTATTTCTTGCGTCTTTCTCTCCATTAACTCCCCACCTAAATAGCTCAGTTCCAGGATATGGTTTTTTTTGTACAAAAGGTCCACTCATATACATTGTTGGACCTGGAATCTTTCCTGAATTAATCATATCTCTTACTTCAAGACTTTCCTCTAATGGTCCTCCCAAATCTCTTGCACTTGTAACTCCAGCCATTAGTAATTGATGAGCTGAAGATGGCATAATTACATCTTTAAATAATTTAGGATATGTTTTATCCCAATATGCATAGTCTGAGTGTCCATTAATCATTAAATGTACGTGCATATCCCATAAACCAGGCATAACTGACATTCCTTCTGTACTGACAACTTCATATTCCTCTGGAACATTAATATTTCCAACCGTTCCAATATCAATTATGGTCTCATCATTAATTAAAATAACACTGTCATAAATAGGTGCATTTCCATATCCATCAATCAGAGTCCCTCCGACTAATGCTATTCTCTGTGATACTAGAAAATTACAAGAGAAAAGTAATAAGATTAATGATATTCTTTTCATTTTAATCAAGTTTGATTTTATCAATTTTTAAAATAGTATTAAGCATTACATTATTTGTTTTCTCAAGCATTTCAAAATCTGTATATTCTTTAGGAGAATGACTTATCCCATCTTTACTTGGAGCAAAGATCATGGCTGTTGGAGCAATCAATGCCATACTCTGGGCATCATGACCAGCACCACTTGGCATTAGCATAGAACTATATCCAAGATCATCCGATACTTCACTAAGCACATTGATTATTCTTCTATCCATCAATGCAGGATCTCCAGTAGCATCAATTGGACTAAATGAAAATTTAGTTTTTGTCTCTTGTTCAATAATCTTTGAATTTTCTATAATCTTGTTGTAAATCATTGAGATTTTCTTTGAACTTAAATCTCTTAATTCGAGACTTAGATTTACAATTCCTGGTATTACATTTGGAACTCCTGGTTCTGCTGAGATTCTGCCAACTGTGCCTACTTGCGAACCCTCATATGAGTTAACAGTTTCATTAACCATCAATACAAACTTAGAGGCGGCAATCATGGCATCCTGTCTTTGGTCCATAGGTGTTGTGCCTGCATGGTTAGTAAATCCTTCAACAGTTACGTCCCACCACTTAAGGCCTACAATTCCCTCAACAATCCCTATATCAGTGTTACTGCTATATAGATTATTTCCTTGTTCAATATGCATTTCTATGAAAGCATGAATATCACCCATATTTCTTTTTACCTCAAAAATCCTATTAACATTTCCACCAAGCCTTTCAACACCCTCTCCATTAGTATACCCTGAAACAGTTACAACATCTAATGTCTGTTGATTGATTTTACCCGCAAGAGCTTTACTTCCAAAAAGCCCCCCCTCTTCATTAGAAAAGACTATAACCTCAAGCGGATGATTTAATGAAATATTTTCTGAATGAACAGTCTGTAAAACCTCAATTGCATGAATTACACCGGCTGTTCCATCATAGTGCCCTCCATTAGGAACAGCATCAACGTGAGAACCAAATAAAATTGGTTTTAAGTTACTATTGTTTGGATTGTAGTTTGCAATAAGATTACCTGCAAAATCAGTGTAAACTTTAGCACCAATTTTTTCAAGTTTTTTTGAAATATAATCTCTTGCTTGAATTTCAAAGTCACTGTATGCCACTCTATCATTTCCTTGATTCTCATTTACTCCAAACTTTTTCAGGTTTTCAAAGAGGTCAATGATTCTGTCTTTTTCAACTTTGTAATCCTGAGAATATACAAGTGAACAGCTTAAAGTGAATATAAATAATAGTTTTTTCATACTTAAATTTAAGAATTAATTGATTTGGATAATAAACTATGAAAATGATGGACACCTTTCTCCATGGTTGGTGAAAATCTACCTGTAGAGTAATATCTTGATTTTAAGCCTTTATTAACTCCTTCTACAACAAATTCATCTTCTCTCTCAACCTTATCAAGATTTGCTCCTGCTCCTTGTTCTAACTTAGATTCATCATAAACATAGCTTAAAAAAGAAACTTTGGTTTTATTCATATTTACAGGCTTGATTATATTAATAGAGATTCCCCATGGATAAAAATTAACCATAATATTTGGAAATATCCAATAATAATATGCTGAAATGTTCTTTTTGTAATCTTGATGATCTTTGGGAAAATCAAACACTGTCTCATCACCATCTTTAGAATAACCAATTTGAAGATTAAAAAATTCGTCAATTTCTGTATCATACTTTTCGTAATCTAGAACCTCATTCAAATCATTATGAACAAATGGGATATGAAATCCCTCAAGATAATTATCACAATATAATGCCCAGTGAGAATTTACCAAATAATCTTTACTTAAATCTGGACGATATTCTATATGATCCATTGGTAAGAATGATATTCTTTTATTAATTTTCGAGCAAACAGACTCAAAGTCAAAAGATGGCTCTAAGCCAACAAAGATAAAAGGGCCAAGATTGGCGGTTGGAAATTCTTTTAGATCATCACAATCCCTTGGGAATTCTTTTGCTAAACTAAACTCTGGCATAGATTTAAATGTACCATCAAGATTAAATTTTCGGCCATGATACATGCATCTCAAGTCTCTAACATTGCCCTTATTGTTTATTAAAATATTAGCTCTATGAGTACAAACATTTGAAAGACAGATTATTTTTTCATCTTCATTTTTTACAAGAAGTAAGGGTTCTTCAATATAATTCTTAATAAATTCAAATGGGTAAGTGTTTATGTTGATTGGTAAAATAGATTCATGACCAACGAATTGCCATGATTTAACAAAAACTTTCTCTTTGAGTTTATCAAAATATGAATTACTTCTGTAAAATACAGCAGGTAAAGTTTCTGCTTTTTCTATATCTGGATCAACGTAAATTTTTGTCATATAGACTTTAATTTAGATTAGTTAAAAGAATATTAAAAATATGAAATAATGTTTTAAAGCTAAATATACACATTAGATTTGCTGATATATTATGGAAAGAAGAAAATTTCTTAAAAATACTTGTCCTACAATAACTTTCGCTTTTTTTGGGCTTTCTTACATTCAAGCTTGTTCAAAGTCGGATGATGATTCATCTTCATATAGCTCTAATAATTCAAACATAGTCCCTGATAATATAAGTGATGGTAATGCAGGTGGAGGTAGTACTCAAACTAGTAGTGGAATTGTATCAAGTGGTAATAACATTACAATTGATTTAACAAATTCAAATTTTAGTAGCCTTTCTAACCCAGGTGATTTTATAAACCTAACATCAGTAGGTGTTTTACTTTTAAAAATATCAAGTTCAGAATTTAGAGCCTTCGATAACTGTTGTCCTCATAGTGGAACCAAAAATGATTGGTCATATTCAAACCAGGAGTTTACATGTGGTTCTCATGGTAACAAGTTTGGGATCGATGGAAATAATATTGTAAATTGTGGTTCAGCTGCAACATCAGGTGATTTGAAAACTTATTCAACTTCTCTTGCCGGTGATAGCTTAACCATAACTACGAGTTAGAATGCTTCAAATTAAGAGTAAAATTCTATTAGGACTATTATCTTTGATTTTAAGTTTTAGTTGCTTTGCTCAAGATTTTACTAAAGAATTTGAGAATCTTATTAATACAGAGAAACCAAGTCTTCTACCTGAAAAAATGTTAGTTACTCAAAGAGTTCTATGGGGAGAAAAGGGTTTATTTAGGAAGACTGGTATTGCGAAGTTAAGTATTGAAAACAGAGAAAAGGAGCTTATTGTTCGTGAAAAGATGTTAAAAGCTCATCAAATTATTGGATATATAACTTTTGCAGGGATGATCTATCAAGGTATATTGGGAGGTAAAATGTACAATGGTGATTACAGTGTATATAATACACACAAAACACTTGGAAAAATTGTAAGTGTCTCATATTTTACAGGGGCCGGTTTATCATTATTTACGCCACCTCCATTAGTAAGTAGAGAAAGGGAAGGCCTCAACAACATAAAACTTCACAAAATATTTGCCAATATTCATGTACCCGCAATGATAATCACAAATATTTACGCTGATAAACAGCACGATGCTGATAAATATAGAGAGATACATAAGGTATCTGCTTATACAGCATTTGCAAGTTATTCTTTTGCTATGATTTCTATTATACTTGACTTCTAATGAAATTTATTGCAATTATATTAATTTTAACTTCGAGTAGCTTAATCTCACAAGAAATTAAAAGAGTTGATTCAGATAGATCATCTATTAGTTACTCTGGTAAACATTTTTTACATAAATGGTCAGCTGAAAACAAAAATATATCTGGACTAATTCAGATAGAAGATGAAGATATTTCCAATATTGGTATAGTAGCTAAGGTTAGTGACTTTAAAAGTGGTAATTCTAGCTTAGATAGTAATTCATTAAGAGTTCTTGATGCACTTCAATTTCCAAATGTTATTTTTAAATCTACAGCTGTTAATCAAGAAGACAGACAAATAATATTTGAGGGTACAATGAATTTTCATGGAATTGAAAAAGAGTTTAGCATATCAGCTAGAGTCACTCAACTTAATGAAATAACTCTGTTATCAGGAGAGTTTATTGTTTCCTTGACAGACTTTTTGGTTGAACGACCATCATTACTTACAAGAAAAATTGATGACGAAATCAATTTGGAATTTGATTTATATTTCAAATAGATTAAAATTGATGAAAACCAGCTGAAACAAATTCTAGAACAGTTGGAAGTGATTCACGCCAGTAAGTCCATGTATGAGCTCCATCTCTAACCCTATATTCATGATTGATCCCTTTATTGCTAAAGTCAATATGTAGTAAACTGCTATCTTCATATAAGTAGTCATCATCTCCTGTATCAATAAACCATCTAACGGAATTTATCTTACTAAGAGGGATTTTATTAATCAGAATTCTAGGATGATTAAATTCTAATAAGGAATTTAAATCTTTTTGAATAAAATCGAAATCATAATTATAGTTATAATTATTTCTAAAAATCCATTCAATAAATTTCTTAGGATCAGTTGGCCCAATTGCAGGGCTCAAAGGAGCAGCTGCTGAAAAGAGATCAGGTCTATGTAATGCATATATTAGAGTTCCTCCACCACCCATTGATAATCCAGAGATAGCTCTGAATCTTTTTTCTGATTTAATTCTATATTTTGATTCTACATATGGCATTAGCTCATTAAAAAAGAAATCCTCATAAAGCCAATTTTCAGAAGGTATATTAATATATCCTACATACCCAGTATTTGCATCAGGCATAACAATTATCATGGGAGTTGCATCTCCATTAATAATAGATTCATCAGCAATTTTTTTTACCTCACCGAATTGGACCCATCCAGTATGATCATCACCAAGTCCATGAAGAAGGTACAGAACAGGGTAGCTTCTAGATGATATCTCATAATCAGGAGGGAGATAAATAGAATATTTCCTTTCCATATTAAGAATCTCGCTATCCATTTTTAGATTATCAAATACTTGACTCTGAGCAAAAATGTAATTGAAAGAAATCAAAAACATTGTACATAGGCTTAAAATTTTTCTCATGCATCGAATTTATAAAATATATACTATATTTAGTAATTAACTAATAAATCAATTTATAAAAATGAAAAAAATTTTATTACTATTAACACTATTTATTTGTGGTTCACTAACATCTCAAATAGCTGTTTTCCATCCAGTTCAAGTACCTGGAGATCAAGTGGAAACATTTGAAAAAATTCAAACTGAATATGTACAAAAAATTGCACAGGATGCTGTCGATAAAGGCAATCTTGGTGCATGGGCACTTTTAAAAGCATTTAATTCTACTGAAGATGACTATAATTACCTTTGGGTTCACTTTTATCAAGATGTAGATCAAGTTGTAGATAAGTTCAATTGGTGGGCTAACTCTGAGGAGGTTTTAGGTATCAAACCAGATATCCTTTATGGAGATATTAATGCTAAGGCAGACAGAAGGTATTTCTACAAAATGGAGATGGCAATACCAAATTCAGCACAAGGCAAATGGGTTATTCTAAACTTTGGTAATCCAGACAATGTTAGTCAATTTTTAAAAGACTCAGAGAAAATTGTTATGCCTCATTTTGAGAAAATGCTAAATAAATCTGGTCTTCTAGGCTGGGGTGTTGCAACTAAAATAACTCCTCAAGGTAAAAACTCCCAAGGTGGTGATTATGCAACAGCTATGACATATGATGTCTATGACAATTTAAAAAATGTAATGTTACATATGGCTGGAAGCGCAGCAATTGAAGGCTTACCTATTGAGAAAATCTCTCCTGCTAACTTTTCAATTAGAGGGATATTTAGTGTTGTTACAGGAACAGAATAATTAACTAAAATGAAAAATATATTATACACATTCATAGCTCTATTTTTCTCAATTTCATTAAACGCTCAGTTTTACTGGACAAGTGAGCATGTAGAAATTAATGAAGGAATGGAAGAGGAATATGAGAAGTTTGAAGCATTTTGGGGTGTTGCTAAAGAGAAGGCAATAGCCGATGGTCTTCAAGCCGGATGGTCAATCTGGAAAGTTGACCCAAGTAGTAACGATGATAACCCTTGGGCAGATTACATTATTATAAATACATATCAATCCAAAGAGCAAATGGATGCAAATGTTGATTGGATGCAATTAATTCAAGATGCACATAAAGGGAAAACCAAAAGATCTGTAATCAAAAAATATATAAAAGAGAGTACAGACAATAAATATAGAGCAAGTTCTCGATCTTATACTATGCAAAGCATTTCTAATCTTTCCGAGGCAGGAAGAGATCCTTCAGCTCCAATTAATGCAACATATATAGGTATGGAAGCATTAAATGATGACTATGTTGAATTTGAAAAACAATATTTCAGAGAACAACACAAGGGGAATAAATACTGGTGGGATTTATCAGAAATAGTTGATAGATCTGATAATGCATATAAACCTATTACACATACCATTTTTGAAATCAATAAAGAAAATAATGGTTCTGGCTCGGAAGGGACTGAACAAACCTTTACTGACAAAATGATGTCAAAATATGGATATGCTTCCCGTGAGATGCACGGATGGTTGCAACTTACACGTATCATGAAAAAATAATTAACTCAAAACAATTTAAAAATGAAAAAAATAATTTTAACATTAATACTTAGTTTCGCAATTATAAGTTGTGAAACTCCTTCTCAAGCAAACTCTGATTTTCCATTAGTAGTAGACTCTTCAAAATACGAGGAAATAGCTAATGCATGGACTGATGCAGTAAATGCTCAGGATGTTGATCTTGCAATGTCATATTTCTCTGATGATGCAGTTTGGGCATTTCCAAATGGAGTCCAGATTCAAGGAAAAGAAGCAATTGGAGATTTGATGCAAACAACATCATCTATATGGACATCTATTGAAAATAGTGAGGATACAAATTATCTAGCACTTGAGGGTACTAACGAAGCTGGAGAAGATTTCAAAGTCCTTCTAAGCTGGGGAGATGCAACATATTCTAATGAAGCTAATTCTGTTACCGTACCTTATCATAATGTTATTTTCTTTACTGAAGATAACAAAATGAGTTTTCAAGGAGGATTTTATGACAGGACAAAGTTTGTTCAAGCATATGATGAGGATCCAATAAAATAACTTTAAATATTTTAATATAATTAAACCCCTGATTTACAGGGGTTTTTTTATTTTTGAGAATAATAAAAAAATAAATTATGAGAAAACTAGCTATATTATTAATAATTTTATTTGTTTCATGTCAGGCTCCAACTTCAGGTGTTAGTGAGACGGATTCAAATACTTTTGAACAAAATGTACAAACTATAAAAGATACTTGGATTCAAGGTTTTGAAGAAGAAAACTTAGAAAAAGCGATTTCTTTCATGGCAGATTCAATAAAATGGACAGGCCCTAATGGAAATACTGTAGGCATGGAATCATTAAAGGAAAGTATTCAATACTGGATGGAGACATTTGATGAAATGACATATTCTGAAGGAGATGGCTTACCTGGAACAGATGTAGGTTTTTGGGGAGGAAACACATATCCGATATCTCAAGCAATGTCTGGCCCTAATAATGTTAGAATGTATGGTACTTGGAGTATGAAAAATACTGCAACTGGTAAAACAGCTAAAACAAAGCATTATGCAGTATTAACATTTAATGAGGATGGAAAAGTTCACACAGCTACTGAATATGCGTCTTTTGACGATGTCAGAAGTTCATTTGAATAATTGTTAATAATTAAATACAATGATTATAGCCAAAGAAGTAAAATCTTAATAGATTTACTTATTCGCTGATTCTAGCGAATATAAATTGGTTTATGGTTAATTAAAAGCCCTCAAGATTTATCTTGAGGGCTTTTTCATATTGTCAAGATGACAAGTCTAAGACTATTAACCAATTATTTAGACAAGTCCAAATTAAAAAATATGCGCATTGAAAAATTATAATATGTAAAATAGTTATATACAACTTCTTAACAACAATACAATCACTTACAATCAAAAGTTTTCTAAAATCTAATTCTAATAAACTCTATGAATATGGGGTATAATTATCTAGAATAGATAAGAATCATTAGAATTTTTAAATATAGTAATGTTATAATTATAACATGTACTATTTTATTTATTATTATATATTTTAAATTTATATAAATTCAATATTTATTGATTTTTTTTTTATTAAATTTTGCATTTTTTGTATTAAAATATAATATATAATAAGTATATTACTGTATCAATAATACATATAATGACACATATTTTAAAAATAAAAATTTTATCAACTTTGTTTTTATTTATTGGATGCTCGGACAGAGATATTAATGGTGCAGAATATTTTGTAAGTGAAATTTCTAAAGAACTCAACTTTCCTTTTTCAGATGCAGCCATAGTTGGAAATATAATTTATGTTTCAGGTCAAGTGGGTTCAAAGCCAGGAACTAGAAAGGTAGTCGATGGTGGAATTGGTGCTGAAACTATGCAGACATTAAATAATATAAAAAAGATCTTAAATGATCTTGGATCAAGTTCTGATAAAATTTTTAAATGTTTGTGTATGCTTGAAGACATTAATGATTATTCAGATATGAATAATGCATATACAGAGTTTTTTAATAGCAGGGATTATCTACCATCAAGAAGCACTTTTGCAGGATCAGGGCTTGCTCTTGGAGCTAAAATAGAAATTGAATGTTGGGCAACTAAGTAATTACTAACGCTTTTGTTTTGCTGAAGACTCAGAAATCAATTCTGCAAGTAATTCATCAGCCTTTTCATCTGCCTCTGATCTTTTGTTAGAATCAAATTTCTTATAAACTGAAATAAAATGATTAGCTGTTTTTTTGCTAATTTTTTTTAGCAGCTGAGCTTCATGAACTCTTCTCAAGAAAATACTCTTTGAATTAAGTTGCATTGGTTTATTGTTATTAACTAAAATAAGAAAAAATCTTTATTATAAGACTATCTTATAAACAATTTAAATTTATTATTTTGAATTAAATTTCAATACACTTTCACATTACTTAAACAGATACTGAAATTTAAGAAAGAGTTGGGTTTTGTTAACTCTATAATGAGGTGAGTTATAGTCTGTAAATTGATCGATATAATTCTGATTCCCACCTATGTAGAATATTGTATCTGGGTTAGGTCTCCATGAAATTAAAGGCTGAAAATAAAACTGTTTTGAAAAGTCATTATACTCAGATATTAGTCTTAAATCTAACTCAGTATTAAATTGATATCTTAAATCAAGTCTACTTATGTAACCTTTAAACAAAAATTCATCAGAATTAAGTTTCTTCATTTCAGAATAACTGATTGAGGGCCTTAGTCTAAAATTTTGGTTAAATGAAATCTCGGAAGATAAATTAATATTATTTGTCATACCTAATTCTGGAACTGCTTGTCTGTAAGCAATATCTTTACCAAACTTGTAGAAAATTGAAAAATTAAAGAAATTAACAGGCTGTGACTCAATTCTAATCCAATGATTAATAAAATCTTTGAATTGAAATTCAAAATGAGATTTAATAAAATTATACTCATAGTTCCATAATATATCTGTGTTTAAAATGGTTAAAAGCTGAATATAAGATTGAAAACTTGATCTTGAAATATCATTTAAAAAGCTATACTCAAAATCATGCCTTAAACTGATCCTATAACTTTTTAAATAGTCTTTCTCTGGAAAATCATAATAACTATGCCATAGTGTATATTTTTTTAAATTGTTAGTGGTAATAAAGCCTAGATCTGACCTAAAACCATCAGACATTTCAGTATACTGAATAAATGATCTCCAATTTCTAGTATCTCTTCTAATTGATGCAAAGATTGCATTCCCATTAATCTTTTCACCATCTAATTTAATTGAGTATTCACCGAATTTTTTTTCAGAATTTATCCAGTCTGCTATTGGCTCTTTATTTGAATTGAGAAATATTTCAAACTGAAATTTCCAGTTATCTGAGAAATTAAATAGACCATCTAACCCAAATAAATTTCCATATGCTCCACCATCGTAAAACCGATTTGAGGCCAAAAGCCCAATTTGAGATTTCGAATTAAAAAAGTTTTGATACCTTAAGACATTTCCAAAGCTTTTACCTCCGATACCAGAATATGATTCAAACTGCGTTGGAACAAGATATGGAGTCTGCTCATCAAAGGCAGATAAAACATAAAGTCTTGATTTCCTACCTTGATTAAAAATCTTTGAGGCAAATGTTGGGTTATTTATTGACCTTGAATAAAATACTTCTAGAGAGTATGATAGTGCATCAATACCTTTGTTGAAGAAAGGTCTTTTCTCTTCGTAGTTAATTGCTGTTGGAGAATTAATATCAATTTTTGTTGCATCTGACTCAACCTGAGAAAAATCAGGATTAATGGTTCCTTCAACCGAAAGATTTTTATTTAATTCAAGATCAAAACCAATTCCATAATTTAATTCTGGATTTTCATAATTAAGCCTATCATAATATTTATCTCTTATACCTGAAATATTTGAACTTACGTATGGTAAAAAATTGAGTTTTTTTTCAATTTTGATATCATTTAAATTGATTACATGATCTAATAAACATAGTTGACAACTTGCGTTTAAATCTACTTTACTTGTTGCGCTGACCTCTTCCTCATTATTAATGTCTTTATAAACACTGAAAATTTTTATTTTCCATGATTGGTCTTTTCCATTTGGAAAAGGAATTTCTGAGAAAGGTATAATAAACTCCAACTCATACCCTTCTTCGGTAATTCTTCCCAATGATTCAAAATTATAATTGACATTTCTGTTAACCTGCGGCTCACCTCCAAAACCTATTCCTGGAGTTCTTACAGCATCCATTTTACTTCCAGCAGAATTGGATACAATGATTATATGACTTCGGGCATCACCATAGGTATCAATAGCTAAACCTGTAATATCTCCTGTCCAAACTGTCATATCATCTCTTGATGTAACAGGTGACACTACTCTAATCCTTTCAGCTTTTACACCAACATAAAGAAAGGTTTCAGAGTAAGAAAAATAACCAACTGTTTTTAATGATGGGTCGGAATTGTATCCAGGACGTTCTTCATATTGAAGATTTATTGGTTCTGAACCATATATCTCTTTATCAGAAACAATACCATCTAAAAGAAACTCAGATTTGTCAATTTTAATAAGGTCAAGTTGTGTTTCTTGAGAAAAAATATTTCCAAAGCTAAGAACAATAAAAAATAATATTAGTTGTTTTTTCATAATAATACTTTGATACAAATGAATTAAAATAGTTTATTTCAAATTATGATTTAATTAAATACTGAAATTTTAAAAACAATTGAGTACTACTTGCCCTATAATGAGGAGAATTATAATCCAAAAATTCATTGACCATATTTTGATTCCCTCCAAGATAAAAAATTGTATCTGAATTAGGTCTCCAAGAAATCAATGGTTGAAAAAATAATTCTTCAGAAAAGTTATTGTACTCTGAAATAAACCTGACGCCCAAAAAAGAAGTGAATTGATATCTTAGATCTAACCTACTGATATATCCATTAAAAAAATATTCATTTGATTCAAGCTTTCTTAATTTTGAATAGTTGATTGATGGCTTAATTGATAAATTATCCGTTAATGTAAAGTCTAATGTCAAGTTGTAATTTAGTCTTTGACCTAAACCTGGTATTTCTTCTCTGAAAGCAATATCCTTTCCAAATGAAAAACCTGAGATAACGTCAACAAACTTATATGGTTTAAGACTTAATGTAAACCTGTGATTATGATAGTTTCTAAACTCTTTATCTAAATATGAATTTAAGAAATTATACTCATAATTGTAGAAAAATGTAGAATCTAGAACTGAAGCAATTGTAAAATATCCTTCAATTTTACTGTCAGTATAATTATTTGAGTAATCATATTCAAGCTCATATCTAGATGAAATTGAAAGTCTTTTTATTAAATCTTTATTTAAATAATTTGTGTAACCTTGGAAAAAAGTGATTCTTTTTAAATTATTTTCAACTACAAAACCGAGATCTGATCTAAATTCTGGAGAAATGTCATAGTACCTGATCCTAGTAGACCAGTTTTCAGTATCTCTTCTCAATGTTGAATATAGGGCTGAACCATTAAATGACTCACCATCTAGATTTACAGTATAATTTAAAAATTTATCATTTGAATCAATCCAATCAGCGATAGGTTCTTTATTTGAATTAAAGAATAGTTCATACTCAAATTTCCAAAACTTAGAAAAAGTAAAAAGACCATCTGTACCAATAACATTATTAAAACCACCTTCGTTATATTTTTTATACAATGATGTAAGTCCAATTTCTGCATTTTGATTTATTACATTTTGATATCTTATGATATTATTGAAACTTTTAGAACCAACACCAGAATATGATTTATATTTAGTAGGTACCAGTATTGGGGTATCCTCATCTACAGCTGTTAAAATCAATATTCTTGATTTGCTTGGTTGAGCAATTACCTTGGAAGCAAAGACCGGATTATTTATTGATCTTGAATAAAATACATTAAGAGAAAAATCTAAAGATCTAATACCTCTATTGAAAAAAGGCCTCTGTTCAGGATAATTTAATGCGGTTGGCGAATTGACATCAATTTGAGTAACATCAGCCTCAACTTGAGAAAAATCTGGATTTAAAGTTGCTTCAAATGAAACATTTTTAGTTATATCAATGTTTAAACCTAAACCGTAATTTAATTCTGGATCTGTATAATCAAGTTTTTCATTATAATTAACTCTTGAGCCAGAGATATTAGATGATAAATATGGAAGTAAATTAAATGATTTTTCAATTTCAATATCACTCATAATAATTTCATCATCCAACTGACATAGCTTGCAAGCATTATCTCTGTCAAGTCTAGATGTATTTGATTCTACAAAAACTCCTTGTCTGTTTTTTTCAATATATCGTGTAGTAAGTCTAATTTTCCATTTTTGATTTTTTGAATTTGGAAAAGATAATGACGAAAAAGGAATTTTAAATTCAACTTCATATCCAAAATCAGTTACTCTTCCGGCTGTCTCATAATCATAATTTGATTCAGCAGACCAACCTTCATCCCCAGGTCTTTGCTGCACTCCTCTTGGTTCAATTCTTGAGGCATCTAGTTGACTTCCAAGGGCATTTGCAACAAGTCCTACCCAATTTCTTGCATCTCCAAAGGTGTCAATTTGGATACTTACCATATCCTGACCTGATGTAAACATTTTAAAATCATCTCTTGGAAGAATTGAAGTTTTTACCTGATCTCTATATGCCCTATAACCAACATAAAGAAATTTGTTTGTGTAAAACATATATCCCAAAGTTTTGTATGCAGAAGGAATATTATAGCCAGGTGAAATTTCATTATCAATATTTAAAATTTTAGATTCTTTAATTTCTTCTTCTGTTATAATACCATCAATTTTAATTTTATCAGGACTAATTTTATTCAGAATGTGGGTCCTAACTTGAGTGTAAGAATTAAGAAAGGTTAATAAAAAAAAGTTCAGAAGTAAGAACTTTCTTAATGATTTTCTATTCATTCAGGTTTTTTTTTAAACCTAGGAAACTTTTGATTTGATTAGATGATCTTAACCATATTGCAACAGCACACCAAACTGAACCCAAAGGTATCCACCAAAGTACTGCTAAAAGTGCATAATACTCTTTTTTATTTGCCTTTTTAACTTTTTCTTTAAGTTTTGTGTAACTAAGGTTTTTCATTAAAAAAGAATAATATTAGTTAAAACTATACTTAATTGAAATAATATTTGCAGAGGAATTTGAACTATACTTCTCAATATACTTTTGATAAAGATAACGTAATGTTATACTCTGAGATTTGTTAGTATTAATTTTCTTGCTAATTCCATATCTATAAACCTTTTGCTCATTACCTTTTATTTCATCAAAATATTCAAAATAAATTTTTGGTTTATTAGTCCAATCAATCATCTTTAACTCAATTAATGGTCTAATACGAATCCTTTTCTTAAATCTACTCTCTCTGTCCAATGAAAAACGATTTTGGTAGGCAACTCTTAGTTCAAAATTAAATTTATTTGAGTTTAGTTTTTTTTCAATTCCAAATCTATATCGCATCATATTCTCAAAACCTTGAATTCCTCCAAAATTATCATTTCTACTATAGTACCTTAGTTGACCCAAGAATATCAGTTTTTTTATTGGCTCAAAAGATATATCTGATTCTGTAATATATGTGTCAATTACACTGAGGTCTTCTTTCAATCTAAAATGTTGACTTAAATTTATTTTCAAAACTTCATTAATATCAAAACCATACTCAACAGAAGACCATCCTTTTAATTCACTAGATTGAGCAAAACAAAAATTGCTTGGTAGAGTAAGAACAAAAAATATAAAAAATTGGTTTAATCCTTTAATAATATACATGTATAGTAATAATATTTAAATTTTTGTCAATTCTATATATTTTATATGTCTTGACTTTAATATTAAAAATTTTTTCTTGCTTTTTAATTTCATCATCAATTATCTTTTTAAAATCTCCATCTATATATCCAATCTGCAAGATTATTCTTCTATTTGTATCTTCTGCTAGTGGATGAACTTTATTGTATGAAAATTTTATAAGAATAAATTCTCCAAATATTATAAATAATATAACAATTAAGTTTATGATAATTAATTCACTAACAGATAGAAAATCGCCTGATAAAGCATTAATTACTGCCATTCCAATTGTTATAAATAAATATGTCATTTCCTCTGTTTGAAGAGGTTGAGTTCTATACCTTATTATTCCAAATATTGCAAACAAGCCTAGAGCCATTCCGAGGTTAAGATCAAAATTCTTTAGAGTAAAACATAAAAAGAATACTATCAAACTAATCATCAAAAATGAAAAAGAAAAACGCCTTAAAACCATTTGTTTTGAAATTATAAGAATCATTGAGGCAATAAAACCAGTATTTACAGAAAACCTAATTAAAGCTGTATTCCAATCAAATTCCATCATAAGTATAGATATCATATTTTATAAGTTTGCGGGATAGTTATTTAAATATATGTTAATCTAAAAATTAATCAAAATAGTTGTGTTATTGGCAGAATAATAAATCCTATACTAATGACAATTCTTTAACCGCATCAACAAAACTGTCAAGTTCTTTTGTAGTTGTAAAAATATTTGGACTTATTCTACAGCCTTTTACATTCGCATAATCTATAGCAACAGTAAAAATTTTGTACTTCTCAAATAATAAATCTTCCATTTTTGATGGGCTCATATTTGTGAGTCCAACATTCCCAATTCCGCAACTTCTATCAATATCGAGTGGAGTATTAACAATCACATTCTTCACGTTCCTTAACTTATTAGACCAATATCTTTGAAGAAATCTCATTCTATTTTCCTTTCTTTCCATTCCAATCCATTTTAGATAATCAATTGAATTTGAAATAGCAAGATCAGTATGAACAGGATGTGTGCCTATGTGATTTAATCTTTTTATATCCGACTTATTAGTATTTCCATTCGCTAAAAGAGGCCAAATTTTGTGAGTCTTATTTTTGTTTACATAAAGCAAGCCTGCTCCAAGTGGAGTAGCTAACCATTTATGCAAACTCGATCCATAATAATCACAATTAAAATCATCAATTGAAAAGTCAAAATGTCCAACACAATGAGCTCCATCAACCATTACTTCAACCCCATGTTTATGTGCCATCTCACATATCTTTTTAATGGGGAGTATCTGACCTGTAATATTTATCATGTGACAGACCATGATAAGCTTTGTTTTACTTGTAATTTGACTTTCATAGAGGGATACTATTTCTTCATCATTTTTTGGATGATTAGGTACAGATATTACTTTGTTAACAACTCCATATCTATTTGAAATTTGTTCAAACATTTCTTTCATTGTTCCATAATCTTGTTTAGCATATATTGCCTCGTCACCTTTTTTCCAAGGAAAACCTGAGATAACAAGATCTAAAGACTCAGTTGCATTTCTAGTAATGGCAATTTGATCTGGTGAAGATCCAACTAGCTTTGCAAGCTCACGAGTAACTCTATCTTTATTTTTATTTAAATTTTTTCTCATGTAAAATGATCCCTCAATATTTACATGCTTCACATGATTTATAAAATGTTCTAATATTGGATTTGGAATTATATTATAATAACCGCTTTCAAGATTTATATATTCTTCCTTTAGAGTATAATGAGATCTTACAGTATCCCATAGTTCATCTTCATTATTTATAACTGGAAGTGTTTTTGATATAGGCTTAAAATCACTTAATTGATTAGCAGATATTAAAGGGGAAAATGATAAGGCACCTAATGATTTTATAAATCTTCTTTTATCCATTTAATTAGTAATTTTAATTCAATTTAATAAAAATGTTTAAGCATCTAGGTTTTTATTTATTGATTTTCATATTCTTAAATGGATGTTCAAAATCAGAAAACCAAGCATGTAAGTCTGAGAAAAAAGCAATTGCATGCACCAAAGAATATATGCCAGTGTGCGGTTGTGATAATACTACATATTCCAATAAATGTGTAGCTCAATCTGAAGGAGTAAATACTTGGAGTATTGGTGCATGTAATGATTAATTTTCCATACATTTATGTTAAACCTAATACATTGAGACTAGAAAATTACACTGATAATTTCTTTGAAGTCAACTCTATAAATGGATTTCTTCCTAAGAATACCCCCTTATTAAAACTTCCTGAAAGATATGATGATCTTCAAAAGCTCATTGATGAAATGCCAATAAAAAAAGAAGATGGAAGCGATGGATTGCTATCAAGGAAAGGAGCCATTGAGCAAAGTGTTGAAAGCTTATCTAACTTTAAGGATTTAGTTAGTAAAGAAAAAGATGTTTTTATTATTCAAGCATTATTTAGAGCATACGCGTTTATCACAAGCGCTTACCTATTAGCCCCGGCTCACTTTAATTATCTTCAAACAAAAAAATATGGAAAAGCCCATAAAGTTTTACCTGCTCAAATTGCTGAACCATTTGTAATTGTTAGTGAAAAACTTAATGTCTATCCATTTCTAGATTACCACTATGCATACTCTCTAGGAAATTATGTAAAAATAGATGAAACGAAAGGTTTTGAATGGGAGAATCTAGCGATGGCTGCAAAGTTCTCTGGCATGGATGATGAAAGAGGCTTTATAATGCTTCATGTGGATATTAATCAACACTCTCCAGAGTTAGTTGGTAGTATATTTAATTTTCTTGAATCATCTGAAGCTAAAAATGTAAATAATTCACTTAGAAAATGTCTATCTGCCATGAAAAAAATTAATGAAAGAAGACAGATAATGTGGCAAGCATCCAGATGGAAACACTACAATGACTTTAGAGTATTTATAATGGGGATCAAAGGTAATGATGAAATTTTTGGCGATGGAGTAATATATGAAGGGGTCTCTGATAAACCTGTTCAATATAGAGGACAGACAGGTGCTCAAGACAATATAATACCAACTGCAGACATCTTCACCGGTGTCATTGATTACTATCCATCTAACGATCTTACAAAGTATCTACTAGACCTAAGAACTTATAGACCAAAATGTATTCAAAATTTCTTGGAAGATATTAAAAATGAGATGGGGAATAATAGACTATTTAATAATTTGAAAGAATCAAATAATCAAGAAGGGCTTTCTCTACTTATCCAAATTCTTGATGAAATTTATTATTTCCGAAATGGTCACTGGCAGTTTGTCCAAAAATATATAATGGCTAACACAAAGTATGCTAAAGCAACTGGTGGTACTCCAATAATTTCCTGGATTCCAAATCAGATTACTGCTGTGCTAAATTATATGGATGATGTAATAAATTTAATTCCCGTCAGCTCTAATTATATAAATAGAGACGAATTCAATAATAATCTTTCCAAAAAAAGAGACTTGCTGAACAAACAACTTAAATTACTTCATGGTGATGATTACAATGCTGAGGAAGTTTTTTCACTTAACAAAAAAATGAGTCTTAACGATGATTAAAAATCTTAAAATATTTTTATTGATTTTATCTTTTTTGCTTATTTCATTTAGTTATAGTCAAGAGAATTTAGAAAATAATTTGATTGGTAAGTGGGAGTTTAAATTGAATATAAAAGATGTAATCAAAAATTCAGATGATTTGACTGGATTTGAAAAATTAGCAGCAAGAACTTTTTCTGGAGTTATTGAAAAAGCATTGGAAAAAACACAAATTTTATTTGACTTTAAGGGTAATAAAACTGCTGCCATCGAAGTAGTTACTGCTGAGAGATCAGAAAGTAGAGTAGTTTTTAATTGGGAAATAGATGAAAAAAGTAATTTAATATTAGATGAAATAACAGATCAATCTGATGTTAGACTAGGAGATACGGCATACTGGAGCTTCAATGACGATCAATTAATACCTTATGATTCAAAGGGTAATATTAATGAGGGAATATTATTAATAAAATTAAAATAAAGACTAATTTTTTATTAAATTTCAACATCTAATAGTAATATAATAATGAGAAATAAAATAATAATAGTTTTACTCTTACTTACATTTTCGTCTTGCAGTATCTTTAGAACTTCACAAAGTTTAACTGAAAAAAAAATTAATGAGACAGCAACAAATGATAAAGTTGTTTCAACCGATATATATCAAAAGTTTTTAGGAGACTACAATCTGGAAATTATAGGTATTCCTACAGGAGATGATGGTTCATTAACAATGAAAGTTTCGAGGGATGGAGATCTTCTCAAAACTGAATATACTGGAGAAACTATAGAAGCTGCAAGTTGGACAGTTATTAAAAGTACAGAAGTAGAAGATGACATTCTCTTTGTGGAGATTTTTGTTCCTGAATATAATATAACAGGATATTGGGAACTTTATGTTGAAGGAAATGAGGTAACTGGATATGCTTTTGACAGGTTTGATATTGTTGGAACAAAGTCAGATTAGATTACTTTGAAAAAAATATTTTTTTCAGTAATTATTTTGATATCTTATTCAATTAACTCGTGCTCTTCTTTAAATTCAATTGAAAACACATCATCGAGCAATAATGAGATTATAAATAAGAAGATCCAAGGCATATATAGTTTAACAATCTCATTTGGAAATCCATATGGTGATATCGATGTTTCTCTTGAACTTTATTATGATAAATCTCAAATTAAATCAAGAGCATCATACTTTGATGGTCAAAAAAATGTACCGGTAAAAATTAATAATACTGAATTATTTGAAGGAGCTATTTTTATAAACCTGGTTGACTCTGAAGCTGGTAATGTTGAGATGGAGGTTTATTTTGATGATGAAAACTCTATCTCAGGCTTTTATGCAGGACAATTTGAATTTAAAGGTGAGCGAATTAAATAAAACAAAAGTAATTGGTATAATTGTTTTGAACATGATGATTTTATCATGCTCATCAAGTAAACCTATATCGAATAATATTGACAATGATCCAAACGTTCAATATTATGGAGAATACAAATTTGATGTTGAAATTCCATCAGTAGTTTTTCCTTTTGAAGCCTCTTTAACAATTGGAACATCTAAAAGAGGAAACATTACCTCAAGAATTATTTGGTCTTTTCAAGGGCAAAGTTTTTATAACTCAGTAGTAAGAAACCTAAGAATTACTGACGGAGTAATAAGTTTTAATAGTAAAAGCTCAGATGGAGTAAGTTCAGATATTCAGTTTTATTTTACCGGAGAAAATAAAATAGAAGGGCGTGTTACCACTGTGGACGATCCTATAAATGGTGGAATTCCTGGAACAGTTTTTTATTTAAAAGGACAAAAAGTTAAATAACTATTGAGATATCTCATACTCAAATTCCCAAAGGGGATTATCAAGTTTATTGATTATATAATTTAGGGTAAGTTCTTCTCCCGGTAAAATGCTTTTTTCAGAAATTATTCTTATGTGTTTTATGTTTCCAATTGACTCATGTTTATCGGCAACCACTGCTTTACAGTTTGGCATTTCATGATGGTTTATAAAAGCTCCCAATGGAAGTCGTATGTAATTATCTGGAAACCTTTCATCATAAACATGAGATATTCCAAGGTCAGTGTTTTCAGGAATATTCTCAGTAGCGAAGACACCAAGACCTTCAATTTTACTATCCTTTATTGTAATAGAATTAGGTAAAGGTCTCCACTCTTTTTTTTCTTTCATAAGTTCAATTTATGAATAATTATTTATTTGATTTACAGACAAACTTTATCAATCGCAATCAATCTCATATTCACTCCAAGATTTATTGGGTGAAATGTTTGGGAAATAGTAACATTTTTTTGTTTCATCAGGAAAATTTACATATTTATAAAAACCTGATGGTACATGAGCTCCAGTTTCGAGCGTAATATGATTAGAATTAAACTCTAAATATATTTCGACTCCTATATCTCCATATTCATCTGCCCAGTCTCTTACTTGCTCCTCTAGGTCAACCCATGCTCCCCTATTAAGATCATCATATTGCAGAGCTACATTTAAATAAGTAAACGTAGAATATAAATTCTCATATGAATCATTGAATGAACCTGCTGGTGCCATATGACCCCTATCCCATCTATTTGAATAATAATCATTATCATCTGATGTATAGATAGAATCAACAGTATAAAAGTTCATTCCATCTCTATCTGCATTTTTGACAATATCTCTAACGATGTATTTAACCCAGTTTGGTTGTTCAAAAATTTCATTATATGAAATCTCAAAAATATTTGTTGTTACCAAAATTGAATCAATTTTATTCCTATCTAATTGTTTAGATATTTGGGATTGATTAAGTTCTTGTTCATCACTGGATACCTTATTATTTTGTTTATTTTCTTCTTTTTGACATGAGCTAATTATGATCAAAAAAAACAAAAAATACTTATGCATTATTTCTTTAATTTTCTCATTAAACCCTCTTGAGCAACCGAAGCAATCATAGTACCATCTTCTTTAAATATACTTCCCCTGGCGAACCCTCTTGAATTGGAGGCACTTGGACTTTTCATGTCATATAAAAGCCAGTCATTAATAGAGAAATCCCTATGAAACCATAAAGCATGATCAAGACTAGCATAATAAGCTCTGGTCTTTGCAATCTCCTTCCTGTGAGGAAGAGATGCAGTTGCAAGGAGTTGATAGTCACTAACAAATGCTAATAATTGATGATGAAATTGTAATGGCATATCTATCTTATCCTTTAACCTAAACCAACAATGATTGATGGGGAGTGCATTTTCTTTTCTTAAAAAAATGTTTGTTCCCACAGGTTTAAAGTCAAACACTTTTGGATGAGCAGCTAAAAATATTTGATACCTTTCAGCGAGTTCCTCTTTAAACTTTTCAGCTTGCTCAAAATCTGTCAATAGTAAATCCGGACTCAAGACATTTGGCATTTGAATTTGGTGATCAAAACCTTCTTCATCTTTTTGAAAAGAAGCAGCCATATTAAAAATTGCCCTTCCCTTTTGAAATGCTACAACTCTTCGTGTTGTAAAACTTCCACCATTTCTAATATTATCAACTTCATAAATAACTGGTTCATTTAAATCACCCGGTAAAATAAAATATGCATGCATTGAATGAGCTATTCTATTTTCAGGTACAGTCTGGTATGCTGCATGTAGTGACTGACTTAAAACTTGCCCACCAAATATTCTACCCCAGACAGTTTTATAATTTTGACCCTCAAATTTATTGTCTTCAAGTTTTTTGAGTGTAACTATTGAAATTAATTCATCTATATCCATAAAATTTGTAAAAACATTTGTAAACCCTTAAAAATAGTGGCCTAATAAAACAAAGTTAGCAAAGATTGATTATCTTTGCGAACCTAAAACATAAATTAATTTATCAAAATGAGAAATATTTTAACAATTACATTCAGTGCTTTTTCATTTTTAGCGGTGAATTCACAACAAATTGAATTTGTAGAATATGACCTGGATAACGGACTACACGTTATTCTTCATCAAGATAATACAGCCCCAGTAATAACTACTGCTGTTTCATATCATGTTGGTTCTAAAGATGAGGAAGAGGGAAGAACCGGTTTTGCACACTTTTTTGAGCATCTACTATTTGAAGGAACCAAAAACATTGAAGGAGGACAATGGTTTAAAATTGTTGAAGCCAACGGTGGATCAAATAATGCGTATACATCAGATGACCAAACTTATTACTATGAAGTTTTCCCCTCAAATAAATTAGAATTAAGTCTATGGATGGAGTCTGAAAGAATGTTACATCCAATAATAAGACAAGAGGATAGAATTACATTACAGGAAGGTGTTGTTAAAGAGGAAAAAAACTTCAGATTAAGGAATGCTCCATATGGAGCTCTCTTATATGCTGTAAGAAGTAATCTTTACAGAAAACATCCATATGGAAGATTAACAATTGGATTAGATAAAGATCTTGAAGCAGCAAATATTGATGATTTTAAGAAATTTAATCAATTATACCATAAACCAAATAATGCTACACTGGTTGTTGCAGGCGATATAGATGTTGAAGAAGCCAAAATGTTGATCAAAAAATATTTCAATGATATTCCTAGCTCTGAACTAAATAAAAAAGAATTCCCCAAAGAAGACCCAATAACCGAGACAATCGAGGCGACTTGGTATGATCCTAATATTCAAGTCCCAGCACTACTAATTGGATATATAACACCAAAAATGACTTCTAGAGAGTCTAGAGTCCTTAATTTACTATCCACTTATTTAAGTGATGGCAAAAGCTCTGTACTTTATAAAAAAATGATAGATGAAAAGAAAATGGCTCTTGGAGTTCAAACTATTAATCTTGCTCAAGAGGATTATGGTACATATTTAATGTTGGCAGTGCCTCTTGGTGACTTTACACTCGATGATTTATTATCCGAGATAGATGAAGAGATTACTAAAGTTCAGAAAGATTTAATTTCAGACAGAGATTATGAAAAGCTACAAAATATTCTTGAGTCCCAATTTGTAAGCAGAAATGCTTCAATCGAGGGAATTGCAAATTCACTATCTGACTACCATACATTTTATGGAGATGCAAATCTGATAAATACTGAAATTGAAATTTATCAGAGTGTAACTAAAGAAGAAATAAGAGAAGTTGCAAGAAAGTATTTAATGCCAAATCAAAGGGTAGTTTTAGATTACTTGCCTGGGGATGAAAACAATAAAACAATAATAGAATAATGAAAAATATTTTAAAAAATTTAATTAAACCTAGTGCTTTAAGTAAGGCGTTAATAATTACTGGATTAATTTTTTATAATCCTGTAAGCTCTCAATTAGACAGATCCGTAATGCCTGAATCTGGTCCTGCACCGGAGATATTTTTTGGTAAACCTAATACTTTTAAATTAGATAACGGTCTTACAGTAATGGTAGTAGAAAACTCTAAACTACCAAGAGCCTCAGCTTCATTATCATTTGATAATCCACTAATTTTTGAAGGAGAAGTAGCCGGAGTCAGTTCAATTTTAGGGGAAATGATTGGAAATGGAACTCAGTCAATTTCAAAAGAAAAATTTTTAGAAGAAGTTGATTTTATGGGTGCTTCAATGAGTGTGTCTGGATCTGGTGCATTTGCTAGCTCACTTTCAAGATATTTCCCAAGAGTATTAGAGTTAATGGCAGATGCTGTTTTAAATCCTCTTTTAACACAAGAGGAATTTGATAGTCAGAAAAATTTAATTAAAGAAAGTCTAAAATCTGCAGACAAAGATGTTGCCACTGCTGCGAATAGAGTTCAGGATTTAATTACATATGGAGCAAGCCACCCCAATGGAGAGTTTGTTTCGCAAGAGACTCTTGATAAATCCGAATTAAATGATGCAATTGATTTTTACAATAATTATGCAAGTCCTAAAAATGCATATTTGGTAATACTAGGTGATGTAAATTTTGAGGAAATTAAAGAAAGTGTAACTAAACTTTTTAGTGCTTGGGAATCAAAAGAAGTTGTATCAAAATCTTTCCCTAAACCAACCAACCCAGAAAATACTGAAATAATTTTCGTTGATATGCCAAATGGTGTTCAAGCAGTTGTATCAGTAATTAATACAATTGATTTTAATAAAAAAGAGTCTGATTACTTTTCAGCATTAGTTGCTAATAGAATACTTGGTGGTGGTGGTGCTGGAAGATTATTTAATAATCTAAGAGAAGAAAAAGGTTGGACATATGGATCTTATTCAGGAATATCTGAGAGTTATAAAACAAAAGGATATTTTATTGCTCAAGCTCAAGTAAGGAATGAGGTTGCTGATAGTGCTGCTGTTGAACTACTTAGGGAGATAGATAAAATGAGAAACACATTAGTATCTGACGATGAGTTGTCCTCAGCCAAAGCAAAATACACAGGAAATTTTGTTATGTCGCTTGAAGATCCTTCAACAATTGCAGGTTTTGCAAGAAATATAATTACTCAGGATTTACCTGAAGATTATTATAATAGTTTTCTTGAGAAAATTAATTCTGTAACAAAAGAAGATGTTAAGAATGCTGCAGAAAAATATTTTCTTACAAACAACACTAGAGTATTTGTTACCGGTAAAGGAAGTGAAATTTTAGATGCTCTAGAAGGTCTAGAATATAACGGTGAAGAACTTTCAATTAGATACTTTGATAAGTTTGGTAATGAAACTAGTAAACCCAATTATACTGTTTCTGCTGATGTGAGCGCAGAAAGTATAGTATCTAATTATATAAATTCAATTGGAGGAAGAGATAGATTAGAAGAAGTTCAGTCTATTGAAGTTACCGGAAATGCTAATCTGAATATGCAAGGACAAAGCTTTGTTTTAGAATTCTATTCTCTAAAAAATAATCAGAATCAATCTCTAGCTACAGTTACTGCTGGAGGTATGATGGTTCAAAAAAGTGTTTTCAATAAGTATCAAGGATACAATGAGGTTAATGGTCAAAGAATTCCGTTAACTGATTCGGAACTTGAAAGTGCTATTATTGATTCAGCTTTATTCTCTGAGTTAAATTATGATTTTTCAACAATTGAACTAGTTGGGACATCTGTTGTAAATGATGAAAAGGTATATGAAATTAAAGTAACCGATAGTAAGACTGAGTACTATTCAATAGAGTCTGGTCTCAAAATAAAAGAAGTTGAGACAACAGAGATTGAAGGAAATCAGATAGTTGTTGAGACAACTGTAAATGACTATGAGGAAATTGATGGAGTTTTAATACCAAGTGAAATAAATCAAGTTACTCCAGCTCTTCCAATACCTGGTGGAATTACAATAAAATTTAGTAAGATTAAACTCGATGTAAAAACATCAGATTCAGATTTTAATTAAAACTAAAAAACACTAATTAGAGGCACCTTCAATAGGTGCCTTTTTTTTTGTCACTAAATAAACACCTACTAGAATTATGCTTGTCCCAATAAACTGTGTTAATTTAAAATCTTCTCCATCTAATAAACCCCAGAAAATAGCGACAACTGGCATTAAATATGTAGTGGATACAGAAAAAACAGGAGATGATATAGCTAGTAATTTTATATAAAGAACTTTTGCAATCGCTGTTCCAAAAAGTGCAAGTATTACTATGTACACAATAGACTCTATTATTAGTGGATTTGATGTAAAATTAGAAAATGGAAAGTCAGAGAATAGTAGAACAACAAAAGCTGGAACTATTAAAAACAAGAAACTCATAAATACTATACCTAATGCTGGAATATTTGGAAGTTTATATTTTAAAACATTAGCATTAACAGCATAACAAAAAGCAGCTAAGACAATAAACATAACATAAAATATATTGAATGATGAAGCTAAGAGCTCATTATTTATTAATACAACAATACCTAGAAATCCAATTATTACACCTACAACTTGCTTTTTTAATAACTCCTCTCCAAAAACTATCACACTAATTAATAAAGTGAAAAGTGGCGTTAGTGAAACCATTACTGCAGTAACAGAACTTGAAATCTCAGTTTCTGCAAATGCAAATAAATATGCAGGGAAAAACGAACCTACAAATGCAGAAAACGCAACCCATTTCATTTTTTTTATTGGTACATGTTTAATTTTATTATAGCCAATAGGAGCGATTAATAGGGTTGTTATAATTACTCTAACTGATCCCAGTTGTACTGGTGTAAGACCAGTTAAACCTTTTTTTATAAGTATGTAAGAACTTCCCCATATAACAGATAGAATAATCAAAGTCCCCCATTTTCTGAGATTTAAGTTCACAGACTATTTATTTTTTGGCATTATTAATTTTACTTGCTTGATTCGTTTTTTATCAACTATTTCAATTACAAACTTTAAGGATTCATGATTGATTACCTGACCTACTTTTGGAATTTTTTTAACTTTTTCAATTAGAAATCCCCCCAGAGTTTCAATTTCTGTGGATATATCATCAAATGAGGCTGAATCTTTTAAGTTTATGGCTCTATAAAAATCTTGTAAATTAATTTTAGAATCAAAAATATAGGTAAAATCATCTAGCTTAGAGAATAAATTATCTTCTTCATCAAACTCACCACTAATTTCTCCAAAAATTTCCTCAATAACGTCTTCCAACGTAATTATTCCTGATGTTCCCCCATATTCGTCAACTACAATTCCAATGTGTATTTTTTTTGTTTTAAACTCAGTTAATAAATCGTCAAGCTTTTTGTTTTCAGGAATAAATAAAGGCTTTCTAAGCAGGCTTTTCCAATTAAAATCATCTTTTTCTAGATGAGGTAAAAGATCTTTAACATAAAGTACACCTTCAATCTTATCGAGATTATCGTTATATACTGGAACTCTAGAAAATCCTTTATCAATCAAATTTTCAACTATTTTTATAAATTCTATATTTGCGTCAAGAGCAAAAACATCAACTCTTGGACACATTATTTGCCTTGTCTCAACATTCCCAAAATTCACAATACCTGTAAGAATTTTTTTCTCCTCTTTACTAGTTTCTTTTGAATCAGTAAGTTCAAAAGCCTTAGATAGTTTATCTACAGAAAGTTGTCTAGAATCCTTTACTAAATTTGATTCTAAATAACTCATAGATTTACTCATTGGTGTGTTAAATAAGAATAATATATATCTGTCTAAAAAGTAAATAGGATTCACCATAATTTTAGAGAAAACTAAAGGATTTCTATTAGCATAAATTTTAGGTAAGATATCTCCAATAAATAAAATTAACATCCCTATTAAACCTACCTCAATGATAGTTTCTAGTATAGGGTTCAGTGAGCTCAAATATGGATTATCAATTGAAGCAAACAATATTACTATGGCAATATTTATAAAGTTATTTGATATTAAAATGGTAGCAAGTAACCTCTTAGGCTTTTCTAAAAGTGAAAGTATTTTGGATATCAATTTATCACCCTTTTCATTAATAAGATTTAATTTATCTAGTGAAAAAAAAGCAACCTCCGAGCCAGATGTTAGGGCTGATAAGATTAGAAAGATTATGATTAAAGAAAGTTTAACTATCAACTAGTTCTAGGGTTTAATTTACAAGTATGGTTTTAGAAATTATTCTAGAATGGTAAATCATCTTCATTCTGATCACTTGCCTGATTATTTGTAGATGCAGGTGGATTAGATTCAACATTGACAGAGGGCTCTTTTTTTGTTGACAAAAATGTAAATTCATCAACATTTACCTCAGTGGTATACCTATCAGCTCCATCATCTCCTTGCCATTTTCTCGTTCTAAGTTTACCCTCTACATAAACCTTGTCTCCTTTTGATAAGTATTTTTCACAAATTTCTGCTGCTTTATTTCTAAGAACAACATTATGCCAATCTGTATTTGTTACTTTTTCATTTGTTGACTTATTTGTATAAGTTTCATTGGTAGCTAATGGAAATCTTGCAATACATCCTCCATTGTCAAAGTGCTTAATTTTAACATCATCACCTAGATGTCCAATCAACATAACTTTATTTAGAGTTCCACTCATATATATAGCTAATATACAAAAATAGAGTACCTACAATAATTTCTTATTAATAAAATTATTTATCGGGACAGGGAAGTTATAGTTGCTTAATTTCAATAAATCAATACCCATAGGGATATCTTTTTCAGTTTTAAAGATGTAAAATGACATATATAAAACTTGATGAGATAAAACATGTTTAATATTATATTTTAAAAATGTATTGGTTTTAATTAAAATCTTTTGGGAATTAATGAATTTAATAAAGCTAGAAACTTTCTTAATATTTTCAACCTTAAAATTTGTTTCGATTAATGGAAACTGATTCAGTTTAAACCAAATATCCTTTTTAATGCGTTTTTCAATAAGAGTTTTATTTTTTGGGTCAACTAAAACTATATAGTTAAAGAACCTCTCCTTTACTTTTTTCTTTTTTGATTTAAATGGAAGCTTTTCTACAATATTCTTTTTATATGCCGTACATTTTGAACTTAAAATACATGAATTACAGTCTGGAAATGGAGTACATATTAGTGCACCAAATTCCATCATAGCTTGATTAAAGTCTCCAGGATTATTAGTCTTATCAATTAATCCTTTTCCAATCTCTTTTACTTTGTTTTGAGTTTTTTTTGAATCAATTGGCTCCTTTATTCCATTATACCTGGTTAAAAATCTCATGACATTTCCATCAACAACAGGGTTAAATTCATCGAAACAAATAGAGGATATAGCGCTTGCAGTATAGTCACCAATTCCCTTTAATTTAATTAAGTCTCTATATGTAGAAGGAAATTTTCCGTCAAGATTATTAATGATTTCTTTCGAGGTTTTATGAAGATTTATGGCTCTGTTGTAATATCCTAAACCCTGCCAAGCTTTAAGGACAAGGCTTTCCTTTGACTTTGAAAGTTTTTCAATGTTTGGAAATATCTTCATAAAGTTTTTATAATAATGGATTCCTTGTGAAACTCTTGTTTGTTGAAGTATTATTTCTGAAATCCAAACACTGTATGGATCTTTATTCTTTCTCCATGGCAAGTCTCTTTTATTAATTAAATACCATTTCAGTAATTGATTTTCCAAAGGCATCTGGCAATTTAAATGTGGCTAATTATATATTACTTAATAACTAATTTAAAATATAAATTTATATATTTGCTAGCCTTAAAAGCTAATTGTATAACCAATATAACAGAAAAATGACAAAGGCAGATATTGTAAAAAATATATCGGATCAAACAGGGATGGATAAAACTGATGTTCAAATGATCGCTGAAAAATTTATGGATGAAATTAAAAGTTCTCTCCAAAATAATAATAATGTTTATCTAAGAGGTTTCGGAAGTTTTATAATCAAAACAAGAGCAGAAAAAACAGGTAGAAATATTTCACAAAATACTGCTGTAATTATTCCAGCTCATAATATTCCAGCATTTAAACCTTCTAAAACTTTTGTCAAATCTGTCAAACAAAATGTTCCAGTTAGCTAATTTTAAATTAGATATATATGCCTAGCGGTAAAAAAAGAAAAAGACACAAGGTTGCTACTCATAAGAGAAAAAAAAGGGCGAGAGCTAACCGTCACAAAAAGAAATAGTGTTCGGGATTACACTTTAAACATCCCAAGTTCTTTGAAATAAATTATAACGAAAGTTATAATTATTGGAAAATGTTTAACCTTTCTACCATAGAGTAGAAATAATACTTACAACAGTGAAAAAAGAATTGATTATAAGGTCAAATTCAAATGCTGTTGATTTTGCAATGCTTAATGAGGGAAGACTTATTGAGCTAGACAAGGAAGTAGGTAAAAACAAATTTTCTGTAGGTGATATTTTTGTTGCAAAAATTAGGAAAACCATACCTGGATTGAATGCTGCATTTGTAAATGTAGGACATGAAAAGGATGGATTTCTTCACTATCATGACTTAGGACCAAAACTGTTGTCATTATCTAAATTTGTTGATCAAATTGATTCAAAAAAAGTAAAATCTTTTTCTTTCAGTAAATTTAATTTTGAGAAGGATATACCAAAAAATGGTCTAATCAAAGATTGTCTAAAATCTAAACAGACAACTTTGGTACAAATAATAAAAGAACCTATATCTACAAAAGGGCCAAGATTAAGCTCTGAAATTTCTTTAGCGGGTAGGTATATGGTCTTGATTCCCTTTTCTGAGAGAATCTCAATTTCACAAAAAATTAAAAGTCAGGATGAAAAGAAAAGGCTAAAAACCTTAGTTAAGAATATTAAGCCAAAAGGTTTTGGAGTAATAATTCGAACAGTAGCAAAAAATAAATCCGTAAGTGAGCTCGAAGGAGATCTCAAAGATTTAATTATGAGATGGAAAAGACTATGTATAAATTTTAGTAAGTCTGATTCATATCCAACAAAAATCTTAGGGGAGATAAACAGAACGACATCAAAACTAAGAGATGTATTTGATGATTCATTCTCAAACATTTATCTTGATGATCCTAATTTGTATAGTGAAATTAAAGAATACATAAAGCTAATTGCTCCAGGAAAATCATCAATAGTTAAACTTTATAAAGGGGTAACTCCAATTTTTGACAAATATGGAATTGAAAGGCAGATAAAATCTTCATTTGGAAGAACTGTCTCTATGCAAAAAGGAGCATATCTAATTATAGAACACACAGAAGCTCTTCATGTGATTGATGTAAATAGCGGAAACAGATCTAACAAATCAAAAACACAAGAAGAGACTGCCATGGAAGTTAATTTAATTGCATCTGCTGAAATTGCAAGACAATTAAGACTTCGGGATATGGGAGGAATTATAGTTGTAGACTTTATAGATTTAACTAAAAGAGAAAACAGAAAAAAGTTATTTGATCACTTTTGCGCAGAGATGGCAAAAGACAGAACAAAGCACAAGATTCTTCCACCTAGTAAATTTGGATTAATTCAAATCACAAGGCAAAGGGTAAGGCCTGAAATGAATATTAAAACAAAAGAAGCTAATCCGAATAAAGAATTTGAAGTGGAAGCACCTATTTTACTTGTTGATAAAATTAACACAGAACTTAACAGGATTGTTAAGAATTCGCGTTACAAAAGTGGAGCAATATACATACATGCTCATCCATTTGTAGCAGCGTATATAAACAAGGGTCTATTTTCATTAGTAAATAAGTGGAGCTTTCAGTACAAACGAATAATTAAAGTTATTCCAAGAGACTCATACTTATATCTTCAATATAATTTAACAAACAATAGATCTAAAATTTTGAAATAAAAATTACTAAAAACCGTTTAGAATTTCTGAGCGGTTTTTTTTATATTATAGAATGGAGTCTTCAGTAAAAAATAAAATAGAACATTATTGTGCATATCAAGAAAGATGTCACTTTGATGTTAAAAATAAACTTAATAAACTTGGAATATTTGGTGATGAATTAGATGAATATATCTGTTATTTAATTGATGAGAATTATTTATCAGAAACAAGATATTCTGAAGCATTCGTTAGAGGTAAATATAACAATAACAACTGGGGGCGTATTAAAATTATAATGGAGTTAAAATCAAAAAATATTTCGGAATGGAATATTAACAATGCGTTAAAACAAATTACTGAGGAAGACTATGAAAACAAATTATATAAAATTTGTGAGAAGAAATTACAACATGTTGATGAAACTCAGTATGAAGTTAAAAATAAGATAGTTAGACACCTAACTCAGAAAGGTTGGGAAATGGATTTAATAATTAAATGCCTTAATCAACTAATAAGGTAACTTGATTGTTATTCATTTCTACAGTACCAGACTCAATGTCAAGTGTTGTCTCTTTCTCATTAAACTCAAATTTATCTTTGACATCTTTATCAATAGAAATGTTACCTAAAATTTTAACCTTACCTTTTGTAAGAGTAGATACAATTGGTGCATGATTATTAAGGACCTGGAAATCGCCATATGTTCCAGGGAAAAGAACAGACTCAACTTCTCCTTTAAATAATGTTTTTTCTGGTGAGATTATTTCTAGGTACATTATTATTTAGTTTCAGCCAACATTTTCTCTCCAGCCTCTATAGCTTCTTCAATAGTCCCTTTCAAGTTAAATGCAGCTTCTGGGATATGATCAAGCTCACCATCCATAATCATATTAAATCCTTTTATCGTATCCTTAATATCAACAAGAGCTCCTGGGATTCCTGTAAATTGCTCAGCAACATGGAATGGTTGAGATAAAAACCTTTGAACTCTTCTTGCTCTAGCAACTGCTAATTTGTCTTCTTCTGAAAGCTCTTCCATACCTAAAATTGCAATAATATCTTGAAGCTCTTTATATCTCTGAAGTAACTCTTTTACTCTCTGAGCACAATTATAATGATCATCTCCTAAAATTTCAGGAGTCAATATTCTAGATGTAGAATCAAGTGGATCAACAGCAGGATAAATTCCAAGCTCAGCAATTTTTCTTGATAAAACGGTTGTAGCATCAAGGTGGGCAAAAGTAGTTGCAGGTGCTGGATCAGTTAAATCATCTGCCGGGACATATACAGCTTGAACTGAAGTTATCGATCCATTTTTTGTTGATGTAATTCTCTCCTGCATAGCCCCCATCTCTGTTGCCAAAGTAGGTTGGTATCCAACAGCAGAAGGCATCCTTCCGAGTAATGCAGATACCTCAGAACCAGCCTGAGTAAATCTAAATATATTATCAACAAAGAATAAAACATCTTTTCCTTGACCATCACCCCCTCCATCTCTAAAGTATTCTGCAACTGTTAGACCAGATAAAGCTACCCTAGCTCTAGCACCAGGTGGCTCATTCATTTGACCAAATACAAAGGTAGCCTTAGACTCTAATAATGCTTTTTTGTCAACTTTACTTAAATCCCACTCACCAGCCTCCATTGACTTTTTAAATTTTTCTCCATAATTTATAATCCCTGATTCAATCATCTCTCTTAAAAGATCATTCCCCTCCCTGGTTCTTTCACCTACTCCTGCAAAAACTGATAGTCCACCATGACCCTTTGCGATATTATTAATTAATTCCTGAATTAGTACTGTTTTACCTACACCAGCTCCTCCAAATAAACCAATCTTTCCACCTTTTGCATAGGGCTCAATGAGATCAATCACTTTGATGCCTGTAAATAAAACTTCAGTTGAAGTTGACAATTGATCAAATGCTGGAGCCTCTCTGTGAATTGACATACCATCGCTTTTTGTTTTTGGTAATACCTCAAGTCCGTCAATTGGATCTCCAACTACATTAAATAATCTTCCGTATACATTTTTTCCAATTGGCATCTGAATTGGGTTTCCAGTAGACACAACTTCAGTTCCTCTACTTACACCATCAGTTGAGTCCATTGAAATAGTTCTGACAGCATTTTCTCCAATATGAGATTGAACCTCAAGAACTAATACTGAACCATCATCTTTTTGGATTTCTAAAGAATCATATATCTCTGGCAGGGAACTATCCTTTGATGAAAATTCAACATCAACAACTGCTCCAATTACTTTTGAAACTTTACCTGTATTTTTTGACATTTTATGTGATTATGAAATTAAAGTGCAAATATATGTTCTTGGATTAAAATTTAAAAGTTAATGGGCCTTCAATTTTTGATAATTTATTAAGATAAAATCATAATCGTTTAAATGGTTAAGAATTTTATAATTAAATAGGATATATTTGCTCAAATTATAAATTTTTATGGCATCTAAATATATTGATATAAAGACAGTTAAATTCTTTATGAACAGTGTACAAGAATTAGAAAAAATATTAAATAAAGAAAGGTTTATCGATCATAATAGTGAATCTGTAGACCTTTATATTGATTCTGTCAAAAAATTTGCTGACAGAGAACTGTTTCCTTATTTCAAAGAGATGGATGAGAAACCTGCTCATTATAAAGATGGTTCAATCCATGTTCATCAACAAGTTGAAAAAATGATGAAAGAAGGAGGTGCTATGGGTTTAATTTCTGCACCATTTAATTATGAAGACGGAGGTCTTCAGTTGCCTTTACTTGTTCATACTGCTTCAAACTATATTTTAGATGCTGCTAACAATCATTTACCAGGTTATTCTGGGCTTACTTCAGGTGCTGCAGAACTAATTATAGAATTTGCAAGTAAAGAACTAAAAGAAAAATATACTCCTAAGATGCTTACCGGAGAATGGGGTGGAACTATGTGTTTAACCGAACCACAAGCTGGAAGCTCTTTATCTGACATTGTTACAAAAGCTACACCAGATGCAAATAATGCATACAAAATTTGTGGTCAAAAAATATTTATATCAGGAGGGGATCATCAGTACGCAGGGAATATAGTTCATCTTTTACTGGCCAGAATAGAAGGAGCTCCTGCTGGGACAAAAGGAATATCATTGTTTGTAGTACCAAAAAATAGATTAAATGATAATGGTGAGTTAGAAGCTAACGATGTAACTACGGTTGCTGATTTTGAAAAAATGGGTCAAAAAGGTTATTGTACTACTCATCTAAGTTTTGGAGATAAAGGTGACTGTCATGGTTATCTGGTAGGTGAAGAAAACCAGGGTCTTAATTATATGTTTCTTATGATGAACGGTGCTCGAATTGCAGTCGGTCGTGGTGCATCAGCAATTGCATGTGCTGCTTATTACGCATCTTTAGAATATGCTAATGAACGTCCTCAAGGTCGTAAACTTTCATCTGATGGTACAAAGAATTTAAAAAATAAACAAAGTCTAATAATTGAACACCCCGATGTAAGACGAATGCTCCTTTTACAAAAATCAATGGTTGAAGGTTCAATGAATATTATCTTTAAAGCTGCAAAATATTTTGATCTTCAGCATAATAGCACTGACAAAAAAGAAAAACATAAATATGAGACTTTACTTGAAATGATAATTCCTGTAGTCAAAACTTATCCATCAGAGGCTGGCATTTATTCTATTAATAATGGGCTCCAAGTTCTTGGGGGTTATGGTTTTTGTTCAGACTTTATTTTACAACAATATTATCGTGATATAAGAATATCATCTATATATGAGGGAACTACTGGAATACAATCCCAAGATCTACTTGGTAGGAAGATGATGTTAAATAATGGTGAGGGTGCTAAGCTTTTATTAGATGAAATAAAAATAACAATTGATAAGGCAATTCAGGATGAAGATTTAAAAAAGTGGGCAGAGGCATTAAATGATCAACTTGATCAAACTCAAAAAATTTTATTTCACCTTATACCCTTTGCTGCTAAAGGTGATTATGAAAGATTTCTAGCAGATGCATCAATATTTATGGAATTTTTTAGCCTTGTTCTTATTGGGTGGTCATGGTTAGAAATTGGCATTACTAGCAAAAAATCTTTAATAATGAGCAATAGTTCTGATGACTCTAGCTTCTTTAAAAGTAAGTTAGATACTTTGGAATATTTTTATGCATATGAATTACCTAAAACAAAGGGACTGGCTGATATACTATTACACCCTTCATCAATTACCATAAAAAAGGAAAACAAAGTAATAAGTTAATTGACTTTTAACTGCACTAATAGTTTTCATTAAAATTCAATTTTTTGATTTTCGATTGATATTTTAGCCATTCTAGCATATGATTGGACAACTAAATTTAAGTTTTTAAACCTTATATCATTTGTAAAACCTCTTTCATATCTAAAATATATTTGTTGGACTATAACTGCTATTTTAAACAATCCAAAAACAAAATAAAAAACAATATTTTCAATGTTTACACCAAATCTGGTAGAATACATTTCTAATATTTCTCCTCTCTTTGGATTATTTTCATTTGATGTAATGTTTAGGTTAATTGCTTGCATATATTCAGGATCATCTTTGTTGATCCAATAAGCAAGAGAGGTTCCTAAATCCATAAAAGGATCACCTGTTGTACACATCTCCCAATCTAAAACAGATTTAACAGATAAATCATTAGAGTCAATAACTAAATTGTCATATTTAAAATCATTATGAATGAGGGAAACATATTCTGATTCTGAAATATTTTCATTTAACCATTTAATTACAAAATTTATTTCAGGAATATGAGAGGTTTTAGAATTTTCATACCTCTTTGACCAACCTTGAACTTGTCTTGAGCAGTAACCTTTAGGTCTTCCAAATTCAGCTAGACCTATTTCCTCAACATTTAATTTATGAAGTTCAACAAGTGTATCTACAAACTCTGATGCTATAAAATTATATTTATTTTTATCTGTAAGTATTTTTTGATAATTATTATTTCTGAGTACTGTTCCTCTTATCCTCTCCATTATATAAAAATCAGAACCAATAATATTTATATCATCACAATAGTGAATAGGAGTAGGTGATTTTTTATAATTTTTATCAAGAGCAGATAATACATTGAATTCTCTACTCATATCATGACCAGATTTTATTTTTGCACCAATAGGTGGTTTTCTAAGAATATACTCCTTATTGTTAGAACTTATTAAATAAGTAAGATTTGAAAATCCTGATGGAAATTGAAGAAGCTCAAAGCTACTCTTATCAATGTCTAAAAAGTTAATTAAATAATTACACAAACTATTATTATCTAGGACTTCGTCCTTTCTTATTTGTGTTGGATTGTCAATGAATTTTTCAGACATTATAAGTTAGGGTAACAAACTTTATTTTTTGTAAGATTTTAAAATAAGCCTGGCCAGTCTGCTTTTATGTACTTCGTCAGCGCCATCATATATTCTTGAGGCTCTTTCATGTCTATAATATGATGATAAAATCAGGTCATCCGTAACTCCTAATGCACCATGAACCTGAATAGCATAATCAACGACTTTCTGAAGAACATTAGCGCAATAAAATTTTATTATAGATATCTCAGCCCTGGACTTATATGTTCCTTGAGCATCAATTTTTTTTGCGGCATCCTGAACCATCAACCTTGCAGCATTTATTTCTGCCCTTGATTCTGCGATCCAATTTTGAATTGTCTGCTTATCTGAAAGCATTGTTCCATCAGATATTTCTCTAGATACTGCTCTTTCACACATTAGATTAAATGCTCTTTCACACATTCCTATCCACCTCATACAATGATGAATCCTACCTGGCCCTAATCGCTTTTGAGCTATAGCAAACCCCTCTCCTTCAGAGCCTAAAACATTAGTAATAGGTACTTTAACATTATTAAATTTTATTTCAGCATGACTTTCCCAACCTGCTCCAGGATGTCCCATAATTGAGACATTTCTAACAAATTCAACTCCATCTGTTTCTAATGGAACAATTATTTGACTAGCTTTTTTGTGTAAATCTTCACCATCAGGATCAGTTACTACCATTACTATAGCAAAGCTAGCTCCATCAAAACTTGAAGTAAACCATTTATGACCATTAATAATATAGTTGTCATTTTCTTTTTTTGCGGTTGTTCCCATTCTTGTTGGATTTGATCCTGCATATTGAGGCTCTGTCATTGCAAAACAACTTCTAATTTTTCCTTCTAAAAGAGGATACAAATACTGTTGTTTTTGTTCCTCCGTACCAGTCTCAATTAATACTTCCATATTTCCTGCATCAGGTGCCTGACAATTAAAAACGTAAAAGCCATACGGACTTGCACCAAGAATTTCACTTACCTCTCCATGTTGTTCAAGAGATAAACCAAGACCACCATATTCTTTTGATACTTGAGGTAACCAAAAGCCCATCTTTTTTACTTTATCTCTTAATTCATTAAGTTTAGGAAGCTTTTCACTCCACTCTGAATTAACAATCCATGGTTCGAGTGAAATTAATTCATCTTTTATGAATGTTCTAATTTGTTCTTTTACCTCTGTAAAGTTCATTTTTTAAAAATATAAATTTTTATTTTTTAGCTTGGAAGTGAATATATTAGTGATATTGTCTCTGCCACGCATACAGGTTTAATTTCACCATCAACTTCGAATATAATTTTGAAAGTATATTTTGCCCCTCCTGTAACTTTCTCAATTTTTATCAAAGACACCCTACCTCTAAATTTTGACTCAGCTGGAGTAGCATTAGGAAATCGAACCTTTTCAAGGCCATAGTTTACTGCAAGTGCAATGTTATTTATCTTTAATGTTTGAAACACAACCTGTGATGCATATGAAAGAATATGAAACCCGTGAGCTATAGTTTTTTTGTAAGGAGAATATTTTGCAGCTTTTTCTTGGTCAATATGAATCCACTGTTTATCTTCAGTTAATTCTGCAAATTCGTTAACTTTATCTTGTGACATATTAAACCACTTAGATATTCCAATTTCTTTTCCAAGGTATTTATCTAAATCTTCTATATTTTCTATTTCTGTTGAATAAGGTTTTTCCATAATGTTGGGTTAATTTATCATATAACCACCGTCTATATTAAATGTTTCTCCAGTTGTATAACTTGAAGCTTCAGAAGCAAGATAAAGAGCTATTCCTGATATTTCGTCAGGATCTCCAGCCCTTCGAATTGGAAGATCACCAAGCCATGTTTCTAACATTTCCTCATTTTGCCATAAAGCTGAACTTAATTTTGTTTTGATTAACCCGGGACAAATTGCATTTGACCTTACCCCATATTTACCCCACTCCTTTGCCTGAGATTTAGTGAGCATTGATATAGCGGCTTTGCTGATAGAGTAAACTCCCAAACCTTTGTCAGGCTTATTTGCCTCAACTGATGATATATTTATAATAGAACCAGACTTGTTTTCCTTCATATATTCAAACACAAGATTAGATAGTTTGAAAGGGGACTTTGTATTGATATCTAGTATTTTATTAAAAAGTTTTTCATCAGCATTTTCTAGACGATCAAATACAGGATTTATTCCAGCATTATTAACAAGTATATCAATTCTTCCATATTTATTGATTGTAGTTTCAATTAGATTTTTTAACTGATCATCTTCACCTACGTGACAAACACATTCAATTGCGTTATAACCATTTGCAGTTATTTCACTAACAACTTTCTCAATACCCTCTTGAGATCTACTGCTTACAACGACGTTTGCCCCAAATTCTGCAAATGCTTTTGCAATTGAGGCCCCTATGCCTTTACTGGCCCCAGTTACAATTGCTACCTTATCTGTTAAATCAAATAAGTTTTTATATTTTGTTTTCATGTAGATATTTTGATTGTCATTTTTATGTAATATACTAATTGATTTAATTTGATTACTATGATTCTTCTATAAATAGGGGAAAATCTAAAAATTAAAACTTGCAAAGCATTACATTGTTTTTAAAGCTGAAAATAATCTTATATATTTAAATAAAAACCAAAAGATATGAGTGCAAATCAAGAATTATTTGAACTAAAATTCTATAAATGGGAGAAAGAGTTTAAGGACAAGCCTTATCTGAGGCAACCAATAGGTGAAACATGGGAGGAGTATACATGGGGTGAAGTTGGTGATATGGCAAGAAGATTAGCCTCCGGACTAAAATCACTTAATCTTAGAGAGGGAGCTCACATAGGTATTTATTCTAAAAATTGTAGAGAATGGATAATCTCAGATTTAGCAATTGTAATGGCAGGATATATCTCTGTTCCTTTTTTCCCATCTTTAAATGGTAAGGAACTATCCTACATAATGGATTATGGTGATGTTGATGCTCTTTTTATAGGAAAAATTGAAACTTGGGATGATATCAAGAATGATTTGCCCAGTGAAATGCCCATAATAAGATTCCCTAAATATGAGGGGTGTTCAAATGTAACCAAAGGTCATGAGTGGCATGAATTTATAAATAGTCATGAACCGATTGAAAATCCAAATAAACCAAAACTATCAGATCTATGGACTATTATTTTTACATCTGGGACAACAGGTAACCCAAAAGGAGTTATGCTAACATACCAGGCAATTGATGGAATAAAAGTTGTTTTGGATGATCCAAACAATCCTTTAGGAATAAAACATACTGGGAATAATGATTTTATTTCATACTTACCATTAAATCATATTTTTGAAAGAGTTGTAATCGAATGGTGTTCATTTAGGTATGGAGGTACAATCTCATTTGTAGAATCTATTGAAACCTTTGGCCAAAATTTAAAGGAGGTACAGCCACATGTATTCGCTGCTGCTCCAAGAGTCTGGACTAAACTTCAAATGGGAATATTATCTAAATTCCCTCAGAAAAAGTTAGACACTCTTCTTAAAATTCCATTGCTCTCAACTATTCTTAAAAAACTAATAAGAAAAGGACTTGGTTTTAGCAGAGTTAGAGTGACGGTTTCCGGGTCAGCACCTATGCCAGTTGAATTAATTGAGTGGTTTAGAAAAGTTGGAGTATACATAACTAATGGATACGGTATGACAGAGAATTGTGCCATATGTAGCTCTGTAGATGGTAAAGACTTTGAAAAATTAAATACTGTTGGAAAACCTCAAAAAGGTGTTGAGCTTAAGATTGACGAGGGAACAGGTGAAATTTTGATGCGTGGGCCTTTTGTGATGATTGGTTATTATAAAAATAAAGAGTTATCAAATGAGACTTTAAGAGGTGGTTGGCTACACACAGGAGATAAAGGGTTCTTGGATGAAGATGGTTACCTTCATATAACAGGAAGAGTTGCTGATAGCTTTAAGACATCAAAAGGAGAATATATTGAACCACTTACTTTAGAACAGTTTTTTGTTAATATGAATGAAATTGAAGAAGTTTGTGTAGTAGGTCTTGGAATTGCTCAACCAATGTGTCTAATTCAATTATCAGATATTGGAAAAAGTGCCACTAAGGATAATCTATCAAAAATGTTCCTTGATACTCTTAAAAATATTAATAGCGACCTGGTAAACTATAAGAAAATATCAACGCTTATAATTGTTAAAGATGAATGGTCGCAAGAAAATGGAATTGTTGGACCAACTCAAAAGTTGAAGCGAGGAGCAGTTGATGAAAAGTATAATAAAGACTACTTAAAATGGCATGAATCAGACCAAAAATTAATTTTTGAAGACAGTTTTTGATTTATACTTAAAATTCATGTAAACTATTAGCTGCATAATTTCATTTGGTACATGAAAAAAATTATATTAACTTGGATTCAAATCAGATTAAGAAATGTTTGGATTTACCTTTGTTTATTGTAATTCCACTGCGTTTCTTTATAAATTATAAACTAGTTATTGAAAAGACTTAACTTTGACGTAACAAAAACTAATTATATGAAAAATATTTTAAATAAGTATTATCTAGCCTTTATGGCTGTAATTCTGTTTGGTAATGTTTACTCTCAAACTCAAATTTCTGGATCTGTTAGTGATGCAGAAAGCATGAGTTCTATACCTGGAGTAAATGTAATCATAGATGGAACAAATATTGGAACAGTAACTGACTTTGATGGAAATTTTTCCATTAATACAAGTCAAGATCTTCCTTTGACAATAGTTGTTAGTTATGTAGGGTACTCAGCTGAGAAAGTTATTGTTACCTCTGCTAACCAAGATATTAACGTAATGCTTTCAGCAGGTCAAAACCTTGAAGAAATAGTAGTATCTGCCTCAAGGCGTGCTCAAAAAGCACTAGAAGCTCCTGCATCAGTTAGTGTTATTTCAACAAGAGAGATTGAAAACTCTTCTGCAGTTGCAGATCCTGCAAGAATTCTTACAAATGTGCCAGGAGTTCAAATACAACAACAAAGTGCAAACTCTTTGAATTTCGAAATGAGAGCAGGCTCTGGTACATTTGGTACCTCGACATTTATCATGCAAGATAACAGGTTTCTAACAACACCTGCTGCCGGAACTTATTTCAGTTTTCAACAAGGTCTTTCAAATTTAGATTTAGCCTCGGTTGAGGTTGTTAGAGGTGCTGCTGGTGTTTTATATGGACCTGGTGTAACTTCTGGTGTTATTCACTTTAGGACTAAGAGTCCAATAGAATATCAAGGAAATTCTCTTTCTATGTGGGCAGGTGAAATGAATACCTTTGGTTCAGAATTTAGAATTGCTAGAGCAAATGATGACAAAACTTTTGGATGGAAAATTAATGCTACTTTAAGCTCTGGTACAGATTTTACTTATGAAGATGAATCCCAACTTAGTAATGCGGGTATTACAATAAATAGAATCATTCGTCAGCCTATAATTACAAATAAATATGTAGACCCAGGACTATCTCCTGGCGGACCTATTCTTTTAGACTTTAGTAACAATGAAAATGCAATTATAGATGAATACAGCAATTTAACCGCTAATACTACTTTAGAGTGGAGACCAAGTGATGATACAAACTATACTGTTAGTGCTGGACTAAACAGTGGTAGTGGTTTATTCTGGCAAGACTTAGGTATTGGTTATGCAGATGGTACTACATATTGGGGTCAAGCTCAGGCAACTATTGGTAATTGGTATGCCCAAGCATTTGTTGACCACAATGATGGTGGACAAGAAGAGAATCCAACGTTCCTTTATGGATCTGGTTATAGACAAGTAGCAAAAAGAACCTCTGTGGAAGCTCAACTTCAATATAACTTTGATTTACCTTCACTATTTGACTCAGAATGGACCTTTGGATGGGATTACAGAGATACGGCCTCTGATTCTGAATACACACTTTATGGAAGAAATGATGATGATGATAAGTATACTATTAATGGTATTTACGGACAAGGTACTCTTAAAATGTCAGAAAAAGTTGATCTTGTTTTGGCGGGAAGATACGATCAAATGAATATAATAAGTACAGGAGAATTTGCTCCTAGAGTTGCATTAGTATATAAGCCATCTGAGAATACAACTTGGAGGTTTGCATACAACAAAGCACTCTCTGGACCTACAGCTCTTCAACAATATATTGACTTTCCTGTAGCTGTTCAAGCTCCAGGAATTTTAGATGCATGGCTTACAGGACAAGCAAATGCTCAAAGATTTGGTGATCCTTCAACTCAAGTAATTGATCTTGCTGGACTTCCAATAGATATTCCTGTGAGTGCTGCAGGAGGTGGTCTTCCACTTGCTATCCCTTACGGATCTGTTGCATCTGCATCTTGGGCTGGTTTATTTGCTCAAGCGCCATCACTACAGCCTCTATTAACACCATGGATTGCTCAGTATGGTGGTCCATCTGGCGGATCTGGGATATTAAGTCCTTATGATGCATTTGAACCAACAAGAACTACAGGAAATAGAGATACTAACAGGGCTGCTTTTACCTCTGTTGAGAACATCGAGTTTGGAGTAACAAGTGTTATCGGTAAACTTAAGTTAAGTGCAGATGTATACTCTTATGAAACAATTGGTTTCACAAACTTTAATGCTGTAGGTGATACTTATGCACTGGTTGGTTCTGATATTCCTGGAGATTTAGGTGCTGCTGTTGCTGCTGATGCTACTGCATATGTTACAGGAGCTTTGACTGCAGTTACTACTCAAACCTATCAAGGTGTTGCTGCTCAATTAGGACTTCCTTTTAGTGTTGTTGCATCTGGTGCTCTAGCTGCACAAGGTGTACCTGCTCTTCAAACTGCAATTGCTGGTGGTGTGGCACAAACTCTTGGAGGAATTAATGGTGCTTTCCAAGCTGGTGGTGCAGGATTTGTTAGTCAATTAGGTCCTCTATTTGGTGCTATTGGTGCTGTTGAGTCTGATATGGTACCTCAAGGAGATGGTATTACTCACATTACAACAGGTTACATAACTAATGGAGACGCTAGAAGATCACACTTTGGTGCTGACTTTTCAATGGATTACTTCGCAAATCCTGACTTAAGGTTATGGGCTAATGCTTCATGGTTAAGTCAAAATGAGTGGATTCCAGGAGAAGACAATGATGATGGGTTATTAAATACATCATATTTAAATGTTCCTAAATGGAAATATAGAATGGGTGTAGATTATACTCCTCTTTCAGGATTTAATTTCTCAGTCTCATTCCAACATGATGATAAGTTTAGATCAGTCCAAGGTTTTTGGAATGGTATGGTTGAAACAAAAAACTTAGTTGATGCTAGTGTAGGTTACAAATTTAGTCCAAATCTAAGGTTTGATATATCTGCTACTAATTTAACAGATAAACCATATCAAACTTATCCAAATCTTCCTACAATTAGAAGAAGAGTGTTAGGTAAACTTACTTTCAACTTCTAATTATTCATAATATTATCATAAAAAGAGCAACTTTGGTTGCTCTTTTTTTTTGGAAAAGCTTTTATGTAACTATATTTGAATCTAAGCATTGTTATGATTAAAGTAGGTATTGATTCAATTTCATATTATGTCCCATCTCTTTATGTAGATATTGAAGAATTGGCTACAGCTCGAGATATTCCCTCAGAAAAGCTAGTTAAGGGATTAGGTCTTAAAAAAATGGCTACCCCTGATTATGATGAAGACTCTGCATCAATTGCTGCAAACTCATTATACAGGCTAATAAAGGAAAATAATATTGATCCTAGAAAAGTTGGAAGGGTTTACTTAGGAACAGAAAGTGGCGTTGACGCTTCTAAACCTACATCTTCTTACGTAGTTGAAATTCTTGAAGATATTTGTGCTGAAGAATTTGGTGAAAGATGTTTCAAGAACTGTGATATTGTAGATCTTACTTTTGCTTGTGCTGGCGCTGTTGATGCCCTTCAAAATTGTTGTGATTGGGTAAGAAATGGGGAAAATAGACAAGCAATTGTAATCGCATCTGATATTGCAAAATATGAGCTTAATTCAACTGGTGAATACACACAGGGTGCAGGATCTGTTTCAATGTTAATTTGTGAAAATCCATCAATTATTTCTTTCAACGGATCATGGGGAGTTTCTACAAAAGGAATTGGAGATTTTTTCAAGCCGAGGAGATTATTTAAAAAATCAAATATACTTATGGAAGCTGCTAGACTTTTAGGAAAAGAAGTATCTTCAAGTGAAGCTGAAAAACTTCTACATAAGGCTGATTCAAAATTCTGGTCTGATTCTAATGATTTTGTTGAAGTATACAAAGAAGAACCAATATTTGAAGGTCAATTTTCAAATGAAAGTTATAAAGAAAGAGTATATGAGGCAATTGAAGACTTTAATGAACAGAATCAAAGAGATATTTTAAGTGATTGGGAAAATATAATTTTCCACCTTCCTTATGCATATCATGGAAGGAGAATGATAGTAAATAAATGGATGGACTGGATGAAAGAAAATAATCAACTTGAAAAAATATACTCGGAGATTGGTAAACCAAATTCATCTGAAGATAAAGATTGGATAAAAAAAGTTTCAAAGTCAGATATCTATAAGTCTTTTATTGAAGATAAAATTTCTCCAGGTGAGAAAGCCTCATCCGAAATTGGAAATATGTATACTGCTTCCATTTTTATGTCTTTAATAAGTTCTTTAGTTGAAGCTTTTGAAAAAGAAAGAGAGCTAATAAATAAGAAAATAGGGTTTATTAGTTACGGTAGTGGCTCAAAAGCTAAAATTTTCGAAGGTACTATCCAAAAAGATTGGATAATAAAAACTAAACCAATCAAATTATTTGAAAACCTAGATAATAGGAAGAAAGTGAGTGTTGATATTTATGAAAAACTGCACAAAAGAAAAATATCCTCTAACATAAATAACAACGATGGAATTATAAAGCTTTCCAAAATCTCTAAAGATGAGTTTACAGAAGGTCTGAGAAATTATATCAAGTACTAGAACATAATAATGAATATTTTAGTTTGTATTAGCAACGTACCCGACACTACATCAAAAATTAATTTTGTTGAAAATGATTCAAGTTTTGATACAAATGGAGTACAATTTGTAATTAATCCAAATGATGAATTTGGATTAACCAAAGCTGTTTGGATGAAGGAATCAAATCAAGCAAATTTAACAGTACTAACCGTTGGTGATTCCTCAGTAGAGGCTACCCTAAGAAAGTGTCTTGCAATTGGTGCAGACAGAGCTATTAGAATTGACTGTCCAGCACATGATGCTTATTCTGTTGCTAAAGAAATTGAAGCACATTGCAAGGAAACAGACTATGATTTAATTATTTGTGGAAGAGAATCAATTGATTACAATGGTGGCTTAGTCCCTGGACTTTTGGCTGGACTGCTTGACTTCAACTTTGTTACAAATTGTGTAAGTTTAGAAATTGAAGGATCAAAAGCTACATTTTCTCGTGAAATGTCAGGAGGTACTGAGATTAGTCAATGTAAGCTTCCTCTTGTTATTGGATCTCAAAAAGGATTAGTTGAAGAAAGTGATCTTATTATCCCTAATATGAGAGGAATAATGATGGCAAGACAAAAACCCCTAGACGTAATTCCAGCACAAGGCATCAATCCCAAAACTCTTGATAAAAAGTTCAGTAAACCTGATGTTAAAAGTGAAGTTAAACTTGTAAAAGCAGATGAGCTTGATAAATTAATTGATCTATTAGAAAACGAAGCAAAAGTAATATAATAAATGGCAGTACTAGTATATATAGAATCTGAAAACAATCAATTCAAAAAATCATCTTGTGAGGCTCTTTGTTATGGCAAAGCTCTTGGAGATAATTTTGGAGAAGTGGTTTATGGTGTAGTTGTTAACTGTACTGATACAGAAAGTTTAAATGCTTATGGTGCTGACAAAATCATTAATATTAATAGTCCTGATTTAAATGATTTTTCTTCAAAAAAATATGCCCATGCTATAGTTGAAGTCATGAAAAGTGAAAATTCAAAGATTGTTATCTTATCCTCTTCACCTAATTCAAAATATCTTGGTGCTTACTTATCTGGCATAACTGATTCATCATTTGTTTCAAATGTTGTAGAATTACCTGAAAGTAATAACCCGTTTACTGTAAAAAGAACTTGTTTTACAAATAAAGCTTTCTCTTTAACAGAATTGAATTCAGATATAAAAATTATTAGTATTACTTCAAATTCTTTTGGGATAGTTGAGAATCCAAATAATCCTAAAAATGAAGTAATAAATATAAAGGGAATTGATTCAAACCAGAAAATATTAAATATTGAAAAAGAAACCGGATCTGTTACAATAGCAGATGCAGAAATTGTAGTTTCAGCTGGAAGGGGACTTAAAGGACCTGAAAATTGGGCAATGATCGAATCTCTTGCTGATACATTAGGAGCTGCTACAGCATGTTCTAAACCAGTTTCAGATATGGGTTGGAGACCTCACAGCGAGCATGTTGGTCAAACTGGTAAACCAGTATCCTCAAACTTATACATAGCAATTGGTATTTCTGGAGCTATTCAACATCTTGCGGGAATAAACTCCTCAAAAGTAAAAGTTGTTATTAATAATGATCCTGAAGCACCATTTTTTAAAGCTGCAGATTATGGTGTTGTTGGTGATGCATTTGAAGTTGTTCCCACGTTAATAGAGAAACTTAAAGCCAGATAATAGTTTTATCTTATCATAATTATTTATATATAATTTTTTCTTATATTATATTAATTCCTATATAAAATTTAAACGAAATTCTAAAATTAATAGATATTATATAATTTTTATCTATTAAAAATAAATAATCTATTAGTATTTCTAATACTCTGTATATATAACCTCTAATTTGAGCTTCTTTGAGATATCAGCTTGATTAGGATTAGATCCAATTATGGCAGCTGGAAATGGTAATGTTATTGATGGGGAAGGCAGATAAACTCTCTCTTGATTACCAAAATATCCATTTTTAAGAGATATATCTTCAATATTTGAAGTGGTTGTTAAACCCAAATCTACATTTAATGAATCATATCTAACAATATTTGAAATATGATTCGTAATATTAAATTTATAGCTGGTTGGTAAATTATTTGAATCATATTGGAGAATACCCCCAAAAAGAAACTTATTAGCATTTACAGCTGTAGCACTATAATTAATTGAAAAATCTTTATTGTAATCCTCTATAGGCAGACCATCCTTATATGAGTATACGTAGAGTCTTTTAGGTAAAAACTCGTAATTTGATTCATGTATATTGTTATCGAGATGCAATACTAAATTTGCCTCATTAATTAAAACATCTCTTGCTTTAAACTCCCGAAGATCTGATGATATAGAATTGTCATCAGAAAATAGTTTCAGTTTAGAAACAAACTTTGTTCCATTTAAATAAATTTTCTCGGAATGAATATTATCGTTAGAAGCTTCAACTTCTTCATTAATAATTTGATTAAACCCTGTATGCTCATACAAATTATATGTTACGCCACCTAAAGGAATAGAATTTACTTTTTTCTTTCTCTCGATTAAATCATCAGACACATCATCTGTTCCATTAGTGTTATAAAAATTATAATCATACTCAAGGACTACTTTAGCATTAGAAATATCAAGAGACATAAATAGATCATCTGAAAAGTTTTCTGCTTTAACAATTATTCCATTAAAATAATTATTAAAGTTGGCCTGATTTATAAGTTTATCTGAACCCTCAAGATTCATTATATAACGTTGGAAAAATAAGATGTCTAGAGGAATTCTAATTCTTGGTGTTTCAAAATAATTTACTTGGGTTAACTCATCAGGATCAGTTGTAGGGTCATCTTCAGTATATAAAACTGGAATTTCGTCAAAGTTTAGGGATACTGTGTCATCATGGAGAATCTTTCCATAAAATCCTTTTTCATAAAAATTATCATTTGAAAAATATTCCTTTGTTGATTCAAAATTGTTATTAGGATCCAATGTGCTTAAGTAATAAGTAAGCTGATAAACCTTTAAATCAAAACTAGCATTTCTATTACCAAAGACAGAGTCTATTTCATACACTTGACTTTCACTATTATAATTAGAATTATCATCATCATCAGGATCAGAGATTCCATCATTATCAGAATCACTACTTAATGGGTCTAGGCCAGCCCTTGATTCTATAATATCAGTGAGACCATCATTATCAGAATCACTCTCTGGGTTTGTTGGATCAGAATCATATATATCAATGACCCCGTCACCATCCGTATCGTTAGTGTTATTAAAAAATGGAAGATCAAGATAAACCCCAGTCAACTGTTCTTCTTCATTGATAACTCTTATATCTGTGAGACTACCTTCATTTTCTTGATCTTGATTAAAGTCACCAAAAGTTTGCAAGGAAAATACATCAAGCTGAGATACAAAACTAGAATTTGTTCTGCCAAAAAAATCATCACTGAATGTACCTAATTGAACACTGGAAATATTATTTGTTTGAACCTTATCTAGTGACTGCTGATATGAATATACAGGAAAAGTTTTAGTCTTCAAATCAACAAACTGTTGCTCAAAAATTTCTATTCCAACAGAATAATAATCTTTGTTACAAGAAAAAATTAATAGAAAAGAAAATGAAATTAAATAAATTTTTAATAAGACCTTTTTATCCATTTAATCTATGTTTTTTAATAGGAATTCTATTAATTTCTCATCATTTGATGAATCCTTAAAACTTAAAGAATCCTTTGAATGTAGTTTAATTGAGTTAAGTGTTGATTTATCAATCTTATCTGATGAAATAATAACTGAATCAGAGTATTTAATCATTAAATCTGTCAGAGAATTAAAGTCAGGAGAGGATATATGACTAATATCCTCTTCAATGCCATCAAATTGAATTTTTTCTATAGTTTTTTTAGATAAACTTCCTTCAAAAGATTTACTGTAAATAGATGAAACTATTTTACTATTATCAAAAACAGGGTCATCTGAGAAAAGGGTTTTAAAATACAATGGAAACAATGATGTAAACCATCCATGTAGATGAATTATGTCAGGCATCCAATTGAGTTTTTTTACAGTCTCAATAACACCTTTAGTGAAAAATATCATTCGTTCATCATTATCTTTTAAGAGTTTATCATCTTTATCTAGAAGTAAGTCCTTCCTTTTAAAATAATCTTCATTATCAATAAAATAAACCTGCATTCTCTCTTTAGGTATAGATGCAACTTTAATAATTAAAGGCATATACAAATCATTAATAATCATATTCATTCCCGATAGCCTAATTACCTCATGAAGTTGATGTCTCCTTTCGTTAATAATGCCATACTTAGGCATGAAAATTCTAGTCATACCCCCGTAGTCATTAATTTTTTTTGATACTGTAAATGAATTAACAGATTTTTCTGTTTGAGGTAAATAAGGAACAACCTCTGATGAAATGACTAATATTTTTTTGTCTTTCAATAATTTCAAAATCTAAACTTTGGCTATAGCTTGGCAAAATTACGAAAATTATGAGTAAGAATATAAAAACATTATCTTTAAGACAATTAATTTCTCAGAATTGAGAGCTTACTCTTCCCATAAAGACATTATTAAATTAGTTAATAAAGTAGATTCAGTTGGTCTGGTTCCAACAATGGGGTCTCTTCATGAAGGACATTTGTCTTTAATAAGGAAAGCCATAAGTGAAAATGAAAAAGTAATTGTTTCAATTTATGTTAATCCATTGCAATTTAATAATGTTAATGACTTAAAAAAGTACCCGCGTGACATTAAAAACGATCTTCAAAGATTAGAGGCTATAAGTGATATTATAGTTTACGTTCCTGGTGATAATGATATATATGAAAAAGACAAAAAGAAGAAAAAATATAATTTTGGTCATTTCACAAAAATAATGGAAGGTAAAGTTAGACCTGGTCATTTTGATGGTGTTGCAACTGTTGTTGAAAAACTTTTAAGGATGTTTAATCCCTCTAATGCATATTTTGGCGAAAAAGATTTTCAGCAGCTAATTTTAATTAAAACATTAGTAAAAAAGCAAGAACTAAAAGTTAGTATTGTTGGATGTGAAACAATTCGAGAAGATGATGGCCTTGCTATGAGCTCAAGAAATAAATTACTTAACAGCTCGGAAAGAACTATTGCAGGTAATGTTATTAGATTACTAAAAAAAGCCAAAAAACTTTATAAAAGCTCAACTAAAGAGGAAACAAAATTCAATATAATAAAGGATGCCCTAATGATCGAGAATTTTAATTTAGAGTATTTTGAGATACTTGATATCTCTGAGCTTTCAGGGTTTCTAGAAGAGGAGAAAGAAATTAGAGCATTTATAGCATGTAAAGTTGGTAAGATTAGGCTTATAGATAATATAAAAATTTAAGACTTTGAAAAAAAAGCTGAGAATATTAGTCCCAATAATACTAGGCGTATTTTTTATATATGCAACTTTTGAAATTACAAGTAAAGAGGAAAGGCTTTTAATCTTAGATTACATAAAATCTGCTAAAATAGAATATTTGATTGTAGCTATGGTTCTCGGAGCATCTGCTGATATAGTTAGAGGGTTGAGATGGCAGCTTCTATCAAAAGCTATTGGATATAATTCTGGAAGGATTAATAGTATTGCAAGTGTGTTTATGTGCTACACATCTAATATGGCTATTCCAAGATCAGGAGAAATTTTAAGGGCAACTGTTCTAAGTGAATATAATAAAATACCCATCGGAAAAACTTTTGGAACAATTGCTGCTGAAAGAGTTATTGATATGTCTATTTCAATAACAATACTTTTTTTGGTTTGGGTACTTCAATATGAAATTATACTTGAATCTTTTTTTGAAGACAATTTTTTAAATTTTATTGATGATAATTTTTGGCTTATTTTTTTCTCAGTAATCATACTAGCAGCTATTTTATTTCTATTAATTATAAAAGTTGAAAGTATAAAACTATTTTTTAAAAGTGTAATTGAAGGTTTTTTGTCACTGACTAAACTTAAGGAAAGACTCTTAACATTTGTCTTTCTCTCTTTACTAATATGGACATGTTACATTATAGCTTTTTTTGTTATTAAGTTTTCAGTTACAGAACTTAATATTATTGATAATAACCTTATTTTCCCTGCTTTTGTTGTTGGAGTATTTAGTATTTCTTTATCAAACCATGGCTTAGGTGTCTATCCTTTAGCAATAGCCTTATTTCTATCAAATTTTGGAATAAACACTGAAATAGGACTAACATATGGTTGGGTTGCATGGTCTTGTCAAGCTATTATAACTCTAATTTTTGGAGGTCTTTCTTTTTTTGTGCTACCTTTGTTAAAGACAAGAAGTTGAAATGGAAAAAATTATCAAACAATTTTTGTCAGAAGTAAATAAAAAAAACCAAAATGAGCCTGAATTTATGCAGGCAGTTACTGAGGTTGCTGAGACTGTCATCCCATATATTGTTACAAAAGATATCTACTATGGTCAGAACATTCTTTTAAGAATGGTAGAACCAGAAAGAGTTGTCTCGTTTAGGGTTGCATGGATTGATGATAATGAAGAAATTCAAGTAAACAGGGGTTTCAGAATTGAAATGAACTCTGCAATAGGACCATATAAAGGTGGATTAAGATTCCACCCTTCTGTAAACATGAGTATCCTAAAATTTCTTGCTTTTGAACAAGTTTTTAAAAATGCTCTAACTACTCTTCCTATGGGTGGTGGAAAAGGTGGATCAGACTTTGATCCAAAAGGAAAATCTGATACTGAAGTTATGCGTTTTTGTCAAAGCTTTATGACAGAATTATTTAGGCATATTGGTCCTAATAAAGATATACCTGCAGGAGACATAGGCGTTGGCGGTAGAGAGATTGGTTATCTTTTTGGACAATATAAAAGATTAAAAAATGAATTTTCTGGAGTTCTGACAGGTAAAGGAGTTTCATGGGGAGGATCTCTAATAAGACCTGAAGCTACTGGATATGGTGTAGTTTATTTTATTGATGAAATGTTAAAGAATAATGGTGATGGTCTAAAAAATAAGTCTGTTGTAATCTCTGGTTCTGGAAATGTTGCTCAGTATGCTACAGAAAAGTGTGTTGATATGGGAGCTAAAGTTTTAACTCTTTCTGACTCATCTGGATATATTTATGATGGGGATGGAATCAATAAAGAGAAGTTAGAGTATATCATGGAGTTAAAAAACGACAAACGTGAAAGGATCTCTGAATATGTTAAAAAATATTCCAAAGCAGAGTTTCACTCCGATAAAAAACCTTGGTCTGTAAAATGTGATATTGCTATCCCATGTGCTACAGAAAATGAGCTTAATGTTACTGATGCAAAAGAATTACTCAAAAATGGCTGTAAAACTATTGGTGAAGGAGCTAATATGCCTTGTACATCAGATGCTATAAAATTAATCATTAAAAATAAAATTCAATATGCGCCAGGCAAAGCCTCCAATGCTGGTGGAGTCGCTGTTTCTGGATTAGAGATGGCTCAAAACTCACTTAAATATACTTGGTCAAGAGAGGTTGTAGATGGTAAACTTAAAGAAATTATGTCCGATATTCACTCCTCATGTCTTAAATATGGTGCTGATAAAGATTATATAAATTATGTTAAAGGGGCAAATATTGCTGGTTTTGTAAAAGTAGCCGATGCAATGCTAGCACAAGGTGTAGTCTAGTTTAAATGTCAAATTCCAGAGCACTTGTAATTAAGTCAATAAAACAAGGTGAAACTAGTTTAATAGTTTCATGTTACCTTGAAGAAATAGGTTATAGATCTTTTTTAGTAAAAGGATTGTACGGTTCAAAAAAATCAAGATTTAGTAAGGCACATTTTTTTCCACTTAATTTAATTAACATTCATTATTCATTTAATGAAAAGAAAAACTTAGGGTTTATTAAAGAAGTAAAATCTGAGGTTCTATTTAAAACAATCCATTCAGATGTTCAGAAAAGTTCTGTAATTGTTTTTCTTTCAGAAATTTTAAATAACGTATTTAGAGAAGAATTAGAAGTCAATCAAGATTTATTTGATTTTTTATTGAACAGCCTCATATGGTATGACAATGTAATAGAATGTAATAATTATCATATTAAATTTTTGATAGAACTTTCAAAATATATTGGTTTTCACCCAAACATAATTAGCGAAAATGATCCTTATCTCTGTCTTGAGTCTGGTACAACATCTAAAATCAAACCATTAGGCGGAAATATTAATGGAGAGGATCTAAAATTATTTAAAAAATTATTAGGCATGAAATTTGAGGATTTAAATACAATAAGTGTAAGTAGAGAATCTAGAACAAGAATATTAAAAAAGATAATTAACTATTATTCTCTACATTTACAAATGTTCAAAACACCTAAATCAATTAATGTATTTGCAGAAGTTTTTAAATAAATTGTCAAATCCAATAAGTCTTAGAATTTTGTTTTTTTTAATTCTAAGTCAATCATATAGCCAACAAATTTCTGTACAAGATGAAACTACTAATGAGAATCTCCCTGATGTAGTCATCTATAATGAAGACAAATCAAAGTCAATAATTACAAACACAAATGGATTTGTTGATTTAGATATTTTTTCAGATAATGAAAAAATATTTTTCCAACTTCTTGGTTATGCATTATTAGAAAGAATTAAGGAGAGTATAGTTGATGGAGATATAGTATTTCTTAAAGAGGAAAGTCAAGCACTAGACGAAGTAATATTATCTGTCGCAAGATCAGAGTCTAATGTAAACCAGGTTGCCGAAAAGGTTTCTGTGATTAAATCTGAGGATGTTTTTTTAACTTCTCCCTCGTCCGGTGCTGAACTACTTGAACTTAGCCCTGGTGTTAGAATTCAAAAAAGTCAAGGTGGAGGTGGGAGCCCAATAATTAGAGGTTTTGAAGCAAACAGAGTATTAATTGTTGTAGATGGTGTAAGGATGAATAATGCTATTTACAGATCAGGACATTTGCAAAATTCAATAACAATTGATCCTAATAATATTGAAAGAGCAGAGGTAATTTTTGGTTCATCCTCTGTAGGCTATGGATCTGATGCTATGGGAGGTGTTATTCACTATTATACTAAAGACCCCGTTTTGAAATCTTCACAAAAAATTAAGTCAGGTTTTACTACGAATTACTCATCTGCAAATCAATCTATCTCTAATAACTTTATTACTAACTATAGTAAAGAAAATTGGGGGAGCATTACGTCTTTAACTATTTCTAAATACGGAGATATTAGAATGGGAGAAAATAGAAACCATGGGTATGAAAATTGGGGTTTATCTCCCTTATTTTCAAGGAACTCCAGATATAGTTATTATACTGAGCCATCCGTTAATGAAGATGAAAACATACAGAGAAACACAGAATATAGTCAGGTGGATCTATTTCAAAAATTTTTATTTAAGGTTGGTGAAACCAACTTATTAAATGTTAATATTCAGTTTTCTGAATCAAGCGATATCGATCGCTACGATCAATTAAGTATCCCAAAGGGTAATTCCTTAAAATTTGCTGAGTGGTATTACGGTCCTCAAAAAAGACTTTTAATCTCGCCTAGTCTAAAGATTTTCCCAGAAAGAAAGTTTATGAAAAAAGGTATTATTACACTTGGATTTCAAAAAATTAACGAAAGTAGAATTAAAAGAAAATTTAATACTTTGAATAGGTCGCATCAAATTGAAGACCTTAAAGTTTTTAGTATTAATGGGGATTTTGATACTTTTTTTGAAGGTGGTCACTCAATATCATATGGGCTAGAATCCACTTACAATTACAATGATTCAAGAGCATATGATAGAATGCTTGAAATATCAGGCAACAGTGTAATAGGACTAGGGCAAAAAATTGCAATACCAACAAGATACCCAAGTAACGGAAGCTCATACTCAAGTTTTGCTACATACATAAATTGGTCATGGAATATGAGTGAGTTTTTTACATTTAATGTTGGGACAAGATTAACTTTTACCGGTATTAAAGCTAGTTGGAATGATATAATTTCAGTGAATCCTCAACTTTCTAAAATTGATTTAAACTCAGAAGCTTTAACAACCACAATTTCAATAAAGTTAAGACCAAGTAAAAAAGTTCAAATTAATACTGTTCTATCAAGTGGGTTTAGAAACCCAAACATAGATGATATTGGGAAAATTAGAGAAAATAATGGGTTACTGGTAGTCCCTAATACTTTTTTAAAACCAGAATACGCATATAATTTAGATCTTGGAATTGATTTTAGATCTCTTGATAATAGTAATTTCATTTCATTAAGAGGATTCAGCACAATTATTTCGAGACATATAGGTAGAGATAATTATACAGTTTTCTCAGATATAACTACACCTGATTTATCCACAATTATTTACAATGGTGAAGAGGTAACTACAATTTCAAATAAAAATCTTGGTAATAGATTTATACATGGGTTCTCTATCGATGGATTCTCTGAGGTTTATGATAATCTAAAATTTAATTATAGTTTGACATATACAAAAGGAGATGATAATGATAATTATGGTCCCCTTCCTTCTATATCTCCCTTATTTGGCTCACTTGCAATGACATATTCAAAAAATGATATAAATGTAAAAGCAATGTTTAAATTTAGTGAAGCAAAAAATGCTGATGAATATAGCTTTGGAGGGGAAGACGGTCTTGATGAAACTCCCTTCATTTTTGAAAACGAAAGATTAGTTTACTTAGGTACACCAAAATGGTCTGATCTATCAATTTATGCTAGTAAAAATATTTCATCTGATATTATTTTTAGGATTGGACTAACAAATCTCTTTGATACTCATTATAGAACTTTTGCATCAGGAATTTCAGCTCCTGGAAGATCTTTTCAAATTGGTCTTAACTTTAAATTATAACCTATTAGATTAACTTTTATTTGATCTAAAATCATTAATTTCGCCTTTAAATATCCATAATGGGATTTAGAGAATCAAAAAACTTTTCACTTTCAACAATCGCTTCAGAAATTCAAGATTTTTGGATAAAGAATGATGTCTTCGCTAAATCCTGTAGTAGAGAAAACAGTCCAGATTTTATCTTTTATGAAGGACCTCCTTCTGCAAATGGTAAGCCAGGTATTCACCATGTGATGGCAAGAACTATAAAAGATGCATTTTGTAGGTATAAAACATTAAAGGGTTATAATGTTAAAAGAAAAGCTGGTTGGGATACTCATGGATTACCAGTAGAGTTAGGAGTAGAAAAAGAATTAGGAATTTCAAAGGATGATATTGGAGATAAAATTAGTATTTCTGAATACAACAGCGCTTGTAAAAAAGCAGTTATGAAATATACCTCAGAGTGGGAGGTGTTAACTGAAAGTATGGGATATTGGATTGACTTGTCAGACCCTTACATCACTTATAAGCCTAAATACATGGAAACTGTCTGGTGGTTAATTAAAAACATATTTGAAAAAAATCTTCTTTACAAAGGATATACTGTTCAACCTTATTCACCAGCTGCAGGCTCAGGCTTAAGCTCTCATGAACTAAATCAGCCTGGTGCCTACAGGGAAATTAGTGATACCTCAGTAATTGCTCAATTTAAATGTATCAACGACAATAAAACCGATAAATTCAATGGAATGTTCCCCTTTTATTTCTTAGCATGGACTACAACCCCATGGACTCTTCCCTCTAACACGGCTTTGACTTTAGGTGCTAAAATTGAATATTCATTTGTAAAAACATTCAACCAGTATACAAGAGAAAAAATAACCGTGGTTCTTGCAACCTCTCTTATTGAAAAAGTTTTTACTAAAAACTTTTTTATTGTTAAAGAAGAAAGTAAGCTAAGTTTATTCAAAGAATCTGATGCAAAAATTCCATACTATGTTGTCAACTCATTTAAAGGTTTTGAGTTTGAAAATCTTAGATATGAAAGAATTTGGGATGAAGCTCCTTTACCAATTGACAATCCAGAAAATGCATTTAGAGTGATTTTAGGGGATTTTGTAACAACTGATGACGGAACTGGAATTGTTCATACGGCTCCAACATTTGGTGCAGATGATTATAAGGCAGCAAAATCTGCAAAACCTGAGGTTCCGCCTCTTCTAGTTCCTGATAAAAATGGCAATAAGGTTCCTCTAGTTGATTTAAAAGGTAAATTTATTGATGATATTGGTATGATAAGCGGAAAATATGTAAAAAATGAATACTATGAAGAAGATAAGATACCTGAAAAATCGATAGATGTTGAAATCGCTATTAAACTTAAAGAAAAGAATCTAGCTTTTAGGGTTGAAAAATACTCTCACTCTTATCCTCATTGCTGGAGAACAGATAAGCCTATTTTATATTACCCTATGGAATCATGGTTTATTAAAGTTAGTGACTTGTCTGAAAGAATGTTTAATCTCAATAAAGAAATTAATTGGAAGCCCAATTCAACTGGTGAGGGAAGATTTGGAAACTGGTTAAAATCTGCAAATGATTGGAACCTTTCAAGATCAAGGTTTTGGGGAGTTCCACTTCCTATTTGGGCTAATGAAGATAGTTCGGAATACAAAATTATAGGATCTGTTGAAGAGCTTATAAATGAAATAAATATATCAATCAAAGATGGGAATATGAAATCTAACCCATTCTCAAGTTTTGTGATAGAGAATATGTCTGATGAGAATTATGATAATATAGACTTACACAAAGACATTGTTGATCAAATTATTTTATCATCAAGTAACGGTTTACCAATGAAAAGAGAGAAAGATATAATTGATGTTTGGTTTGAATCAGGCTCAATGCCTTATGCTCAAATTCACTATCCGTTTGAGAATAAAGACCTAATTGATAAACAAATTAATTTCCCAGCTGACTTCATAGCAGAAGGTGTTGATCAAACAAGAGGTTGGTTCTATACTCTTCATGCTATATCATGTCTATCCTTTAACTCCATTTCATATAAAAATGTTGTTTCTAATGGACTTGTATTAGACAAGAATGGGCAAAAAATGTCTAAAAGATTAGGAAATGCTATTGATCCATTTGAAATGATAAATGAATATAGTGCAGATGCCGTAAGATGGTACATGATATCTAATTCAAACCCATGGGATAATTTAAAATTTGATATAGAGGGTGTTGCTGAAGTTAAAAGAAAATTCTTTGGTACTCTTCAAAACGTATATAGTTTTTTCAGTTTATATGCCAACATTGATAACTTCAAATATGATGAAGATAAAATAGATGTTGTCAAAAGACCTGAGCTTGATAGATGGATTATCTCAGAGATAAATTCATTGGCTAAAAAAGTAGATTATAATCTTGATAATTATGATTTAACGCCTGCTGCTCGTGATATAAATGATTTTGTTCAGGAGAAACTTAGCAATTGGTATGTAAGATTATCTAGGAGGAGATTCTGGAAAGGAGAATATAATGAAGATAAGATTTCTGCATATCAGACGCTACATGAATGTTTAATGAAAATTAGTAAACTCATATCACCTATAGCACCTTTTTATTCTGAATATATATTCCAATCTTTAAATATAATTTCCAAAAAAGAAGCTTCTGAGTCTGTTCACTTATCAAGTTTTCCAGATATAGTTTCAGAGTTAATTGATAAAAAGCTTGAGGAAAAAATTAATCAAGTAAGAAATATTTGCTCTTTGGCGCTTTCAATTAGAAAAAAAGAAAAAATTAAAGTTAGACAGCCACTGAATAAGATAATTATTCCAGTTAAAACAGATAATGAAAAAGAAGATATTGAAAATGCAAAATCTCAAATACTATCTGAAATAAATGTAAAGTCAATTGAATTTCTCGATAAAAAAGACTCACTCCTTGTTAAAGAGCTTAAACCTAACTTTAAACTGCTTGGTCCTAAATATGGAAAAATTATTAATGCTGTTGCAAAAGAAATCAAAGAACTCTCAAATAATGAAATTGAAAAACTGGAAATTGATGGGAGTATCAATCTATCAGTTGAAAACACTAACGTAATTATTTCTGCTGATGATGTTGAGATAAACTATAAGGATATTGAAGGTCTTTCTGTAGCAACTGATGGTAGTCAAACAATAGCTCTTGATTTAAATCTTGATGAAGAGCTTGTTAATGAGGGTATTACAAGAGAAATAGTCAATAGAATTCAAAACATAAGAAAGAATCAAGGCTATGATGTAACTGATAAAATTGAGATTAATATAAAAAATAACAAAAAACTTGAAGAAGCATTAAATTCTAATTTAGATTACTTAAAGGGTGAAACTCTAGCAATAAAATTATATTTTAGCGAAAATTTAAATGAAGGAGAAAAAATTGAGTTTGATGATATAAAAACAGTTATAACCATAAATAAAGTTTAGAATGAGCAAAAAGATAAAAAACAGGTATACTGATAAAGAATTAGAAAGCTTTAGAAAAATTATCAATGAAAAAATTGAAAAAGCAAAGACAGATTTAGATCTTCTAAAAAGTGCATATATGAATGACAGTAACAATGGGACTGATGATACATCGCCAACATTTAAATCTTTTGAAGAGGGTTCTGAAACTATGTCTAAAGAAGCTAATACTCAACTAGCCCTAAGACAAGAGAAATTTATCAGAGATTTAAAGAATGCCTTGATAAGAATTGAAAATAAAACATACGGAGTATGTAGGGTTACTGGAAAGCTTATCAATAAAAAAAGACTTAAAATCGTTCCTCATGCAACATTAAGTATTGAGGCAAAGAATATTCAAAGTTAAGTTCTGTTTCTTGATCTCCCTGCTAAAAAATATTGATGCTAAAAAGTCCATAATATTAATCTTTATATTGGTTTTTTTAGATCAGTTTGTAAAGTTTTATATTAAGCTTAATTATCCTATTACAGCATACGGTGAGATGCCAATTATAGACTTGGGATTTTTCAAACTTTTATTTATAGAAAATAAGGGCATGGCAATGGGTGCTAGGTTACCTTTTTTAGATGAAGATTCTGCAAAATTAATTTTAACCTTTGTTAGAATCATTCTTTGTGTAGGAATTGGATTTTACCTAAAAAGTATTATAAAAAACAAAGGTTCACAATTATTAATATTCTGTTTTTGCCTAATATTAGCAGGTGCCGTTGGAAATCTTATAGACTCCGTTTTTTATGGTGTAATATTTTCATCTAGTTTTGGTCAAGTTGCTACATTATTTCCAGAGGTTGGTTATTCCTCATTATTTTATGGAAGCGTAGTTGATATGATTCAATTTCCACTAGCAACATGGGTATGGCCAAATTGGTTGCCGTATTTTGGTGGGAAAGAATATACCTTCTTTGAGTATGTATTTAATTTTGCTGATTCCTATATCAGCACAGGTATAATTCTTTTGTTAATCTTTAATAAAAAGGTTTCTTTTTAATTAAAGCTATATGTTTTACTTGGGGTTACAACAAAATTAAGCTCAATATCATTTTGATTAATATCGATTATTTCATTGACAGGTTCAAATAAAGAAAGTCCTATTTTAATCACATTTTTTGGAGCATCGCCCATAAACTTATCATAATATCCTCCACCATATCCAACTCTATGGCCTTTTCTATCAAAAACTAATAGTGGAACTATTATTATTTCAATTAGTGATTTATCAAACTCTACATCAATTAAAGGTTCTCTAATTCCAAGTTTATTAATCATGAATTCTGTGTTTAAATCTATTTCAAAATGTATTAATTGATCATGACAAATTTTTGGAACTATCACTTTTTTATTTTTTTTCATCAATAAGCTCACAATACTATCTGTGCTAACCTCTTTTTTAGAATCATTGGATAGATAAATATGGAAAAAATCTTTATCCCAGATTTCAAGCATAATTAAGTTATTATAGATACACTTACATAAATACTGATAATGACTCAAATTAATTTTAGATCTTTTTTCTTTGAAAGCTTTTCGTAAAAACTTTTTATTGTTATTTATCATCTATATTAATATAAAATAAAAATAGCTTTAATTTTGTTTGGATGGAAAAATCTGATCTTCATATTCAATCAAAATCACTTCCAGAGTTGCCTGGTGTATATCAGTTTTATGACGATGAAAAAATAATATATATAGGGAAAGCAAAAAATTTAAAAAAAAGAGTAAGCTCATATTTTACCAAGACTCATGAAAGTAAAAAAACTAGGCTTTTAGTCAAGAGCATAAAAAAAATTGAGAAGATTGTTGTTGATACAGAAATGGATGCTCTCTTACTTGAAAATAATTTAATAAAGAAATACCAGCCTAAGTATAATATACTGCTAAAAGATGATAAGTCATATCCGTGGATATGTATAGTAAAAGATCCTATTCCTGATATTTTTTATACTAGAAAAGTTGAGAGAAGAAGAGGAGAGTATTACGGACCATTCACAAATGTATATAGCGCTCGTTTTTTAATTAAACTCATAAAAGATATTTATCCTTTCTTAAATCATGAACTTAACCACATGATTAAGAAGGAGACAGAGGATACAATAAAAATTAAGTTTTCTGAAAATATAAAATCAATAAGACATTTGATTAAAGGTCATTTTAAAAAATCAATTGATGAGTTAAAGAATAAAATGGATGCTTTTTCCGAGAATCTAAAATATGAAGAGGCACAGGAGGTTAAAGATAAGCTCGATATTCTATATAATTATCAAGCAAAATCAACGATTGTTAATTCCAAGATTAGTGATATCGATGTTTTTGCATTGGTAACTGATCAAACCCATGCATATGTAAATTATTTACAAATATCTTATGGTGCAGTTATCAGATCATTTACACTTGAAATAAAGAAAAGGCTTGAAGAAGCTGATGAGGAAATTTTAAGATTAGCTGTTGTTGAACTTAAACAAAGGTTTCATTCTCAAAGTAAAGAAGTAGTTGTCCCATTTAAAGTAAGTCTTCCTAAAACACTTAAAATTTCAGTTCCTAAATCAGGTGATAAAAAAAAGTTGATCGAGCTTTCTGAAAGAAATGCAAAATTTTACAGAATTGATAAGTTAAAGCAAATAAAAATTGTTGATCCTGAGGCCCATGGAATTAGGATTATGGAACAAGCAAAGAGAGATTTACAGTTAAAAAATCAACCTCTTCAAATTGAATGTTTTGACAATTCAAATTTAATGGGTACAAATCCTGTTGCCTCCTGCGTTGTGTTTAAAAATGGTAAACCGTCCAAGAAAGATTACAGACATTTTAAAATCAAGAATATTGAGGGGCCCGATGACTTTGCATCTATGGAACAAGTTATATCTAGAAGATTGTCAAGGCTTTTAAAAGAGAATAAACCATTACCTAATCTTATTATAGTAGATGGAGGAAAAGGGCAGCTTTCTGCAGGCCTAAAAAGTATAAAGAAACTCAAGTTAGAAAAAAAAGTAGCTATAATAGGTATAGCTAAAAAACTTGAAGAAATATTTAAGCCAAATGACAAGCTTCCTCTGTACATTGATAAAAAATCAGAAACCTTAAAATTAATCCAGCAATTGAGGAATGAAGCACATAGATTTGCTATTAATTTTCACAGAGACATAAGAAGTAAAGATGCACTTAAATCAGGTATAGATGATTTAATTGGAATTGGTCCTATTCTAAAAGAGAAATTATTAAAAAAATATAAATCTTTTATTAGACTAAAAGAACTCGACGAAGAAGAACTAATTAATTTTCTTGGTAAGGCAAGAGGTAGTTCGGTTTTTAATCAATTAAGAAATTAATTTTGATTAGTTTTGTAAGTGAAAAATGAAAATTATTCTTATATATCTCAAGGCGATATTCTTTAGTATTAATCTAATTTTCAGTCAAACATCCTCTGCTGATTTTGATCCATTTCAAGCTGGGGAAAATCTTGAATACAGAGTCCATTATGGAATTTTTAATGCTAGTTATGCCTCTCTAACCCTTTCAAATGAAAAGGTTGATGGGGAAGATGTTTTGCTCGCATCTGGGTATGGAAAAACAATTGGTCTAGCTAGGCTTTTTTTCAAAGTTGAGGATTATTACAGTAGCTATTTTGAATCAAAAAAAGTACAACCAAAGCTTTTCAAAAGAAATATTTACGAAGGGGGATATACAAAAAATTTGGAAGTTAGTTTTAACTCAGAAAAAAAAGAAGCTACTGTAAAAAATATTAAAAGAGGGACTACTGATGTCATTTCTACAAAGGATAATGTTCAAGATCTTATATCTTCACTTTATTACTTAAGAAAAAATTTCTCTGAAGATGATATAAACGAAGGAGATTTTTTTACTATCAATATGTTCTACGATTCAAAAAATAGAGAGTTGGCTCTCAAATATATAGGTAAAGAGGTTATAAGAACTAAATATGGTAAAATAGAGTGCTTAAAACTTATGCCTGCCACAAATAGAAGTAGAATTTTTAAAGGTGAGGGGAGCATAACAATTTGGCTTACAAATGATGCAAATAAAATTCCCATTAGAGTTCAAGCAGATTTATTAGTAGGTTCTATTAAAGCTGACTTGAATAGCTATTCAGGCATTGTGAGTCCTATTTTAATTAAACAAAAAAGTTAATGGTGAATATTAAATATTATTTTTTCTCATTTTTATTTCTAATTATCAACTTATTTAGTTCATGTGGATCTGATCTTGCCTCAGTTATTTTAGATGAGGAAGAACCAATTATTTATAGATATGGGTATGAAGAGTCAAAACATATTTTTGAAGAAAAAAAAGTTGGAAGAGGTGATACTTTCGGAGATATAATTGAAGCCCAAGGTATTGATTATCCTGAAATATATAAAGCTTTAGAAAAGACCAAAAATGATGTTAACTTTAAGATACTACAACGTGGAAAACCATATACACTAATATTCACAAATGATTCAATACCCAGCTTAAAAGCATTTGTCTATCATCCAACAATTGAGGGATATTCTATGATTCAACTCAAGGATAGCATTTATGGAAAAACTTTTAAAAAGGAAAGAACATACAAAGATTTATCTGCATCAGGTAATATTGAAAACTCACTATACCTAACACTTGAAGAGCAAGGTAAAGACCCTTTATTAACATATTATTTATCCGATATCTATGCTTGGACAATTGATTTTTTTAGACTAGACAAAGGTGACAAATTTAAAGTTATCTATACACAAGCCTACGTAGATGACACTATACCTGTTGAAATCACAAAAGTTAAAGCAGCATATTTTTTACATAAAGGAACTGAAAGGTATGCATTCGAGTATGAGACTGATTCTATAAAAGGTATTGTTGATTATCTCGATCAAGATGGTAAGAATCTTAGAAGGGCTTTTTTACAATCCCCAATAAAATTTGGTAGAATTTCATCGAGATATAATCTTAGGAGAAGAATTGCGCTTTATAACAATCGAATAAGGCCACATAGAGGCACAGATTTTGCAGCACCAATTGGTACGCCGATATTATCAACTGCAAACGGAACAGTGACAGAGGTAAGCTATACAAGAGCAAATGGGAGATATGTAAAAGTTAAACATAACAACACATATACAACTCAATATCTGCACATGCAAAAAGCTAATGTAAAAGTAGGTCAATTTGTTGAACAAGGTGACGTAATAGGTTTTGTAGGAGTAACAGGGTATACCTCAGGTCCCCATGTATGCTATAGATTCTGGAAAGATGGACGTGAAGTGGATCCATTTAAGCAAAAGCTGCCAGAAGCTAAGCCAATTAATGAGTCCTTAAAAAAGAAATATTTTAATGATATTGTTTTAATTAAATCACAAATTGATTCTATAATAATTAAAAATAAAACCTCTATATAATGGCTTTATCAAAGATAAATCCCACGAAACTATCTTCATGGAAAAAACTTTTTCAGCAATTTAATAAAGAAAATAATTATCATATCAATGATTTTTTTAAAGAAGAAAATAACAGAGTCGAAGAGTTTTCCATTAATTGGAATAACTTTTACCTTGACTTTTCAAAAAATAGATTAAGCAATAATTCATTTAAGCTTTTAACAAGCCTATGCGAAGAAACTAATCTGAAAGATAATATTGAGAAATATTTTAATGGATCTATTATAAATGAAACTGAAAGTAGAGCTGTTCTTCACACCGCTTTAAGGTCATCGGAAAACGATGAGGTTAATAAAGCTTTAAATAAAATAATTAACATTTCAGATGAAATAAATACAGGAAAGAGATTAGGGTATTCTGGCAAGAGAATTACTGATATTGTTAATATAGGAATTGGAGGGTCACATCTAGGCCCTGAGATGGTTACAGAAGCACTCTCATATTACAGCAAAGGAATTAAACCACATTTTATCTCAAATATAGATCCTGATTTCACATCAAAGCTAATAGAAAAAATAAATCCAGAGACTACCATTTTTATAATAGTTTCAAAAACCTTTACTACTATTGAGACACTTGAAAATGCTAATAAAATTAGAGCATGGTTTATTGATAACGCAAGTAAAGATTCTATAAAAGATCATTTTATATTTATTTCAAATAATACTGAAGCTCCAAAAAAGTTTGGTGTTTCCTCAGAAAATATCCTTTCAATACCTGAATGGGTTGGTGGAAGATTTTCATTATGGGGTTCTGTTGGGCTTGTTATTTCAATAGTTATAGGTTCAGAAAATTTTAAAGATTTTCTAAGAGGTGCAAATGAAATGGATATTCATTTTAAGAGCTCTCCATTTGAAAAAAATATTCCAGTAGTTCTAGCTTTAATTAGTATTTGGTATAATAATTTTTTTAAGTGTGAGACTGAAGCAGTTCTCCCTTACAGTCAATTCTTAACTAAGCTTCCCGATTATCTTCAACAAGCAAGCATGGAAAGTAATGGTAAAAGCATTGACAGAAATGGGGAAAAAGTAAATTACGAAACTGGCTCGATAGTATGGGGATCAACAGGAACTAATGCACAACATGCTTTTTTTCAATTAATGCATCAAGGAACTAAAATTATCCCATCTGACTTTATAGCATTTAAAAGATCATTATATGGTGATTCTAAACAACATGAAATTTTAAACTCCAACTTTTTAGCTCAAACAAATGCTCTGATGCTAGGAAAATCAACTTCAGGTGAAAATATCCATAAAAATATAGATGGTAACAAACCATCAAACTCAATAGTTATTAACAAGTTAGACCCATTTAATCTTGGATCACTAATAGCAATGTATGAAAATAAAATTTTTACAATTGGTTCAATTTTAAATTTATTTAGTTATGATCAATGGGGTGTTGAGCTAGGAAAATCAGTAGCTAAAGAAATTTTGGCCGGTAAGGATATGGATCTTGACAGTTCAACAAGAAAAACAATGGACCAACTAAAAAAATAACTCAATACTTTTGTTGACATATTCACAACCCTTTGTTAATATTTAGTTCACATAAATAAGACTGAATAATTTTACTTTTGTACTAAACAAAAATTAATTATTCATGAAAAAATTATTCTTAATAGTATTTTCTCTTTTTACGTTTACAATTTCTGCTCAAGAGTCTGTTCTTGACTCTATAGCTCTGACTGAGGTTACCGTGACTTCTCAAGTTGTTGATGTAGCTAGAGACAGAATAACTCCTATTGCATTTAGTTCAGTTTCAGGTGCTGAAATTGATCTTAAAGCTGGAAATCTTGAGTTTGTTGAAACGTTAAAAAGAACCCCTGGGGTTTATACAAATCAAGATAATGGTGGTTATGGTGATGGTCAAATGTATGTTAGAGGTTTTGGTTTTACCAATACCGCATATGTAATTAATGGTCAGCCAGTAAACGACATGGAAAATGGTCGTGTGTATTGGTCAAACTGGATGGGATTAATTGATCTTACTTCAAGTGTTCAGATTCAAAGAGGTCTTGGTTCAACATCTCTTGCAGTTCCTTCTGCCGGTGGAACTGTTTCAGTTAATACACGAGCTGCTGAGGTAGATCCTGGTTCAGGGATTAAAATGTCAATTGGTGATAATAGCTATCAAAAGTTCACTGCATTCCATAATACTGGAGTTAATGAACTAGGTTGGTCTTCAAGTTTTCTTCTTGGCTTCTGGCAAGGTGATGGCTGGAGAAATGGTATGCAAGGGGAGGGAACAACATATGCCTTCTCGGTTGGTTATACACCTAGAGGAGGAGATCACGAATTTAACTTCTCATTAATAGGTGCTGGACAGTGGCATCATCAAGCATATTATGGAACACAACTTCAAGATTATCTTGATTATGGTCCAATTCAAGGTGACGATTACAGAAAATTTAATGCATTATATGGAGACTATCAAGGTGAAGAATTTTCAATACTAAGAAATTACTACAATAAGCCATTAGCAACGTTTAACTGGGATTGGGAAATTTCTAGTAGGGTAACTTTAGCAACATCTTTATATGGTTCTGCCGGAAGAGGTGGTGGAACAGGTTTGAGAGGAAGAGGGTCTTATGGTGTTAGTCCATTTAGAGAGTCATACGCTGAGTATCTTGATGATCATGGTGAATGGAGAAATCCTGATACAACTATAAATTGGGGTGTGGCTGTACAGAAAAATATGGCTGGGGCACATGTCCCTGACAGTGGTCCTTTTGCAGGAATGAAACTCGGATATCACAATACAATTGATGGTCTTCCTAGTAAGTGGGGTGCTGATACAACTATAAGAAGATTTTCGACAAACTCTCACAACTGGTTGGGTGGAATTTCTAAAATTAAAATAGATTCAGATAATTTTAGATATGAAGTTGGAATTGATTTGAGGTCATATAAAGCATACCACAGAAGGGGTCCTGAAACTCTATTTGGACTCGATGGGTATATTTCCACTATAAATGGATTTAATTTCTCAGGAAATGGTGATAGAATTGGAACTGTTATTACTGACACATATGAAGCAAATCCATTTAAAAATTTAGGTATGGATAATCCTAATGGATCTCAAAGGTATTACATAGGTCATGTTAATTGGACAGGTTTTAACGGTTTGATGGAATATACAGGTAGTGATAAATTCTCGGCTGTACTTCAAGTTGGTACATCAAGTCAGGACTATCAATGGGAAGGTTTTTATACTGCTGCACCTGACACTAAAAGTAGAGTGGTTACTGTAAATGGTGGATATATTAAGGGTGGTGCTAACTATAGAGCAAATGATAGTTCAAACTTTTTCTTCAATGTGGGGCAAATCATGAGACCTCCATCTTTTGATGGTGTATTCCCCAACGCTGACTATGATTTTGAAGAAGCTGATGAAATTCTTAATGAATCATTTACTTCCTTCGAGATTGGATATGGTTTTAGGTCTTCTAATTTCAAAGGTACTATTAATGCATATCACACTGTATGGGGAGACAGAACATTAAGGAGAAGTACATCAATTGATGATCAGGGAGTAAGAATTATCTATAGCGGTGTAGAGCAAACTCATCAGGGTATTGAAGGTGAAATGACATGGTACCCTTCAAATAGACTCAGAGTAAAAGGAATGTTTTCACTTGGTGATTGGAAGTATACCAAAAACTTTCAAGGAGATGCCTACTTCATTGATAATAACCAGCCTGCTGGAACAACTGGGACACTCTATTTAGATGGAGTTAAGATTGGAGATGCAGCTCAAACCGTTTTATATTTAGGATTTGATTATAAACTATCATCTAAACTATCAGTTGATTTAGACATGATGAGTTATGATAATCTTCATGGTAGGTTTGGACCTCTTGATAGCGAATTTAATTCTGCAAATAATAGAGGTTCCATCAAATTACCGTCTTGGGGAACTGCTGACTTAGGTGCTACTTATTCATTTAGTCTGTTAGGTTATGATGCAAGAGCTAGATTAAATGTAAATAATCTGTTTGATGAAGAATATCTTTCACAATCACAAACAAATTTCCATAACGATGGTGGAAGAACTTGGAATGGTATTAATGTTGAAAACAATGTATACTTTGGAAAAGGGACAACATGGAATTTAGGACTTAATATTAATTTCTAAAGACTATATTTATTCTTATATGTAAACCCTGCCATTGGTGGGGTTTATTTTTTTATAAATAACTCTCTAATATTTAGTTCAACCGATTCTTGACCTGAAAAAGTATTTAGATTGACATTGTAAAGAATATCAAATGGTGATTTAAGACCAACTAAATCGCTTTTCTTCTCAAAACATATAAATGATAATTTTGTCTCATATTTATCTTTAATGATTGATTTGACAATTTGTTGATCTTTTCCTAAAAATTTCAATTCAGAATCTATTAAACAATTGTTAGTTCTAAAAACTGGGCGTTTATTACCTAATCCAAAAGGAGCCATCCTTTGAATAATTTTTATATTCTCAATAGTTAACTTTGAAAAGTCAATTAAGAGATCGTAATTGAATGATCTAGTAAACATTTTATTACCTACAGAATCTTTGACAATGGACTCAAATTGATTTTTAAAAATATAAAAATTTGATTTTTTTAATTTTAATCCAGCTGCATACTTATGGCCTCCATACTGAATGAGGTTGTCTTGACATTCTGATAATGATTTATAAACATCATAATCTTTAACAGACCTTACGGAACCAGTTAAAATTTCATCACTTGATTCTGTTAATACTACAGTTGGCTTATAGGACCTTTCAATTAATCTTGATGCAACAATTCCTAAAACTCCTTGACTCCATCCCTCTCCGTAAACAATATTTGTATATCGTTCATTATCAATTTGCCTCATAGCTTCGTCAACAACATATTTTTCTATTTTTCTTCTGTTTTGATTTAAATATTCAACATCATTTGAAAGAGTATTTGCTCTATTAATATCTTCTTCAATTAATAAATCCACAATTATTTTTCCTGTTTTCATTCTTCCAGCAGCATTGATTCTTGGCCCAATATTAAACGAGATTTTCGATTCATCAATTTTGCCATTAATTGACTTCAAAAAATTGCTCAAACCTATTCTTGGATTTGAATTCATAACATTTAATCCATGAAATACCATAATTCTATTTTCATCAACTAAAGGCATCATATCTGAAATTGTTGCAAGAGCTACAAAATCTAAAAATATAGATGTATCAATTGAACTCTCTGCTAATGAGTTATGAGCTATTATTAATTTGTAAGCAATACCACAACCACATAACTCTTTAAATGGATAATTACAGTTTTCTTGCTTGGGATTCAATATTCCAAAAGCATTTGGAATTTGTTCACCTGGAAGGTGGTGATCACATATTATAACGTCTATATTCTTAGAATTGGATAAATCAACTTGATTAACTGCTTTTATACCACAGTCTACAGTTATTATTAAAGAGACTTTATTTATTTCCGCATAATCAATAGCTTTTTCTGATACTCCATACCCTTCTTCATATCGATCAGGGATATAATATAGAAGATCATAGTCCATATTTTTAAAATATTTATACAACATAGCTGTAGATGTTGTGCCATCTACATCGTAGTCACCTAAAATCATTATCCTATGCTCCTTAGAATTTTGAATTTTTTCAACAACCTTTTTCATGTCCTTCATAAGAAATGGATCATGCAGTAAGTTAATATCAGGTCTAAAAAACTTTTGAGCTTTTTTTAAAGAATTGACCTCTCTTTGAAGTAACAAATTGCAGATAAAATCATCAATTTTTAAATCTTTTTTTAAAGATTGCAGTGTATCCTCTTCTGGCTGTTCTTTTTCTATCCAATTTCTCATAAGAAATTTTAACTTTGATCTTTGCTTTTATTAATACAAATTACGAACTCACCTTTTATTTTTTTATCAGAGAAATAGTTAAGAGCATCATTAATAGATCCTCTATACGTTTCTTCATACATCTTTGATATTTCTCTACTAACAGAAATTTCCCTATCAGCTCCTAAAGAGTCTAACAAGTCAGATAGTGTTTTAATAATTCTATGCGGAGATTCATAGATAATTGTTGTAATTGAATTATCTGAAATCTCTTTAAGTTTTGTTTTCCTGCCTTTTTTTCTTGGTAAAAAACCTTCAAAGATAAAAGTCTCACTAGAAAGTCCACTTAAAACAAGTGCAGGTATTAGAGCTGTTGGACCTGGTAGACATGTAATTTTAATTCCATTTTTAATTGACTCCCTAACCAATAAAAATCCAGGGTCTGATATACATGGAGTTCCTGCATCAGTAATTAAAGAAATTGTTTTACCACTAAGCATTAACTCAACATACTCATTCACTTTTTTATGCTCATTATTCAAATGATAACTTTTAACTTGTGTAGAAATTTTGTAGTGACTTAAAAGTTTTTTCGCGTGTCTTGTATCCTCAGATAAAATTAGATCTGAGTTTTTTAAAGTGTCAATTGCCCTTATTGTAATATCATCAAGATTTCCTATTGGTGTTGGTACAACAAAAAGTTTGATCTCATTTGTCATCATCTGACTCAGGTATTTCTGTTACTAAATCTTTTATAGAATCAATCAAAGGGATAATCTCACTTGCATTATTTGGAGTTGTGATTGTTTTTTTTGTCTCTAGATTTAGACCTTTTAATGTTTCTTTTAGTCTCTCCTCATACAACAACCAGTCAGTATCTTTTTCTTGATTAGTAAGATATTTGTGTATAATAGTTAATTCATATAGAATTTTTGAATCTTCATAAATAATTTTTGAGTCATTTAATCTTGATTGATAAATTTTTAAAGCAAGTTCTTTAATTTTATTTTCTAATTTTTTAAACACCTTAGTTTATTATTATAATGATTTACTTTTTGATAAATTTGTTTTTATTACAAATCAAATTACAAAATGTTTTTAGAAAATCCAGTATATAATAATGAACAATTCGGATGGATTGAGGTTATATGTGGATCAATGTTCTCAGGAAAAACAGAAGAACTTATTAGGCGTATCAAAAGAGCAAAGATTGCTAATCAGAAAATTAAAGTCTTTAAACCAGTTATTGACTCAAGAAGTAAAAATTTTATTGAATCACATGATGAAAGTAAGCTTGAATGTATAGAGGTAAAATCATCAAATGAAATTTTAAAAAAAATTGATAACTGTGATGTTGTTGCTATAGATGAAGCTCAGTTTTTCGATGATCTAATAGTACCAGTTTGTAATAAAATTGCAAATAATGGAGTTAGAGTTATAATTGCTGGTTTAGACATGGACTATCTTGGAAATCCATTTGGTCCTATGCCAAATCTTATGGCAATTTCAGAGTATGTTACAAAAGTACATGCCGTTTGTAAAAAATCAGGAAATATTGCAAATTACAGTTATAGAAAAAACAACAAAAAGGATATAGTTGTAATAGGAGAAAAAGACAAATATGAACCTTTAAGTCGTTCAGTCTTTTACAAAAAAATGAATAAAAATAAAAAAATATGAAAGTAGCTGTAGTCGGTGTAACAGGTGTTGTTGGAACCGTTATGCTGAGTCTATTAGATAAACGAAAATTTCCAATTACTCAGATAATACCTGTTGCCTCAGAAAAGTCTGTAGGGAATCATATCAGATTTCAAGGTAAAGATTATACTATAGTCTCATTAAATGATGCAGTAGCTATGAAACCTGATATTGCACTTTTTTCAGCCGGAGGATCAATCTCAAAGGAATGGGCACCTAAATTTGCAGATATAGGGACTCGAGTAGTTGATAATTCCTCTGCATGGAGGATGGACTCAACAAAAAAACTAATAGTTAGCGAGGTAAATTCAGAGACTTTAACAGACAATGATTATATAATTGCTAATCCTAATTGCTCTACTATGCAAATGCTAGTTGTCTTAGCTCCTCTTCACAAAAGGTTCAAAATTAAACGTCTTGTGATTTCTACATATCAATCTGTGTCTGGTACTGGTAAAAACGCAATTGATCAATTATATAGTGAAAGGAATGGGTCTGATTCTAAAAAAGTTTACCCATATTCTATAGATCAAAATCTTTTACCACACTGTGATGTATTTGAAGAAGGTGGTTACACTAAAGAAGAAAATAAACTAATTAACGAAACAAAAAAAATACTAAACGATAATAGTATTCAAATTACATCTACTGCTGTCAGAGTACCAATAGAAATTTGTCATGGTGAGTCTGTAAATATTGAATTTGAAGATAATTTTAAACTTGAAGAGGTACTTAATGTTTTAAAAAATTCTCCTGGATTAATAGTTCAAGATGAACCAGAAAAAAACTTATATCCAATGCCTATTAACGCTTCAAATAAGGATGAGGTTTTCGTAGGAAGAATAAGAAGAGACTTTAGCATAAAGAGTGGCCTAAACCTCTGGATTATTGCTGACAATCTGAGAAAAGGTGCTGCTACAAATACTATTCAAATAGCTGAAAAATTAATTGTGATGGGCATTGTAAAGTCCTAAACTTCAGTTGATTCCATAAATCTTATTGTGTAATTTCCTGATATAAAATCTGGATGTTCCATCATTTTTTTATGAAACGGAATAGTAGTTTTAACTCCTTCAATAACAAATTCATCTAATGCCCTTTTCATTTTATTAATGGCTTCTTCTCTGGTCTGAGCAGTAGTAATAAGTTTTGCAATCATTGAATCATAATGTGGAGGTATAATGTATCCGCTGTATACATGGGTGTCAATTCTTACACCATGTCCACCAGGAAAATGAAGATTAAGAATCTTTCCTGGATTAGGCATAAAATCATTTTCAGAATCTTCTGCATTAATTCTACACTCTATTGAACATAATTTTGGAAAATAATTCTTTCCCTTTATTAATTCACCTGCTGCTACTTTTATTTGCTCTCTTATTAAGTCATAGTCTATTACTTGTTCAGTGATTGGATGCTCAACTTGAATTCTTGTGTTCATCTCCATAAAATAAAAATTCTTATGTTTATCAACAAGAAACTCAATAGTTCCAGCTCCTTCATATTTTATATATTCAGCTGCTTTTACAGCCGCTTCACCCATTGCCTTTCTCAAAGGCTTCGTCATAAATGGTGAGGGTGTCTCTTCAATTAATTTTTGATGACGTCTTTGTATAGAACAGTCTCGTTCTGATAAATGACAAGCTCTACCTTTTGAATCAGCCATAATCTGAATCTCAATATGTCTTGGGTCTTCTATAAATTTTTCCAAATACATATCGTCATTGTCAAAAGCTGATTTGGACTCTTGTCTTGCAACTTCCCATGCTTTCATCAAATCATTCGGATCTTTTGCCATTCTCATACCTTTACCTCCTCCTCCAGCAGTAGCTTTTAACATTACAGGATAGCCTATCTCAAGAGCAATATTTTGAGCATCTTCCAAGGTTGGAACAAGACCATCTGAACCAGGAATTACAGGCACCCCAGCTTTTTGCATTGTTTTCTTAGCTGTTGATTTATCTCCCATTGCTTCAATCATTGAAGGTGAAGCTCCAATAAATTTTATTTTATGCTCCTCACATATTTTTGAAAAATTACTATTCTCAGATAAAAAACCATAACCAGGATGAATTGCATCAGCATTTGTTATCTCTGCAGCTGCAATTATATTTGCTGGTTTTAAATATGATTCGTTACTAGGAGCAGGTCCAATACATACAGCCTCGTCAGCAAAGCGAACATGTAAGCTTTCTTCATCGGCTTTAGAATATACAGCTACAGTTTTAATACCCATTTCTTTACATGTCCTAATGACACGCATAGCTATTTCTCCTCTATTAGCAATTAATATTTTTTTAAACATTTTTTATGATGGATCGATGAGAAATAAAGGCTGATCAAACTCAACTGGACTTTTATCATCTACAAGAATTTTTACTATTTTACCAGATATCTCAGATTCTATCTCATTAAACAATTTCATTGCCTCAATAACACAAAGCACTTCTCCTTCCACTATGTTTTGTCCAACCTCTACAAATGCAGGTTTATCAGGTGAAGGTTTTCTGTAGAAAGTTCCTATTATAGGAGACTTAACTATTACATGATTTGAATCCCCAGCTTTAGGAGTCTCAACATCTGTAGGCTTTTCTTGAAGAGCTTCTTGGCTTACCGGAACTATAGCCTGAGTTGGAATATTTATTTTACTAGGTAATTCGTCGACAACTATTTGTTGAGGTAAATTTTTCTTTGTCTTAATAGTAATTTTGAAATCCTCTCTCTCAATTTTTACCTCTTCAACACCAGATTTTGAAACGAATTTTATTAAGTTTTGTATTTCTTTTATATCCATTATTTTTTTTTTAATTATACGCCCATGTTAGATATGCTGCACCCCAAGTAAGGCCTGCTCCAAAAGCGGCAAGAATAATTTTATCTCCTTTTTTAAAGTTGCTCTCATAGTCATGCATTAGCAATGGTATAGTGGCTGCTGTTGTGTTCCCATATTCTTCTATATTCATTAAAACTTTATTTTTATCTAAATTAATCTTTTCTGCGGTAGCATCAATAATTCTTTTATTAGCTTGATGAGGCAATAGATATTTTATATCATTTCGATCAAGTTTATTTCTTATTATAATTTGCTCTGTTGCATTTGCCATCTCTGAAACAGCAGATTTAAAAACAGTCTTTCCATCCTGAGTAATATAATGCCATTTTTTTTCAAAGGTCTCTTTTGAAGTTGGGTATAATGATCCTCCTGCTTTAATTTTTAACCAATCTGCACCAACTCCATCTGATCTCAAAAATTCGTCCTCCCATCCAAACTCATTTTTGCTAGGTTCAATCAAAACTGCACCTGCTCCATCACCAAATAATATGCTTGTTGATCTATCTGTATAATCGACTATTGAAGACATCATGTCTGCTCCTATTAAAAGAACTTTTTTATATCTTCCAGACTCAATATAGCTTGTTGCTGTAGACATTCCATACAAAAATCCAGAACATGCTGCATTTATATCAAATGCATAAGCATTAGATGCATTTATTTGAGATGCAACTGTTGGGGATGTAGATGCTCCATGGAAGTCTGGGGTTATCGTAGATACAATAACTAAGTCAATAGTGTCAGGTTCTAATTTTTTTTTCTTTATAAGATCATTAGCTGCTTTTATTGCTAAATATGAAGTAGCTTTCCCTTTTTCTTTAAGTATTCTTCTTTTTTTTATTCCAGTTCTTGCAGTTATCCACTCATCATTTGTGTCAACCATTTTTTCTAAATCTTTATTTGAGATAAAGTCTTCTGGAACATAACCACCAATTGCAGTAATTGCGGCTTTTATTTTTTTTGTATTGTTAGATATCATACTAACATCAATTATGTCATTAGACAATTAAATTGATAGTTTAAGATACTAGTTTTTTATGATTCTAAAGAATCAACTAAAACTTTTCCTCTGTAATAAAGCTTCCCTTCGTGCCAATGAGCTCTGTGGTATAGGTGTGACTCACCTGTTGCTTTACATATCGAAATTTGCTGTTTCTCAGCTTTAATATGAGTTCTACGTTTATCTCTTCTTGTTTTAGATATTTTACGTTTTGGATGTGCCATTTATAATAAATCTTTTAGTTTGTCCCACCTAGGGTCAGTTTTCTCATTAAAATTCTTTTTAGGTCTAAGTTCTTCTAGCTTTTCAACTATTTCTGATTTTAATGAACCATTTTCTATTCCTGGATGAACTTTTTTTTGAGGAACTGCTAAAATTATACTTTCATATATTAAATGGGAAACATCAATACTATGTGACCCCACAGGCATAAATATAACTTTATCATCTGTTGAGATTATATCATCTTTAAATTTCACAACAACTGCATGTTCAGTCTCCAACTTAAGATCAAAACTTTCCATAGAGACATCACACTGTACCTCAATTTCTCCATTAAAAGAAAACTTAAGGTTTAAAAGTGTAGATTGTTTCTCTAACTCCAGCTTAGCAAATAGCTTTGCATCGAGAAAATCATAATAGTCAAAATTTTTAAAGAACTTATTTCCTATTTCATAGTTAAAGAGATGTATTCCTTCTTTCAAACCTGAAAACTTTATCAAATATGGCGAAAGCGATTTCATCACTTAACTATTGAGCGGCAAATTTATAAAAATTTATCTATTTAATGTTAAAGTATCTTATTTCTTACCTTGTATACATCCAATGCTAACTTTAAAGCATGTTTAAATGAGGATGGGTCTGCAATACTTTTTCCTGCAATATCAAAACCTGTTCCATGATCGGGAGAAGTCCGAATAATAGGAAGGCCTGCACTATAGTTTACCCCTTCACCAAAAGAAATAGTCTTAAACGGGATTAACCCTTGGTCATGATATACTGCTAGAATAGCATCATATTTAACATAATTGTTACAAAAAAAAGTGTCAGCTGAAAAAGGACCAGAAATTATATTTTCTTTTTGATTTAACTCATTTATAGCTGGAATTAATAATTTTTGATCTTCAGTTCCGATTAGACCCTTATCTCCAATATGAGGATTAATTGAAAGAACTGCAATCTTTGGCTTTAGTATCCCAAAGTCTTCATTTAGGACTTTGTATAAAATCTTTAATTTTTTAGTTGTTTTTTCAACTGTAATATTATGGACAACATCTTTTAATGCTATATGCTCCGTCAGTAATCCCACTTTAAGTTTCTTAGAGACCATTAACATAATTGGATCTTCATTAAAATACTGTCTTAAATAATCTGTATGGCCTGAAAATTTAAAAGTTTTAGAATAAGACAGATTTTTATCAATTGGAGAGGTAATTAGAATATCTATCTTCTTATCTCTTGCATCTTTTACTGCCTCTTTAAAAGAAATAATTGCATTTTGAGAAACTTGTTTGTCAAATACCCCAAATTCATATTTTGATTCAGTAAAGATCTCTTTTATGTTTAATGAGTTTTCAGATATTTCATCAAAGCTTTCTATTTTTTTTAAAGGGAGTGACTTAATATTTAAATCTTTTTTCTGATTTATAATTAATTCATATGAGGAATAGATTATATAATTACAATTACCGTTGGAAGGTCTATCAGGGAGTGCTTTAAGCATAACTTCTATTCCAATACCATTGGGGTCACCTATAGAAATTCCAACATTAATTTTTTTTGATTTTACCACTAGTTAATTTAATTAGTAATTTTACTGAGCAAAAATAAAGATAAAAATGTTCACTGGGATCATAGAATGTTTAGCTACAGTTAAAAAAGTTGAAAAAGAAAAGGGTAATCTAAATCTCTCTTTAGAATCCTCTGTAACAAAAGAATTAAAAATTGACCAAAGTCTATGTCATAATGGAGTATGTTTAACCGTAGTTGACATTAAAGATGATATTTATACTGTAACAGTTATTGAAGAAAGCTTAAATAGAAGCAATCTTGGCAAACTAATTCCTGGTGATCTTGTAAATATAGAGAGGTCAATGTCAGTTAATTCCAGATTTGATGGGCATGTTGTTCAAGGTCATGTTGATGAAGTAGCAGTATGTTCTGAAGTTCAAGAGACAAACGGTAGTTGGAAATATGTTTTTAAACATAATAGGGAAAATATTACAGTAGAAAAAGGCTCCATAACTATCAATGGTGTTAGCTTAACTGTTGTTGATTCATCACCTGATTCTTTCTCAGTGGCAATTATTCCCTACACCTATGAAAATACAAATTTTAAGACCATTGGGCCTGGTAGTGTTGTTAATCTAGAGTTTGACATATTAGGAAAGTATATTGCAAAAATAATTGCTAAAAAAGACTAAAAATGAGTAGAATTCCACAAGTAAACTTAAATGATTATTTATCTGGTGATGCAAGCAGTAAAGAAAAATTTATAAAAGACATTGGAAAAGGTTTTAGTGAGATTGGATTTGTAGCAGTTAAAGGCCACTTACTGAATGATGAAGTAAAAGAATCTTTATACAAAGAGGTTAGACAATTTTTTAGTCTTCCAGACAATATTAAGTCTAAATATATTATTAAAGGTCTTGCTAGTCAGAGAGGTTTCACTCCATTTGGCAAAGAACATGCAAAAGGAAAAAATGTAGGAGATTTAAAAGAATTTTGGCATTTTGGTCAGTATGTTAAAAATGAACCTGAAATGGAGGATAAATATCCTGAAAATGTAATTGTAGAGGAACTTGAAAATTTTAATAAGATTGGTCAAGAAACCTATGAGCTACTTGAGGATACCGGAAGACATATTTTAAGGTCAATTGCTTGTTATTTAGATCTGGAAGAAACATATTTTGATAAGCACATATTTAATGGTAACTCCATTCTCAGAGCAATTCATTATCCTCCTATTACTGAGGAGCCAAAAAAGGCTGAAAGGGCTGCAGCTCATGGTGATATCAATTTAATTACACTCTTAATGGGTGCTCAAGGTAGGGGTCTACAAGTGTTAAATAATAAAGGAGAGTGGGTTGATGCAATAGCTGAAGATGATGAAATTATTGTCAATATTGGTGATATGTTATCTAGACATACAAACAATAAACTTAAATCTACAATACATAGAGTTGTAAATCCTCCAAAAAGTCTTTGGAATAGCTCTAGATATTCTATTCCTTTTTTCTTACATCCTAGGCTTGAAATGCCACTAAATTGTATTGATTCATGTGTTGATGAGAATAATCCAAAAGGATTTGAAGATATAACAGCAGGAGATTTTCTTTATCAAAGATTAGTTGACCTTGGTTTGGTAAAAGACTAATCTAAAAGGTCTTTATAAATAGCTTTTGATAATTTTGATAAAAAAGGAATAGCTGTCTCTCTATATTCATAAATGTCATCATTTATTATTTTATTTTCGTTTGTATAAATAGTTGCTGTTAAAAAAAACTCAACATCTTCTTTATAATTTTTAATGTATGCGCTATCAGTTGATGTTCCATAAGCCTGTCCAATCTTATTGTATACCCTTATATCAGTATTATTTAAAATTGTATCCATGCCATGTATAAAGAATTTGTTGTAAGAGTTAAAGAACTTTTCATCACCAATATATTTAGCTCCAAGATCTTCAAAAGTAAATCTACTCATCCAATACCTTATGAAATCATAGTCCTCTACATTTAAATTAAATTTTGAAAGTGTAACCTCAGGATAAATTAGATTCTTAATGATGTTATGCATGTCTGTTAATGATGATCTATTTTTGGAAAAAAAGTCTAGAGGTTCATTTATTATTTCTCCGTTAATGAATCTTTTGTTACCCTTTTTTAAATTTGATATATCACTACTAGCTGAAACAGTTATTTTATTTTTATCAGATGAAATTGTATCATTATCTATATTGGTAATTATCCAAGAAGAATCAACAAAAGGGTCAGGATTAAACTTATGATTTAAATAAGTGTTTTCAAACCCTAAATTACTCATTGATGAGTTAAAATAATTATAGCCTATAAAATCAATTAGTACATTAGAGGCAGAGTTATCACTAACCAAAAAAACATCCGCAATTAAATTCTGAAAAGAAGTAATAGAGTCCTTTACAATAATTTCTTTTTTATTGTTAATTAGGGAAAGATTGATTTTAGATTTAAGTGAAATATTTGACCCCACTGCTCTTAGCTCGTTAATTTTTGATAGAGTCATTACTGCTATAGGCAGTTTAATTGTACTTGCTGGATAGAAATATTTTTGATCATTTAGCTTAAATTCAAAATCTGTAAACTCAGTCTGGCCAAGTGTGTTTTTCGAAACTTCTGTATAAAGAATTTGTATTTCATATTTATCCTTGTCTTTTAAAATACGTCTTAAAAAATCATCTTTTTTAAAAGCAGATCTAATAGGATTAGGGTTAAAAGAACAGCTAGCAAAAAGGAGTAGAGATATAATAATTACGACAATATTTCTCATTATGTCAAAAATAAAAAAACCCCTTAAATGAGGGGTTTTTTTATAAGTTGTTTTATAAATTATTGTGTTGGTCTCAATGAAATGCCTGACCATAGCGTAATACTACTTACATGCTTTCTCATTTTAACAACTTCTTGTAGCTGTCTATTAGCATTTTGAGTTGGAACTCTAGAGAGCATCACATCAGACATTTTTTCATAGAAGTCAACTGTCATATAATTGTGATGAATATCATCTCCATAGTTATCTATCCTCTTTAACAAGCCCCAACCCAATCTTGGACCTAAATCTCCCGAATTTAGACTGTTTTCTAACGCCTCATACTTCGCATCATTAGTGTAATCTGTTTTCATTGGATTTATTACTGCAACTTGAGGTACCGCAGGTGTTTCACCATTATTACCAGCAAAATTTAACCCCTTGTTTACATATACATTTTGCCAAACAAGAGTTCTTGCTTTATAATTTTTTTCTAGAAAAATTTCTCTATCCATTTCACTGTATTCAGGTCTCATTTTTGCTACTCCGACGTTGGCATTAAGGCTATCTGGGTGCTTTGCAACTGTAACAATTAAAAGATTCCAATCAGATTCTGGTGTTGCACCAACTCTCCACCATGTATCCCAACCTGTTATTGTCCCATCATCTATTCTCATTTGATGAAGTTCTTTCCATTTTTCATTCAATATTACGTTATATTGTTCTCCTGGTGTTGTCTTTACAAACTGAAAAGAAACAAAGTCACCATTTCCTTGCGCAGAAATTGAACCTAAAGCAAGGATCGTTATTAGTAAAAATAATTTTTTCATTTTTTTGATTTTAGTTTAGAATTAATTTGAGAACTAAATTTAGTTAAAAAACCAATTCCTTTTATTAATTTACAACTTATGAAACGAAGATCTTTAATTAAATCCATTGCTGCTGCAACAATAGGAGCTCCTTTAGCAAGCTTTAACAAGCCCAAAAGCGGTAATAACTTGTTATTAAAAAAAATTAAACATAATCCCATTGGTGTGTCAACTTACTCTTTTTGGCAATTTAATGGACGAGAAACTCCTATTGAGTATTGTATTGATAAAGCCTCCGAGTTTGGATTCGACGGAATAGAATTACTACTAATTCAAATGGAATCCGAAGAAAATAGTTATTTACAAAAACTCAAAAAAAGAGCATTTGATTCAGGTTTAGATATCATGGGACTCTCAACCCACCAAAGTTATGTAAGTCCAGATGCCTCAAAAAGAAAAGAAAATATTGAATTAACAAAGCGTCAGATTGAGGTGGCTTACTCTCTGGGAATACCAACTATTAGAATTAATACTGGAAGGTGGGGAACAACAAAGCCAATGGGAGATAAATCAGAGTTTGATGTTCTAATGGATAACAAAGGTGTAGAATCTATTATTGATGGCTATACGGAGGAAGAAGGATTCAAATGGGTTATTGATTCTATTGAACAGTGTATTCCAACAGCGGAAAAATGTGGAGTCGTTCTAGGTCTTGAAAACCACTGGGGCTTAGGTTTAACTTCTAAAGGGGTAATGAAAATTGTCAATGCTATAGACTCACCATGGCTAAGTGTTACCCTGGATACAGGTAACTTCTTTGAAAATAGAGAAGAGCAACTAGCCGAGCTAGCTCCGCACACATGCTTAATTCAAGCAAAAACATACTTTGGTGGTGCAAAATGGCCAGCTTTTGATCAAATTAATATTGATTACAAATCAATAGGTGAATTAATGAGAAAAAACAACTACAAAGGATATATATCCCTTGAGTTTGAGGGAAATGAAGATGCTAATACTGCTGTACCAAAAAGTCTCGAATTATTGAGAAACTCATTCTATTATAATCTTAGTTAAATAGTTTTTATACTTTTGAAAAAACAGCTTTAATATGGAAGAAAATCCAATCCCAATTTATGTTGTTGAATTTATGACAGACGAATGGAAGACTTGGACTCTCTTTTCATTAATTTTTATTTCTGTTCCTCTAATTATTGCTCGGTTTTTAAACAGAAAACAGAAAATTCAGGTTACATATCTTATTGGGGTCATAATGATTCTTGATTTTCTAACTGAAAATGGAGGATATATTATTAGTGGCACATGGGATGTTCAATATAATTTACCTATTCAACTGTGTGGTATATCCTCCCTTATATGTTGTGTGCTTCCTTTCATAAAAAAGAAAGAAAAACTTTTTCAATTTGTTTACTACACAGGAGTTATCGGTGGAATAATGGCAATTTTAACTCCACAGATGAACCATTTTGACGGGTCGTTAAGATACTATTTAAACTATTATGTTTCACATAGTTTAATTATAGTTCTGCCAATTTTTATGTTTCTTCATTTAGACCTTAAACTCCCTAAGTTTTCTTGGTTTAAGATTTGGATTCATCTTAATATTTTAATGGCAATCATAATGCCAATTAATTTTCTATTAGACTCCAATTATATGTATGTTAATGCTGCCCCAGAGGTAAGCAACCCTCTTGTAATTGGAGAGTGGCCATACTATCTACTTATATGGGAGCCCCTTGTAATGATTATTGCATATTTAATTTATGCTATAAGTAAAAGAAAAATAATACTTTGAATATTTTAAAAATATTAGTCTTTCTCTTATTTACTTCATTTTATAAGCCAAGTGAAAGGTGCTCTAACATTTACCTAATTAGACATGCTGAGAAAGTAAGGACTGATAAATCAGATCGTGATCCAGATCTTAACAAGAATGGTTTTTTAAGGGCTATAAATTGGAAAAATTATTTTAGTGATAAAAATATTTCTAGAATATACTCCACAAATTATAAGAGGACAATAAAAACAGTCGAACCTCTTGCAGAAAATAATAGCTTGGAAATAATTTTATACTCTTCCGATGATATAATATATGAAGCTTTTTTAAAATCAAGTATTGGGAAAAACACACTTGTTGTTGGCCATAGTAATACTATTCCTGGTTTTGTAAATAATCTTATTGATGAAGATTATTATGATCAAATTGATGACTTGAATAATTCTAATCTTTATATTGTTTCTCTCTGTGATTCAGGTATGATCCACAAATTAATAACTGTAGATTAAATGGAGTCACCTATTAAGGTATTTAGTAATTGGGCTTTAAATGGAAAAGATGAAGGTATGGAGAAAAACCATTCTGCATCTGTTGAGAACATGATTCAATATTCAACTAAAGGAATCGATAAATATAAATTTATAGATGCTGGCTGTGGGAATGGTTGGGTTGTTCGAAAAGTTTCTTCTGATAAAAAGTGTATCAACGCAATTGGTGTTGATGGATCAATACACATGATAGAAAAGGCAAAAATGTTAGATGATAAAAATCAATACTTCTGCTCTGACCTGTTAAGATGGATCCCTAAGCAAAAAGTAGATATCGTTCATTCAATGGAGGTTTTCTATTATTTTGAAAAACCTGAAATTCTCATAGGTCATATTCATGATAATTGGTTAGATAATGGTGGTCGCTTAATTATGGGTATTGATCATTATTTAGAAAATAAACCGTCACACAGTTGGAAAGATGATATATCAATAAGTACTATGCAATTACTTTCTAAAAACACATGGTTAAACTTTTACAAATCAGCAGGGTTTAGTAATGTAGAATATTGGTATTTCGGAAAAAAAGGTAAGTGGAATGGAACACTAATCATTACTGGAGTGAAGTAAGTTATCAACTTGACTTGAGAATATACTTATCTGTTTATCTAACTCTTCGCTTAGTTTTTTGTTAATAATTCCATCGGTATCGGAAAAGTTTTCATTAAAGTTTGGAAGTGAAAAATGAGGAATTTCCTGTTTACTTTGTCTAGAAAAACGAGATAAGGCTGTTTGAAGCACTGTTTTGCCAGCATTTTGTCCATCACTGGTTGATAATAGTATTAAAGGCTTGTTACTCCATACTGTTGTTTCAATTACAGAAATCCAGTCATATATATTTTTAAATGCCGAGGTATAAGAACCATTGTGTTCAGCAAGTGAAATTATTATTCCTATACTTTCATTGACCAATTTTTTAAACTCATGTGCTTTATCTGGAATACCTATCTCTTGTTCTCTATCTTCACTATAAATAGGCATTTCGAATTCGTTTAAATCAATGAGAATAGCCTCTTTTGGAGCCATTTTATTGGCAACATAAGAGGCTAGTTTTTTGTTTCTTGAATTTTTTGAGGAAGAAGCCCCAAATGCAAGTAACTTATTCATTATTGGCTGCTATGAGAACCATCACAAAACCCTTCTGGGTCTTGCGTGTTTCCACATCCACATCTTGGTCTATTAGGATTCATATTATGAAGTTTTAAGATTAATTTCTAACTCAATATCATCGTAAATGAGTTTGTCACCAAGATTCTCAAAAAATGTTCCTGATCTAAACTTCACATTATACTTTGATCTATCAAAAACAAGATTGGCTGTCCACCCATCCTCAGTATTTGCCATTTCAAATAAAACAGGGTGTGAAATGTCTTTTATAGTTAAAAAACCGTTCACCATCCATTTTCCATCCGATATAAGCTCAGAACTTGAAATATAGAGATGAGCTGAAGGAAAGGATTCGACTGAAAAAAAATCATCTGATCTTAAATGGCCCTCTAACCTTTCTTTACTTCCACCTGTTAAATCTTGTACGTTAATAGATGTCATGTCAACAAAAAACTCCCCCTGAGAAATAAGACCATCTGCAACTTCAAATTGTCCAGATGTAAAATTAATTGTTCCAAAGTGGGAGCTTGTTGAGACTTCTCTACCAGTCCAAACAAGGCTACTTTCGTCTTGATTAATATTATAAATTGCATCAGACGCATTAACTGTAACACTATTGGCCTCTTCTGACTTATTAGAGTTCATATTACATGAAACCAGTGAGACAAACATTAATAAAGTGATTAATTTTTTCATGCATTAAAATTTTTGTAAAACTAGAAAATTGAGTTTTTTAGGTTTCTTTTTGATATGGTTTTAATTATTATTTAACATCTTTAAAATAATGTAAAGCAAACTATACATTTATAATGTAAAGTTTATTTTACAAAAAAAATTTAAAAGTTATAATGTAAAGTTTATTTTACAAAAATTTTATTATATTTGTAAAGCTTACTTTACATATGCTTATAAATAGAGTTAAAGATTATAGAAAAGGTGCGGGTCTAACCCAAGAGGATTTAGCACTTCTCGCTGGCGTTAGCAGACAAACAATAATATCAATAGAGAAAAATAAATTTGTGCCTGGCCTTGACATAGCTTTAAAAATATCAGAGTCTTTAAAAACCCCAATTAATAAACTTTTTTATTTTGTTTAAATGGAAAAAATTGATGCAGTAATAACTTGGGTTGATGGATCTGACCCTAATTACAAAATAAAACTTGAAGAGAATCTTAAAAACAAAAAGATCATCAACAGACAATACACTCAGGCAAATGAAATTGATTTCTGTGTAGCATCTATTATTAAATTTGCCCCATTTGTTCGAAAAATATTTATTGTTACTGATAAACAAAAACCAAAATTTAGTGGGATTAGACATATGGTGTCTTTAGAAAAAATTGAAATTATTGATCATGAAGAAATTTTTCGTGACAATTTAGATTGTATGCCATCATTTAATATTAGATCAATAGATGCATTACTTTTTAAGATTAAAAATCTTTCTGATAAGTTCATTTATTTTAATGATGATATGTTTCTTATCAAAGAGACTACCAAAGAAGATTGGTTTAAATATAATAAAGCAGTTTTAACAGGAAGTTGGGCCAAAACATACAATAAACAATTAATAAAGACCATCTCACATAAAATAAAAAACTTATTAAATATTAGGCCAAGCTTCAACGCTGCTCAATCAAAAGCTGCAAATATTGTGGGTTTCCATAATAGGTATTTTAAATCATTTCATTGTGGTAGACCACAAATAAAATCAGTTATTAAAGATTTTTATGATAAAAACCCTCAAAGACTAACAAACCAAATAAGGTACAAATTTAGAGACGGCAGACAATATATGCCATACAGCCTTTGTTGGCATCTGTTAATAAAAGAGAATCTCTATGTTGAGTCTTCCACAAATAAACTTGTAGAGATAAATAAATCCCGAAATCTTTCAGCCAAAAAACTAGAAAAGATATTAAAAAGTATTGATTCAAAAGCTGAAGTTAAATTTCTGAATATACAAGACCTAAATATGGCAGAACCTGAAACACAACAAGTTTTTCAAAACTGGTTTATAAAAAAATTAAATAGCTGAACTAAATAGACTTTATAACCTCAATTGCCCTATCTATCTCTTTTTTTGTGTTGTAGAGTGAAATTCCAAGTCTTGTTACACCTCCTCTGCTTTCAAGACCTAATTGCTGGATTGCCTTTAGTGCATAGAAATGCCCATCCCAAGCACAAATATTGTGTTTAGCTAAGCTAGCACATACTTCTTGCGGAGAGTAATTTGAGTGAACAAATGATACTGTCGGTGTTCTTTCTCTTGTAGAAAAATCAGGGCCAATAACAGTTGTTTTATCAAAGCCTTCCAATGACTCATAGAGATGTTTTGCAAGATTAAATTCATGATCACTAATTTGTAAATATGCACTTTCCAGTTTTTCCCTATATGTTCTTCCTTGACCAAGAGATGAAATAAAATCAATAGCTGCTGAAACTCCTGAGCATGCTGCATGATTCAGTGTCCCTGTTTCAATTATATAAGGGGCCTCCTGATCTTGGACAACTAGTCTATCTGGATTAAGATCGTTCAAAACTCCAGGCTTAGAGTAGAGAAAACTTATATGTGGTCCATAAAACTTATAAGCTGAACATAACATAAAATCACAGTCAAGAACTTTAACATCAATTGAAAAATGTGGTGCATAATGGACAGCATCTAGTAGAAAAAGGCATTTTCTGTCTTTTAGATATTCTTTAACTCTATTAAAGCTGTTAAGTGTTCCGAGTGCATTGGATGACATACCCATGCAAACCATTACGGTTTTATCATTTATTTTACTTTTGAAATCAGAATAATCAAGAGTTCCATTCTGCTTTAGATTAACTTCAATAATCTTCACACCTACTTCTTTCAAAATCATCCATGGGCCTCTATTTGCCTCATGATCAAGCTCTGTTACAATCACTTCGTCACCTTCTTTAAATTTTCTTGATAAAGCTCTTGCCAAACTGTAATTTAATGTGGTCATGTTTTGACCAATTGAAATTGAGTTAGGATTTTCTGCCCCAAGCATAAGAGAAACTTTAAATCGGAGATCATCCATAATAGAGTCGGTTTCCTTACTTGTAATAAATTCTCCGTGTGTATTCGCATTTGATCTTAAATAATATTTGGAGATTGCCTCGATTACCTGAATAGGAACTTGAGTGCCTCCGGGGCCATCTAAGTATATAATTTGTTGATTTGAGCTATTAACTCTATTTAAAGAAGGAAAGTACTCTCTAGTTTTTTCTGAAAAACCTTCCATTTAAACTAATCTGCAATTTTCCAAAAAGCAATTCCTCCAGCCTGTTTTCCAACCTCAGCAGAATCAACTAACTCAAGTTTTTCGAGACTAATAACATCTACCTTACCTGCCTCACCTCCTACACCTTCAACAGAAACAAAAGCATACTTGTTGTCCGGTGAAATTACCACTCCATGTGGAATTTGAGTTGATGTCTTTATCTTGGAAATTTGCTTACTTTTATCTAAGGACCAAATAGAAACTGCACCCTCGTTTTTCAGGGTTGTTATAATGTGTTTTCCATCAGAAGTAGCAGCTATGTTATATGGTCCCTCCCCTGTCTCAATTGTTTGCTTAACTTTCCATTCTTGGACATCAACAATGAAGATTTTGTTTGAACCATTACCAGCTATGTATAATTCTTTTCCTGATGGAGACGGAGTTACCCACGTTGGTTTAACTTTTGAGTGATGCATGGCGTTCCTATGATGTTTATTGGTGTCAAGACTCAAAATACGCTTTACACTCAAATCAACGGCATCTATTTCAAATAGTTCTCCTGACATCATCGCCACAGAATAATGAAAATTTCCATCTGGAGACATTCTTGAACCATGTGGCATAATGCCGGTTTTTATTTTACTTATCTCTACCATGTACTCTGGATCAACAACTGAAACAGTGCTTGTTTTCATTAGCCCATGTAAATTAAAATTAACCACATAAAGAAGTCCTGTTGTTTTTGATATTTGCATGGTAGCTGGAAAAAGGCCTAACTCAACTTTTAATAGTGGCTCGTTGTTTTCAGTAGAATACTTAACAACTGATCCATTTGGATTTCCGTGCGCCAATGTTAAATACCAATATTCACCGCTAGGGTCAATAGTTATTCCGTGTGGACCTTCATTTTCTGTTGGCATTACTCCAACTGAAACTCTATTTGTTTCTTGTATTTCATTTCCATCAAATTTTAATATGGAAACCTGATCATCTGACTCAGCTGCAACATAGACATAATATTCTTGTGAAAATCCAATGTTAAAAATTAAAAGGAATAAAATTGTATATAATCTCTTCATGGTTTAGTCGATTAATCTTGGTCTGTCTAAGTATTCATTAATTCTAGAATTATCCGGCTTTGTTGGCAAGACTTTTGAAGAACCAATTCCACCATTATGATCTGAATAAAAAACATATCCTTTATAGAGTTGTGCACCCCATGTCATAGCAGCATTTGGAATGTATCCGTTTGGGTTTGCCGTATTAATATGACCGATTTCTCGCCCTTGTCTAAAGAGATCCCCCATAAGTTCTCCACTAATATCAACTATCCTAACACCGCCTGTATACATTGCAACATATAGTATATCATCCTCTATCCAATAATTGTGAGAGCCGTGCCCAGGCAGTTCATATCTAGCAACTTCTTCTGGATTATTAATATCAGTAAAGTCGACAAAGTGAATGAAGCCTGCAGTCTCATTGGTGGTATACACATCAATACCTTGTGGAAAAATTTCATCACCTAATACTGTGTAAAACTTATCAGTTGATTTACTTTTAAAAGGAAATGTTGCGTGATGAGCTCCTGATTCATAGGTATAATTTGCCATTGCTACTGGGTTTGATGGTGAGCCACCAGCAACTCCGTTTCCAACATCAATCATGTAAACTCCATGCTTCCAATTAGAAGAGTATGCAATGCCATCCTCTATCCATACATCATGAATAGCTTGTCCTTTTTCTCCTATTTCAAACATACCAACTTCATAGGGATTTGTTGGATCCTCGATATTTATAACATAAAACCTTTCTCCATTGCTGAGTGCATAAACATGGTCTTCATATATAAATAAATTGTGAACACCCCCTGTTAAGTTTGTTGTGTACTCTGAAAGAATTTTAACATCATAAGGATTAGTTGTATCAAGTATTACAATTCCATTTCTCCTGTTAGACGCACCTTCTCTGCTTATAATAGAAATTTTACCATCTGCTGAAACCTTTACATCATTAACGGTTCTTGCATCTACTTGAACACTATCTATTTTTTTCAAATTTCCTGGGTCTGTAACGTCCCAAAAATAAGTAGTTCCATCTGCACCCCAAGTCCCGGATACTGCATAATCATTTCCATCTTGACCCTCAAAAACCCAAAAGTCTGAAGTGTGCTTGTCTTCCACTGTACCAGTTCCAATAGTAATAACCTCTCTTTGGATTCCTCTATCGTAAACAACTAATGGCTTTGAAATTGACTTTTCTCCTGCCGTTACGGTAATTAAATACTTACCTGCTGTTTCAGCTACAAATCTTCCATCATCTTTTATTAAACCTGCTGCGGTTGAGCTCTTATCAAAAGACTCTCCAGAGAAAGAATAACTAAAAGGAGCATCTGAAACAACCTTTCCTTTGTCATCATAGGCAATTGTGGAAAACTTTACTACATCTCCTGTTCTTGCTACATCAAGGTTAGCATTAATTGAAAGTTTCGAGATTGGTGTTTCTTTAATTTTAAAGCTTAAAGATGTCGATACTCCATCAAGCTCAATTTTTAGTTCAGCATTTCCGGGCTTAACAGCTTTTACATTATTAAAGTTATCTATTTCAACTAAGTCATTTTCAGAACTTATTTGAATATCCGCATCGAACCTAGTAAAACCATATGCGTCAACCACTTTATATTGAAGAGGCACATATGTTCCTGTGTAAACTGTTTCTCTGCTTAAGTTAACTTGTAATTCTTTTGGCTTTGCGTAATTGACGGTCACATCAAAATCTCTACTCAATCTTCCGTCAGATAGTCCAATACAAAGCGCAATAACTTTATGTTGTCCTGGAATTTCTCCTTTAATTGTTCCTCTTCTTCTATTTACACTAATCCCATCATCCCAATTTAATGCACCATTTTTATTGTAATAAATTATGTTGGGACACTCAACTTTATTTCCATTCTTATCTAAAATATCTGTTATAGGCTCAAAAATCTCGCCAACTTCAATTGACAAGTTTTCTAGGTTTGATTGCACTGTAAACTCTTGTGAGTTAATACAAATTGAAGATAACAGGAGTGAGCTTAGTATAAATTTAAAAGTGTAATTTTTCATAATTGATTTTTAAGTCGTTAAAGATAAAAACTATAGTTTAAAAAAGGTCTGCATTCATAACTTTTGACCATGCATTTGCGAAATCATTAACAAACTTTTCCTTATTATCGTCTTGAGCGTAAAGTTCAGCATAAGATCTTAATACCGAATTTGATCCAAAGACCAGATCAACTGATGTTGCAGTCCATTTTAAGTTACCTGAATTTCTGTCCTTTAGTTCATAATGATTGTCTTTCACTACAGTCCAGGTGTTATTCATATCTGTTAGATTTACAAAAAAATCATTTGATAAAACACCTTCATTGTCTGTAAATATTCCTGATTTATTGCCAAGATGATTAGCTCCTAACACTCTCATCCCTCCAACCAAAACTGTCATCTCAGGAGCAGTCAAACCTAATAATTGTGCTTGATCTACAAGAAGTTCCTCAGGGCTTGATTTGGATTTTCCCCCAAACCAATTTCTAAAACCGTCAGCTGCAGGCTCAAGGTTTGAAAATGAATCTTCATCAGTCATTTCTTGAGAAGCATCGCCTCTTCCTTTTTTGAATTCAACCTTCAAATTATATCCTGCTGCTTCTGCTGCCTCTTCAACCGCAGTATTACCGGCAAGAATTATAGTGTCGGCTAAACTAGCTCCTGATTCTGAAGAAATTTTTCTCAGAATAGAAAGGGTCTTTGAAAGTCTTTCTGGCTCATTTGCATCCCAGTTTTTTTGAGGTGAAAGAGATACTCTTGCCCCGTTTGCACCTCCTCTTAAATCAGAGTGCCTAAAGGTTTTTGCACTATCCCATGCAATAGCGATACGATCAGATATAGATAGTCCTGAGCCTGAAATCTTTGATTTTACTTCTTCTTCATTGTACTCTATGTTGCCCTCAGGAACTGGGTCCTGCCAAATTAGATCTTCCTCTGGAAAATTTGGTCCTATATACCTTGTTTTTGGCCCCATATCTCTATGTGTTAGTTTAAACCATGCTCTAGCAAATGTGTCAGAAAAATAATCTTGATCATTTTTAAACCTGGTACATATTTCATTATATATAGGATCCATTTTCATTGCCATATCCGCATCAGTCATTATAGGGTTTTTTCTAATCGAAGGGTTGGAAGCATCTATAGGTTTATCTTCCTCCAGGATATCTACTGGTTCCCACTGCCAAGCTCCTGCAGGACTTTTTTTCAATTCCCAATCATGATTGAAGAGCATGTCAAAATAACCGTTGTCCCATTTAGTTGGATTAGTGGTCCATGCACCCTCAAGTCCACTTGTTACTGCACCTTTCTCTTTTAAAGTTGGGTTTATCCACCCAAATCCTTGATCCTCAATATTTGCACCCTCAGGCTCGTTACCCAATTTTGATGCATCACCATTTCCATGGGCTTTACCAACAGTATGACCTCCTGCTGTAAGAGCTGCAGTCTCCTCATCATTCATGGCCATTCTAGCAAATGTTTCCCTTACCTGAAGTGCGGTTTTCATTGGATCAGGCTTACCATTTACACCTTCAGGGTTAACATATATTAACCCCATATGAGTAGCACCTAGTGGAGTTTCAAGTGTAGAAGGGTCCTCTAAATCTTCATACCTGTTCTCGCTTGGAGCCATAATTTGATCTTCTGGTCCCCAATATATATCAATTTCTGGATGCCATATATCTGGCCTTCCATAAGAAAAACCAAATGTTTTTAAACCCATACTTTCATAAGCTATATTTCCCGCAAGAATAAATAAATCCGCCCAGCTTATTTTATTACCATATTTCTTCTTTATAGGCCACATCAACCTTCTTGCTTTGTCAAGATTTCCGTTATCAGGCCAAGAATTTAAAGGCGCAAACCTTAGGTTACCTGTTCCTGCACCACCTCTTCCGTCTGCAACTCTGTATGTTCCAGCAGCATGCCAAGCCATCCTAATCATTAAACCTCCATAATGGCCCCAGTCAGCTGGCCACCATGATTGCGGTGTAGTCATTAATTCATGCATGTCCTTTTCTAGAGCCTCAAAATCTAATGATTTAACTTCTTCTCTGTAATCAAAATCTTTAGAATAAGGATTTGTCTTCTGATCATGTTGATGAAGAATATCAAGATTCAATCTTTTTGGCCACCATTTTAAGGGTGATGTGTCTGGAGATGTAGAAGCTCCATGAACAAAAGGGCACTTGCCGTTTTCCATAGCATTGGTTGAAGAACCATTTTTTTGTAAATGTTCCATATTAGTGAGTTTAGTCTATTAAATTATAAATTTTTACATAAGGACACAATAAGTACAAACACTTATTGATATTTTTTACTTAATCTTTATAACTAAAGATTATAACTAATTAAAAACCACTACTCCGTATTTAAAAAATATTTCGATTTTTTTTAAATTTATGTATGAGGTATTATTTTATAATCGGCTACATTTTTATCCTTATATACTGGTTGTATAAAAAGTTTTTTAAGAAAAATGAGATATAAAATTGTTGAAACTGAAAAGGACCAAAGGCAAAAAGAGCTCAATGGAAATACCATGCTGTATAAAAAAACTAAAATTGAACATGACTCATCAATTAATGAATATGAAATGGTTGTAACTTATTTTGAAAATGATATTGATTTTGGTGTATTTAAAGATAATGTTGTAATAAAAGATGAAGAATTGGTTAGTTTTTTAAAAAGTGTTTTTTTCGATTACATGTTAACTAATGTAAGAGCTCAATAATATTATTGTTTTTATTACATTTATATTAACCATTAATTAGTTTATGATATCAAACCGTGATTTAGTCGAGAAGACAAAACCTATTTTAAAGGATTCTTATTTTCAAGTATTTATTAGTATTGTTCTGGCATCCATATTGCCGCAGATAATATCTTCTGTTTCTCCACAAAATTTGTATTTAAATATCGGTGTGGTTTGCCTTTCTGGATATATTCAACTTGGTATTGCTGTTTTTTGTCTTGATGTTTTTAAGAAGGGTGAGGGAGAATTTACCACAATCTTTAGTCGTTTTGATAGTCTTAAGCCGATTTTCTTTATAGCAGTACTTTCAATCATTATTCTTCTTGGATTTATACTTTTTATTATACCAGGTATCATATTAGCATTAATGTACTCACAGGTTTTTTTCATACTTGCAGACGATCCAGATATTAGCGTAATTGAAGCTTTTAACTTAAGTGAAAAAATGATGAGAAATCATAAGTGGCAACTATTCATGCTAAACTTAGAAGCATTTTTTTACTTTATTGCTGGAGTTTTTACTTTGTTTATATGGTGGGTGTGGCTTCTTCCAAGGTATTCTGTTGCATATGCCGGTTTTTATGAAGAACTTAAAAAAGAGTTTAAAGGTTAAAGGCTACCTTAATTATTTATTAATGATTTTATAAAATACAGACAACATCAGTCAATTGTAAAAATCTCAAGTTTGTAATACTTTAATTCCTATTAAAGCATTTCATACATTCGGTTTTTTTATATGTGACCCCCTTTATTAAAAGGGGGTTTTATATGGAGATTAAGTTTTTTTAACCTTTAACATGGTTCTGGCTCCCAAATTACCCCAATAATATTTTAAGTTTTAAATTGTTATAAGATAATAACTCAAAAATTTAAAATACTGATAATACTAAGTTAAAGTTTCTTAATAATACATTCAGTAAATTAAAAATTAAAATGAACAATTCAAATTTAGATTCAAACGCTAACATATATGTAAATGTTGAATGTTCTTGCGGACAAACATCCAACCCTTATGGAATATGTGATGGCACTCACTGGAGTTGTAGGTAATTTATTATAATTACTAATTGATGTTGTGATTAAAATCAACTAAATGCTATTATTAAAAAAACACCTATACAATCCTATCAGATAGTTACAAAACTTAGTGGAACCCTTAGGGTTCCAAAATGGAACCCCGGGGTTCCACCTGTCCTCGTAGGAAGGTTACTCTTCCTTCGTAAATACTTACTTTTTTAGATTTAAGAGGTTCAGAGTCCGAACCTTTTAGGTTCGTATTACGAACCTTCTCAAAAATCAAGATGTTTTGACTACAACCCCGGTTCAGGTTCTTTTAGAACCATTGTTTTGAATTGTTATATGTAGAAAATAAAAAACTATTCCCCCAATAATTGTCCATACAATATCATTCCAATCAAAAACTCCTCTTCCCGGAGTATAAATTGTTATGAATTCATTTCCAATTAGACCAATCATAGAAATGATTATTGACCACTTTAATCTATTTCTGTAAATAGATGTATTAGGTTTAAAAATCTCTGGAATGGTTACATAAAACATACTTGGAAGACCAATACCTGGAAGGAAGTTGGGAATTACTCCAAGAAAATAAATTATAAGGTCATTTCCTCCTTCATAATTTGGTCTGATGTAATCTTGAACCAATCCGAATGTTAAAAATGTAACTCCAAAAACTATATAATAAAAATATTTTCTGTTCATCAACTTTCAAAAATAATTAATTTGGTTTGGATTTAGGTTCGGACAAAAAAATCAAAAAAACAAAAACCCTCATAGTCAAGGACTTAGAGGGTTTAAGGGTGGTCCCACCTGGACTCGAACCAGGGACCAAATGATTATGAGTCATCTACTCTAACCAACTGAGCTATAGGACCAGTAAGAGGGCAAATATACAATTTCGCAATGTTTTTATAAAACTTAAATATTGTTTTTTATTTCTAGTACTTTTGAAAAATGGAAAGTCAAAGACAAAAAAAAATTTCCTCTCTAATTCAAAAAGAAATTGCAGAGTTAATTGGGTCTGATTTGAGAAGAGGTGGAGTCAAAAATCTTATCATTTCTGTAACTAAAGTTAGGGTCTCACCAGATCTTTCTTTATGTAAAGTTTATTTAAGCATTTTTCCAAGTGATAATGCAACACATCACTTAGAATTAATCAGGGATAATGCTGCTAGAATAAAACATGATCTGTCTTCTTCTCTTAAAAACTACTTAAGAAAAATTCCCGAGCTTACTTTTTTTGTTGATGATTCTCTGGATTACATTGACTCAGTTGAAGATTCTATTAATAACCCTGATAACCCTATTGAGTAAAATGTTCAAACCATACATTTATAAGATCGCTATTCGCTATTTTTTTTCTAAGGATAAAAAAACAATTGTCAACAGAATTAATGGGTTTGCTTTTTTTATGATCGTTTCAGCTGCCTGTGTTCTTCTTTTAGTTTTAAGTGGATTTGCAGGTCTTAAGGATTTTGGTTTAACATATACGAGTTCCTTTGATCCTGATCTAAAAATTATTCCTAATAAAGCAAGTTATTTTATGGTAGACAAAGAAAAGCTGGGTTTAATAGAAAAGATTGAAGGTGTAATATCTGCTTCGCCTGTTATTGAGGAGAAGGTTGTGCTTTCAAATGATCTAAGTTCAGGTGCTGTTCTTCTTAAGGGTGTTTTTGATGATTACTACATGGGTCCTACGCTAGACTCACTATCTCTTATTGGTGCATTTTCTCCTAACAAACCCAACACAATATACTTAGGTGCAGATTTAGCGTCATCTCTTGAGGTTGTAATGAGTGATGATTTTTCTCTATTAGCGACAGCTGCAAAAAAAGAAACAAGGTCGTTGTTTAGTTTTTCTCCATTTAACACTAAGTTGTTGGACATTGAGGGTGTTTATCAAATAAGTTCAGATATTGAAAAAAAGTTTGCATTCACCTCAATGAAAACAATTTCTTCCCTAATTGGTGTTGGTGAAAACTCATACACATCAATTGAGGTTGCTTTAGATGGCAATGTAAATAAAGCTGATTTTGAAAAAGAGATAAATAATCTTTTATCTTCTGATTTTTCTGTACTGGATAAGCAAGATCTCAATCCAGCTTTATACAAGATGCTTAATACAGAGAATCTTGCTGTCTATATGATTTTTTCATTGGTTGCCTTAATTTCAATGTTCAATCTTGTTGGCTCAATTACAATAATGATGGTTGAAAAAAAGAAAGATTTACGTGTTATTGAAATTCTGGGTGGTCAAAAAAAAGACTTTAACAAAATCTTCTTTTCTCTTGGTGTTTTTACAACAGTTTTTGGTACTATAATTGGAATTGGTCTTGCTTGGTTGCTGGTTATGTTACAGAATTTTTATTCGTTAGTATCTGTACCTGGCACCTCTATTCCTTACCCTGTCTCTTTAACCTCTACTAATGTAATTATTGTTTTTTTGACTGTTGTGCTTATGGGAATTATAACCTCTGCTTGGTCATCAAGTGCTCAAGGAAAGGTTTAATAAAGAACGGCTTCTGAAAAGTTTTTTTTAACCCCCTCAAGTTCTTTTATAATTGTTTCAGGGTCTTTTTCATTTAAGATTCTACTCTTTGTGTCTTTAAAATTTGCAATACCCTTAAAATAGTTTCCATAATGTCTTCTTGTTTCTAATACTCCCAAAACTTCTCCTTTCCATTCAACAGACATCTTTAGGTGACGAATAGCCATTTCTGCTCTCTCAGCAATTGTTGGTTCTTGTTTTTTATCCCCGGTTTTAAGATAGTGTTTTACTTGGTCAAAGAACCACGGGTTTCCAATTGATGCTCTTCCTATCATAGCACCGTCTAAACCAAATTCATCCCTCATCTCTTTGGCTTTTTCTGGAGTATTTACGTCTCCATTTCCAAATACTGGAATGTGCATTCTTGGGTTGTTTTTTATCTCAGCTATTTTAGTCCAATCCGCAAACCCTTTATACATTTGAGCTCTAGTTCTTCCATGAATGGATATGGCTTTTATGCCCACATCTTGTAATCTTTCCGCCACCTCTACAATTTTAATTGACTTTTCATCCCAACCGAGTCTTGTTTTTACGGTTACGGGCAGCTTTGTCCTCTCTACTATTTCTTTTGTAAGACTTACCATAAGTGGAATGTCTTTTAAAATTCCTGCTCCGGCTCCTTTACAAACAACTTTTTTTACAGGACACCCGTAATTAATATCAATTATATCTGGGTTTGTTCTCTCTACTATATCTACCGCTCCCAACATTGAATCAAGATTTGATCCAAAAATTTGAATTCCAACAGGCCTTTCTTTTGTGTAGATGTCTAGTTTTTTTGTGCTTTTTGCTGCGTTTCTTATTAACCCTTCACTTGATATAAACTCAGTGTATACAACATCTGCACCCTGCTCTTTACACAAAGCTCTAAAAGGTGGGTCGCTAACATCTTCCATGGGCGCAAGCAACAATGGAAATTCAGGAAGTTCTATGTTTCCTATTTTAAGCATGTGGCAAAATTAACAATTCTTCAATTTATTTTTACGTTGTCCTTAAAGATTATACAAAGTAAGTATCTTTGTCGAAAATATCTATTGTGTCAAAAAACATACGTAATTTCTGTATTATTGCCCACATAGACCATGGAAAGAGCACTCTTGCTGATCGTCTTCTTGATTTTACTGGGTCTGTATCAGATAGAGAAAAACAGGACCAATTATTGGATGACATGGATCTTGAGAGGGAAAGGGGTATAACAATAAAATCTCATGCGGTACAGATGGATTATGAGATGGGCAATGAAAAATTTATATTGAATTTAATTGACACGCCTGGTCATGTAGACTTTTCTTACGAAGTTTCCAGAGCTATCGCTGCATGTGAGGGGGCTTTGTTAGTTGTGGATGCTGCTCAAAGTATTCAGGCCCAAACAATATCTAATCTGTATTTAGCTGTTGACAATGATTTAGAAATTATACCTGTTGTAAACAAGATCGACCTGCCCTCCGCAAACACAGAGGTTGTTGTTGACGAAATAGTTTCTCTAATTGGGTGTAAGCCTGAGGAGGTTATTCTTGCCTCAGCAAAAACTGGAGAAGGTATAGAAGATATAATAAAAGGGATTATTGATAGGGTCCCCGCTCCAGAAGGAGACCTAAACTCTCCTTTACAAGCACTAATCTTTGACTCTGTTTTTAATCCATATCGTGGGATTGAGACATATTTTAAGGTTGTAAACGGAAAGCTTTCAAAGGGTGATAGGGTCAGGTTTATGTCTACAGGAAAAGATTATGGCGTTGAGGAAGTAGGTACACTTAAATTAAGTCAGGTTCCAAAAAAAGAGGTTTTAACTGGTGATGTTGGTTATTTAATTACTGGTATAAAAGAAGCAAAAGACGTGAAGGTTGGTGATACAATTACGCTTGTTGGTGATTCAAATGTTGATGCTATTGAGGGCTTTGAAGAGGTAAAACCAATGGTTTTTGCTGGTATATATCCAGTTGACACTGATGATTATGAGGACTTGAGGTCTAGTATGGAAAAACTTCAACTTAATGATGCTTCTCTAGTTTTTTCTCCTGAAAGTTCTGCCGCTCTTGGTTTTGGTTTTAGGTGTGGTTTTTTAGGTATGCTTCACTTAGAAATTATTCAAGAAAGGTTGCAAAGAGAGTTTAACATGTCGGTAATAACCACCGTTCCAAATGTTTCATACAAGGCTTATGTGAACAAAGACCCGTCTAAAGAAATTCAGGTGAACAACCCTTCAGACCTCCCGGACCCCTCTAGCTTAAATCGTGTGGAAGAGCCTTACATTGACGCAACAATCATAACAAAGTCAGAGTTTGTTGGCAATGTGTTAACGCTTTGTATTGAAAAAAGAGGTGAAATTAAAAACCAAAGATACCTGACAACAGAAAGGGTTGAGCTTAACTTTAAGCTTCCTTTAGCTGAAATTGTTTTTGATTTTTATGATCGTCTCAAGTCTGTTTCCAAAGGATATGCTTCATTTGATTATACGCCCACCGGTTTTGTTGCATCAAAGCTTGTCCGTTTGGATATTCTACTTAATGGAAAACCTGTTGACGCTTTGTCTTCTTTAATTCATTTTGATAATGCACAAAGAATGGGTAGAAAAATGTGTGAAAAACTAAAAGAGTTAATACCAAGGCAACAGTTTGATATTCCTGTTCAAGCGGCAATAGGTGCTAAAATTATTTCAAGAGAAACAATCAAGGCTTACAGAAAGGATGTAACCGCTAAACTATATGGTGGTGACGTCACAAGAAAGAGAAAGTTGTTAGAAAAACAGAAAAAAGGTAAAAAGAAAATGAGAATGGTTGGAAGTGTTGAGATTCCTCAGCAAGCTTTTATGGCTGTCCTTAAAATCAACGATTAACATGCATTTATATTCAATTGAGACTGGTAATTTTAAACTTGACGGTGGGGCAATGTTTGGTGTTGTTCCTAAGGTTTTGTGGGAAAAAACCAACCCGGCTGACTCGAGCAACAAAATTGAAATGAGCGCGCGCTGTCTTTTAATTGAGGACGGTAAGAGGCTTATTTTGGTTGATACTGGTCTTGGCAACAAACAAAGCGAAAAGTTTTTTAGTCATTATTCACTGTTCGGTGATGCAACCTTGGAAAGTTCTTTGAAATTAAACGGTTTCTCTACTGACGATGTTACTGATGTTTTGTTTACGCATCTTCATTTTGACCATTGCGGTGGTGCAACAAAACGTGAGGGCGATAAAATTATCCCCCTTTTTAAAAATGCTCGTTTTTGGTGTTCTAAAAAACATTGGGACTGGGCAAACATAAGCCCAAACCCAAGAGAAAAGGCTTCTTTTTTAAAAGAAAACCTTTTGCCTTTGGAAGAGTCTGGTCAGCTAAACCTTTATGAGGGTGTTGATGGTGGTTTTTGTAAAGAGCTTGGTTTTGATCTTTTGCTTGTTGACGGCCATACTGAAAAAATGGCATTGCCTATGGTTCAGTATAAGGGGCGATCTATTCTTTTCACTTCTGATTTAGTACCTACAGCTGGGCACATTCCTGTCCCATATTTAATGGGTTACGATGTTAGGCCCTTGGTTACCATGGAAGAGAAATCTCAAATTTTAAAAAACTGTTTAGAAAACGAAACGCTTCTTTTTCTGCAGCACGACCCGTACAATGAACTGGTGTCTTTAACGAACACAGACAAAGGTGTGAGGTTAGAAAACAGCTCTTCTATAAATGATTTTTTTTCGTGATGAAACCTCTTAAAGGAAATAAAAACGTTGAGGTGTTGTTTAGTTCTGGTAAAAGAGTTTCATCTTCTTTTCTTCATTGTGTTTACCTTTTAAACAAGGAAGATTCTCGTTTTGTTGTGTCTGTTCCAAAAAAAAATTTTTCTCTTGCTGTTGACAGAAACAAAATAAAACGCCTACTTCGTGAGGCTGTTAGAAAACACTCAAAAGAGGTGTTGTCTTTTGGCGGGGGTTGGTTTATGTTTATTTATTCTTCTGACAAAGTTGTTTCTTTTTTGGATATTGAAAAAGACCTTAAACTTCTTGTTAAAAACATCTCCTAGCTTTAATTTAGTCCAATGAGATGTTTCTTTGTTTTCTTCTTGCTTTTTTTGTTCTCGTGTGACAAGGGGTCCGATTTAATTATTGAAGAAACGGCTTTCCCAGAAATAGCAGAAGTTTATTTATTAAACGATTTAGACCCTAATTTTGTGTTTCCTGAAAACCTTCAATATATGGCTTCGAATGGAGTCAACAGTAGCGTTTGCATAGACATTTCTGAAACTTTATATTCGCCTTATGGGGGCGGGGGCGCTCCAATGCAAGGCGCTGCCGCTAAAAGCTCGTCTGTTGCACTTGATGTACCCCTAAAAACTCATAATTGCCATTCTGACTTTAACAGACGTAATGTTAGTATTGGTGGTTCTGGCGGTATTTCTCCGGATCAGGGTTTTGAGGTTTCCAAAATTCCCGATGGTGAGTTTAGATTTCCTTTTTACAATGTTTGCATGGAGGTAGAAAACATAGGTAATCGCTCAGATTTAATTTTACGTGAGTGCGACCAAAACCCTAATCAAAAATTTGTTTTCGCGGATGATGGTAAAATTAAACCAGCTAATGACCTTAGTTTGTGTTTAACTGCTTCTGCTAATTATGATTGGTACGGTGGGGGATACAATCCTATTTTTATTATACGTGATTTATTTATGAGTGCTTGTAATCCTACTTTTACAAAAAGACAAAGCTGGGGCTTAAGGACTTCTAATTAATTTATTTGTTATAATACATTGCACAGTGAGGGATGCCGTCCTCCATATATCTCTCCCCTCTAAACTCAAAGCCCAGGTCTAAATAAAATTTTTCTAAATACTCTTGTGCAGAAATTTTTATTTCCTTTGTTTCAAAATTTTTTTCACAAACCTCTATACATTTTTTTACCAGTTCTTTTCCGTAATTGTTTCCTCTTTTTTTTTCTTCTACCGCTACTCTTCCAAAACCTGGATTGTTTTCATAATAGTCACCTTTATCAAAAATTCTTGCATATGCCATTAGCTCGTCATTTATGAATCCTGATAGATGAATAGCTTTGTAGTCTTTATAATCGAAGTCATTGTATAATATTTCTTGCTCTACCACAAAAACCTCACTCCTGAACTTAAATATTTCGTAGAACTCCTTGGTGCTTATATCAGAAAACCTTTGTTCTTTCCACTCAATCATTTCCATCAATTTTATCTATTCTTCTTTTATGTCTTCCTCCTTCAAAGTCTGTTTTTATAAAAACTTCTACTATGTTTATTATTTCTTTTTCTGATAAAAATCGTGATGGTATACTAATTATGTTTGCGTCATTGTGTTGTCTGGCAAGCTCAGCAATTTCTTCACTCCAGCATATTGCCGCTCTTACCCCCTTGTGTTTATTAGCTGTCATTGCTGCCCCATTACCACTTCCACAAATTATTATTCCTATTTGTGCTTTCTTTTCTTTTACTTCTAATGATACGGGGTGTATATAATCTGGATAATCTACACTTTCTTTTCCATCATACCCTTTGTTAATAACCGTGTATCCTTTTTCAGATAGAAGTTTTTCTATGTTTTTTTTTACCTCAACCCCTGCATGATCATTCCCTATTGCTATTTTCATTTTTTCAATTTACTAATTCCTTTATTATTTCTTTATATGTTGTTAATAGTTGTTTGTTTATTTTTAATAATTATAACTCTTTTTTTTTCTAAACATCTATTTTGATTTTGCTAACTCTTTTTCTTCAGTTTTGTTTGTGTTAGTTGTTAACCTTTATGTTGTTTTTCCTACTATTAACAGTTGTTTATTTATTCCCTTTTTATCTGTAAATCAACTTTTTGTGATGTTTATTATTTGTTAGTTTTTTCTTTTCAGTGTTAATTGTATTATTTCATTACACTATTTATAAAGAAATTAACAATACATATAATATTTATTTAATATTTAGATAAACTTATTATTAATATGTTTAAATGTTTATTGGTAATAAAATTAATCTAGGTTTTAATAACAGTATCTTTGAACTTTAAAAAATATAAATGTCAAAAAAGAAGAAGGACTTAAAGGGACTAGAAAGAAAGATAAAGTCATTTATTGGGAGCAAACCCAACAAGGAATTTAATTATAAACAAATAGCATTTGCCTTAGGAGTAAACGACACAAAAGGAAGAAACGATATAATAAAAATATTAAACAAACTTCTAAAAAAAGAACAGATCATAAGGGTTAATAAAGGAAAGTTTGTTGCACCAGGAATTCAGTCAAACACAGCAGAAGGAGTTTTAGAGATTACAAGCACAGGAAGAGGATATGTTGTTTGTGAAGATCTAGACGCCGATGTTCTAGTTGAACAAAGAAATTTAAATAGGGGTCTGCACGGAGATATTGTTTCTGTTGCTGTTGGAGAAAGAAAAAACAAAAACAAATACGAAGGAAAAATTGTAGATATAATAGAAAGAAAAAAAGATGTTTTTGTTGGTGTTTATGAAAAAAATAAAGACTATGCGTTTGTAAACACAAGAAACGCAAGAATGTATACCGATTTTTTTATAGATAAAGAAGAGATGAAGGGGTATCAGGAAGGAGAAAAAGTGGCTGTTGAAATAAAATCATGGGATTCTCCAAAAAACTCACCAGAGGGAAAAATAATTAAAAGCTTTGGGTTTGATGATGACTCATTAGACGCCTATTCAATTCTGTATGAATATGGTTTGTCAACGGAATTTGAAGACAAAGTAGAAGAAGAAGCGAAAAAAATATCATCAACAATAACAAAAGAAGAGGTAAAAAAAAGAAGGGACATGAGGGGAGAGCTAACCTTTACAATAGATCCAGTAGATGCTAAAGATTTTGATGATGCAATATCATTTAAAAAAATAGAAGAAAACAAATATGAAGTGGGTGTACACATTGCGGATGTTTCACACTATGTAAGGCCAGGGTCAAAGATAGACGACGAGGCCCAAAATAGAGCAACATCGGTTTATTTGGTAGACAGGGTGATACCCATGTTACCAGAAACACTCTCAAACAATCTTTGTTCCCTAAGGCCAAACGAAGAAAAACTCACCTTTTCAGCAGTATTCTTAATTAATAAAAACGGAGACATTAAAGAAGAGTGGATTGGAAAAACAATTACAGAATCAGACGTAAGGCTGTCGTACGAAGAAGCTCAGCATATTATTGAGACAGGCCAAGAAAAGATTCCAAAAGAACACACAATATTAAAAAAAGAAAAAAAAGTAACACAAAAAACAGTAGAAGCTATAACAACCCTAAATAGTATAGCAAAAACTATAAGAAATAAAAGAATAAACAACGGTGCAATAATTTTTGACAAGACAGAAATTAAATTTGAGCTTGATAAGAAAAATCAACCCGAAAATATAGTTTTTAAAAAAACAAAAAGTTCAAACAAACTAATAGAAGAGTTTATGTTACTTGCAAACAAAAAAGTAGCAGAAAAAATGAGAAAAAGCAAAGAGCGTTTTGTTTACAGGGTTCACGATCAACCAGACCAAGAGAAGCTAAAAAACCTACAAACCGTTGTGAAAAGGCTAGGCTATAACTTAAAACTGTCTTCAAATGAACTAAACGACTCCCTTAATAGTCTTTTAAAAAAAGCATTCGGTAAAAACGAACAAAACCTAATAGACACTCTAATGATTAGAAGTATGAGTAAGGCGGAGTACACAACAAAAAACATAGGTCACTACGGTCTGTCATTTGAAAACTACACACACTTCACATCACCAATTAGAAGGTATCCTGATGTAATGGTTCACCGGTTAATCCAGGCAGAAATAGATGGAGAAAAAATAAAAACAGATGAAACAGAAATCCTGTGTAAGCATTCAACACACATGGAGATTTTAGCAACAAAAGCAGAAAGAGATTCCGTAAAGCTCATGCAAATTAAGTTTATGAAGGATAAAGAAGGAAAGACATTTGATGCTGTTATATCTGGCGTGGTGGCAAGAGGGGTTTTCGTTGAGGTTATTGAAAATAAATGTGAAGGGCTAGTAAAAGCAAAAGATTTACCAGGGGATTTTTATGTGCACGATGAAAAAAACCACAGGTTTGTAGGAGAGAAAACGGGAAAAAAGTATCAGCTTGGAGATAAAACAAGAGTCATGCTTATCAAAGCAGATCAAATAAAGAAAAGGCTTGATTTTCAAGTCCTTACTTGAGGCATCGAGCGGATTCGAACCGCTGTAAAAGCTTTTGCAGAGCTCCGCCTAGCCACTCGGCCACAATGCCATAGGTTGCAAAAATAAAAAAAAGATTAAACTTTCTTTCTTAACTCGACAGAATCAACATTACCTCCAATAGGAGGAGAGAGTTTTTTGATACTAACATCTACAGCAGTTATGTTACGGCTAATTCCTTTTATTGAGGTTATCATTCTCTCCATAACAGACTCAAGTAGTTTTGAAGGCTTGTCCATTTCTGTCTTAACAGCATTATAAATATCAACATAATCAATTGTGCTTTTAAGGTTATCATTTTTTTCAGCATCATCGGTGTTAGTTTCCACCATAATGTTTACTAAATACTCAGCCCCAATAACACTCTCTTCATGAAGGCAACCATGAAAAGAATAAAACCACGCGTTATTTACATATATTTTTGACAAAATCTTACCAAAGATATAAAAGCAAACATATTTTCTATCTTCCTTTTCAATATCTTTGGAATTGTGAAGAAAAAAGGCCCAAATTTTATTGAGCAAATAATAGAAGGTGATATAGCAAGAGGGTTTGACAAGAAAAACTTAAGGTTTAGGTTTCCCCCAGAGCCAAACGGTTACTTGCACATTGGTCATTTAAAAGCAATATGCTTAAATTTTAACCTTGGTAAAAAATATAACTCTCCTGTTAATTTAAGGTTTGACGACACAAACCCTGAGAAAGAAGCAAAAGAGTATGTTGACGCCATTAAACACGACATTAATTGGCTTGGCTTTGACTGGGACAAAGAGTGTTATGCATCTGACTACTTTGATCAGCTTCATGAGTGGGCAATTATTTTAATTAAAAAAAACAAAGCATACATAGACTCTCAAACCTCAGAGCAAATAGCCACTCAAAAAGGAACACCCACTAAACCAGGACAAAATAGCCCCTTTAGAGAAAGACCAAACGAAGAAAGCCTTTCAATTTTTGAAGGAATGTATAAAGGGGAGTACAATCAAGGAGAACACGTTTTAAGGGCAAAGATTGACATGGCCTCCCCCAACATGTTAATGCGAGACCCTGTTGTTTATAGGGTGATGAAGGTAAGCCATCATAGAACCGGAGAAAATTGGAACATTTACCCAATGTATGATTGGACACACGGAGAATCTGATTATATAGAACAGGTTTCACATTCACTTTGTACCCTTGAGTTTGAGCCTCACAGGGAATTGTACGACTGGTTTTTAGATGCAATTAGTCCATTAGAAGGAATTAGACCAAAACAAAGAGAGTTTTCAAGGCTTAACCTCTCTTTTACAATTACAAGTAAAAGGAAGCTTGCTCAATTAGTTGAAAAAAAAATAGTTTCAGGGTGGGATGATCCGCGAATGCCAACAATTTCTGGACTGAGAAAAAGAGGATATACACCCCAGTCCCTAAAAAACTTTGCAGTAACAGTCGGAGTTTCAAAAAGGGAAAACGTCATTGATGCTTCACTTTTAGAGTTTTGTGTAAGGTCACATCTAAATGAAATTGCTCCTAGGGCAATGGCGGTTATTAACCCTTTAAAAATAAAAATTATAAATTATGCTAAGCAAGAAGGAGAGAAGATAAATTTTGATATTAACCCACAAAACAAAGAAGAAGGAAAAAGAGAAATAATATTTACAGATGAAATGTTTATTGAGAAAGAAGACTTCCAAGAAAACCCAGAGGACGGATTTTTCAGGTTGTCTCCAGGAGAAGAGGTTAGGTTAAAGAATGCATATATAATAAAGGCTGTTGATGTTCTTAAAGATGAAAAGGGAGGAGTGACTGAAGTTTTATGTGAGTACGATCCAAAAAGCAAAAGCGGAACAAACACACCAGAGAGCAACAGGAGGGTTAAAGGAACAATTCACTGGGTTTCATCCAAAAAGGCAGTGAGGGCAAAAATAAATATATATGACAGGCTTTTTAAGGTTGAAGAGCCAGGAAAAAACGAAACAATAGAAAATGAAATAAACGAAAACTCACTAATAACAAAAGAAGCTTTTGTTGAGCCATATTTATCAAACGCAAAAGATGGGCAGCAATATCAATTTCAAAGATTAGGTTATTTCGTTAAAACAGACAACAAAAAAACCCTAGAGTTTAACAAAACTGTAGGGTTAAGAGATGGTTGGAAAAAGTAAAAATTATTCACCCTCAAACTCACCAAACTCAGGTGTATCAGGCTCTTCAGGCATATCAGGCTCTTCAGGCGTATTATGCTCAGCCTTAATTGTACCCACTTCAGAACTTTTTTGATTTTGTTTTTGCATAGCCTCTCCAATCTTGCTGCTAGCCGTAAAAGCAGCAACCATATCGTTAAGCATAGTACTTCCTGCTTGTGGGGAATTTGGTAGAAGTATTAAGTTTGAATTAGTTTCACCACCAATAGACTGAAGTGTGTCATAGTGTTGTGTAACAACAATAAGTGCAGAAGCCTCTTGTGAGTTAATACCAACAGTTCCAAGTGTCCCAACAGAATCTTCAATACCCTTCGCAATCTCTCTTCTCTGATCAGCAATCCCCTGCCCCTGAAGTCTCTTACTTTCTGCTTCAGCTTTTGCTTTTTCAACAATCAGAATTCTTGCAGCATCACCCTCGTACTGGGCTGCTGTTTTTTCTCTGTCTGCAGCATTAATTCTGTTCATTGCTCTTTTTACCTCCGCGTCAGGTTCAATATCTGTTACAAGGGCTTTGACAATAAAGTAACCATATTCTTCCATAGCATCCCCAAGAGATTGTTTAACAGCCACAGCAATATCATCTTGTTTTGAAAACACGTCATCTAGTTTCATTTTTGGAACTTGAGAACGGATAAGGTCAAAAACATATGATGTTATTTGATCTTGCGGAAAATCAAGTTTATAAAATGCGTCAAAAACTTTTGATTCAACAACTCTGTATTGGACGGAAACCTTTAGTTTTACAAAAACATCATCACTTGTTTTAGTTTCTACAACCACATCAAGTTGCAAAACCTTTAAACTTAATCTTCCAGCTATTCTGTCAACCAAAGGTATCTTGACTTGAAAACCAGGTTTTCTAACGGATTGAAATTTTCCAAACCTTTCGATAATTGCAGCTGATTGCTGCTTAACGATAAATACCGTAGAAATTGTAATAAAAAAAAGTAGTAATATAATTAAGGGTGTTGTAATTAGGCTCATGTGTTAAATTTTATTTATTAAACTTTCAATTCTATAGAGTGTTTCTTCCGGGCCAATAATATCCATAATTTTAAATAAATCAGGACCCGACAAACTTCCAACTATACAAAGACGCAACGTCTTCATAATATTTCCAAAAGAAATTTGATTTTCAGAACCAAAAGACATCAAACTTTCTTTTAACGACGAGGGCTCTGAAATTAACTCCTTCTTTAATTTACAAAAATTTAGAACATTATAAATGGTGTTTCTTGTAATTTTTTCTATTACCTCTTTGTCGTAATTTTTTGGCTGGCTAACAAAGACAAAAACTTCTTTTTCTACATCAAATAAAGTATTAAGCCTTTCCTTAACCAAATCAATAATTTCTTCACACACATCAGCATTATATTTTTTTTCTAGTAAGACATTAGCCTGTTCACATAATGAGAGAATTTTTTTTTGATGAAAAATCTCGAAGATGAAGATGGTTAATCCACACTGCTTTTTTTAAGTCAAATCGTGCACTCGATTTATTTATGTCTTTGCTGTCAAATTTTTTGACAAGCTCATTTAGAGAGTATTTTTCATCATCACCTTTCCCTTTCCACCCCAATAAAGCAAGATAGTTTAATATTCCCTCCGGTGTATATCCTGATTCTTTAAACCCCTTAGATTCTTCCCATTGAACAGCAAAAACAGGGTGCCCTTGCTCTTCAGCATCTCTTTTAGACAACTTCCCTTGACCTGTACTTTTTAAAATAAGTGGTAGGTGATAAAATTTAGGGAGAGACCAACCAAAGTGATTATAAAGTGTTACATGTGATGGAAGGGAAGACAACCATTCCTCACCCCTAACAACAGAGGTAATTTTCATATCATGATCATCTACAACATTAGCAAAATGATATGTAGGCATACCATCAGACTTCATAATTACCTTATCCTCAATTTCATCTGAGTTAAAACTCAAAGGGCCTCTAATTTCGTCATTAACTAAAATTGTTTTTTTCTCAGGAACTACCATTCTAATAACATAACCTCCTCTTTCAATTCTGCTCCTAGCTTCCTCTTCTGAAACGGTGAAAGAATTAATCATATTCTTCCTTGCCTCATGGTTATACTTAAACTCACCGTTTGACTCTTTTCTTGCTCTTTCAAGTTCAGCAGAAGAGTCAAACGCATAATAAGCTAAACCTTTTTTAAGAAGCTCATCAACTCGTTTCTTGTACAAAATTCTTCTTTCACTTTGTTTTATTGGTCCCTCATCAATATTTAAACCAAGCCACTTTAAAGAATCTTTAATATGATCCTCTGCACCCGCAACCGTTCTTTTTGAATCTGTGTCCTCAATTCTTAAAATAAATTTACCCCCACTCTTTTTTGCTATTAGATAATTAAATAGGGCTGTTCTTACACCCCCAATGTGAAGAGGTCCTGTTGGGCTTGGAGCAAATCTAGCTCTTTCTATCATGCTTCAAATATAACACCATATTATTCCTTATTGAAATTATCCTGAAGAATTGATTTATATTTGTCCAATTATGCAAATGATAAAGTTTATTAGCTGTCCAAGCGATTTAATAGATAAGGATGTTTTAAAGGAAACTATTAACCATTTTGCTGATAAAGATGGTTTCAAAATAAAAAAGTTAGAGTACAACTTTGTTGATATAAAACAGATGGAGTCTCTGAACAACAATTTTTTAAATCACAAAAATGATACAGATATTATCACCTTTGATTACTCTGAGGGCAAAACAATTATAGCAGAAGTTTTTATATCCACAGTGATGATGATAGATAACGCACAAAAATATACGCAAAGTGTTGAAAATGAGTGTATTAGGTTAATTTCTCACGGACTTTTCCATTGTCTTGGTTATAAAGACAAATCATCTAAAGAAAAGGAGATTATGAGAAAAAAAGAAGAAGAGTTTATATTTGCTGTTTCACGTGAAACTAATCAAGATGTTTGATTCTCAATTTGATGTTATTGTTGTGGGCGGTGGTCATGCCGGAGCTGAAGCCGCTGCAGCCTCCGCAAATCTTGGAGCCAAAACACTTTTGGTAACAATGAATCTTCAAACTATTGGGCAAATGTCGTGCAACCCAGCTATGGGAGGGATTGCAAAAGGGCAAATTGTTAGAGAAATTGACGCAATGGGTGGTTATAGTGGTATAGTTTCTGATTTAACCTCAATTCAGTTTAAAATGTTAAATAAATCAAAGGGCCCTGCAATGTGGAGCCCTAGGGTTCAATCAGACAGGGCACAGTTCGCTTTAAAGTGGAGGGAAATGTTAGAGAGCACGACAAACCTTGATTTTTATCAAGACATGGTCGTAGGCTTAATTGTGGAGAAGAATAAAATAAAAGGTGTTATGACAGGATTGGGTAATAAAATATATTCTCGTGCTGTTATTCTAACCAACGGAACCTTTTTAAATGGTTTAATTCATGTTGGAAACAAAAATTTTGGAGGAGGGAGAGCAGGTGAAAAACCCTCTACTGGGATTACCGCAGATCTTGAGTCATATGGTTTTAAATCTGGTAGAATGAAAACAGGAACACCACCAAGAGTTGACGGTCGGTCTATAGATTATAGTGTTATGGAAGAGCAGCCAGGAGATAAAAATCCAGGAAAGTTTAGCTATCTACAAACTGTTCAACCTTTAAAGAAACAAATCAGCTGTCACATGACATATACAAACAAAGAGGTACATGATATTATGGCCAGTTCATTTGATAGATCCCCAATGTTTAATGGTAGTATAAGTAGTACAGGGCCTAGATACTGTCCTTCGATAGAGGATAAAATACACAGGTTTTCTGAGAAGGAAAGACACCAAATATTCGTAGAGCCTGAAGGTGAGAAAACGGTTGAGGTTTATGTTAATGGATTTTCAACTTCAATGCCAGAAGACGTTCAATATTCAGCAATAAAAAAAATCAAAGGTTTTGAAAATGTTAAGTTTTTTAGACCTGGATATGCTATAGAGTATGATTATTTTCCTCCCACACAATTAACACTTACTCTTGAAACCAAATTGATAGAAAATTTATTTTTTGCCGGACAGATTAATGGAACAACTGGATACGAAGAAGCTGCAGCTCAAGGTTTGATGGCAGGAATTAATGCAGTTTCAAAAGTTTTTGAAAAAGAACCCTTTATATTAACAAGAAGTGAGGCTTACATAGGGGTACTCATAGACGACTTAATTACTAAGGGAACAGAGGAGCCTTATCGAATGTTTACTTCTCGAGCTGAATACAGGACTCTCCTCAGGCAAGATAATGCAGATATAAGGCTAACAGATAAGTCTTTTAAAATAGGCTTAGCGAAGGAAGAAAGATATGTTCGTGTTCAAGAGAAACAAGATAAAGTAGAAGACTTTGTTAAATTTTTTAGTGAAACTAGCTTTGATCTTGATGAGGTGAATGAACTACTGGAGTCTGTAAATTATGAACCTGTCCCGCAAAAAGGAAAAATCGATAAAATATATGCAAGGCCAAACATTAAACAAGAGGACATAAGAAAATTAAGCTCGGTAGAAAATTATATTGAAAGTAACAAATTAGATCAGGAAGTTTTAGATCAAACAGAGATCCAAATAAAATATAAAGGCTATATAGAAAAAGAAAAAGCAAATGCGGATAAACTTCAAAGGCTTGAGGATATAAAGATACCGGTCAATTTTGATTATAATCCACTAGCTTCTCTTTCTAATGAAGCTAAAGAAAAATTAAACAAAATTAGACCATCAACATTATCTCAAGCATCAAGAATAAGCGGTATTAAACCAAGTGATATTAGTGTTTTACTAGTCAAAATGGGTAGATAAAAGTTCCACGTGAAACAATTTCTAAAAAAAGACAAAAAATTTTTAAGCACTAAAGATTATATTGTCTCAAACGAGACCTATAACCTTTATCTTGATTTAAAAACTAAAATTGTTTGGACAGAAATCAATAAGCAGCAGAATCTTAATAAATATTATAAAAACACTAATTATCTTCCTCATAATAAAAAGATTGGGCTATTGTCTATCTTATATGAGATTTCACAGAATATAATGTTTTTATATAAGTACAAGGTCTTACAAAAGAAATTACAATCACTAGGCCTAGTTTTAGATTATGGGTCAGGGGATGGGAAATTTGCTAAATATTTACAACAAAAGAAAATTAATGTTCACACATATGATCCAATAATAAAAAATCAAAATAAGGCCCAATTATTTGATAATCAATATGATACAATTATGTTGTGGCATGTTCTTGAACACATATTAGACATTGAAGCCGGCATTTTTACATTAAGAAAGAAATTAAAAAACGACGGGGCTATTGTTGTGGCAGTTCCAAATAGAGATTCTTTTGACTCTAAAGTATATAAGAAATACTGGGCTGCTTGGGATGTCCCTCGACATTTATATCATTTTAATCATAAATCTTTAATTGATTTTATGAAAAATAATGGGTTTAGTTTAATTTCAAAACATCCTTTATTCTTAGATTCATATTACATTTCCTACTTATCTTCAAAATATAAAAATTCATTTTTTCCATGGATTAACTCTTTGATAATAGGCACTATCTCAAATATACATGGAGTTATTACATCAAAATATTCTTCTTCTTTTTATGTGTTTAAAAAAGATTAATTCTCACTTCGATTAATAAGTTTTGTCATTTTAATTGCAAACGATGTAAACACAATTTTAGAATTGACATTCCTGGAAATTGAATAATGAGAGTCCTCTATTAAGTCTATTATCTCAATTAGATTTTGACTATGAATAAATGGGGATAGCTTCTCGATCTTAAAATCTGAACTTGAAATGAAAGATGTTAAGTTTTGAGATTTATAGCTTACAAGCATAGCTTCTCTTACGAGAAAAGAACAAAAACTCAAAAACTCTTTTTGTTGAATTCGAGGGTTTGAGGATATTTTTTCAGACCATTTTGTTAGATCTAACACAGCTTTTTTGCTTTTTTTTGCAAGAAAAGCAAACCTCAAACAATCAACAAAATTTTGTTCGTGTGAAATAGAAGAAGCACTTTCACTGATATAATTCATACTTCTTGAAACACTTCCTCTAGAAGACTTAACTATTAAGTCGTAATCAATATTATCTACTAAATTTTCCAAAAAATATTTGTGCTCATCGAAATTAACAGGAATTAAATTAGAAATTTGACACCTAGAAATTATTGTTGGTAATAGAGAATTTAGACTTTCAGTAACAAGTATAAAAAATGTATCATTTGGAGGTTCTTCAAGCAACTTAAGCAACTTGTTTTGTCCATAATTATCCAACTGCTGCATGTTCCAAATAATAAAAACTTTAGCTCCACCAACGAAAGACTTTAGATGAGCCTTTGAAAAGATAAGATCTATTTCAGCTTTCCTAATTTTCCCCTCAGTGTTTTTACTTTTGCTATCCAATGAAATATTCTTCCAATCATTAAAATCTATATAAACATTCTTTTTGATAAGATCTATCCATGAATCTAGCAGATCTGGACTGGTTTGTTTATCTGCAAATGTTGGGTAAGAAAAATATAGATCAGGATGATTCAGAATTTCACCTTTGTAATTTTTTTCAACTCCCAGTAATCCTCTTGCAATTTCGATGGCAAGGTTAAGCCCGCCATAACCGTCTCTATCAACAAGAATTTTAGATTGTGGGAAAATTTTTTTTTCAATTGAATCATAGATCTTTTTTTTTAAATGCTCTTGACCTAAAATTCCATCTAATTTCATACCCAAATATATATCATATTATATCTTTGTCGACAAAATTATATTAACATGTTTAATCTTGAAAAACAAGAATTAAAAAACAAAAAAGTAATTATAAGGGTTGATTTAAATGTTCCGCTAGATGATAAATTTAAAGTTACAGATACCACTAGGATTGAAGCGTGTAAAGAAACAATTGATCTAATCTTAGGCAAGGGAGGTACATGTATTTTAATATCACATTTTGGTAGACCAAAAGAAAGGGAGGACAAATTTTCTCTAAAACACATAGTAGAGACTGTTTCGGATGTTCTTGGTCACCCTGTGTTTTTTCACAATGATTGCATTGGTGATGAAGTTCAAGAGGTTATTTCTAATTTAGATCCGGGAGATATAATTCTTTTAGAAAACTTACGTTTTTACAAAGAGGAAACATTGGGAGATACTTTGTTTGCTGAAGAGCTATCAAAGTTAGGGGACATATATGTAAATGATGCTTTTGGGACATGCCATAGGGAGCATTCTTCAACAGCTTTAATTGCAAAATATTTTAATAATAAAAAATTTGCAGGCAAGCTCCTTGAAAAAGAACTTTTGGCAATTAATCAAATAGCAAATAATGGAAAAAAACCTGTACTAGCAATATTAGGAGGAGCAAAGGTTTCCAGCAAGCTTAATATTCTGTATAACCTTATAAAAAAAGTTGACAAAATAATTATTGGAGGAGGAATGGCATATACTTTTATTAAAGCAAAAGGAGGAAAGATCGGAAATTCTCTAGTTGAGGATGAATTAATAATAAACGCTAAAGAAATTCTAAGTTTAGCAGATAAACTAGAAAAACAAATAATTCTACCTACTGACACTAAAGCATCAAAGGATTTTGAAAATAATGATCAAATAAAAACTTTTAATTCAAATGAGATTGAAGATGATTGGATGGGGCTAGATATTGGAAAAAAATCAATAGAAAAATTCAGCCAAGAGATTTTTTTAAGCAATACTATTTTTTGGAATGGACCTATGGGTGTTTTCGAAAAGGAATTATTCTCTGAAGGAACGAGCTCAATATGTAATTTACTAAGAGAAGCAAAAGAAAAAGGAGTTAACGTAATAGTTGGAGGAGGTGATTCAATAGCAGCTTTGAAAAAGCTTGGAAATAAAGACTGGGTTAGTTATATTTCAACAGGAGGAGGGGCTCTTTTAGAAAGTCTAGAAGGGAAAACTCTGCCGGGTGTAAAGGCTTTAATGCAATGAACATAAAAAATAAAATTACAGCTATAATAGCTTGCATGATTTTCATTTCATGTCAATCAGATGTTTCAAAAGCATATGTTCCAGAATCTAATGGTAATATTAATGCTCTAACTATTGTAATGAATAGTAGTTTATGGGAAGGAAGACTGGGAAATAATATAAAAGAGTCATTAATGGAACCATATGAAGGGCTACCATTTGACGAACCTAAATATGATTTGTACTATCTTCAGCCTTCAATTTTTAAAGGCTTTGCAAGGAGCAGCAGAAATATAATTGTTTTTAATAAAGACACAGTAGGTCAAGGGTTTAGGCTAATTAAAAATCTTTGGGCAAGACCTCAAGTAACCGCAATAATAACTGGGGAGGATGAGGATGTTATGAACTTTTATTTTGATGAAAATAAAGACCTTCTACTTCGATCAATCTCTGAAAATGAAAGAGTCGAAAAAATTCGTAGAATGACTAAGTCCCTCAATGATGATCCACAATTAAAAGATCGTTTTGGAATAAATCTAACTTTTCCAGATGCGTATTCCACAGTTAAAGACACAACCAACTTTGTTTGGATTGAAAAACAAGTTGTAAAAGGACACCTTAATATTATTGCTTATACTTTACCTATTAATATTGATTTAAACAAAATAGAAGAAAGAATACCAGCAATAAGAGACTCAATTGGAAAAATATATATTCCGGGAAGAGTTCCAGGTTCATATATGATTACAGAGAGAGCTTATCTACCCTACTATTATAAAACAAAAGTTAATAATTTAGATGCTATCCTTACAAAAGGGACATGGGAAGTTCAAAATGATTTCATGGCAGGACCTTATGTAAACTATATTATTAAAGACACAGTAAATAAAAGAAATATAGTTATTGAAGGCTTTTCGTTTGCACCATCAGAAAGCAAAAGGGATTACATGTTTGAATTAAACACGATTATAACGACAATGAAGTTTGTTAAATAGAAATTTTATTCTTTTGAATCATCGTCTTCTTCTTTAGTGGCTTTTTTAAATTCCTTTATTCCACTTCCAAGCCCTCTCATAAGCTCAGGAATCTTTCTACCACCAAATAGTAAAAGAACAACGATTACAATTAAAATAATTTGAGGTCCACCTATCATATTTAAAATTTTGTACTAATTACTAGTAACAAATCTACTGAATTATTTTTTGTAATGTGAATTTATTATTCATATAATAACTTATGCTTAACTATACATATATTTGCATTAATGTCAAAAAAGAAAAAACATACTATAATTGATAAATTCTCTGAGAGGTTCCATGTACTATTAGTGAATGAAAAAACACTTGAAAAAAAGAAACTTATCTCATCATCAACATTTAGTCTTTTAGCTTCTTCTTTTATAATATTCCTAGTTCTTCTCTCAGCTTCTTTTCTTTTGATATATTTCACACCATTAAAAGAATATTTTAGAGGATATACAAGTGTTGAATTAAGACAGAATTCAGTTGAAAATTCTATGAAGTTAGATTCCCTAGAGAACCTTTACATTATGCAAAGTAATTATATTAACTCATTAAAAGATTTACTTTCTGGAAACATTTCATATGAAGAATTAGATGAGAATATTGGCAGAAGTGACAACAAAACTATCGAGTTGGAGATTGTTGCAACTAATCAGGAAGACTCATTGTTAAGAGCAATTGTTGAGGAGGAGGACAAGTATAATGCATTTGATATTCAGGGAGAGAGGTTTACAACTGTGCTTTTTCCGCCTGTTAAAGGTGGACTTTCATCAGCTTTTGATATAAATAGCAAACACTATGGTGTAGATATAGTTATGCCTGAGAATTCACCTGTGCACTCAATTAGTGAAGGAATTGTTGTTTTCTCCGAATGGACTTCAGCAACTGGATTTGTAATTATAATCGAACATCTGAATGGATTAACATCTATTTATAAACATAACTCTTCAATTGTCAAGAATCAAGGAGACAGAGTAGGTACTGGAGAAATAATTGCATTTACTGGGAATACTGGAGAATTAACCACAGGTCCACATCTTCATTTTGAGCTTTGGTATCAGGGAGAACCAGTAGATCCTCAAAGCTATATTGAGTTCTAAATGAAAACCTTAATTACAATATTTTTTGCTAGACTAGTAAAAAAAAGAAATAATAAATGGATTTCTAACCCCATAGAAACACAAGCTAAAACTTTTAATAAACTTTTATTAAAAGGCACTAAGACTGAGTTTGGTAGAGACCATAATTTTTCTATTATTAAAAATTATGAGGATTTTAAAAACCAAGTTCCGATAAGAGATTATGAAGGTCTAAAGCCATATATTGATAAAGTCGTTTCAGGAGAAAAAAATATACTTTGGCCAGGGCTACCCCTTTATTTTGCAAAAACCAGCGGAACAACTTCTGGTGCAAAATATATCCCTATCACAAAAGAATCAATTAAAACACATATTAATTCAGCTCGTGATGCCTTGCTAAACTATTTTTTAAAGACAAAAAACTATAAACCAATAAATGGAAAACACATGTTTTTACAAGGTAGCCCAAAACTTGAAAAAAAGAATGGGGTTTTTATAGGAAGACTTTCTGGTATAAGTGCACATTATATCCCAAAACTTTTTTTAAATAACAGAAAGCCCTCTTGGAATACAAACTGTATAGAGGATTGGGAGGAAAAAGTTGACACTATAATCAACGAAACGGTTGGTGAAAAAATGACAATTATAGCTGGAATACCATCATGGGTACAAATGTATTTCGAAAAGATTGTCCTTAATGAAAATAAATCAATAAAGGAAGTCTTTCCAGAATTATCACTTTATGTATATGGTGGAGTGAGCTACGAACCTTATAAGTCAACTTTTGATAAACTATTTGGAAAAAAGGTTGATACACTAGCAACATTTCCAGCATCAGAAGGTTTTTTCGGATATCAAGATACTTTTACTGATGAAAATACTGATTTATTATTGTTATTGAACAACGATATATTTTATGAATTCATTAAAGCTGAAGATTTTATAAAAGGAGAATATGAAAGAATTACTCTAAAAGATGTTCAGGTTAATGTTAACTACCTTTTAATTATATCTACTTCAGCTGGCCTTTGGGGTTATAACATCGGAGATACCGTAAAATTTACTTCAATTAGGCCATACAGAATAATTGTGTCAGGACGAATCAAGCACTTTTTATCTGCTTTTGGAGAGCATGTTATTGCTGAAGAGGTTGAAAATTCAATGAAGATTGCCACAAAGGATCATGGTGTAACAATAAGAGAGTTTACCGTTGCACCAAATATAAATCCAAAAGAGGGTCTACCATGTCATGAATGGTATATCGAATTTGAAACCCAACCAAAAGATATCAATGCTTTTTCAAAAACTTTAGAAACAGAAATGTTAAATCAAAACATTTATTATAAAGACTTAATACGTGGTGCAATAATAAAGCCCTTAGAGGTAATCTCAGTAAAAAAAGGCGGATTTAACGACTATATGAGATCAGTTGGCAGATTAGGGGGGCAAAATAAAGTTCCTAGGCTCTCAAATGATAGAAAAATTGCAGATAAATTAAATGTTTTTTAATCTTGAAAAAGAATGCAACCATAGTTTATACCATTAAAAGAAGTTTTGTAAAATCAGACATTTCAATTTTAGAGGCATTAGAGTATAATGTTTTTCAAATACAATCTAGGCCAAAAAAAACATTTATGTCTTTTATAATAAACAGGATAAAAGAAAAAATAAAATCAATTTTTTTTGTATCCAGATCGAAAATAGTAATTATTTGGTTTAATGATTATCATGCCTTTATACCAATTATTTTTTCAAAGCTTTTTTTAAAAAAATCTGTGATTATTGTTGGAGGATATGACGCTATAGTTGATAAGGAGAATAGGCATGGGCTATTCTTTAAAAAAGGTATTAGATCAACTTTAGCAAAAATAAATTATAGCTTAGCTAATGAAATCTGGGTAGTCCATAAATCTTTGGACATAGGATGTAGTTATGCTAGGGAGAAGTTTAACATTATATCAGGAATTAGAAGTTTTCTAGTCAACAAAAAGATTGTAATCAAGGAAATTAGCACTGGATATGATACTAGATTTTGGGATTATGAAAATAATAATCAAAAAATAGGAGTATTGACAGCTGCGTATTTTTCAGATGAACGAGTTATAAACATCAAGGGCTTAAATATTTTCAACGAATTAGCCTCTTTATTGCCAGATGTACCTTTTACAATTGTTGGAGAGTCAAAAATTCAAATAGATAATTTTATAAACTTAAATCCTAATGTAAGTGTACTAGGAGTTCAGACAAGAACTCAAATGAAACAGCTTTATCAAAATACTAAGTTTTATTTTCAAGGCTCAAGACTTGAAGGTCTTCCTAACGCGGTTTGTGAAGCAATGTTATGCGGATGTATTCCAATCGGTTCACGGGTTTTTGGTATTCCAGATATAATTGGCAATACAGGATTACTTTTTGACACAGAAAAAGACTTAGTTCAGGTTAAAGATTTTATACTTTCAGGCTTAGGAGAAAAAGAGTCAAAACAGGCAAGGAAAAGAATAATATCAAAGTTTAACATATCCAAAAGGATTGAAAAAATAAAAGAAAACATAGATTAATGGAAATAGGGGTTCTGGGTTTTAGTGGATCTAAAAATATTGGAGATTATATTCAGACAAAGGCTGTAATTGATATTTTAAACACACAAAACATTAAAATTCTTGATAGAGAAAAACTAAATAATTACAAAGGAAATAGAATAAAAACAGTAGTTAATGGATGGTTTATGGAGAGCCCAGAAAATTGGCCACCTAGTAAGAATATATATCCATTATTTATATCTTTTCATATTAATCCATCTGTCAAAGATACATTTACAAATCAAGATTCAATAAATTATTTTAAGAAGTATGAGCCTATAGGATGTCGAGATTATTACACAAGAGACCTTTTACTTGAACATGGAATAAAAGCTTATTTTTCATCATGTGTAACATTAGGAATTGAGAGAAAAAAGTATCTTAAGAAACAACCAGATGGAATAATTGTAATTGGAGCATTTGACAGGCTTAAACCATTTTTAGATTATAAATCTTCTCTAAAATTTCTTTTGTCTTTCTTTAAATATCCATCAAGATTTTTTAATTATAAGATTAAGGTTTATAGATTTAATAAGCATTTAAAAAAACAAAAATTTAAAATCAAAAAATTTGATCAAATCACAAAAAAACCAATTGATTCTCATTCCAAAGGCATACAGCTTGCTGAAAATATGCTGCAGAAAATTGCTGAAAGTAAGATAATAATTACCTCACGAATTCATTCCGCCTTACCAGCTTTAGCTATGGGATTAAAGGTAATTTTTATCAATGAGGGCTTAGAGCATAACAATCATAAAATGAGATTATCTGGCCTAGAAAATTATTTCAACACAGTATGTTTTAACAACTTTTTTATAATTAATTTAGACACAATTCAGAGAATGGAAAACCATACGGATTACATGGAAAAGACAATCCAAACAATTAATAATTTTAAAGTTAAATGAATATTCTAGTTATTGGTTCAGGTGGGCGCGAACATGCAATAATTAACAGCATATCAAAAAGTATTAAATGCTCAAAAATTTTTGCTTTACCTGGAAATGGGGGAACAGAATTATTAGCAGAAAATCTTTCAGGTGACGTAAATGATTTCGAGCTAATCAAGAAAATTAGTTTAAAATATAAAATATCATTGGTTTTTGTAGGACCCGAAGATCCAATTGTAAACGGCATTTATGACTTCTTTAAATCTGACCCTCAACTAAAAGATATAAACATTATTGCACCAAGTAAACAAGCAGGTCTTCTTGAAGGGAGCAAAGATTTTGCTAAAGATTTTATGCAAAAGTATAATATACCTACAGCAAAACATAAAACTTTTTCGATCGAAAACATAGATGAGGCGGATAAATTTTTAGAGAGCATGAGCCCACCATATGTTCTTAAAGCAGATGGTTTAGCTGCAGGTAAAGGTGTTTTAATTATTCAAGATTTGAATGAAGCAAAAGCTGAATTAAGAAGTATGATAATAGATAAAAAATTTGGAAACTCATCTACAAAAGTTGTTATTGAGGAATTTCTCGATGGTATTGAGCTTTCATGTTTTGTTTTAACAGATGGTATAAATTATAAAGTTCTTCCGTTTGCAAAAGACTATAAAAAAATTGGAGAAGGAGATTCAGGCCTAAACACTGGAGGGATGGGCGCCATTTCTCCTGTTCCTTTTCTTGATGATAAATTCTTATCTAAAATTAAAAGTAAAATAATTATACCAACGGTTAATGGTATAATTAAAGAGAAAATGCCATATAATGGATTTATTTTTATAGGTTTAATAAAAGTAAAAGATGAGCCATATGTTATAGAATATAATGTAAGAATGGGAGATCCAGAGACAGAGGTTGTGTTTCCAAGACTAAACAACGATATCCTCGAACTATTAGATTCAATGGGAACACCAAAATTTAATGATATTAAATTAAGTATTACTGAAAATCATGCTGCTACAGTCATATTAGTTTCAGGTGGTTATCCTGAGTCATATGAAAAGGGGAAAACTATAACTGGTTTAAATGATATATCTAATGAGTTAATCTTTCATGCAGGGACTATTAAAAAGGATAATACTTTTATTACAAATGGTGGTAGAGTTTTGGCAGTAACATCTACAGCAAAAGATTTTAAGAAAGCTTTAAAGAGCTCTTATTCAAAGATTGATAAAATAAATTTTGATAGAATGAATTATCGAAATGATATAGGTTTTGATTTACTTTAGAAAAGAATGAGAAGTAATGTCTTTATTTTCTTCATCATTGTCATCAAACTCTTTTAATTTTTTTAACCAATAAGCTGCTCCGACCATCCCAATTAATATAAATGTCCAAGTGACAATGTTAGCGATATACCAATTGTCAAGCTGAATACTTCTGAGAAGATCAAAAGGAAAGAAAAGTACTTCTTGAAAAAGCCAACCAAGAGAATAAAAAAAATCTTTAACCATAATTTAAATTATAATACAAAATTAATACATTGAAATATGATTGCAAAAGTATTTCAAAAATTTAATTATACTTCACTAATTGTTTCATCTATTTTATTAATGGGAGTATCATATTATTACACTACTCTTGATATAATCTGGTCTTTTTTTGAATCAAAAATTTTAAATGGGATAATAGTTTTTGGAGCCTTCATGCTGACAATCTACTCAATTGATACTGTTACAAGGCAACTAACAATTGAAAGAGCAAACAGAAATGCCTACCATCTCTTATTGTATCCATTAGTTATATTTTCTTTTCCATTAGAATCAATTGATATGAGATTTATTCTTGGCTCAGCAGCTATTTGGTCTGCCTGGAGAAATACCAGATTATTTCTTGAAACAGTAAATAATCAAGAAAAAATAAAAAGACTTTTTGATGCTGTTCTCCTTATCACAATTTCTTCTTTACTAATTTTAGAAAACATCTTTATTCTGATAGTTCCTATTATGATTTTATTTATAGGAAATATTAATAGAGATGTTAGATACTTTATAATAATTATTGGAACCCCAATTATAATGATACCGGCAATTAATGTAATTCTAACATTTTTGAACTTAGATAGTGTATTATTTAGTTCGTATTTATTTAATACTTCAAATACATTAGAAATATCTAGGTTTTCTAATTTCGTAGTTCCATTTTCATTTTGGCCTCTTGTTATTGTTATTTTCTACTTTTTAATATCTGTCATTTTAAAGTTAAGAAAGACTGTAGGATTCCAGAGACGATTACTTGATATTATAGGTGTTATTTTCTTTTTTTCGTTCATAACATTTTTTATAACGAATCAAAATATCAGCGGTTCAGAGTTTCACTATATTTCATTAATATTAGTTTACTTCATTTCTCAGATTTTTACAATAAACATTAACAGTATTTATGTAAATCTTATCTTTATGTCTATAATTGCATCGACATTTATTTTTAAATTCATCATATGACAGAAATAAAAATCAGTAAAAAAGCGATCGAAATATTTGAAAAATCAGTAAATGACTACCATGTGTATGATGATATAACACGCAACCCAAATAACCCTTTTGAGAATAAAAGCTTTGAACATCTTTTGTATGAGAAAAATTGGATAGATACGGTTCAGTGGCACTATGAAGATATTATTCGCGATCCCGACATTGATCCAAGTGAGGGAATGAAACTCAAAAGATTGATTGACAGCTCAAATCAAAATAGAACAGAGATGGTTGAGTATATTGATTCATATTTTCTAAATCTATATTCAAATATAAATCCTCAAGAGAATGCTAAAGTAAATACCGAGAGTCCCGCATGGGCAATTGACAGACTATCTATATTAATTTTAAAAATATATCATATGGAAGAGGAGTCAAACAGAAAAGATGTCTCACAAGATCATAGAAATAATTGTCAAAAAAAATTAAATGTTCTAATTGAACAGAGAGAAGATCTTTCAGAATCAATAGATCAATTATTAATTGACTTGTCCACAGGCATAAAGAAGATGAGAGTTTATAAACAGATGAAAATGTATAATGATGAATCATTAAATCCTGTCTTGTACAAAAAAGATGACTCAGCAAAAGGATAAACCTCTTTTAGTATACAGATTCTCTGCCCTTGGTGATATTGCCATGACAATACCTGTATTAAGATCTTTTTTTAAATCATACCCTAATCAAAAAATTATATTTGTTTCGAGAAATTATGCAAAACCACTTTTTGATGAATTTGATAATTTAGAATTCATTGGGGTTGAATTTAACAAGCAGTATAAAGGTATTCATGGGCTTATAAAGTTATTTAAGTTTTTAAGAAAAAAAAACATAAAATCAGTTGCAGACCTTCATAATGTTATAAGAACCAAGATCTTAAACTTTTTATTTAGGATAACATTAAAAAAAGTTCAATTTGTAAAAAAGGGAAGAAGTGATCGTAAAAAACTTATAAGAAGAAAAAACAAAATTTTTAAACCATTAACTCCAATTCAGTATAGGTACTGCGATGTCTTCAGGAGATTAGGTTTTCCAGTGGACCTAGTAAATCATGAGTATCCTGTAAAGCCCTTTTTAGATAACGATACTGAGGAACAAAAACTACTTTCTTCATGTCAAAACAAAAAGATTATAGGTATTGCACCTTTTGCGTCATTCCAAGGTAAAAGCTATCCACTTGATCTTATGCAAAATGTAATTGCTTACCTTCAAAAGTCTCATAGCATATATCTTTTTGGTGGTGGGGAAAATGAATTAAAGCAAATAAAAATTTGGGATAGAGCATATGAAAACGTTTTCGATGTTTCTAAAAACTTCAACCTGGGGCAACAATTAAACATAATGAATTACATAGACCTTATGATTTCTATGGACTCTGCAAATGGACATCTCGCAGCAAATTGTGGAGTTCCTGTTTTGACTATATGGGGAATGACTCATCCTTTTTGTGGTTTCACTCCTTTTGATCAAGCGCCAGAAAATTCAATAGTGATTGACAGGAATCTGTACCCTGCAATCCCTACTTCAATTTTTGGGAATAATGTTCCAAAAGGTTACAGTAGTGCATTCAGGACTATAGAGCCTAAAGAAATAATTGAAAAAGCATTAAAAATTTTAGAGAATCCTAAACCTCGTCATAGCTAATTTCAACCTCATCAGAAGTTATCCTAGCCTGACAAGTTAATATGTAACCATCTTCAACCTCATCATCTGTAAGGATTTGGTTATTATCCATTTCAACAGACCCTTTATTAATTTTTGCTAAACAAGTGCTACATATACCACCTTGACATGAATAAGGAGCATCAATATCATTGTCAAGCGCAATATCTAATATAGTCTTATCATCTACTGTTTCAAGATTATATTCTATATCATCACAAATTATTTTAATCTTTTTAGACATCTACTTATTGATTTTCAGCGCAATATTACTAATAAATTAATTATTTTTTAAAAATAAAATTGTAGATTTATCCCCCAATTTTAAGAGTATGAAGAATTACGATTTATCAGCAAGTTGTAACACTATTGAAAAAAATAGCAGTTTCGTGGGTAATTTTAACTCAGAATCTGACTTTAGAATTGATGGCTCATTCGAGGGAAACATAGAAACTAAAGGAAAGGTTGTAATTGGAAAGAATGGAAACATAGACGGTACTATTATTTGTACTTCTGCTGACATTGAAGGTAAATTTAAAGGTACTATTCATGTCGATGATTTATTATCGATAAGATCCTCAGGTGAAGTTCATGGAGATATTGTCATGTCAAAGTTAATAGTTGAGTCAGGTGCTGTTTTCAATGCAAAGTCATCAATGAAAAATGACGCATCTAGTTCAGCACCATTAAAAAAGATTACAAATTTTAACGATACACGTGAAAAAACAGCCTAAACCTTGGCTTATTTTTTCAGGTTTATTTTTTCAGATTGCCATAGTTATGTTTGTATTAACAAGACTTGGAAATTATGCTGACTCGTATTTTCAAAAAGAATCAAATCAGCTTACCCTAACATTATCTTTACTTGGTATAATTCTAATTATTTACCTTATAATTTCTCAGACAAAAAATTTAAAATAACTTTTTAAATTTTGACATCAAATGATTTTATAAATATGTATTTATATCTTACATTTGTCGCGCAAAACTTAATCTACTTAGTTTAAGCATGATTTATACAAAAAGCAGATATTTTTTCCTTTCTTTAATAATGTTGTCTGCCTTATTTGCTGAAGCAAAAGAAGAAGAAAAAGAGCAGACTCTTCAAGAGGAAATTACGGAATATATATATCATCATGTACAAGATTCCCATGACTTTTCATTTTTTTCAACTAAGGATAAAGAAACAGGAAAGAAAAAGTATTATGGCTTTCCATTACCTGTTATATTAGTTGACGAAGGTATTAAGGTTTTCATGTCGTCAAAGTTAGATCACGGAAAAAAGGTAGTTAATGCTTCAGGTAAATATTATAAGTTATACCACGGTAAAATATATGAAACAGATTCAGAAGGTTATATTTCATATGATGATGAAGGAAATGTAACTAATGCTAAGCCTCTTGATCTATCAATTACAAAAAGTGTTTTTTCAATTTTATTAATATCATTATTGATGTTTTGGTTATTTACTTCATTAGCTAAATCATATAGGGATAACAATCAAATAGCATCTGGAATCGGAAGGTTTTTTGAACCTATCGTGCTGCTTATAAGAGATGAGATTGCTATACCAAGTATAGGAGAACACCATTATAAAAAATATATGAGCTTCTTGCTAACTTTATTCTTCTTTATCTGGTTTTTAAATTTATTAGGTTTAAGCCCACTAGGAGTGAATGTTACTGGAAATATAGCAGTTACATTTGGGCTTGCTTTAATAACTTTTTTAATTACAAACTTGACAGCAAATAAAACATATTGGAAGCATATTTTTTGGATGCCAGGTGTTCCAATATGGTTAAAACCCCTTCTGGCACCAATTGAACTTTTGGGAGTATTTATAAAACCTTTCTCTTTAATGATTAGGTTATATGCAAATATTCTTGCAGGTCATATAGTACTTTATAGCTTGATAGGACTAATTTTTATTTTTAAAAATTTAGTTGGTTCTAGCTTATCACTTGTCCTTGTGTTTTTTATTTCAATAATTGAAGTTCTAGTAGCTCTATTACAAGCTTATATCTTTACGCTTTTATCAGCTCTTTACTTTGGTTTTGCAGTTCAGGAGGACGATCATTAACTTAAAAACAATAATTGTATAATTTAAATAAATAAAAATGGAAATACCTAAAATAGTCGGAGCAGGACTTGTAATTATCGGAACAGGAATTGGTATCGGCCTTATCGGCCGCGGTGCAATGGATGCAATTGGAAGACAGCCTGACGCATCTAATAAAATTCTTGTGGCAGCTATCGTTATAGCAGCTCTTGTTGAGGGAATTGCTTTTGCAGCTTTATTCGCAGTTAACTAATAAAATTAGTTTATGGAAAAATTAATAAGTGAATTTTCATCAGGACTTTTCTTTTGGCAGACTCTAATATTCGTTACTTTAATTTTCTTATTAAGAAAATTTGCTTGGAAGCCTATATTGGATACTATTAATGAAAGAGAAAAATCAATAAGAGATTCTCTAAACTCTGCTAAACAGGCAAAAAAAGAGATGGAAAACCTTCAGGCAGAAAACAAAAAAATTCTGCAAGAAGCAAGAGCTGAAAGTGATGCAATGATCAGTCAAGCAAAACAATCAGGAAAGGAACTTGTTGAAAAAGCAAAATCTGATGCTCGTCTGGAAGCTGAAAATATTTTGTTACAAGCACGAAATTCAATCGAGAATGAAAAAAGATCAGCAATGAATGAAATCAAAAATCAAGTTGCAGATCTATCAATCGATATCGCTTCCAAAGTATTAGAGCAAGAGCTTGATACGAATAAAAACCATCAAGAGTATATTAACAAACTATTAAAAGAGAAAAAATTTGATTAATAATTATGGGTTTAGAAACTTCCTCTAAAAGATATGCAAAAGCTTTAATAGGCTATGGAGTCGAAAAGGATAACCTGGATATTTTATTTAGTGAATTTTCTTCCTTAATTCAAACGTTAGAAGAATCTGAGGACTTAGTAAGTTTTATACATAACCCAACTATATCAAAAGATATCAAGCAGAAAGTTCTAGACGAATTAATTTCAGATAATCTGCCCAATACTTTAGTAGTAATTAATCTATTATCGCAAAACAATAGATTGGACATGCTTCTAGATGTATGTAAGGGGTTTATAGAACAATACAATGTTCACAAGGATATTGTTGAAGTTATAGTTACCACTCCTATTGAGATTTCTGAAGATATTGAAAATTCTATACAGGCATACTTGAATTCAATAGAAAATGGAAAAATTAAACTGGTAAAAAAAAGAGATGAATCTTTAATTGCAGGCTTTACAATTGATTACAATAATACTAGATTGGATGCAAGTGTAAAAAAGAGACTTGAGAAGATGAAGAAAGAATTAAAAAAAACAAATTAATTATGAAAAAAATTATTATTCTTTTTATAATATCATATTTGTTTCAATCATGTATTGCTTTAAAGTTTCCAGATAAAATGGAAATAAATATTTCAGTTCCAGAAGACTATGATATAGAAAAACTTGAAATATTAGTTGATACATTAAGAAGTCAAGCTAAAGACAAGTTTGATATGCAAGTAGAAATAGGTACAGTTAAAAAATTAAAAAAAAAGAAAAAAAATTAAAAATTTAAATAATGCAAAAAATTAAACCAGCTGAGGTATCAGCTTTATTGAAAAAACAATTAGAAACCGCAGATATTCAATCATCTTTTGATGAAGTTGGAACAGTCTTAGAAGTAGGGGATGGAATTGCAAGAGTTTATGGCCTTACAAATGCAGAATACGGTGAGCTTGTATCTTTTGACAGTGGCCTCCAGGGAATGGTACTTAATTTAGAGGAGGACCATGTTGGAATTGTATTATTTGGTCCTTCAAAAGGAGTTAAGGAAGGTGATACTGTTAAAAGAACTAATCAGATAGCATCTATAAAAGTTGGAGAAGGGATTCTTGGGAGAGTTGTTGATACTCTTGGAAACCCTATTGATGGAAAAGGTCCTATTGAAGGTGAACTATTTGATATGCCAATTGAAAGAAAAGCACCTGGAGTAATATATCGTCAACCTGTTAATGAACCACTGCAAACTGGAATAAAATCAATTGATGCTATGATACCTATTGGTAGAGGTCAAAGAGAATTGGTAATTGGAGATAGGCAGACAGGAAAAACAACTGTATGTATTGATACAATCCTAAATCAAAAAGAGTTTTATGATGCTGGAGAGCCTGTTTTTTGTATTTACGTTGCAATAGGTCAAAAGGCTTCAACTGTAGCAGGTATCGCAAAAACTTTAGAAGAAAAAGGTGCTTTAGAGTACACGGTTATAGTTGCAGCAAATGCTTCAGACCCTGCTCCTATGCAAGTATTTGCTCCTTTTTCAGGCGCCTGTATAGGAGAGTATTTTAGGGATACAGGAAGGCCTGCTTTGATAATATATGATGATTTATCAAAACAAGCAGTTGCATACAGAGAGGTGTCACTTCTGTTAAGAAGACCTCCAGGAAGGGAAGCATACCCAGGAGATGTATTTTATCTTCACTCAAGACTATTAGAAAGATCGGCAAAGGTTGTAAATGATGATAAAGTTGCAAGCGGAATGAATGATCTACCAGTTTCTTTAAAATCAAAAGTAAAAGGAGGAGGATCACTAACAGCTCTTCCAATTATTGAAACTCAAGCTGGAGATGTTTCGGCATATATTCCTACTAATGTTATATCTATTACAGACGGTCAAATTTTCTTAGAATCAGATTTATTTAATTCAGGAGTTAGACCAGCAATTAACGTTGGTATATCGGTTTCAAGAGTTGGAGGATCAGCTCAAATTAAATCAATGAAAAAAGTTGCAGGTACTCTTAAGCTTGACCAAGCTCAATACAGAGAGCTTGAAGCCTTTTCGAAATTTGGTTCAGATCTTGATGCTGCAACACTTAATGTAATAGAAAAGGGTAGAAGGAATGTTGAAATTCTTAAACAGAATCAAAATGATCCTTTCCAAGTTGAGGATCAAGTTGCTATTATCTATGCTGGATCTCAAAATTTACTTAAAGAAGTTCCAGTTGAAAAAGTTAAGGCATTTGAAGAAGCTTTTCTTCAAGAGCTTAGAAAAAACAATAAGAAACTTTTAGCAGAATTAAAATCAGGAAAAATTTCTGATAAAGAAACAGATGAAATTAAAAAAGTAGCTGAAAAAGTTGCTAAGTCATTTTAATACATGTCAGGATTAAAAGAGATAAGGAATAGAATTAGCTCAGTTTCTTCAACTATGCAGATTACCAATGCCATGAAGATGGTTTCGGCTGCAAAGTTGAAAAAAGCTCAAGATTCTATTACTGCCACACTTCCTTATTCAAATAAACTTTCAGAACTGGTCAAGAACATTTCAGCCTCTATTGATTCAGTTGATTCTAATCCATTATTTGTTGCAAGAGAGGTGAAAAAACCATTAATAATAGTCATCACATCTAATAAGGGTCTTTGCGGTGGGTTTAATTCTAATGTAATAAAGGAAGTATATAATATTGGTGCTGAATACGGAAGTAACAAGCCTGACCTTTTGACTATAGGCAAGAAAGGTGATGATATACTTAAAAAGAAATTTAATGTGATCAGCTCTCATAATGATTTGTTTGATGAGTTTTCTTATTTAAACGTAAAATCAATAGCTAGTAAAATTATGGAGCTTTATACCGACGAAAAATATGATGAGGTAATACTAGTGTATAATCATTTTAAAAATGCAGCTACTCAGATTATTACTAAAGAGCAGTTTTTACCAATTTCTGAAAATAATGATGATAATGTATCAACTTCAGGAGATTATATTTTTGAACCAAATAGGAAAAAGATTCTAGAGGAATTGATTCCAAAGACTTTATCTATTCAATTATTCAAGTCTATATCTGATTCTATTGCTGGTGAACATGGTGCAAGAATGACAGCTATGCATAAAGCAACTGATAATGCATCAGAGCTTAGAGACCAATTGAAACTCACATATAATAAGGCTAGACAGACAGCAATAACAAATGAAATATTAGAAATTGTTGGAGGTGCTGAGGCTTTAAACTCTTAAAATAAATTTACATCCTACACTTTTTGTATTTTTGATTTAAATAATCTAAATGAAGATATTTATACCAATGGCAGGTAAGGGAACAAGGCTTAGACCTTTTACATTGACTTGTCCAAAACCGTTATTAAAAATTAATAATAAGCCAATAGTTGAACATCTTATAGATCAAATTACTTCAAAGCTAACAACTCAAATTGATGAGATCATTTATATATTGGGAGATGAAGCATATTTTAACTCAGATGTTGTCACTTCTTTAACTTTAATTGCAAACAAGTATAATGCTAAAACAACGGTCTATAGACAGCTAGATCAGCTAGGTACAGGTCATGCTATAATGTGTGCTGAAGATTCATTAGAGGGTCCCTCTATAATTGCGTATGCAGATACAATGATTCAGGGCCAAATTTCAATTGACTCAGATGTAGATGGAATAATCTGGGTAAAAAAAGTTAAGAATCCTTCTAGTTATGGGGTTGTTAGACTAGATGAGAAACAAAATATTACAGATTTAATAGAAAAACCACAAGATTATATTTCGGACCTTGCAGTTGTAGGTATATATTATTTTAAGGATATATCAATTATTAAAAATGAGCTAAAAATTCACTTAAATCAAAAGTTGAGTCCAGGAAAAGAGTATCTGCTTAACTATGGTATTGAGAAAATGATCGAAAAGAGAAAAGTATTTAAATCTCAAGAGATAGAAACATGGATGGATTGTGGTACCCCTAAATTATTGATTGAGTCTGCAAAAAAAATGATGAACTCTCAAATTATTCCTGATGATAATCATAGTTTCACAAAGTCGGATAATGTTAAAGTTACCCAACCTGTTTTCATTGGTAAAAATGTTAAAATAAAAGATTCAAAGATTGGCCCTTTTGTTTCAATTGGTGATGATACAGACATATCTAATTCAAATATTGAGTCAACGTTGATATATAAAAGTGTAAAAGTTTCAAATGCAGATATTAAAAACTCAATACTTGGTGCATATTCAGTTTATGATGGATCAAATAAAGAAATTTTTTTAGGGGATTATTCACAAATAAACAACAATGAAGACAACTTATAAAGCCTATTCTTTTTTATATTCTGTTCTATTATTAATTGTATTCCAAGGGTGTTCAACAAAAAAAAATCTTGTTAGTGATTTTCCAATAGCAGGAATTGAAATTTCGGAAATTATCAAAAACTCACGAAAGACAGGTTTCACATATGAGAATCTTAGGAATAGAGTCAAAGTTGAATTTGACAATGGCCGGGTAACTCAGAACATTATTTTAAGTTTTAGAGCTATTGAGGATAAAGTTCTTTGGCTAAGCGCATCAATGATTGTGCCAATAGCAAAAATACTTATGACTAATGAAAGATTTGTTTTTTATGAAAAATTTCAAAAAAATTACGTTGATGAGGACCTATCTCAATTATCAAAATTGTTGAATCTAAAAAATCCAGTAAATTTTCTACAAAATATTCTTTTTGGAAGTCCAGTTATAGATATAAATAAAGTTAAATGGGAAAAGATTCAAAATTCAAATTATTATGTGCTTCAATCATCAAAAGAGATTCAAACAACACTTTTTATAAATCCAAAAACCTTTCAGCTTGAACAACAAAGAATTTATATTCCATTACTTTCTTCATTGGTAACATTTAATTACAGAAACTACAAAAACATTGATGGAAAAACAGTTCCAAGTGATGTATTAATCTCTTACATAAAAGGAAATCAAATTACAAAGATAAACTTAGAGTATTCACAGTTTGATTTTCCAGAGACCCTAAATTTTCCAATGGAAATACCGTCAGATTATAAACTTTTAACTCTAGATGAGATTATTAAGTAAAACATTAATTTACTTTCTTCTAATTTCAGTTATACAACTGAATGCCCAAGACTACCAGACAAGACAAAAAAAATTGGAAGCTCAAAAAATTTCTCTCAAAAAAGAAATTAGTCAAATAAACATATTAATTGCTGATTCCAAAAAAAGATCTAAAAATTTGGCTAATGATTTAGAGGATCTGCAGCTAAAAATATCTGCACGTGATAAGCTGATTAATATTAATAATTCACAACTTAATAATTTGACTAGTATTATAAACAATCAAAATGACAGAATAGCTGATTTAGAGATTGATCTTGTTAATCTTAAAAGTGAGTATGAAAAGATAATATACAATTCTTATAAAAAAAGATCCACTCAAATGAAGTTAATGTTTTTATTTGCTTCTGAAAATGTAAATCAGGCTTTTAAACGTTTTCAATATTTTAAACAGTATTCAAAGTATAGAAAAAAGCAAGCTGACAGAATTGTACAAGTTCAAAATCAAATAGAAGATACAGTTGACAGTTTGGTAATTAGAAAGAATCAAAAACAAAAGATTATTGAAGAAAATGAGGCAATAAAACAATTATTGTCAAAGGAAAAAAAGCAACAAGATGATTTATTTGATAGTTTATTGAAGAGTCAAAATAATTATGCTGCTCAAATAAATGAAAAAGAAAAACAAGCAAAATTAATAGACAATGAAATTGAAAAATTAATTAGACTAGCAATTGCTGAGTCAAATAAAAATAAAAATTCAACAAATTTCGCACTTACTCCTGAGGGAAGAATAGTTTCATCAAACTTTCAAGCAAATCGAGGAAGATTACCTTGGCCAGTTAAAGAAGGAGTTATTGTTAGAAGATTTGGTACTCAACCACACCCTATTGTAAGAACGACAACTATTAATAGTAATGGAATTTCAATTGCAACCTCACCTAATTCATTAGCCTACTCCGTTTTTGATGGCGAAGTTTTATCTGTCTATGGTTTTTCTGGAGGTAATCCAGGAGTTTTAATCAGGCATGGGAAGTATATTTCCAATTATCAAAATTTATCTTCAATTTTTGTAAAAAAAGGGGATAAAATAAATGCAAATGATGAAATAGGAATCGTGTTTACAAATGAGTCTAGTGGTAAAACTATCTTGAAGTTTAATATTTTCAATGAATTAAAACCTGAAAACCCTACTATTTGGTTGGATAATTAGTTTTCAATTAATAACCATGCGTCTTGTCCGCTAGTTTTAATTTTCAAGATTAATTCTGCTGCTTCTTTTCTTGTTTTAAGCCTTGCATATGCTACTCTGAAAAGGCCTTTAGGATTTACAGTGGTGTATGAGGCTTGGTAGCCATCAATTATTAGGGTGTTTAGGTGTTTCTCGGCGTTTCTTCTAGATCTAAAAGCACCTGCAATAACACTATAATAGGTTGAGTTATCCTTGACTATAGGAGCTTTAACATTAACGTTGATGGGAGGAAGATCTCCTAAGTTGAATGTTGCTGTTTGGACATTTTCAAGTATTTTCTCTTGAGCTATTGCAATATTCTTTAATTTTTCATTGTTCAAATAGTTATTGTAATTAAAATACCCAAAATAAGATAATCCAAGTATGGATATAAAAATTGCTGCATACCTCAGCAAATTATTTGTATCAAATTGAGATTTATCTGCAGCCCTTTTAGAGCTTATATTAATTATAGGTTTTCTTACGAAAGAATTTAAACCAAAAACTGAGCTGTCAAAATTTATTGAAAAATCTGGGTTAAATGTTAAAGTATTTTTTTCTTTTAATTCAAAAATGCCCAAATACTCAGTGTCAAAAATTAAATCTTCAGATAATTTTTCATTTAACAATTTAACTTCATCTGATATTAGTTTTAGAGATTTTTTATAGGATATTTTTCTTTCTTCACTTATGAACTTTGCTAAAAGGCCGTCATTATCTTTAAGCATTGAGTTGAATGATACATATTTACTAGGGGGAAAAAACTCATTATCTTCTATGTAAGCTGATTTACTTTTAAGGACAAAAGCACCAAAATTAGGAAGAATTACACAATCGTTATAATATAAAAGGTGAGATATATCTTTAAAAATACTCATTAAGTAAATTTAAAAAAAAACAGCTAAAAACCAACACGACTCCTAACTCTTTTAAGAACTTTTTGAGCTTGCACTCTTGCCTTCTTGGATCCACTAAATAATAGCTCTTCAACCTTAGATCTATCTTCTAATAACTGAAAATATTTTTCTCTGTTTTCAGAAAAACGATTCAAAATTTTATCTAATAACAGTTCTTTAGCCTCACCATATCCAATCCCTCCTTTTAAATATTGTTTACTTAGTAGTTCAACTTCATTTGTAGATGCGATAACTTCATACAACTTAAACACGTTACACTCTTTAGGATTTTTAGGATCTTCAACAGACAAACTATGAGTTTCAATTTTCATAATTTGCTTTTTTAGTGTTTTGTCATCTACAAAAATATCTATGATGTTATTCTTTGACTTACTCATTTTTTCACCATCTGTTCCTGTAATATATTTTGTGTCATCTTGAATTTTAGCTTCAGGTATAATAAATGTTTCTCCCATCAAATTATTAAATCTTGATGCTACATCTCTAGTCATTTCAAGATGTTGTAGTTGATCTTTTCCAACAGGGACTATGTCAGCGTCATAGAGAAGAATATCTGCAGACATTAACATTGGATAAGAGAATAATCCCGAATTCACATCTTTTAAATTATCAGATTTGTCTTTAAATGAGTGAGCCAATTTTAATCTTTGATATGGAAAAAAACAACTTAAATACCAAGCTAACTCAGTTACTTCAGGTACATCACTCTGTCTGTAAAAACATGTTTTTTCTGGATCTAACCCAAATGCTAACCAAGTTGCTGCAGTTGAAAATGTATTCTCTTTTAGAATTTTTTCATTTTTAATTTGAGTAAGAGAATGCATATTGGCAATGAAAAGATACGACTCGTCATTAGTTGAATTCGCCATATCTACAGCAGGAATAATTGCTCCAAGTATATTACCAAGGTGAGGTGTTCCTGTGGATTGAATGCCAGTTAATATTTTGGCCATGAGAGTTATTTACCAAACAAAGATATTTTTTTTTGACCTTGAAACAAAATACCTGCTACCTTTGGAAAATAATGTCAATTATTAAGACATGATAAAAAGGCTTTTACTTAAGATATGGCTTCAAACCTGGTTTTATTTTTTAGCAGGTATACAAGTACTTGTATATTTCCCTTTTTTAGTAATAATACTTACGTTACCAAAAGCCTATACTAAATTATTTTGGATTGCAAGAAATATATGGGCTAGAATTATACTTCATGGTAGTGGCTATTACGTAAGTATTGAGAACAAAGAAAAATTAAATTCAGCAACTAATTGTCTTATTATAGCTAATCACTCAAGTCACATGGATGTTTTTTTAATGCTTATTGCAAACAAAAAGCCATTTATGTTTGTTGGTAAGAAAGAACTATATAGTATTCCGCTTTTTGGATATATATATAAACGAGCAGCAATAATGGTTGATAGATCAGACCCAAAAAGTAGATTTGAAGTATATGGAAAGGCAAATGAGATGTTGAAGCGCGGTTATAATGTCTGTATTTTTCCTGAATCTCATTATATGGACGATACCATACTTTTAGCTGATTTTAAAAGAGGAGCCTTTAAAATAGCCATTGATAATAATCTACCAATTATACCTCTTATATTTTATGACTTAAAGTTAAAACATCCATGGTATCCAAAGTTTGGATCACTTGGAAAGTTAAGAGTAAAAGTTTTAGACAAAATTAATGTAGAAGGCCTTGGCGAAGATGATATACCAAAGTTAACAAAGAAAGCTTTTAATTTAATAAAAGGGGAATTAGAAAATGATCCAAAAAAAGCTGCAGTTACGGCAACAGAAAAATGGAAAAAAATATTAGCTTAATCTGATTTTAGCTCTTCTAGAATTTTTTGCTCAAGCTCTTCCATTAGTTCAGGATTGTCCTTTAAAATAGATTTAACAGAGTCCCTGCCTTGACCAAGCTTACTACCTCCATAACTAAACCACGACCCGCTTTTTTCAATGATATCTTTCTCAACTCCAATATCAAGTATTTCTCCAATTTTTGAGATACCTTCTCCATACATTATATCAAACTCAGCAGTTTTGAAGGGAGGGGCAACTTTATTCTTTACTATTTTTATCCTTGTTTTATTTCCTAATACTCCTCCTTCTGTATCTTTTAGTTGCGTCGATCTTCTAATATCAATTCTAACAGAGGCATAAAATTTAAGAGCATTTCCACCAGTAGTAGTTTCAGGATTTCCAAACATTACTCCAATTTTTTCTCTGAGTTGATTTATGAAAAACACTGTACAATTTGTCTTACTGATTGAAGCTGTGAGTTTTCTTAATGCCTGAGACATAAGCCTTGCATGTAGTCCCATTTTTGAATCTCCCATTTCACCCTCAATCTCGCTTTTAGGTGTAAGAGCAGCCACAGAGTCGATTACCAACGCATCTACTGCTCCAGACCTGATTAAATTGTCTGCTATTTCGAGGGCCTGTTCACCGTTATCAGGTTGTGATATCACTAACTCTCCTAAATTTACCCCAAGCTTTTCTGCATAAAATCTATCGAATGCATGTTCAGCATCAATAAAAGCTGCTATCCCTCCTGCTCTCTGACACTCTGCAATTGCATGCAATGTAAGTGTAGTTTTACCAGAGGATTCAGGTCCATATATTTCAATTACTCTTCCTTTTGGATAACCGCCAACACCTAAAGCTATATCTAAACCAATTGAGCCTGAGGATATTGATTCAACTTTTTCTACAGTTTGATCACCAAGCTTCATAACTGAACCTTTACCGTATGTTTTATCTAATTTATCTAATGTTAATTTTAGTGCTTTAAGTTTGGAATCTTTAGGATCTGACATATTAAATCATTTATCACTAAAGTAATATTTTTTATATTTATATTTTACCAAACTATGAGAAAAATATTAATATTATTTACAGCTTTATTCATTACAAACATTAATGCACAAGATATCCTTCCACTAAAGGAAAGAGCTGCGTTTATAAACAAACTTCAAAAAGAAAGACTCAATAAATTATTACCTCAGTTAATGGAAAAAACTGATATTGATATGTGGGTTTTGATTGCAAGAGAATACAATGAAGATCCGATAATTAAGACTATGTTGCCGCCTACATGGTTAAATGCAAGAAGAACAACAATTCTTGTATTTTCTTTAGATAAAAAAACTAAAAATTTTGAATCTGTAGCTATTGCTCGATATGCATTTGGTGATAATATACCTTCAATTTGGGATAAGGACAAACAGCCTAATCAATGGGAAGCTTTGAAAGATTATATAGTGAGTAAAAATCCAGAAAAAATAGGACTGAATATCTCAAGTTATGAGTCATTAGCAGATGGTTTAAGTAAATATCATTACGATCAGCTCTACAATGTTTTATCCCCAGAATTTAGAAAAAAAATTACTTCAGCTGAGGACCTTGCAATTGCCTGGATTGAAACCAGAACAGATCTGGAGATGACAGTGTTTTCTCAATTAGTTGAAATTAGTAGTTCGATAATTAGAGAGGCTTTTTCTACAAAAGTCATTACTCCTGGAATAACTAGCACGGATGATGTAGTATGGTGGATGCGTGAAAAAGTTTTATCTCTTGGCTTAGACACCTGGTTTCATCCCACCGTTGATGTTCAAAGAAAGGATAATAGTGACTTGTATGCATTTGATAATAAATCAAAATTTGATATAATATTACCTGGGGATCTTCTTCATTGTGATTTTGGAATTTCATATCTGACATTAAATACTGACACTCAAGAGTTGGCATATGTTCTCAAGCCTGGTGAGACTGACGCCCCTGACTTTTTGATAAAAGCGTTTAAAGAAGGTACTAGGGTACAAGACATTTTCACAAATAATTTTAAACAAGGATTAACTGGTAATGAGATTTTGAGAAGATCTCTTGAACAAGGAAAGGCTGAAGGACTAAGACCTTCTATTTACACTCATCCGCTTGGGACATATGGACATTCTGCAGGTACCACTATAGGTATGTGGGACTCCCAAGGAGGAGTTCCATTCACCGGAGATCATCCGTTACAATATAATACAGCTTATGCTATTGAACTAAATACAACTGTATATGTTGAGGAGTGGGAAAAAGATATTAGGATTATGCTTGAAGTACCTGGATTCTTCGGAAAAAATGGATTTAGATATATAAATGGACGCCTAAAAGAATTTCTCTTAGTTGGCTCAAAACAAACAGGTCTTGAAGACTAAGAACTAAATAAACGTTAGCTTAGTAAAAAGTTGTAATTTTGCATTCTATATAAGTATAGCATGCAACTGTACAATAAACTTAGTGCTAAAGAGCGCGCTTGGATAATTGATCAAAATTCTCAAGAGAGAATTACACTCTCGTTCTATAAGTATTTTAAAATTGGTAATCCGTCAATTTTTAGGGACAATTTATATATTATTTGGTCTAAACTTGACATTTTAGGCAGAATTTATGTTGCAAAGGAAGGTGTGAATGCACAACTATCAGTTCCTAAAGACAACTTTGAAAAATTCAAAACTTCAGTAAATGAAATCGCTCCTTTAAAAAATATTAGATTAAATGTAGCTGTGGAACATTACAGTAAATCTTTTTTAAAATTAACTATAAAAATTCGAGAAAAAATTGTTGCAGATGGACTTGATGACTCTTCTTTTGATGTCACAAAAATTGGAGAACATCTTGATGCTAAAAGGTTTAACAAAATGCTAAAGGATAAAAATACAATATGTATTGATATGAGAAATCATTATGAAAGTGAAATAGGTTTCTTTAAAGGGGCTATTAAGCCTGATGTTGACACCTTTAGAGAATCTTTGGGTATCATTGACAGAGAACTTGAAAAAAATGGAAAAGACAAAAATTATTTAATGTATTGCACTGGTGGAATAAGATGTGAAAAAGCAAGTGCATATCTAAAACACAAAGGTATTCATAATGTTTTTCAGCTTGAAGGTGGGATAATTGAATACACTAGACAGGTTAAAGAGCAGAAGCTTGAAAACAATTTTCTTGGAAAAAACTTTGTATTTGACCAAAGATTAGGAGAAAGAATTTCAAATGAAATTGTTTCAAATTGCCATCAGTGTGGAGCTCCATGTGATACTCACGTAAATTGTGCAAATGAATCATGTCACTTACTTTTTATTCAGTGTGATGGCTGTAAAAGACAAATGAATAATTGTTGCTCAGAAGAATGCAAAGATATATATGCGCTTCCTTACGAGGAGCAGAAAGCTCTGAGAAAAGGGAAAGGCAATAGTAATAAGATTTTTAAAAAAGGACGGTCAAATAATCTTAAATACAAAATAAGCTAATATGAAAAGATTACTAACTATTAGATTATTATGGGCTTCAATCTTAATTGGATTAGTTTCCTTTTTTGGATTATTTATTCTTGCAGGTAACGGAACTTTTGGAGAAATGCCACAGTTTGAGCAGTTAGAGAATCCCAACACCAATCTTGCTACTCAAATAATATCATCAGATGGAGAAATATTGGGTAAATATTATTTTAATGATAACAGAACTCCAATAACCTATGATGAACTTCCAAAAAACCTGGTTGATGCTTTAATTGCAACTGAGGACGAAAGATTTTATGATCATCCAGGAATCGATGTAAGATCAACTTTAAGAGCGATTGTTTTCTTAAATACACGAGGTGGGTCAAGTACAATTAGCCAACAACTTGCAAGACAACTATTTGTTGGAGTAAGATCCAGAAACATAATTCAGGCTATTCTTCAAAAGGCAAGAGAGTGGGTCCTTGCAATTCAAATTGAAAAGAGGTATACCAAGAATGAAATCATAGCCATGTACTTAAACATATATGATTTTAACAACACGGCAGATGGTGTTCGCTCAGCATCTAAAATCTATTTTAATAAAACACCAGATTCACTTCTTATTGAAGATGCTGCAACGCTGGTGGGTATGTTAAAGAACTCTTCACTTTACAATCCACTTAGAAGACCAGAACTTGTTACTGAAAGAAGAAATGTTGTTTTCCAACAAATGTATAGAAATGAGATGATTACAAAAGATCAAAGAGACTCATTATCAAGGCTTCCTCTTAATATTGACTATTCCCCCGAATCACATAGAGAAGGGTTAGCCACCTATTTTAGAGCATATCTCCAAGAGTTTATGAATAAATGGTTAAGAGATAATCCCAAATCCAATGGAGAGAGATACAATTTATACAAAGATGGGTTAAGAATCTACACAACTATTGATTCAAGGCTTCAGTCTATTGCGGAAGAGTCTGTTAATGAGCACATGAAGAATCTTCAATCAGAATTTTTTGCTCAAAATAAAAAATCAGAAGAAAATCCAACACCTCCATTTAGAGAACTTAGAGAGGGTCAAGTTGATACACTAATTAAACTATCAGCAATGAGATCAGAAAGATGGAGAAAGATGAAATTAAGCGGTAAGGATGAAGATGAGATTTGGGATACATTTCAGGTAGAAACTCCGATGAAAATCTTTTCATGGAATGGAGAGATTGATACTATAATGAAGCCAATTGATTCAATTAAATATTATAAGTTTCACCTTAGGGCTTCTATGATGTCAATGGAGCCACAAACTGGTCATGTTAAAGCATGGGTTGGAGGTGTAAATTATAAACATTTTCAATATGATCAAGTTAAACAAGGAAGACGCCAAATAGGCTCAACTTTCAAGCCTTTTCTTTATGCAACAGCAATTGATCAATTAAAACTTTCTCCATGTTATACAGTCCCTGACGCATTATATTGTATAGAACCCAGAAAACACGGTAATATGGATGCATGGTGTCCAAAGAACTCAAGTGATAAGTATGGTCAGACAAGAAATTTAAAAAATGCTTTAGCTAATTCAATTAATACAATCAGCGCAAGATTAATGGACCAAGTTGGCCCAAAGCCCGTTGTTGCCTTAATGAAAAAAATGGGAATAAATTCATTTTTACCCGAGGTGCCTTCAATTGCACTTGGAACTCCGGATATTAGTCTATATGAAATGGTAGGAGCGTACAGCACTTTTGTAAACAAAGGAATATACATTGAGCCAATTTTTATCACAAGAATAGAGGATAAAAATGGAGTGCCTCTTTTTGAAGTAATACCAAACACAACAGATGTTATTAGTGAAGAAGCAGCATATGTGACAGTTAACTTAATGGAGGGTGTAACAAAGTATGGTTCAGGAGGTAGGCTAAGACATTCGGGATTAGAAGAAACAAATTACATATACAAGAATTTAGTCACAGGATATCCTTACGCATTTGAAAACGCTATTGCAGGAAAAACTGGAACAACACAAAATCAAAGTGATGGATGGTTTATGGGAATGGTACCAAACCTTGTGACTGGAGTATGGGTTGGTGGTGAAGACAGATCTATTCACTTTGAAGATATTGCTTTTGGTCAAGGAGCGACCATGGCTCTACCGATTTGGGGTCAATATATGAAGGAAGCTTATTTAAATCCTGATTTAGGAATATCATCAGAAGATTTTCCTGTTCCAGAATTAGTTACAATTCCGTTAGATTGTGAGAATTTAAATATTGAAAGCTCGAAAAAGAAAAAGGATCTCAAAGAATTAGGATTTTAATTTAAAATCTTTTCATAGCAGTGAAATGGAAACTCACTTTGATTTGGAAAATATACATCATCAAGTTGAATATAATTTCTAGATCTGTAAAATTTATTGTTTCTATTATTTTTACTAAAAGTATCCAGCCTTACTGATTTTAATCCATTATTTAGGCCATATTCTTCAGCAAAATCCATTAATAATTTTCCTATTCCCTTTTTTTGATACATAGGATCAACAGCTAATCTGTGAACATAAAGATTTTTTTCATCCTTAGTGAGCCACTTTACATTGTTGTAAACTTTATCTTTAGATAAGCTTAACATAATACATCCAAGAACTATTGATTTTTCCCTGTAAACATATAGATTTTGGTTATCAATATCTTTTTTAAAAATTTCAATATTAGGGTAGTTTTCGTCCCACTGAAAAATTCCTTTACTTATCATTTCTAGGGCACAATCATTTGCAATTTTTTTAACCCTGTCAAGATCATAGATTTTAGCCAATTCAATTTTAAACACAGAAAATAATATTGTTTAAATTAGATTAAATTTAATTAATTGTTTAACAAGAGAAACATTTGTTTTTTATTAATTGTGGGTATGGTGATTATCAATCCTTCTTACTCTCAAAAACAAGTTAATCTTGATGTTGACAATGATCTTTATTTTGATAGGGACTTCTATTATTCAAGTGGAATTTTCATATCCTACAGTTCCTTTAAATTTATTGAGGGAAATTCTTTTATTGATAATTTAAAATTAGGACAGTTAATCTATACTCCATCAAGTAGATATGAAACAGACCCAAATAAATATGACTATCCATACAGTGGTTATTTGTTCTTAGAGTCAACTAGACAATTAAAAATTTCTGATTATTCAAGCTTTACTATCGGAGGAAATATTGGAATAACAGGTGATGCATCTTTAGCAAAGGGAATGCAGAATTTATATCATGACATAGTACTGAATTTGCCAAATTTAGAATGGAAATCTCAAATGCCCCAGGAATTTCAAATTAATTTAGTTGCAAATTACTTAAGAGGTTTTAACCTCCAAGACAACATTAATCTCACAACAGAATTTTACTCGAGACTTGGAACTTATCAGCTAATGGCTGGACTAAATGTTGGCCTTTTAATAGGAGAGTTAAAATGGTTTAGTTTGTCAAACAACATTATAAATCAATCAAATAATTTATCATTTTATCTTGGGACTAGTCAGGAGTATTATTTACATGATTATAAATTAGAGGGGAGTTTGTTTAATGAAAACGCTGAGCTAACAATGTTATCAAATAAATACAGGAATACTATTGAGGTTGGACTTCAAAAAAGATTTAATAAACTTCAAGTCCTTACCACATTTAATTCTATGTCGAAGGATACTGATTTGCAAAGGACCTTAAGACATCCATACTTAAAAATTAGTTTGAGCTATCAACTTGATTAATTTTAACTTTTCTTTAAAATTATATCGCTTAGAATTATCTTATTTTTAGATGTATATTCTAAAACGCTCCTAAGGTCATTTTTAGTCCTTTTTTAGCTAGGTTAATTTTGAATTTTTGTTAATTGGTTTTGTTAGGAGCGTTTTTTATTCTACTCCAATTTTATACATATAAGGGCTACCAATTCCTTCATCCTCTGATGTAATCCAGAAGGTTGTATCGTCAATTATTTTTAATGCTTCAATCTGTGCTCTCTCGATTGGAATTTTAAATTTTCTAAATTTTTTGTCAGCTAAATTTTCCAAGTTAAAATCTTCAAATAAAATTAAATACTGACTCCCCTTTGAGTTATAACTTACAAGAGCAAGAAGGCCAAGTTCCTCATTATAGTCACCTCCAGTAATCAGAGAATTTACATCATATGTAATTTTACTTTCAAGTACTTGACTTGAATTGCTTTTCTTATCAATTAAATATAAATCAGTAAATAGATTGCTTCTATCCTTGGATAAAATCGCAATTTTATCTTCGATTAAAAATAATGCTTCAGCATCATATTTATGTTTTGGTCTTGGAAATCGGGAAAAGAATTTTTCCTGATCTTTATAGGTAAGATCAATTTTACCATCAATACTAAAATCATTTGTTTTAACTTTTATAATGTTTAGATTGGATCTATTACCAAAATTGTTTCCGGTATCAGCAATGAATATATAATTTTTGTCAGCTGTAATATCTTCCCAGTCATTGTTATAAATTTCCCAGAAAGATTCCTCTTCCAGCTTTATAGAATTTGTAATCTCTCCATTAAGATTAAAAAAGTATAAAACTGGCTCTCCTCCTGAATCATTATGAGTTATAAAAACTTCATTAAGAATTTCTAAACCCGAAGTTTCATTTATGACTTTTGGTAAAACTATAGACTCAAGCACAATAGCACTTTCATATTCTTGCTTTTCTTGTCCATCAGAACAACTAAATATTATTAACAATATTATGAAGTAATAATTTTTGAATGATTTAAACATCTTTTGAGTTTAATCTTACTGTTTTTAATTGATTACTTTCATTATCATAAACAGTCCAAACAATAAATATTTCATCATCAAGTATTTCTAATTGAGGAACGCCTGTACCTCTTCCACCGTCAATTTTAGAGATCGTAATTGGCTTTGAAACTGTGCCATCTGTTGATACTTTTTTTATTCTTAAATATGTTCCATCATCATCACCTTCCATATAACTTACTATCACTTCTTTTTTATTTAAGAAAGCAGTGTCAACTCTTCCAATAGCACTTAAATCATTAATTTTTATTGGGCTACCAAAAGAAGAACCATATGAATCTGAAAAGGAAAGATTAACTTTTGGTATTCCATCCGAAACAGTGAACCAACTTACAGCAATATTATTTGAATTAGAAACAACTTTAGGCCCGTTGACTGGGCATCCATATATTACCCATCCATCATTATGAACTGGAATAGGATCCTCCCAAACCTTATCTATGTTTCTAGTAACATATATATCTCTAACTTCTTCTTCGCTTCTATCACGGTAGACAACTAAAGGTCCCTTGTTGGTATATGTCATTGATGTCTGACAACAATCACAAACTGATGAATCAAGTTCAGTTTCATTTATTATATCTCCAGCATTTGTTATTTCTGCAAATCGAATAGTCATTGGCTTGTGATTACCATCTTTATCTTTCTCCACTGTATTTCTTCCGTCTAACCAAGTAACTAAAAATCCTTCGCTATCATTTGAAGTTATACTAACAAACCCGTGTTCTGCTTTAAAGCCATCAGTATTTAATATAAAGTCTTCTTTTACTTTTTCTCCGGATAATTTATGTAGACTTAAAAAAACATCATAGTTATATGTACCCGAGTCAGATTTTTTTAGATAACTCGAGAGAACTTTGTCACCGCTTATTGCATGTGTTGGAAAGTCAGCCCAATTGACAAACCAGTTGTTACCATTCGCTAGTTTTATTGGATTAGTCCATCCTTCATTTTTAAATTGTCTAAAATTTAAACTAGCATTCATTTCCTCATCAATTGAAATCCACGTTAATGATAATTTACCATTATTTGAAACTAGACTAGGTTGAGCATTATTGTTTTCATATAAAAAAGACATTTCTTGTATTTTTATATCACTTGAATTACACGAAAAAAGAATTAAAAAGGAGAAAGAAATTATAAATTTTTTCATGTTATAGCATCTTTAATTTATCAATCATTTCTATAGAATCCCACTCAACAGCCCCGACAATAGTTTCAACCATTTTACCATTTTCGTCAAAAATATATGAAGTTGGCATAGCATAGACTCCCAGTGTCTCAAATGATTTAGTGGATTTTAAAAAATTAAAATCAAAATTCCACTCTTTTTTAAAATCAGAGATTTCATCTAATGTTTCATCCGAAACTAATAAGAAAGTATACCCGTATTCTTCTAGTATTTCTTCAGCTTTTTTAATACCTGGCATTTCCTTAATACATGGAGCACACCATGTAGCCCAATAACTAACAACAATCTTACCTTTTTTATAGACCGAGAGATCTAAATTATTTTCATCTAGATCAACAAAAGATGTTTTTTGTAGCAAAGACTCTATATCTGAAGAACTTTTATTATCTGTAATCCCTAAGTCACAACTTAATAATAAGTAACACCATAAGGTAAATAGTATAATCTTTTTCAAATTTTATATTTTTTTA
>CACNIG010000002.1 GCA_902620455.1 uncultured Bacteroidota bacterium
TTTTCATTTTAGAGGATAATCTTAGTAATTCACTTGAAAGCTCATATAGTTTTATTGCACTTGGAGATAGTTATACAATTGGTGAGGGGGTAAATGAAAATGAAAGATGGCCTAACCAATTTGTTGATGTTGCCTACGAGAATGGTGTTGATTTTGATCAACCAATCATTATTGCTGAAACAGGTTGGAAAACATATGATTTACTTAATGCAATAAATCAAACAAATTTTACTAAAAAATATGATTATGTATCTCTTTTAATTGGAGTTAATAATCAATTTAATTCAAGGCCTATTGATGAATTTGAGCAAGACTTGAATGATTTGATGGAAGAGATGAAAAAAATAAAAAAAAATGATGGAAGTATTATTATAATTTCAATTCCAGATTGGGGTTATTCACCTTTTGGTGAATCTAGTGATATGATTGATATATCAAGTCAAATTGATTTATTTAATAGTAGTTTAAGAAAATTTGCTTCTACTAATAATTTAAAATTTGTTGATGTTACAGAAATCTCTAGACGAGGAATTGATGAACCGAATTTAATTGCAGGTGACAGCCTACACCCCAGTGGTATAATGTATCTAGAATGGGCTAAAAAAATTTATGAAATTTGGATAGACTAGAAGAAATAGCAAAGAATTTAGATTCTAATGATAAGCTATCAAAATTCAGAGATAAATTTATTTTACCTCAGGATAAAATATACCTAGATGGTAATTCTCTTGGCGTTTTAGCAAAAGACGTAATCAATGAAATTAATTATACTATTAAAGAAGAATGGGGGAACAATTTAATTTCAAGCTGGAATAAAAGTTGGATTAAACTTCCTAGGATGATTTCTCAAAAGTTAGCCTCTATAATCAAATCTAAGAAAGATGAAGTATATGTTGGTAGTTCAACCTCAATTAATCTTTTTAAGCTAATTAAGAGCATCCTACAATCAAATAAAAGCATAAAGAATATCTCAACTGATAATTTGAATTTTCCCTCAGACAAATACATATGTGAACTTATTGCTAAAGATTTTAAAATAGACTTTAATTTTTTAGACTATGGGAGTGACTTAATGGCTGATATTGAACAATTAAAAGAATTTATTAAAGAAAAAAGAGGAATTATAGTTTTATCACATGTAGCTTTTAAAAGTTCATATAGATATCCTATCAAAGAAATTAGTAAATTCTGTAAGGATAACAATACTATTGTCATATGGGATTTGAGTCATTCCATTGGTGCTGTTGATATAAATATGGGATTAAATCAAGTTGATTACGCCATAGGTTGTACTTACAAATATTTAAATGGGGGGCCTGGTTCCCCTGCATTCATCTATGTTAGGGAACAAGAACTTAGAAAATTAAAATCACCTTTAAGAGGATGGTTCAGTCATGAAAAACCATTTGAGTATTCTAATGAATATAATGAATCAAATTCCATTGAAAAATTTTCAAATGGAACACCTCATATACTCTCTTTATCTACCCTAAAAACCTCATTAGATATTACAATTGAGGCAACCACTGAGGAACTAAATATCAAATCTGCTAAACTTTTTGATTATTTTGTATCTATTTATATAGGTAAATTAAAAAAATTAAATTTTAAGTTACTAACACCTATGGATATGAGTAATAGAGGTTCACATATTGCAATCAGTCATAAAGAGGCGTGGAGAATTTCAAAGTGTTTGATAAATCCCATTGATAATGATAAATTAAGTATAATTATAGACTTTAGGCCTAACAATATTATACGAATAGCATTAACTCCTCTTTACACGTCCTTTGAAGATATATATTTAATCAGCAAAAGATTAATTAATATAGTTAATGAGGAAGAATATAGACAAAAAGATTACTCAATGGAAGGAGTAACTTAGGATCTTTTATAGTTTAACTCATTAATTTTCTTTTTACAATTTCGGCAATTATTCGTCCCTCAGCTTGACCTGAAACCTTTTCGGTTACACCTGAGATAACCTTGCCCATATCTTTCATCGATTCTGCACCAATATCTGTTATAACTGTATCAATAATTTCTGACAAATCTGACTCGCTCAATTGAGCTGGTAGAAATTCAGATATTATATTAGCTTGAGAAATTTCAACATTAGCTAGCTCATCTCTTTTTTGTTCTAAATATATTTTTGCACTATCATTCCTTTGTTTTACCATTTTTTGCAAAATTTTTAAAATAACTGATTCCTCAATATGATCTTTTGATCCTGATTTAGTTTTTTCAATTAATATTGCTGATTTTATTGCTCTAAGAGAATCCAATCTAACATTATCTTTTTTTTTCATTGAGTCCTTTATTGACTCATTAATTTTTTCTTCTATTTTCATAATTTAATCAACATTATCATGAAGATATGTATTTACGTCAGGAAAATCTAGTTTATTTTCTTCATTTAGAACTGTTTTAGAATAAGTTTCCTCACTTAGTTGTTCTAAATTATCAATTTCAATTCCCATTCTTTTGTAGGCAGGAATTTTTTCAAGATCTTCTATTGAAGAGTTGTTTTTTTTAAAAACATAATTGTATTTTTTTAAATTCTTTTTTCTGATTAAATTTTCATCATCATTATCATCATCATGATCACCATCGCTTGAATCAATTGGCTGTTGAAATATATTATTATTTTCTTCAACTCCTTCAAGATTAATATTATCGATATCATCAACATTGTTATTTTCTAAAATCTCTTTATTTTGCTCAATATCTTGATTAAGGTCTAATTTAATGTACTCAACATCGGATTCCTCAATATTATTATCAATTTTTACATCCAATTCATTATACTCTTGATTTTTATCGTTATGATCAATATCCTCAGAAATCTCATCATCTGCATGATCTTCAAAATTATCATCTGAAAAAAGACCAAATGAAATTTCATATGAATTATTTTCAATATCTAATGAAGGTTTTTCATCAGGAATTACATATTCTATATCATTTAACTCAATATCATTAAGATAGGTCTGTTTATTGTCTATCTCATAAAAATCAGGATGTAAAACTTCATAATCAACTTCAATGTTTCTTAAAATTTCATTTATTTCACTATCAATTTTCTTTTGTTTTGATTCTTTACCTGATATATCATAATTTTCAGCTATTTCATCATTTATATTAGATTCAATTTTTTCTTCATCTAATATTTTTTGTTCAAAAGGATGATCTTGATCCAGAGAATAAATAACTTTTTCGGTCTCTGAACTAACTAAACTATTTTGTTTTTCATCTCCAAAACCAGTTGCTATGACTGTAACTGAAATATTACTTCCTAATTCAAGATCTTCGCCAACACCCATAATTATATTTGCGTTATTTCCAGTTTCATTCTGTATATATTCATTAATTTCTCCAATTTCATCAATAGTTATTTCCTCCGAACCAGAGACAATTAATAATAGTACATTTTTACTTCCTTCAATTTTATTATCATTTAATAATGGTGAATCTAATGCTTTTATAACTGCCTCATTAGCTCTATTGGATCCACTTGCAGTTGAGGATCCCATAATAGCAGTTCCGCTATTAGATAATACTGTTTTTGCATCTTTTAGATCTATGTTTTGAGTATAATGATGAGTAATTACTTGTGCTACCCCCTTCGCAGCTGTCGATAGAACTTCATCAGCTTTCGAGAAACCTTCTTTAAAACCAAGATTACCGTAAACCTCTCTTAATTTATTATTATTAATTATAATTAATGAATCTACTGATCTTTTAAGTTTTTCAAGACCTTTAATAGCTTGTAATTCTCTACTCTTTCCCTCAAAGCTAAATGGGATAGTTACAATACCCACAGTTAAAATATCAAATTCTTTAGCCATCTCAGCAATAATAGGGGCAGCACCTGTTCCAGTACCTCCTCCCATTCCTGCTGTAATAAATAACATTTTAGTTTGGGTTTCTAGCAAGTTCTTTAATTCTTCATAGCTTTCTAATGCTGCCAGTTTCCCAATTTCTGGATTTGCACCAGCCCCTAGCCCTTCAGTTAAATTCACTCCAAGTTGAATCTTATTTGGAACTGGACTCTCCTCCAATGCTTGAGAGTCAGTATTACAAACAACAAAATCAACTCCTTTTATTCCTTGTTTATACATATAATTTACTGCATTACTTCCTCCCCCACCAATTCCCATAACTTTCATTACGTTACTTCTATTTTTTGGTAAGTCAAAACTAAAATTTGTGTCTATATCTGTTTTCATATTTTAAATTTTATATTAATTATCAATTGTATTATCCACATTATCTATAAATTTTTTGAAACCTTCTCCCCATTTAGTTAGAATAGTCTTTCTTTCATGATTTACTAAATCTTTTTCAGTCGTACTGGTCGTGCTTCTATTTTCTTCTGAATTCTTTTCAATTGCTTTCATTAATAACCCTACTGCAGTTGAAAAAATAGGATTATAGTCATTTGGATCACCAGCTAAATGTTCTCCTGGAAAGCCAATTCTTGTATCCATTCCAGTAACATATTCTGTAAGCTGTTTTAGATGCCTTAATTGACTTCCACCTCCAGTTAAGACAATACCAGCAATAAGCTTCTTTTTAGAATCCTCATGACCGTAATTTTTAATTTCTAAATATGCTTGCTCTATAATTTCAACAATTCTCGCATTGATTATTTTTGATAGTGTCTTTAGAGAAATTTCTTTAGGATCTCTACCTCTAAGTCCAGGGATAGATACTATATCTGAGTCTTTATTTTCTCCTGGCCATGCTGAACCAAATTTAATTTTTAGTTGCTCTGCTTGATTACCAATAATTGAACATCCTTCTTTAATATCCTCGGTTATTACATTTCCTCCAAATGGAATAACAGCTGTATGCTTAATTATTCCATCTTTAAATATTGCAACATCAGTGGTTCCACCTCCAATATCAATCAAAGCAACTCCTGCATCTTTTTCTTCTTCAGATAGAACAGCATCAGATGAAGCTAAAGGTTCAAGAGTAATATCACCCATTTGTAGTCCAGAGCTTTTAATACACCTTCCAATATTTCTTATGGATGAAACTTGTCCAACAACAATATGAAAATTAGCTTCAAGCCTACTTCCATACATACCTATCGGTTCTTTAATTTCAGATTGACCATCAACTTTAAAATCTTGAGGTAAAACATGAATTATTTCTTCACCAGGCAGCATAACTAACTTGTATACTTGGTCTATTAACTTGTCAATATCATCTTCATTTATAACTTCATCTGGATTCTCTCTTGTAATATAATCACTGTGCTGAAGACTTCTAATATGTTGTCCTGCTATGCCTACAGCTACTTCAGAAATTTCAATATTAGATTTATTTTGAGCTTCCTCTATTGCTATTTTAATTGACTGAATAGTTTGTGTAATGTTATTCACAACACCACGATGAACCCCAAGACTTTGAGATTTTCCGACTCCAAGTACATTTATCTTGTTGAACTGATTTTTTTCACCAACCATAGCAACAATTTTTGTTGTTCCTATATCTAATCCAACTGAGAATGATTTATTCATAATATTATTTTTTTATTGCTACTAAGCGATTATTATAAACTAAGTCTATCTGTTTATAATTCATGTTATTTATTTTTTTGGATTTATATATATAAAACCCTTTTAACATTTTTAACTTATCATTTATTTTATTTTGATTTCCTAGCCTCACATCCAATTCCAAAGTTTTAATTCTCATGTATAAATGATCTTTCTTAAACCATATTTCTTTTAATTTATTTTCAAAGAACTTATCTTTTTTAATTGCTGAGATAACATTTAAAATTTCTAGAATTTGCTGTTCAGATATATTTCCATTAATTGAAGGAAGAGAATAATTTTTAGTTTGTTCTTTTTTAAAGATATTACCATTGATGTCAACTAAACTATTTGAATCTTTTAAATACGCAATAGGCGTCCTGTCATTAAATTTTATTCCAAGCTCATTTTTATCATTGAAATAAATATCAATATTCTCAATTGATTTTATCTCCTTTAGTTTTGTCTCAACTTTGACTAACTCATTATTTTTTATCAAGTTTTGAAACTGTTTTTCACTTATTAAACTTTTTACAATTTCTTTATTGTCAATAAATCCCATAGATATATACTCTATATTATCACTTTTTAAATCATAACTAGTTTCAGTATTGTAAAATGAGCTAAGTAATCCTAAAAAAACAAGCAGTGATAATAACCCTAACATTATAATTAATCTATACATTTTGAAATATTTCTTTATTAAGATTTTCTGATATGTTTCCAGCACCAAGAATTGAAATAACCTCCATTTTTGAGTTAAGTACTATCTTTTCAATTGATTTACCATCAATTATTTTCTTCTTTGAACAATTAATTTTTTCTAATAAAATTTGTGAATTAACTCCAATTATAGGGTTTTCTCTAGCAGGATAAATGTCTAGAAGATATACCTCATCAAATTTTGATAAAACGATTGCAAACTCATCCATGAAGTCCCTTGTTCTAGAAAAAAGATGAGGCTGAAATACAACTGCTTTCGATTTATTTTTAAAATTAGTTTGAATGGTATTAAGAACTGATTCAATTTCAGTTGGATGATGTGCATAGTCATCAATAATAACTTTATTGTCTAGTTTGTAAATATCCATTCTTCTTTCAATTCCTTTAAAATTTGAAAGAAATGGTAACAAATTTTGAATATCAATTTCTTCTATCTGATCAATTATTGATAGTGCTGCCAATACGTTCTTAAGATTATGGAGACCTATAATATTTGTTGAAATATTAGAGTAAAAATTATTAGGAGTTTTAAGATCAAATCTAATTCCATTTTCTAAAATTTTTATATTATTTACACGATAATCCGAATCGCTTTTGATTGAAAAAGAAAAATCTTTATCAATATCTATTTCAGCATCTGTAATTAATACATCTTTTACATTATTTCTAAATAATTGAAAACTTTCAGATAAGGATTTATAGTCTCCATAAATATCAAGATGATCACTTTCAATTGAGGTAATTACAGCATAATTAGGGTTAAGATTTAAAAATGATCTATCATATTCATCGGCCTCTACAAGTATAAAGTCATTTCCCGTATTGATATAATTTGAGTCAAAACATTTCATAATTCCTCCAATGAAAGCTTTAAAGTGTATTCCTGAGGAATGGAATAGGTGACTAATTATTGCAGTAGTGGTAGTTTTACCATGGGTTCCAGCTATAGCAATACATTTAGATTGTTTTGATATTTCACCAAGTATCTCAGATCTTTTCTGTATTTTTTTATTTCCATTAGCCCTAAAATATTTTAAAAATATATTATCATCTGGGATAGCTGGAGTATATACAACAATTACATCATCGTTTTTCATATAATCTGGAATACTCTTAAGACTCAATTTATTAGTTACCTCTATACCTTTTTTTTCAAGAATTTTAACTGATTTATTTTCTGATGCATCATAGCCAAGAATAGTATTTTCTTTTTCATATAAGTATTGAGCAATTGAAGACATTCCAATACCACCAATTCCTATAAAAAAATACTTATTATTAGTCATTTTTTAGATGTTTTTTTATTAAGTCTACTATATCAAATGATGCATTTGGCATAGCTATTTTTGACATATTATATGATAGATCATCCCTAAGATTTTTGTCATTTAAAAGAAGGTCCAGTTTACTTTTAAATATCAAGTCAAGATCTTTTTCCTCAATACATATGCAAGCATCTTTTTCCTCAATACTCTTCGCATTTTTTAGTTGATGATCTTCAGCAACATTTGGAGATGGAATTAATATTGAAGGTTTTGAAACTATTGCTAACTCTGATAGTGTTAATGCACCACTACGGGCAATTATTATATCTGATGTAGAGTAAATTGAGTCTATATCTTCAATAAAGTCTGTGACAAATATCTTATCAGAATTAAAACTTTTATAGTCATTGTAATAACTCTTTCCGCATTGCCATATAATGAAGACATTCTTAGAAATTAAGAATTCTATATTTTCTCTTATTGTTTTATTTATTTTATCTGAACCTAAACTTCCACCTAACACTGCTATTACTGTCATACTTTCTTTAATATTTAGTTTTTTTCTTTGATTAACTAAATTTTTGTATGATCTAATGGATTCTCTAATTGGATTACCTGTTTTGTATATTTTTTGTGAAGGAAAATATTTTTCCATCTTATCATAAGCAACTGATATGTAATTAGTGTATTTAGATAGAAGTCTATTGGATATTCCTGGAAATGAATTTTGCTCCTGAATTAATGTTGGGATTCTAAATATTGAAGATACAAAGACAACAGGAAAACTTGCAAAACCTCCTGTACCAACTACAAAGTTAGGTCTAAAGCTTAAAATTATGATGATAGACTGAACTAAACTAATTATAAGTTTAAATGGGAGTAAGATATTCTTTAAAGTGAATGACCTTTGTAATCCACTAATTAAAAGTCCATGAATTTTGTATCCATACTTTGGAATAATATTCATTTCCATTTTTCCCCTAGCTCCAATAAACTTTATTTCTGGATTATCGAAAGATTTGTTTATTTCATTAGCAATAGATAATGCAGGGTATATATGACCACCTGTTCCTCCCCCTGATATTATAAATCTATTTCTTGTCATTTTTATTTTTTATTGAAGAGCTTACACTTAGGATCATACCTAATGATATACAGGTCATCCAAGCAGAAGATCCACCACTACTTATTAAGGGTAGATTCTGACCAGTTACTGGGATTATCTGTGTTGCTACTGATATATTTGTGAATGCTTGAGTTATTATAAAGATCCCTAAGCCAGAGACTAATATTTTTCCAAACTTGTCTTCTGCTTTATGAGTAATAACTAGTATTCTAAAAAACATTAATATATATAATATTATTATCAATGAACCACCAGCTATACCATACTCCTCTACAATTATTGCAAAAATAAAATCAGAATTACTCTGGGGTAAATGATTTTTCATTATACTTTTTCCAGCTCCAACACCAATTAAACCTCCATTATTTATTGCTATTTTTGCTCTTTGAATTTGATAGCTTGCATCCAAATTATCATTTGAATTGAAGTTTTCAATTCTACTAATCCACGTATCTATTCTGTTTGGAAATTGATCTGGATATGCTCTTGCTAAAAAGAAAAAGTTTGTTGAGAGAAACGCTAATATCAGAAACATTTTAAATAAATGAGTTATTGGGAACCCTGAAATAAAAAGTATTAAAATTAGTGAACCAAATATCAAAAGTGCTGACGATAGATTAGATGGTAGTATTAGGAAAATATATACAAAGATTGGAAGCCAAAGAGGTATAATCGTCTCTTTAAACTTTGTTTTTGATAAATTAGCTTTTGATAAATATCTAGCTGTGTAAGTAATTAATATAATGGCTGCTAAGGAGGAAGTTTGGAAACTTATTCCCACAAATGGAATGTCGATCCATCTGCTTGCCGCAGAACCGCCTATAATTGTTCCCTGACTTAGTGTATACATTAATAATAATAATCCTATAGGTAATAGAATTATCGACATTCCTTTAAAAAGTTTATGAGGCACTAACTTGATTGACATCATAAGTAAAAGACCAAATAATATTACAATAAAATGTTTAACTAAATAAAAAATTGGAGAAGAGCCATCTATAACATATGAAAGATAGGAGCTAGAAGAAAAAACTGGGAAAAAAGAAAAAAGTGATAGCAATAGAATTATTACCAACAAAACTTTATCTCCAAATATTAAACTCTTTATACTCATTTATAAATTTCTTACTGCCTCTTTAAATTGATCTCCTCTGTCCTCGTAATTTTCAAACAAATCATAACTTGCACATGCAGGGGATAAAAGAACGTTATCTTTTTTAACTGCAATTTTATTTGCAACTTTTACTGCTTCAGTAATCGACTCAGTCTCAACTATAATTTCAATTACTGGTTTAAAAGTTTCCATAATTTTAGTATTATTAATTCCAAGACAAATAATTGCTTTTACCTTCTCCCTTACAATTGGAAGTAAATCTGTGTAATCATTTCCTTTATCTACTCCCCCTGCAATCCAAATTGTAGGAGCTCGCATTGAATCAAGTGCATAATATGCAGCATTAACATTTGTAGCTTTAGAATCGTTTATATAATTTACTCCTTGTATTTTCAAAAATTTCTCAAGCCGATGAGGAAGACCAGAAAAAGTCATAAGACTTTCTCTAATTATATCATTATCTATTTTTAGTAAATCGGAGACTGTAATTGCAGCCATTGCATTAAGAAGATTGTGCCTTCCTTTAAGCGCAAATTCGTCGGTATTTATCATGATAGTTTTTTTTTTGTTATATATAATTTTTTTGTCTAGTGTTATTTGATTTTGTCTTTTAGTGTTTATCCCTATTGGAATTTTATTTACTTCTAGTTTGTTGACTCTTAGTGCCTCTAATAAAACTTTGTCATCACAGTTATAAATTAAATAGTCAGATGATTTTTGGTTTTTTGCAATTTTTATTTTTGCATCAACATACTTACCAAAATCATTTTCATATCTATCCATATGATCTTCAATAATATTTGTAATAACAGAGATATTAGGTCTAAATTTTTTGATATCGTCAAGCTGAAAACTGCTAATCTCAAGGACATAGATATCCTTATCTCCAGATAATAGCATTTTAGAAAAGCTGTCACCAATATTTCCTGCCAAACCAACATCTAACCCTGCTTTTTTAAGTATATGGTAGATAAGTTTTGTTGTAGTTGTTTTCCCATTAGTTCCGGTAATACAAATCTTAAATGAATCTGAATAGTTACTTGCAAATTCAATCTCAGATATTATTGGTATACCAAATGACTTTATTTTTAATATTATTTCAGACGAATTAGATATACCAGGACTTTTAATTACAAAATCCGATAACTTTATTCTGTCAAAAGAGTGATTTTCTTCTTCAAACATTATAGACTTCTTAATCATTTCTGATTTTTTATCTTCATTTATTTTATTTAAATCTGATACAAATACATTAAATCCCATATGATGAGCTAACATAGCTGCTCCAAACCCACTTTCACCAGCACCAAGAATTGTTATACTCTTCATCTACCTTATTTTTAATGTTAGTATTGTCAAGACTGCTAAAAAAATTCCAATAATCCACATTCTTGAAACTATTTTGCTTTCATGATATCCAGCTTTTTGAAAATGATGGTGTATTGGTGACATCAAAAAAATACGTTTTCCTACTCCTGTATTTTTTTTGGTTAGTTTAAAATAACTTACTTGGATTATGACTGAGAGAGCTTCTAAAAGAAATACTCCACATAGAATTGGAATTAATAATTCTTTCCTAATAAGTATTGAAATTACTGCAATTAGGCCACCAACAGTTAAACTTCCAGTATCTCCCATAAAAACTGATGCTGGATATGTGTTATACCAGAGAAAACCTACTAATGAACCAATTAAGGCTGCTATGAAAATAGTTATTTCACCAACTCTTGGTATATACATTATATTCAAATAATCTGAGAAAATTATATTTCCTGAAGTCCATGCAAAAACTCCAAGTGTAAAGATAATTATGGCAGAAAGTCCTGCAGAGAGTCCATCTAAACCGTCAGTTAGATTATTAGAATTTGAAACTGATGCTATAATAAAAATTATTATTGGGATTATTATCAACCATAAAAAATTTGATTCATCTCCAAAAATAGCTTTGGAAAACTCATTGTAGTCTAACTCATTATTTTTAAAAAATGGTATTGTTGTCTTATAAGATTTAACTTCCTCTATTCGAGATAATTCTATATTATCAGAATTTAAGTTTTTATCAAATTCAACAATAGTTATATTATTATTGGTTAATAAAACTATCCCAACAAAAATTCCTAGTAAAGACTGACCTGCTATTTTAAACTTTCCATGAAGTCCTTTTTTATCTTTTTTAAAGACTTTAATGTAATCATCAATCAATCCAATAGTTCCCAGAATTAAAGTTGATATAATAAGAATTTGTATGTAAATATTTTCAAGATTTGACATCAATATTACAGGGATTAATGTGCCAATTATTATAATTATACCCCCCATAGTTGGGGTACCTACCTTTTTCTCTTCACCTTCTAAACCAAGTTCCCTTACGTTTTCACCAACCTGTTTTACTTTTAAATAATTAATTATTTTTTTTCCAAAAACAATTGATATTGACAGTGCCATTATTACAGTAACCGCTGCTCTAAATGACAAATAACTAAATAAACTTGCCCCAGGTAAATTAAATTGACTTTCTAATATTTCAAATAGGTGGTATAACATTATTATTTATTAAAAATTTCTTTAGCTATTTTTAAATCATCAAAATAGATTTTCTTTTTATTACTAAGCTCTTGATAATCTTCATGACCTTTTCCTGCTATTAAGACTATATCGCCCTCATGACTATTTTCTTTTGCCATTCTTATCGCCTTTTTTCTTTCTAGCTCAATTGATATCTTATTGCTATTAAAATTTGATACTCCCTTGACCATATCATTAATTATAGATTTTGGATCTTCAGATCTTGGGTTATCTGATGTAAAGATTACTTTCGAACTTAGGTCAGATGATATTTTACCTATAATTGGTCTTTTATCTTTATCTCTGTCACCACCACATCCAATTACAGTAATTAAATTTTGATTGGATTTTTTAATATTATTAATAGTTGATATTACATTTTCAACTGCATCAGGAGTATGTGCATAATCTATTATAACAGTGACTTTATTATCTGAAAGAAAAGACTGAAGTCTTCCTTTAACACTCTCAAGCTTACTGATACTTGTTAGCAAATTTATTTTATCAATGTTATATAATTTCCCAATTGAATAAATAGCAAGGATATTATATGCATTGAATTTTCCGATAAGTTTAGTCCAAATTTCGCTATTATCAATACTTAACAACATCCCATCTAGTTGTTGTTCAATAATTTTACATGAAAAATTTGATTTTAGTTTTAGTGAATAATTGTAGATACTGGCTTTAGTGTTTTGAACCATATATTTTGCATTCTTATCGTCGCTATTTATTAATGCAAATGAGCTTTTACTTAAAGAATCAAAAACCAACTTTTTAGTATTTCTATAATCTTTAAACGAACTATGATAGTCAAGATGGTCATGGGTAAGATTTGTAAAAATCATACCTTTAAAGCTAATACCCTCAACTCTCTTTTGATCTATTCCATGTGATGAAACTTCGATAAAACAAACCTTGATTTGTTTTTTGATCATTTCAGATAAATGAAAGTTAATGGTTATTGGATCAGGTGTTGTATTTTTTGAATTTTCTATATAATTTCTATACTTAATACTAATAGTTGAGATTAATCCTGATTCAAATTTCAACTCATTAAATAAATTGTTTAATAAAGAAGAAATTGTTGTTTTTCCATTTGTTCCAGTTACACCAATCAGGTCAATTCTTGAAGATGGGTTATCAAAGAAATTTGAAGCAATAATTGAAAGTGCCTCTTTTGAAGATTTAACACAGATATAAACAACACTACTTTTTTCAAAATTGACAGGTAAATTCTCACAGACAACAACTGTAGCACCATTTTCTATAGCTTGATTAATATAGTTATGACCATCAAATTTATGTCCTTTAATTGCTATAAACAGCGCCTGATCTTTAACCTCTCTCGAATCAAAAGTAATTTTAGAAACATTAATGTTTGTATCTCCAAATACTGAATCAATATTTACTTTAAATAATATTTCTTTTAACTTTTTCAAAATAATATATCTATATCTTTTCTACTTATTTCAATTTCATTTGGTATTCCAGTCATAATTTTTTTTGCAACATTTTTAAAAACTGGTGCTGCAACTGAATTTCCATAATATCCTTTAGACTTCTTTGGCTTATTGATAACAACAATCGCTGAATATTTAGGTTTATCTGATGGAAAGTATCCTACAAAACTTGAAACATATTGTGTTTCTTCAGAAGTATAGTCAATTTGACTTGTTCCTGTTTTACCAGCAATCTTGATGTTTTCATCATATATGTTATTTGCAGTTCCCCATGGCTTTTCAACTACATTTTCTAACATTTTTTGAACTGAAATCAAGGTTTCCTCTGAGCAAATTGATGACATGATTACCTCTCTGTCAATTTTGTAAATAGGTTTCTCACCAAATGCTCCAATACTATTTATGAAGCTAGGCTTAACCATTTCTCCATCATTAGCAACAGCATTATAAAAAGTGAGTGTTTGTAGAGGTGTCATCATGACTCCGTAACCAAATGCCATCCAGGGTAAAGAGATTCCACTCCAATTATCATCATTTGGATGTGGGATAATTGGTTCGCCTTCACCTTTAATGTCAATATTTATTTTCTGGTTAATTTTCATATTTATTAACCTATCAACTAATCTTTCTGGATTGTCTTTGTAGTTATCATATATAAATTTGACCATACCTGTATTGGAAGAAACTTCAAATGCCTTTGATATAGGAATTTTTCCATATCCCCTCCTATTAGAATCTTTTACTTCATATTTATTATAAAATTTTAATATTCCATCACCAGTGTCAACTGAATCACCTGGACTTACAACCCCATCCTCTAGAGCTGCAATTAAAGTCATTAGCTTAAATGTGGATCCTGGCTCTTGCGATTCCCATATACCATAATTAATTTTTTCAAAATATTTCCCTTTCTCTGTTCTCCCTAAATTTGAAATACCCTTAATCTTTCCAGAGTTAGTCTCCATGAGAATCATTGTTCCATGATCAGCTTCAAATTTTTCTAATTGAGATAATAATTCATGATGAACTATGTCTTGAATTTCAATATCTATCGTTGTATGTAAATCATATCCTTGAACAGGTTCTCTTTCAAAATTTGGTGTCATTGGTTTCCATTGTCCATCTGCAATTTTTTGCATTAGCCTTAAACCACTTTTTCCAGATAGATATTGAGTATATGCGCCTTCTAAACCAACTCTCAAATATTTTCCTTCTTTATCAACTTTTTCATATCCAATAGTCCTTTCAGCTATTTTACCCAAGTGACTCTCTCTGGTATGATTCTCCTTAATTATCAAACCACCTTTATAAATACCTTTATTAAAAATTGGAAAAGACTTAATTTTCTCAACGTCAGTTATAGATAAATTCTTACCAATGAGTAAGTATCTATTGTTTTTATTTCTTGCATTATCAAGATATTGTCTAAAGAAATTTTGATCTTGTCCAAAAAAGTCAGACAACCTTTCGGTAAGTGAATTAATATCTTTATTGTAAACTAATTCAGATGGTATCTTTGAATCCCATCTTAATTCATATTTTATTACAGTTGAGACTAATAAATCACCATTATCTGAGTATATATTTCCTCTAGGCGATTCAACTTCAATGTTTTTCACTGCTTCAATTGAATTTCTAGTTTTCTCGTCAACTTCAAAATTCTGTAAGTAAAAAATTTTCCCAATTAAGAAAAATGAAAACAACAGAAATAAAAAGAACATTATGTTCATTCGATTAACAATTCTATTGTCTAACTTTTTCATATTAGTCCGTAATAATTATTTTGGTAGGTGGATTGTCAGAATTTTTGAACCCATTATCTTTCAATTTTGATGTTACATTAGATTCCATTTTTACATTCATCAAATCAACTTTGGTTGTTACTGAAATACTGTTTAAAGTATTTACCTCCTTATTAAGTTTTGTTATTAAAAATATTTTCTGATCAGCACTATGACTACTATATATCGATGTCATTAATAGAAATGATATAAATAGTAACATTTTCCAATTTTTTGAGGAGTCTTTACCAGCTAAAAAATCAATGTTTAAAAAGGATAAAAAATTTCTCATATTTTTTCAGCGATTCTAAGTTTTGCACTCCTTGATCTATTATTTAATTTAATTTCTTCACTAGAGGGTGTAATCATTTTTCCAATTTTTTTAAAAATGATATTCTTATTTCCATAGAAGTCAGATGGCACTTCATTATTATAACCACCATTTTGGATAAATTTTTTTACAATTCTATCCTCTAATGAGTGATAGGAAATACAGACTAGTCTTCCTCCTTTTTTTATATATTTTGAAGAATCACTTAACAGGGTCCTTATAACCTCCAACTCATCATTAACTTCTATTCTTATTGACTGAAAAACTTGGGCCAAAAATTTATTCTCATCTCTTACTTTCACTAAAGGAGCAAGAATTTTTTTTAGATCTCCAGTTGTATCTATAGATTTCTTTATTCTTTCTGAAATTATTTTTTCTGCTACTTTTTTGTAGTTCTTTAATTCGCCAAAATTTTTAAAAATATATTCCAATTGATCTTTGTCATAGTCATTAATTATGATTTTAGCATCAATTTTTTGAGTTTTGTTCATCCTCATATCAAGTTTAGAGTTAAACCTAGTTGAAAACCCTCTGTTCTTATTGTCTATTTGATGAGATGATATTCCAAAATCTGCTAAGAGTCCATCAATTTCCTTTATTTGAAAGTAGTTTAAGAAGTTATTTAAATACTTAAAGTTTGACTTAATAAGATTTAGTCTTCTATCATTTGATTTATTTTCGATGGCGTCTTGATCTTGATCAAAGGCAATTAATTTGCCTTTTGAATTGAGATTTTTTAATATTTCTTGAGAATGACCTCCACCTCCATAAGTTACATCAACATAAATTCCACTTGGATTAATATTTAAACCAAATATTGACTCATTAAGTAGTACAGGATTATGATACATCATCATACGTTTTATCTCCCATTACGTCTTCAGCAAGATTTCCAAAGTCACCTTTTGCATCATCAATAGCTTCTTCATAAAGGCCCTTATCCCAAATCTCGAGTATATTAACAGCTGAGGAAACAACTATGTCTTTAGAAATTTTAGCATGGTTTATTAAGTCTTTTGGAATCAATATTCTTCCAGAAATATCAATATCAATTTGTCTAACTCCAGCTGTAAATCTCCTTATAAAATCAATGTTTTTTTTGTTGAACCTGTTTAATTTATTTATTCTAAGCATTAATTCGTCCCACTCTTTTATTGGATACAACTCTAAACAAGAATTAAAGACAGCTCTTTTGATAACAAACCCATTTTTCAATTTATCAGATAATTGTTTTTTTAAAGAAACTGGAAGCATGATTCTTCCTTTTTCATCTGCCTTACATTCATATGTACCAATAAAGTGTTGCATTAAATGGTTGCTTTACTCAAATATAAAATTAATTTACCACTTTTTACCACTTTTTACCACTTTGTTAATAAATTATTTTTTTTGAATTTATTAGATTGATTAACAGTGAATTAAGATGAATAAAAAATAGGTTATTCTTTATGCATATATTTGTGCTTTACTTCAAGATCATGGAAGAAAGCTTAATTAAAGAAGGAGGTTTTACATACATTGAAAAAGGAGAAGGAAGACCAATAATTATTCTTCATGGACTTATGGGTGGACTTAGTAATTTTCAAGGTGTTTTCGAATACTTTCCATCAAAAAATTATAAAGTTATTATACCTGAACTTCCTGTTGACTCAACCCCAATTCTCAAAACAAATGTTGCTACATTTTCAAAATTTGTTTTTGATTTTATTGAATTTAAAAAACTAAAGGACGTAGTCTTGTTAGGTAATTCTTTAGGCGGACATGTTGGCCTCCTATTTACAAGAGATTATCCCGATATGGTTAGTGGACTTATTATCACAGGTAGTTCAGGCCTATATGAGAAATCAATGATTGGTGATGGATATCCTAAAAGAGGTAATTATGAATATATAAAAACAAAAACCGAAGAAGTTTTTTATGATCCTGAAATTGCTACTAAAGAAATAGTCGATGAAGTATATAAAAGCGTGAATAATAGAGAGAAATTAATAAGAACTTTGTCTTTAGCTAAAAGTGCTATTAGACACAATATGGCAAATGACCTTCCAAATATGACAACGAAAACTTTAATTATTTGGGGTAAACAAGACTCTGTAACTCCCCCAAATGTTGCAAAAGATTTTAATTCTCTTCTTCCAAATTCAGACCTACTGTGGATTGATAAATGTGGGCATGCGCCTATGATGGAACATCCTAATAATTTTAATAAATTGATGGAAAAATGGCTTTCAGATAATAACTTATAAAATTTTTAATTGTGAAAATAATTAATTCAGTTTTTGAAAAAAGCAGTAAGTCGATTGGTCAGTGTCCTCAAAGCAATATTCCAGAATATGCACTTGTCGGTAGATCAAACGTTGGTAAATCATCATTGATAAACTCTCTTTTAAATAATAAAAAAATTGCAAAAACATCATCAACACCTGGAAAAACTATTTTAATAAATCATTTCAAAATAAATGAGAGTTTTTATCTTGTTGATCTTCCTGGCTATGGATATGCAACTATTTCAAAAAAAATTAAAGAACACATAAAAAAAACTCATAGAAGTTATTTTAAATTTAGAAAACAACTTTTATATACTTTCTTACTTATTGATATTAGACATGACTTACAAAAAATTGACATTGAATTCATGGAATTTTTAAACAATAATTTATGCCCTTTTGTTATAATTTTTACAAAATCAGATAAATTAAAATTTGGCCAAATTGAAATCCAAATTAATAATTTAAGAAAACAACTTTCTGTTTATTGGGATGAACTTCCTGTATCGTATGTTACGTCATCAAGAGATAAATCAGGAATTGATGATATTTTCAATTTTATAGAATCTACTATAAAAGAATACAAAATCTAATTTTTTTCAGAAACCCTTTTTTCAAATTCAACACAAAAGTCATCAACTAAGTTAACAAGATTTTCATCTCCAGTAGCTTTAGAAATTGAATTTTTCATAGAGACAAAAGTCTGTAACATAAAAGATTTCATTTCATCTACAGGCATTTCTTTAGTCCATAAATCCATTTTTAAAGTTTCTTTTTTTGTACTATCCCAGAAAGAGAGAAGAATAGCTTTAGACTGCTCATCTTTCATACCACCATCAGGAGCAGACCAGTAAATTTCTTCAGGAATATTATTAGAATCCAACTTAACTTTAATTATTATTTCTGTTTCTTTCATTTGATTTTAATATATAGTAGATTTGCACAAATATATAATTAAATATTATTTATGAAACACCCCAAAAAAGTCTCAAAACATATAATAAATTGGATAAACACATATCTTAAAAATAGTAAAATTAATGGCTTAGTTGTCGGAGTCTCAGGTGGAGTCGACTCAGCATTAACATCAACATTATGTGCTGAAACTGGAAAGAAATTAATTTGTATTGAGATGCCAATAAAACAGGAAGATGCTCAAATTTCAAGAGCAAAAAAACATATTGAATGGTTAAAATCAAAATATTCAAATGTAACTTCTGTTTTAATTAATCTTGACAACACATATAATACTTTTGTAGATTCTTTACCTAAAAGTGAGTCTGATAAACATGATCTTAGTCTTGCAAATACAAGGTCTAGATTTAGAATGGTCACACTTTACTACTTCGCTGCTCTTAATAATTTTATAGTTGCTGGTACAGGTAATAAAGTTGAAGATTTTGGTATTGGTTTTTATACTAAATATGGAGATGGTGGAGTTGATATTAGCCCAATTGCAGATTTATTAAAGTCTGAGGTTTTTGAACTGGCTAGATATCATGGAATCATTGATGAGATAATATCAGCAAAGCCGACGGATGGTTTATGGAATGATAATAGAACCGATGAAGAACAAATTGGAGCAACTTATGATGAGCTAGAAAAGGCGATGCTGCAAGAATTAAAATCTGAAGTAAATCTATCGCAAAGAGAAATAGAAGTCATGAGCATATATAAATCGTTTAACTCATCTAATAGGCATAAAATGGATCCAATTCCTGTTTGTGCAATTCCAAAAGATTATATTTAATACATTGAAAAAATTAAAAATCTTAGTTATAGACTCAAGTCCAATTATATATATTGGATTAAAATCTATTTTTAAAAATTCATTAGTCTTTGAGGTGTCCGATTATATAGAAACAGGAGAGAATGTTTATGAAATATTAGATAATGTAGAGATAGATTTAATTATATCTGATTTAAATTATAGAGAAGGTAGTGTTAGTAATCTATTAAAAAAGTTCAAAAAAAATAAAACTGAGATTCCAGTTATAATATTTACATCTGAATCTAATGAAAGCAAATCAATTGATGTTCTTAAATCTGGAGCTTCAGGTTTTATTACAAAAAATTTAAAAAAGAAATCTGTTAAAAGTATCATTCAGGATATCGCTTTTTCAATTTATGGGAACAATGAAATAAACAAATTCACAAGACTAAAAAATAGATTTAATTATGACTATAATACTGAGAAATTAAATAGCTTATCAAAGAGAGAACTTCAAGTATTAAAATTGTTTTTTAGAGGCAAAAGAAATATCGAAATATCAGAGAAATTAGATATTAATCAAAAAACCGTAAACACTTATATAACAAGAGTAATGAAAAAACTAGAAGTTAATTCTAAGACCGATCTTTATCTTCTTGCCAAAAAACATATTAAACAACCCTATTAAGCTTAGCTGACAACATCTTTTTTAGTTTATAGTAACTCATCACTTCCTCTAATACATCTCCTTTATCATTAAATTTTTTTGATTCTTGAAGCTCATTAATCTTTTTATCAATAAGATATCTTCTCATATTTAGTATTGTCTCATTTACAAGCTGACTCAATTCACTACCAATTTTTTTGACATATATGTTTTTTCTCTCCCAATCATGTAATTGATATTTATCATCATTAATTAGAATATCAGACACAATCTTACTTGAATTAGAGTCTAGATCATTTATAAAATTATCAATGGAGACAGATTCCTGATTATGGAAGCTATCAATTAAATTTTTATAGATACTCTTAAAAGGAGAATGAGTAAATTCTATTTCATCTTGCTGTAAATCAAGATAAATTTTTTCAAATACCTTTGATCTAATATTTTTTTTAATTTCAACTAATTTTCCATCTTCATCCTTATTTAGTATTATATCTTCAAATTGAATTTCTTCCGCACCATATTTTAAAAGAATACTTATTATCTGTCTTTCTAACTGATAAATATATGATGATGTATGCCTTTGACCTGAAACCTTAACTTTAGATATTTTTGAATTATATGTATTTTTGTAAGATCTCTTAAATGATTTAGTTACCCCAATATTAGAGAAAGTTCTGAATAATGATGATTCATCAATTTCTAAAACAGCAGACAACTTTTTGATGTAAATTTCTTGTTTTAAGGTATCTGGAATTAATGAAATAGATTTTAATATATTTCTTATTAAAGAAACCTTCTTATCCTCATCATCTTTAAAACTTTTATTTATCGATAATTTGAAATCAACAAAGTCTTTTGACTCATTATTTATAAATTCTAACATTTTTTCTTTCTTATTTTTCCTTACAAAGCTGTCCGGATCATCACCTTCGGGAAAGGAACAAATTTTAACATTAAGACCTTCCTCTAAAATCATATCAATACTTCTTAGGGAAGCTGAAAGCCCTGCTTGATCCCCATCGAATAGAACTATTATGTTAGGTGTCAATCTTTTTATAAGAATTATCTGATCTTTTGTCAAAGAAGTCCCAGATGAAGCAAGTACATTTTTTATTCCATGTTCATGCAGCTGGATTACATCCATATAACCCTCAACAAGAAGACATGTATCATTTTTAACAATAAATTGTTTTGACTCGTAGATTCCATATAAAATTTTACTTTTGTTGTAGATCTTACTTTCAGGAGAGTTGATATACTTTGCTATTTTTTTATTTGAATCAATTATCCTTCCACCAAACCCAAGTACTCTTCCTGAAATGCTCTTAATAGGAAAAATTATTCTTCCTCGAAATCTGTCAATCTTTTTATTTTCACTAGTTATAACTAAACCTGTTTCTTTAAGATACTCGTCAGAATATCCACTCTCATTAGCTTTTTTGTAGAAATTATTTTGTGACTCAATGCTATATCCTAAGTTAAAATTTTTAATAGTATTTAGTGAAAGACCTCTATCCAATAAATATTTGTTAATTTCTTCTTTCTCAAGCAATTTGTCTTGAAAATATGATGATGCAAAATTGTTGATTATGAATAATGATTCTCTCTCATTTCTTTCCTCAATATTTTCTGATGTTTGAATTGTTTCAATTATTTCTATGTTATACTTATTGGCAAGATATCTTATTGATTCAGGGTAATTAAATTGTTCATGCTCCATAAGAAAAGCAATAACATTTCCTCCTTTACCTGAGCTAAAATCTTTCCAGATTTGTTTTGATGGAGATACAACAAAGCTTGGAGTTTTTTCGTTGGTAAAAGGACTTAACCCTTTATAATTTGCGCCAGATTTTTTTAAAGCAATAAAATCAGAAATAACCTCTTCTACTCTTGAAAATTCAAAAACCTTATCAATAGTTTCTTTACTTATCAATTTCTATAATTTATTCTAATATAACAAATTAATACTTTCGCTCAATTATATAATCTAGTAGAATTTTTATAGAATTATTTGAATCATTTTGGGGGAAATCTTTCAATAGTTTTAAAGCATTATTTTTAAAATTATTCATTTTCTTATAGGCATATTCAAAACCATTGTATTTATTAATAAAATTATTTACTATTTTTTTATCACTAACCAAATATTTTTTCTTTTTTAAAATTGATTTAATCATTCTTCTATCCTTTGGATTTGATTTTTCAATAGAATGAATTAATGGTAAAGTAATTTTTTGATTCTTCAAATCTAATTTGGTAGGCTTTCCTATTCTCTTTGTCGAATAATCGAATAGATCATCCTTGATTTGAAATATCATTCCAAGATAATTACCAAATTCCTCTATTTTGTCAAGGCTCTTTTGTCCTGAAGATATTGAACCTACTTTACAACAACAGGCAAAAAGGGAAGCAGTCTTTTTTGAAATTAGATCTAGATAGTCCTTTTCAGATAATTTAAAACTCCTTGATTTTTGTATCTGATAAAGTTCTCCCTCAGAGATTTCCTTAACTGCTAGGGAGACCTCATTTAACAAATCATAGTCTTTATTTTCAGTTGAAAGAAGTAAAGCCTTTGATAAAAAAAAGTCACCTACTAAAACTGCAATTTTATTTTTCCAAAGTGCATTCAAAGTAAGGAAATTACGTCTAATATTACTGTCATCCACTATATCATCATGAATTAAAGATGCTGAGTGGATTAATTCAACTAAATTAGCAGCTCTGTATGACTTTTGGCTAATTTTTCCGTTTTTCGAAAACATTTTTGCAAAAAGCAATACTAATGTTGGCCTAATCTGTTTTCCTTTTCTTTTGAGAATATAAATAAGAATAAAATCTAAAAGCTTAACCTTAGATGAAATTGATCTGTAAAATTGTTTCTCAAAAATCTTTAATTCATGAGAAATTGGTTTCTTTATTTTATTAGTAATTTTCAAATCTTAACTCTAGATGATCATCATTGCATCACCATATGAAGAAAAATTATACTTTTTCTTCATAGCTTCTTTATAAGCTTTTAAAACAAAATCTTTACCTCCAAATGCAGATACCATCATTAAGAGAGTAGATTTAGGAGTATGGAAGTTTGTAATCATTGAATTAGCTATAGAAAAGTCAAATGGCGGATATATAAATTTATGAGTCCAGCCATTGAAAGGGTTTAGTGTACCAAATGATGAAACAGAACTTTCAAGACCTCTCATTACTGTAGTACCAACAGCACAAATCTTTTTGCTATTATTTAGTGCATTATTTATTATCTTGACAGACTCCTCACTAATTTTTAATTCTTCTGAATCCATTTTGTGCTTTGATAAATCTTCTACATCTACAGGACTGAAAGTTCCAAGTCCAATATGTAATGTAATTTCAGGAAGAAGCACGCCCTTAATCTCCAATTTTTTAAGTAAATGTTTTGAGAAATGAAGTCCTGCTGTAGGTGCTGCAACAGCCCCTTCATTTTTGGCATAAATTGTCTGGAATCTATCCTTGTCCTGAGGTTCTACAGGTCTATTAATATATTTAGGCAAAGGTGTTTCCCCAAGTTCCTGAAGCTTGTTTCTAAATTCATCATACGGTCCGTCAAATAGAAACCTAAGAGTTCTACCTCTCGAAGTTGTATTATCAATAACCTCTGCAACAAGACTTTCATCTTCACCAAAGTATAATTTATTTCCAATTCTAATTTTTCTTGCAGGGTCTACCAACACATCCCAAAGCCTTTGATCTTGATTAAGTTCTCTCAAAAGAAAAACTTCAATTCTAGCACCAGTTTTTTCCTTATTTCCAAATAACCTTGCGGGAAACACTTTAGTATTATTTAAGACAATGACATCTCCATCATCATAGAAGTCAATTATATCCTTAAAGATCAAATGTTCAATTTTTTCTTCTTTTCTATTTAAAAGCATAAGCTTACATTCATCTCTTTCTTCAGAGGGGTACTGAGCAAGATATTTATTAGGAAGCTTATAATCAAAGTCAGATAATTTCATGATAATCAATTAAGATCGCAAATATAACCTTCTGAAATAGCGAAAGTCAAGTATTTATCGATTTATTTTTTTAAAATATTGAATCCCAGACTTTCTAAATCATTCCAAAAGTTAAAATAAGATTTAGTAACTACTTCAGGATTTTTTATATTAATTGGGACTAAAAGCGATAAGGGAGCAAAAGACATAGCCATTCTATGATCATTGTATGTATCAATTGTTACATCATGTTTTAAATCTGAATTATTTTCAAGTGTTATTGAATCACCGGTTATTTCAATTTTATCAACTTCGAATTTTTCAATTTCATTTTTTAAAGCCACTAGCCTGTCCGTTTCTTTTATTTTCAATGTATGGAGACCTATTAGGGTACAATCAATTCCAAGGCCTAGACAGGTTATAAGTATAGTCTGAGCAATATCTGGATTATCTATTAAATTAAGATGAATATTTTTAGGAAGACTTTTATTATTCTTTTTTAGTATAATATTTTCATCTTCAAATATTGTTACAACACCAAATTTTTTGTATATATCTATAAGTTTTAAGTCACCTTGTAAACTATCCTTAGAAAATTTAGAAAGAGTCAATTTAACTGATTCGGATAAGGCTGCTATGCTGAAGAAATAAGAGGCTGAACTCCAATCAGATTCAACAAATTGTTCTGGAATAACTTTTTCTTTAAACTGCTCAATAAAAATTTTTGAATCCTGAATTTTAACGACACCACCTATTCTCTCAATTATTTTTTTGGTCATTAATATATATGGTAAAGAAGTAATCTTTGAGGACAAAATAATCTCAAGACCATTTTTTAGAGAAACACCCAACATCATTAAAGAAGAAATATATTGTGAGCTAACATCAGCAGGTAAGGAGACTGAGTTACTTTGAATATTTTTTCCATTAATTTTTAAAGGAGGGAATCCCTTTTTTTCCATATACTCGATATCACAGCCCATGTCTTTGAGAGCATCTACTAAAATAGAAATAGGTCTTTGCCTCATCCTATCTGAACCAGTTAAAACTTTTGATTTTTTAGCAATAGATGAAAAATATGCAGTTAAAAATCTCATTGCAGTTCCAGCATGTCCAACATTAATATCCTTTTTATTAGATTCAATTGCTGATATCATTAATTTGGTATCGTCAGAGTCCGATAAGTTTAAAATTTTAAAATAAGAGGTATATGCTCTTAATAATAAAAGCCTATTAGATTCACTTTTTGAACCACTAATGCAGATACTACCCTCAATGTCTCGAAATTCTTTTGAAATCTGATACACTATTTTAATTTAATATTAGATTTATGTCTATTTTTATCTCTATTAGTTTTTTTATTTATGTTTTCATAAAAAGATTTTTCCAAATCAATTCCTGTCTGATTTGCTAGACAAATTAATACAAAGAGAACATCTGATAACTCATTAGCTAGATCTTTTTCATTGTCACTATCTTTTGAACTTTGCTCACCATATTTTCTGGCAATAATTCTTGCAACCTCACCAACTTCTTCGGATAGAATAGCCATATTTGTCAGCTCATTAAAATATCGAACACCATGTTTATTTATCCATTGGTCAACCTTTTTTTGTGCATTTTTAATATTCATATCTATTTATTTTGATTTAATGTTTTCCAGAGTATTTCTTTTAATCTGTTTATACCGTATGAACTTACAGATGAAAATATAGTAAATGGAATTGATTTAAATTCTTTTTTTAAGATATTTTCAAATTCAACAAGTAGTTCTTTATCCATGAGGTCAGATTTACTAAAGGCAATGATAAAGTCTTTATCTGCTAATTCAGGATTATATTCAATTAGCTCTTTTTTTAAAACTTCATAGTCTTGCTTTACATTTTTTGAATCTACTGGAATAATGAATAACAAAATAGAATTTCGCTCAATATGTCTTAAAAAATAGTGTCCAAGCCCTTTTCCTTCACTTGCCCCTTCAATTATACCAGGTATATCTGCCATTACAAATGATCTATAGTCTGACATTGATACTATTCCAAGGTTAGGTTTTAAAGTTGTAAACTCATAATTAGCAATTTTTGGTTTAGCATCAGATAAAACTGACAATAATGTTGATTTACCAGCGTTTGGGTATCCAACAAGTCCAACATCAGCAAGTATTTTTAGCTCAAGTGTTATTTCAAGCTCTTGACCTGGAAGACCAGATTGAGAATATCTCGGGGTTTGATTTGTTGAAGATTTAAAATGAGAATTTCCTAAACCACCTTTTCCTCCTTCCAATAATATGACCTCTTGTTTTTCTTTATTTATTTCAAATAAAGTTTTGTCTGTCATTGTATCCTTAACAACAGTTCCTAAGGGAACTCTAATAATAATATTTTTACCGCTTGAGCCTGATTTTTTTGAGCCACTTCCATCTCCACCATTGCCAGCTTTAAAATGTTTTTTAAATCTAAAGCTTTGAAGGGTCCACAGACTTGAATCACCTAAAACTATTATACTCCCACCATTTCCACCATTTCCCCCGTCTGGGCCGCCTTTGGGAATATATTTTTCTCGTCTTAAATGAGTAGATCCTTTTCCACCCTTACCAGATTTTACAATGAGTTTTACATAATCTACAAAGTTATCAACTATCATAACATTAGATTAAGCTTTCAATTAGATCAAATAGCCTTGAAGTGATATCATCTACTGATCCTTTACCATCAACTGAATAGAATTTACCTTGTTTATTATAGAAATTTATAAGTATTGAGGTCTTAATATTATACTCGTTAAATCTATTTTTAATTTTTTCTAAATCCTGGTCATCAGATCTATTAGTAGTTTTTCCCCGATCTAGTAGTCTTATTATCAGTTCATTTTCATCTACATCAAGAGCTATAGTAGCATTTATTTTTAAATTAATTGAGTTTAAGAAGGTGTCGAGAGATTCAGCTTGGGCCAAAGTTCTTGGAAACCCATCGAAGATATATCCTTTTACCTGTTTGTTTGATAAGACTTCATTTTCTAACATTTTGATTGTTACAGAGTCAGGTACTAAATCTCCGTTATCTAGAAAAGATTTTGCCTCAATTCCCAGCTTAGTTTTATTACTAATATTTTTTCTAAATAAATCTCCAGTTGATATGTGATATAAACTGTATTTTTCTTTTAGAAAATTTGCTTGAGTTCCTTTACCAGATCCTGGTTTTCCAAAAATGATAATATTAAACATAGCTCAAAGATATTTAAAATGTTTCGTATTCTTTATCGTGTTTAAAGTTATGCTTATTTTTGCCAAATGTTTAATGAAAAAAAGACAATTGGAATATTAGGTGGTGGACAACTTGGGAAAATGGTACTAGACGTTTCCAACAAATGGGGGTTAGATGTTTTTGTACTTGACCCTGATAAGCATTGCCCTTCAAGTAAGTTATGTAAAAGATTTTTTGAAGGAGATTTAATGGATTATGAAACTGTTGTGAAATTTGGTAAACTTTGTGACATAATTACCATTGAAATAGAAAATGTTAATGTAGAGGCATTAAAGCATTTAGAGTCATTGAATAAAAAGGTATATCCTCAATCTAGTGTAATCGAAACTGTTCAAGATAAATCTGATCAAAAGGAGTTTTATCAAAAAAATAAAATTCCAACATCTTCTTTTAAAATTTTAAATGGAATTGACGAGATTAAAAATAAAATAACTAAAGGTGAGATATCTTTTCCATTTATTTGGAAAGCTTCAAAGATGGGTTATGATGGATATGGAGTAAAAAAAATAGTTGACAATAAGAGCCTAGAAGAGATCAATGACTGTCATTGTATAATTGAAGAGTTAATTGATATTAAAAAAGAACTTTCAGTTATGGTTGGTTCAAGGGAATCTGGAGAAATAGTAGTTTATCCTGCAGTTGAAATGGAATTTAATAAAAAATCTAACCAAGTAGAATATGTAATATCTCCTGCTCAAGTTGACCGCAACATTAAATCTGCAGCTGAAGATCTTGCATATAAAGTTTCTGAGAAATTTAATCATATTGGAATTTTAGCAGTAGAGATGTTTTTGACAAATGAAGATGAGTTATTAGTCAACGAAGTAGCCCCAAGACCCCACAATAGTTATCATTTTTCAATTGAGGGTTCTTACACTAGTCAATTTGAACAATTTCTAAGAACAATCTTAGATTTACCTCTTGGAAGCACCAAAATTCTAGAAAATTCTGTAATGGTAAATCTTGTTGGTGATAGTGATTCAAAAGGAAAAGTAGCTTATAAAAATTTTGATCAAATTATTGGAATAGAAGGGGTTAATCCTCATATTTATGGTAAATTTGAATCAAAGCCCAATAGGAAGATGGGTCATATAACAATTATTAATAAAGATTTGAAAATTGCAAAAAAAATAGCTAACGAGGTTAAAGAGACAGTAATAATTACATCAAAAAAATGAGTCAAGTAGCAATTATAATGGGTAGTAAATCTGACTTCAATATTATGAAGGAAGCGATAGATGTATTAGAATCATTTGGCGTAAAAACTGAATATGATATAGTATCAGCTCACAGGACACCAAAAAAAATGATTGAATATGCAACAAATGCTGAGAAAAATGGTATTAAAGTTATTATAGCTGGTGCAGGTGGTGCTGCTCACCTTCCAGGAATGGTAGCCTCAATTACAAGTCTTCCTGTTATAGGAGTCCCTATTAAATCTAGAAACTCAATTGATGGCTGGGATTCAATTTTATCAATCCTTCAAATGCCTGGAGGAGTTCCTGTAGCGACAGTAGCTCTTAATGGTTCAAAAAATGCTGGAATTCTTGCGGCACAAATAATTGGGTCTTTTGATCCAATCATATCAGAAAAAGTTAAGTCATACAAAAAAGATCTTGAAAACAGTGTTATTGAAAGCAGTAAAAATCTTAAAAGAAAATCTTAATCTTTAACCCAATCTTGATAGCCTTTTTTGTAGTGATATATAACCTTAAATCCAAGAGATTTCATAATTAAACTAGCCTTCTCACTTCTATTCCCTGACTGACAGTAAATTATATATGATTTTTCTTTATCTAACGAGTTTAAATTATCAATAAATTCACGTTTTTGAAAGTCAATATTATAGGAGTATTTAATACTTCCCTTACTAAATTCTTTGTCAGTCCTAAGATCAATAACATCAATGCTTTTTTCTTCAATAAAATCTATAACGTCCTCCTTATTAATATCATGTATTACAGGTGATTGAAAAAAAACTAATAGTGCATAAAAAAAAAGTTTTAACATTTAATGAACATTGCTATTATAGTATTCAATATTACATATTTTTGCTAAAAAAAATTAATGTATAAAGAAAATTTTTCTCGAAGACATATTGGTCCTAGCACATCAGAGTTAAATGATATGCTAAAAATAATTGGAGTAAAATCAATTGAGGATTTATTGTCTCAAACCATTCCGGAAAAAATCAGATTAAAATCTGACCTAGATATTCCTGATGCTATTTCTGAAATGGAATTCTTAAAAGAGATTAAGAAATTTTCAACATTAAATAAAAATTTTAAAACATACATTGGGCTTGGTTATCATGATACTTTTACCCCATCAGTTATACAAAGAAATATTTTAGAAAATCCCGGGTGGTATACCGCTTACACACCATATCAACCAGAAATTGCCCAAGGTAGACTTGAAGCGCTATTAAATTTTCAAACTATGATTTGTGATCTTACAAAAATGGAGATTGCAAATGCCTCTCTTTTAGATGAGGGAACGTCAGCTGCAGAAGCAATGATTATGATGTATAACAATAGGTCTAAAGATCAAAAATCTCAAAATATTAGTAGATTTTTTGTTGATTCTAACATACTTCCTCAAACTCTTTCAGTGTTAAAAACAAGAGCTTATCCATTATGTATAGAAATTGTAGTTGATGAAATAGATAATATAAGTTCTGAGGATTGTTTTGGATGTATTATTCAGTATCCTGGTAAAAAAGGAAACTTACCAAATATTAATAAATTTTTATCAAGTATTAAAAATGAAGATTTTAAAACAATCTTGGCTGTTGATATTATGTCATTAGTGATTATAGAGCCTCCAAATCCTGAAAAAATTGATGTTGTAGTTGGTACTACTCAAAGATTTGGAATTCCTCTCGGTTATGGTGGACCTCATGCAGCTTTTTTTGCGACAAAAGAGAAATACAAGAGAAATATTCCTGGTAGAATTATTGGAGTAACGAAAGACGTGGATAGTGACTATGCTCTTAGGATGGCTTTACAGACTAGAGAACAACATATTAAAAGAGATAGGGCAACATCAAATATTTGTACAGCCCAAGTCCTTCTTGCTGTTATGGCTGGTATGTATGCTGTTTACCACGGACCCAATGGACTTAAAAGGATATCATCCACAATACATCTGAAAGCTGTCTATTTATTTAATAAAATTTCTTCTTTAGGCATAGAAATTAAATATTCAGAATTCTTTGATACAATTACAATTATCTCAGATTCAAAATCTATTGAGAAAATTGCACTTTCAAAAGAAGTTAATCTTTGTTTTCATGCAGAAAATGAAATATCAATATCGGTAAATGAGAAAACAGATTTAAAAGACTTAGACTTAATTATATCAATCTTTGAGGAAAATAGCGGTCAAAACTCGGCTGAAATGGATTTTCCTGATAATTATGCAATAAAAAATAAAAGAGAATCTGAAATTTTGACTCATCCTGTCTTTAATTCCTATCATTCAGAGACCTCTCTAATGAGATATATTAAATCTCTCGAAAATAAAGATTTATCTCTCACTCAATCTATGATTTCTCTTGGTTCATGTACAATGAAACTTAATGCCGCTTCTGAGATGATCCCACTTAGCTGGAGTGAGTGGAATAGTATTCACCCATTTGTTCCAATAGATCAGGCTCAAGGGTATCATCAAGTAATAAATAAGCTAGAAAATTATTTAAGTGAAATAACAGGATTTTCAGCTACATCACTTCAGCCAAATTCTGGAGCTCAGGGAGAGTATAGTGGGTTAATGGTAATAAAATCATATTTGAACAAAATGGGAGAGGAGCACAGAAATATATGTTTAATTCCTTCTTCTGCGCATGGAACGAATCCTGCCTCAGCAATTATGGCTGGATTAAAAGTTGTAGTAATAGGAACTGATGAAAGAGGTAATATTGATATTAATGATTTAAAATTAAAAATTGAAGAGCACAAAGATAATTTAGCTGCTCTAATGATTACTTATCCTTCAACTCATGGAGTATTTGAATCAGAAATTCAGCTTATAAATGAACTTATTCACCAAAACGGTGGACAAGTATATATGGATGGAGCAAACATGAATGCTCAAGTTGGGCTAACAAGTCCAAAATTAATTGGAGCTGATGTTTGCCATTTAAATCTTCATAAGACTTTCTCAATACCCCACGGAGGTGGAGGTCCTGGCGTAGGACCAATCTGTGTTGCTGAACATCTTAAAGATTTTCTTCCATCAAACCCAATAATCTCCTCAGGCGGAAAGTATCATATTGATGCAATTTCATCTGCACCATGGGGGTCAGCATTAGTTTGTTTGATTTCCTACGGGTACATAAGAATGCTTGGTAAGTTAGGAATAAAGAACTCAACTGAGATGGCTATAGTCAACGCCAACTACATGAAAACAAAGCTTGAGAAGAACTTCAAAATCTTATATAGTGGTGAGAATGGTAGATCTGCTCACGAGTTTATAATTGATTGTAGAGAATTTAAAAAATATAATATTGAAGTCGTAGATATTGCAAAGAGATTAATTGACTATGGGTTTCATGCACCAACTGTTTCTTTCCCAGTCCCTGGTACTATGATGATTGAACCAACTGAGAGTGAAAATCTAAGTGAAATAGATAGATTTTGTGATGCGCTTAATTCAATATTTTTTGAGATTACATCTAAAAATGAATCTGACAGAGAAATGTTAAGAAATTCACCTCATACATTAAAAATGCTTACATCAAGCGAATGGAACTATGAATATTCGAGAGAAAGAGCATCATTTCCAAAAGAATACTTAAAGTCTAACAAATTCTGGCCATCAGTTAGAAGAGTTGACGAAGCATATGGTGATAGAAATTTAATTTGTAGTTGTCAACCTATTGAGACTTATCAATAATTTAAGTAATTTTATAAAATGAACTACAGAATAACTGGTACAGGAAGTTGTATACCAGATATCACAAAAAAAAATTCAGATTTTCTTGAGAATAAATTTCTAGATACAGATGGGGGTAAATTTCAAACCTCAAACTCAGAGATTATTGATAAATTTAATTCTATTACTGGCATTTATGAACGAAGATATGCTCCAGATGAAATAAACTGCTCTGATTTAGCAGCTGTAGCTGCGGGTCTTGCAATCAATGATTCTAAATTAGATCAGGAAACACTTGATTATATAATTGTTGCTCATAATACAGGTGATATATCATGCAGTAGTGGACAGGTAGATACATTACCATCAGTTGCCTCTAAAGTAAAAGCAAAACTTAAAATTAAGAATCCTAATTGTGTAGCATACGATATTATATGTGGTTGTCCAGGATGGGTTGAGGGAATCATTCAAGCTAAATCATTTATTAAATCTGGTATGGCTGAAAAATGCTTGGTAATTGGTTGTGATACTCTTTCACGAATACTAGATGAGAATGACAGAGACTCAATGATATACGCGGATGGATCTGGTGCAATCATTCTTGAAAGTGATAATTCTTATAATGGTGGTATATTATCTCATAAATCTGCCACATTCACATATGATGGTGAAAATGATTTTATATTTTATGGAGCTTCTTATGATATAAAAAAAAGAACAAAAAGTGATCAGAAGTTTATTAAGATGCAAGGTAGGAAAGTATATGAATTTGCTCTTAAAAATGTTCCATTAGCAATGAAATCATGTTTTGATGAAGCTGATTGTAAAATTCAAGATCTAAAAAAGATATTTATTCATCAGGCTAACCAAAAAATGGATGAGGCAATTATAAATCGATTTTTCAAACTATATAAGCTATCTGCACCCAAAGATATTCTTCCCATGAATATTGAAGAGTTTGGAAATAGTTCAGTAGCAACAATTCCTACTCTTTTTGACTTAGTTAAAAAAACCAATTACAAAGGGCATAAACTCTCAGAAGGAGATATTATTATGTTTGCAAGTGTTGGCGCTGGTATGAATATTAATGCCATAACATATAAAGTTTAGACCACATGAGAATTTTTTTTCATATTGGTAGATATTTTTTAATGATAAATTATACTTTCACAAAGTTTACTAAGTGGAGTGTACTTAAAAAGTTAATTATACAAGAAATTGATGACTTAATTATTGGATCAATTTGGATTGTTGCTTTTATGTCTTTTTTGGTAGGTGGAGTTGTTGCAATTCAAACAGCACTTAATATTGAAAGTCCTTTTTTACCTGGAAATTTAATTGGATTTGCTACAAGACAGTCTGTCGTGTTAGAGTTTGCCCCCACCCTAATTTCTATTATAATGGCTGGAAAAGTTGGATCATTTATCACATCAAGTATTGGAACAATGAGAGTCACTGAGCAAATTGATGCCCTTGAAGTTATGGGAGTTAATTCTTTTAACTATTTAATTTTTCCAAAGATTATCTCCTTATTACTTTATCCATTCTTGATTACTCTTGCAATGTTCTTGGGAATTTTAGGAGGTTATGTTTGTAGTGTTTATGCTGGTTTTTCTACAAGTTTTGATTTCATTCAAGGTATTCAATTAGACTTTAAAGTATTTCATGTTGTTTATGCATACATAAAAACTATTTTATTCGCATTTATTTTAGCTACAATTCCATCTTACCATGGTTTTTTCATGAAAGGTGGTGCTTTGGAAGTTGGAAAAGCAAGTAACATATCATTTGTTTGGACCAGCATAGTTATAATCATAATCAATTTTGTTGTAACACAATTATTACTTTCATAATGATCAAGGTAAATAACATATCGAAATCATTTGTTAACACACAAGTCATAAGTAATATATCTGCAACCTTTGAAAAAGGAAAAACTAATTTAATAATTGGACAAAGTGGTTCTGGAAAAACTGTCTTGATGAAATGTCTACTAGGACTTTATGATGTTGACAATGGAGAAATTTTTTTCGATGAAAAAAAATATGATAAGGATAATATATCAAATATGTCAAATCTTAGAAAACAAATTGGAATGGTTTTTCAGGGTAGTGCTCTATTTGATTCAATGACAGTTTTAGATAATATAATGTTTCCACTTAGAATGTTTTCCTCAAAATCAGAATCTGATATGATATCTAGGGCTAAGGAAGTTATTAAAAGAGTAGATCTTAAAGATTCTGATGATAAGTATCCATCAGAAATATCTGGTGGAATGAAAAAAAGAGTCGCTATTGCCAGAGCCATCGTGCTAAATCCAAAATATCTTTTTTGTGATGAACCAAACTCAGGTTTAGATCCTAAAACTGCTATTATTATTGATAAGTTAATTCAAGAGATAACTGTGGAATATAATATTACAACAATTATTAATACCCATGACATGAACTCCGTTATGGAAATCGGAGATAAAATTATTTTCTTAGTTGAAGGAAAAAAAATATGGGAAGGTAATAATCAAGAGATATTGAATACAGATGATAAATTAATAAATGATTTTGTCTATTCCTCTGAAATATTTAAAAAGGTTAAGTTATCTCAGAAAAAGAAGTCTTAAGGATTAGAATTAGACACAGAAATCAATTTACCATTAAATAACTTATTACCATTAATAGCAAAATTAAGTATGTATTTAGCCATATCTTCCGGCTTTGTATCTGCATTATAATCAGGAAATGCCTCCTTTAACATTTTTGTTTGAACAGCACCCAAAGCAAGAACATTAAATGATGGACCATCTTGATATTCTTCAGCTAATACTTCAGTTAAAGCTATAACTGCAGCTTTACTGCTAGAATATGCTGACAGACCTGGAAACTTTTTAGAGCCATTGACACCTCCAATACTACTAATATTTATAACGTGACCATCTATATTAATAATTGGAATCAGTGATCTAGTAATTTCAGCAAGCCCAAATACATTAACATCAAAAGTTTTTTTAAAAGAATCATATGTAGTCTCACTGAATAATTCACTTACAAGGTAACCAGCATTATTAATTAAAATATCAATTTTAATTTTTCTATTTTTCAAATTTGTTACAAAATCATCAACAGAATCTTTATCTGTAATATCTAATTTGAATGACTCAATACCACCCAAATCTTTTAGCGGCTCAATATTTCTTGAAACAGATATAACACGAAAATTCATAGCGGCAGCTTGAATACATATTTGATTACCTATTCCAGAACTTGTTCCAGTAACTAAAATAGTTTTCATTAGATAAGAATTGAAACTGGGTTTTCAATATACTCTTTCAGAGTCTTCAAAAATAATGAGCCTGTAGCTCCATCTACAGTTCTATGATCACACGCTAAAGTTAATTTCATTGTATTTCCAACTACTATATCTCCCATCTTCACAATCGGCTTCTCCATTATTGCCCCTACAGAAAGTATAGCAGAATTAGGCTGATTGATAATGGAGGTAAAACTTTCAATTCCAAACATACCAAGATTTGAAATTGTAAAAGTACTTCCTTCAATCTCGGCAGGATTTAATTTTTTATTTTTTGCACGTTCAGCAAAGTCTTTTATCTCACTATTAATTTCAGGCAAATCTTTTGAATTTGCATATTTAACTACAGGGACAATTAAACCATCTTCAACAGCAACTGCAACACCTAAATGAACATGATCATAAAAAACAATTTTTTCATCATACCATCTAGAATTTACCTTAGGGTGTCTTGCTAACGAGAGCGAAACAGCCTTAGCAATGATATCATTAAATGAAATTTTTATATTTTGGGTATTTACAAATTGTTTTCTAAATGAGATCATATTATCCATCTCACATTCTATATTCAGGTAATAATGTGGAGCTGAAAACTTTGAGTCTGACAATCTCTTAGCAATAGCTTTTCTCATTGTAGAATTTTGAGACTCATTTGATGATTCTGTTATACTTGGTCTTGGTTGAATAAATTGGGAGTAATTAGTTGGCTTGTGTGTATCAATATCTCTTTTTATAATTCTGCCATTATCACCCGAACCTTTAACTAATTTGATATCAATCCCTTTTTCAGTTGCTAGCTTTCTAGCAAGTGGTGATATAAGAATTCTATCTGTTGATTCATTGCTTAGGGATGCTTGCTTTATATCTGGCTTTGACTCCTCCTCCACAACTGGCTTTGGCTCCTCCTCCACAACTGGCTTTGACTCCTCCTCCACAACTGGCTTTGACTCCTCCTCCACAACTGGCTTTGGTTCCTCCTCCACAACTAGCTTTGGTTCCTCCTCCACAACTGGCTTTGGTTCCTCCTCCACAGCATTTACACCTTTTATAATTGATGAAATATCCTCACCCTTTGAACCAATGACAGCTATTATACTATCAACAGGTGCAGTTGAGCCTTCATCTATTCCAATGTGAAGTAAAACACCATCATGAAAAGATTCAAACTCCATAGTAGCCTTATCTGTTTCAATTTCAGCTAAAATCTCACCTTCTTTTACCGAATCCCCTACTTTCTTAAACCACTTTGCAAGAGTTCCCTCTTCCATGGTATCACTCAGTCTAGGCATGTTTATAATTTCAGCCATCTTAATCTATTTTATGTTCAATAAATGGATAATCTTTTTGCTCATAAACAACATCATACATAACAGACTTTTCAGGAAAAGGTGAAGACTCTGAAAATTCTTCACATTTTGAAATAATATTTTTTACTTTTTTGTCTATTTTTTCGATATCAGATTTTGTACCATATTTCTTTGATAAAATAATTTTTTCAACTTGAGTAATAGGGTCAATTTTTCTGTATTCTTCAACTTCCTCTTTTGTTCTATACTGCTGGGCGTCAGACATTGAGTGACCTCGATATCTATAGGTCTTTACATCGAGTAGAGAAGGACCTTTCCCTGATCGGGCATGTTTAGCACACTTATCAATAGCTTCGGCCACTTTAACAGGATCCATTCCATCTACAGGCATTGATGGCATTTCATAAGGCTCACCTAATTTCCATAGATCTTCTTGACTTGTTGTTCTAGCTACAGATGTTCCCATAGCATATCCATTATTTTCAACAATATAGATAACAGGTAGTTTCCATAAAGCAGCAAGATTAATAGATTCATGAAATGCACCTTGACGTATTGCACCATCTCCTAAAAAACAAAGTGTAACATTATCCCTTTTAAAATACTTATCTCCAAAAGCTATGCCTGTACCTAAGGGTATTTGTCCACCTACAATTCCGTGCCCTCCAAAAAAGTTATATTTTTTTGAAAAAATATGCATTGACCCACCAAGTCCACCTGAAGTTCCAGTTGCTTTTCCAAATAATTCAGCCATTACAAATTTAGGATCTTCACCTAACCCAATAGCATGAACATGACTCCTGTATGAACTTATCATACGATCTTTTTTTGGGTCTATTGAATGTAGACAACCAGCTAAAACAGCTTCTTGTCCATTGTATAAATGAAGAAATCCTCTAATTTTTTGTTGAATATATTTTGCGGCAAGTTTATCTTCAAACTTTCTCCATAAAAGCATGTTTTCATACCAATCCAAATAAGTCTTTCCAGTTATTTTTTTCATATAATAGAGTTGAGGTCTGTTAATCTAAGACCAAGCAAAAATACTCATTTCTTTAGTATATTGCAATAAAATTGGATTGGAGACCAAAAATTTATATTCATTATTTATCTCATCAAACGGAGTTTCAATTGATACAAGAAATCTTGTTAGTGGTCAAATTTTTTTTTCACTAAAAGGTGAGAATTTTAATGGAAATAATTTTGCTCTAGAGGCATTAGAAAAAGGAGCAAGTTATAGTGTAATTGATGACAAAAGTATTTTAAATAAAAATAAAAACCTTATATATGTTGATGATTCACTTAAATCTCTTCAGGAACTAAGTTCTTATCATCGTTCTCAATTTGACACAAAAATAATTGGAGTAACAGGAAGTAATGGTAAAACAACAACCAAGAATCTAATTCATTCAATACTGTCTCAAAAATACAATGTAATAAAAACAAAAGGTAATCTAAATAATCATATCGGGGTTCCCCTTTCTCTTTTTGGTATAAATGAGGAAGTTGATATTGCAATTATAGAGATGGGAGCTAATCATATTGGAGAGATAAAAAGTCTGTGTGAAATTGCAATGCCAGATCTTGGGCTAATAACAAACTATGGAATGGCCCATCTAGAAGGGTTTGGGGGATTCAAGGGAGTAATAGAAGGTAAAACTGAAATGTTTGAATACTTAACTCAAAATTATGGTCATATAATACTAAATAATGATGATGATCTTCAAATAAAAAATTGCAAAGGAGATTTAGCAGTGACCTTTGGTGAAAAATTAGATTCAGAATTTGTGTATAATTATTTTAAAGTGGATGATAAATTAATTATAGAAAGTGATAATTATGAATTTCGATCTAATATTTATGGTGATTTTAATTTTTCTAATCTAGCATCAAGCATAACAATTGGAAAGTTTCTTGATTTGACCAATGATGAGATTCAAAAGGGTCTTGATCTATTTGAAAACGATTCTAATAGATCTGAGATTATCAAATTTGGTTCTAATAAAATCTTCTTAGACGCGTATAATGCTAACCCAACAAGTATAAAGGCTGCAATTTTAAATTTTGACAAAGAAATAACTGCTAACAAGATATTAGTACTTGGTGATATGTTTGAGCTAGGTAAATATGCTGATAAAGAACATCAGAATGTTGTTGATTTAATTGATTATAAAAATTATAAAAAAGTCTATTTAGTAGGTAATAACTTTTACAAGTGCAAAACTGAAGAAATTAAAATTGAAAAATTCCGGTCTCTAGATGAAATGACTAAATCTGTTAACTTAAATGATTTTGATTCAATGAACATACTGATAAAGGGATCAAGAGGAATTGGTTTAGAGAAACTAGTCAATTACTAGACCCTTTAATAATTTCATCAACAACATCAGGATTCAATAGAGTCGATATATCACCTAAATTATCAAAGTCATTGCTTGCAACCTTCCTTAGTATCCTTCTCATAATTTTACCAGATCTTGTCTTTGGTAAGCCACTCACAATTTGAATTTTATCGGGTTTTGCAATAGGTCCAATAACTCTTCTTACAACAGCTGTAATTTCAGTTTTAATTATTTCATCTGATGATTTGGAATTTACAATAACATATGCATATATTCCTTCACCTTTTATTTCGTGTGGATAACCAACAACCGCTGATTCAACAACTTCTTCGTGTTCATTTATAGCATTTTCCACTTCAGCTGTTCCCATCCTGTGTCCAGAAACATTTATTACATCATCAACTCTTCCTAATATTCTGAGGTATCCATCATGATCTCTTTTTACACCGTCTCCAGTAAAATACATCCCTTTATAATTAGAAAAATATGTATTTATGCATCTTTGATGGTCTCCATAAGTAGTTCTTAGTATTGATGGCCAGGGGAACTTAAGACATAAATTACCTTGAACATTGTTTCCAGCTAATTCATTCCCGTCAGAATCAACAATTATAGGCTGGATACCAGGTAAAGGAAGAGACGCATGAGCTGGTTTATTTGGAGTTATTCCAGCAAGAGCAGAAATCATTATACCTCCTGTTTCGGTTTGCCACCACGTATCAACTAAAGGACAATTTCCTTTGCCTATATTGTCGTGATACCAATGCCAGGCTTCTTCATTTATAGGCTCTCCAACAGATCCTATAACCTTCAATGATTCTAAAGAATTATTTTTTAGAGGTTCTAATCCATGAGCTTGAAGAGCTCTAATTGCAGTAGGAGCAGTATAAAACTGATTTACTTTATATTTATCAACAACATCCCAGAATCTACTAACATTTGGAAACGTTGGAACTCCTTCAAACATAATCGAAGTAGCACCACATAGCAAAGGTCCATAAACAATATATGAGTGGCCAGTTATCCAACCAACATCAGCAGTACACCAATAAATGTCGTTTTCATCATATTGAAATACGTTAAGAAATGTATATGAAGAATATACCATGAAACCTGCTGAGGAATGAACAACTCCTTTAGGTTTTCCTGTTGAGCCTGAAGTGTATAATATAAACAGCATATCCTCTGAATCTAAAATCTCAGGGTCACATTGAGATGAGACATCACATATGCAATCATGCCACCAAAAGTCTCTACCTGATGTCATATTGATTTTTTGTTTTGTTCTCTCTAATACAATAACGCTTTCAATTGTTTTACACTTTTCAAGAGCTTCATCAACAACAGGTTTAACAGGAATTGTTTTATTTCCCCTAAAATTTCCATCGGAAGTTAAAACCATTTTTGCTTGACAGTCATTTATTCTATCAGCAAGTGAAGTAGATGAAAAACCTGCAAAAACTACTGAGTGAACAGCACCAACTCTAGCACAAGCTAACATTGCAATTGCTGCCTCAGGCACCATTGGCATATATATAATTACTCTATCACCTTTTTTAATCCCCTTCTCTCTAAGAGCGTTTGAAAACTTACAAGTTTCTTCATAAAGCTCTTTATATGTTAAATGGATTGAGGGTTCAGTTGGATCATTTGGCTCCCATATTATAGCTGTCTTATCAGCTCGATCTATTAAGTTCTTTTCAAGGATGTTCTCAGTTATGTTAAGTTTAGCATTTTTAAACCACTTAATATCTACACTATCAAAATCCCAATCCAATACCTTATCCCACTTTTTTTTCCAAATAAAAGTATCAGCTATTTCTGCCCAAAATTTCTCAGGATCTTTAACACTCTGCTCATATTTTTTAAAATAATCAGAAAGACTCGTAATTCTCTGCATATCTATTTAGGGTATCTTATACTTTCAACTAAATTTTTAATTTTATTTGGGGTTGGTTTCGTTACTCTTGAAACAATTAAAGATACAATAAAGTTAATAACCATTCCTATTGTACCAATGCCTTCAGGAGTAATTCCAAATAAATAATTTTCCGGTAAACCTGGGCCTCCAAGCTGTGGTTTAAAATAAAATATATAAATAGTTGTAAAAACTATTCCTACTATCATTCCTGCTAAAGCTCCTTCTTTATTCATTTTTTTATCAAAAATTCCTAAAATAATAGCAGGGAAAAATGAAGAGGCTGCTAAACCAAATGCTAAAGCAACAACTTCTGCAACAAAACCTGGAGGGTTTAACCCTGCAAGACCAGCAGCAACAACTGCGACAGCTATAGAAATTCTTGCAGCCCATAATTCCCCCTTTTCAGAGATGTTTGGATTAATATTCTTTTTCAAAAGATCATGTGAGATTGAAGTTGAAATTACCAAAAGTAAACCAGCAGCTGTTGAAAGCGCTGCAGCAAGTCCTCCCGCAACTATTAATCCAATTACCCAAGCTGGTAAATTAGCAATTTCTGGATTCGCTAAAACCATAATATCTCGATCTATAGTTAATTCATTCACTTGAGTATCTGCAACATATTGAATCACTCCATCTGCATTTTTATCATCAAATTCAAGAAGTCCGGTGTTCTCCCAATTTTTAAACCATTGAGGCATTTCAGCATATTTAGCATTTGAAACCGTATTAATTAAATTTACTTTAGCAAATGCTGCAACAGCTGGAGCAGTTGTATATAGTAATGATATAAATAGTAATGCCCACCCTGCAGAAATTCTTGCATCTCTAACTTTTGGAACAGTAAAAAACCTAACAATTACATGAGGGAGACCGGCAGTTCCAAACATAAGAGCTGCAGTAATAAAGAATACATTTATTAGGGTTGTTTGGTTAATATCAGTATACTTTTCAAATCCAAGATCTACTGATAATTGATTTAAATTTTCTAATAGATATACTCCATCTATGGTTTTACTTCCAAATCCTATTTGAGGTATTGGGTTTCCAGTAGCTTGAAGAGAAATAAAAATAGCAGGTACTGTGAATGCAAATATTAGGACACAATACTGTGCTACTTGAGTGTAAGTTATTCCTTTCATTCCTCCAAGCACAGCATAGAAAAAAACAATTCCAATACCAATAATAACTCCTAGATCATATGGTATCTCTAAAAATCTTGAAAATGCTACACCCACACCTTTCATTTGACCAACTACATATGTAAATGAGACAAATATTGCACAAATCAATGCTACCGTTCTTGCTGTTTGTGAATAGTATCTTTCTCCAATAAAATCAGGAACAGTAAACTTACCAAATTTTCGAAGGTAAGGAGCTAAACATAGTGCTAATAAAACATATCCACCTGTCCAACCCATTAGATATTGTGATCCTCCATAACCAAGGAATGAGATTATTCCAGCCATAGATATAAAAGAAGCAGCAGACATCCAATCAGCTGCTGTAGCCATTCCATTTATGACAGGGTGGATTCCTCCTCCAGCTACATAAAATTCTTTTGTACTCTGAGCTCTAGACCAAATTGCTATTCCTATGTAAAGCGAAAAGGTTAAACCAACTAACAAATATGTCCAAAATTGAGCATCCATATTATTCTTCTAGGTTATGTTCTTTGTCTAATTTGTTCATCAAATAAACGTATATGAAAATTAATATTACAAATATGTAGATTGAACCTTGTTGTGCAAACCAAAATCCAAGAGGAAACCCTCCTAAAAAAATTGAATTTAGATCTTCTGCAAATAAAATTCCAAATCCAAAAGATGAGATAAACCAAATGGTTAAAAGTATTCTCAGATACAAAATATTTTTTTTCCAATATTTCTCTTTCATTTTATTTTCAATTGGTGATAAATTTAAAACAATAACATAAAAAATAATATTACTTTATAATTACTGCTCATTAATATAATTTTTTGGAAACTTACCATGCTTTCTCATATCTTCTTTAGTCAATATTTTAAATGAGTCTGATTTTGAGCAATTCTTAAAAATTTCAAAAGATACTTTTGGCATTGATGTAAGTTTTCTTGTATCTGTATTTATTAAGCCAAAAGCCAAATCAAGATGAGCAAGGTGATTACCATCATTATCATAGAAATTTTGAAATAAAGAAAAGAATCTTCCATCTTCGCTGTATCCATTTATTTCTACATCAACTCTAAATTCTACTTCCATTAAAATTTCTTTGTAATAATGTATATGTTCGTAAAACAATACTGGTCCAATTCTTAATTTTTCAAATACAGCTTTATTAAGTTTAATCAGAGAGAAAAAGGATACTCTAGTATCAGCTGCATATTTTATGTATGCATGATTAGCAACATGCCAATTTGGATCTAAGTCTGTCCATGATGCATAAAAAGTTTTTTCAAATTTTTTCAAAGTAAGTGTCTAATTGGTGAATTCAATTTAGGAAATTTTTTAAAAGAAACTCTCGCGATATCCCCAAAAAATATCAAAATAAAAAAATAAGAAACTTAAACTGATTAAAAATTTAATCACACTTCCTGCAATTACACCAACAAATGATCCAAAAGCAGGTTTAATTGAATCTTGAAATGATTTTTTTTCGGACATTTCACCTAATAATGCTCCCAAAAAAGGACCAATAATAATACCTATAGGTCCTAAGATTATAAGAGCTAAAATTAAACCAACAGTAGTTCCAATTTGGCCAGATCTAGTTCCACCTAACTTTTTTACACCTAATATTGGAATAATATAATCTAAAATTCCAACTGATATTGCTATGGTTAGGGTTATTAAAATGAAGTTTAAGTTAAATTCAACTACTGATGTAAGATTTAAAAGCAAAATACCTAGCCAAGCTGTAACCGGGCCAGGTATTATTGGTAAAAAACTGCCTATTATACCTGTAAGACATAATAGAAATCCTGCGATTAGTAAAAATAAATCCAATCTACAGGCTAGTCTTGAGAAGGGGGTTGCTTATCATATACTATTACCCAATTAAGAAGTCCGTCTACAAATTGAGCGTCAATCATTCTTTGAACGGCAGTTTCTTCTCCGTCTGCAGATGTGTTTGTTACATATTGACCAGCAATAATCCATTCTTCACCTTTAGAAACAGCCTTATATGGAAGAGCCCAATACATATTCCAATTAGGATCAGTTGTAAAGTAGTTTGAAAGAGCTTCAGCGTGTGCATCTTTACCTTCTATTACATTTCCATTTGATAGTGCAATTCTAATACTGTCAGTTTGAAGTGATAAAATAGCATCAATGTCTTTATTATTATGAGCTTCAATCCAATTAGAGTAAATCTCTGTTAATTCATCTGATGCTATAACATATTTTTCAGTACCATCTCCGCCTATCCAATATCCCGCACCCTGAGGCTCATTAACAGGAGCATTACATGATGCAAGTAATATCGTAAATAAAATAATATATTTTTTCATTTTTATAATTTTTGGTTAATACATAAATATATGGAAACTAACCAAAAGATACTATCAATATCAACAAATTGGTTATATATTTGGGTAAATAATTAATTATGGCAAGAACTCCTTCAAACATGATTTCTCTCGGATCTATTGCTCCCGATTTTAATCTATTAGATGTAACTTCTAATTCTAATTTTTCTCTTAGTGAAAACAAAGGCAAAATCGGAACTGTTATAATGTTTATTTGTAATCATTGTCCATACGTTAAACATGTAAACCCAACAATATCTAAGTTATCTAAGGAATTTCATAGTGATGAAATAAAATTTATTGCTATCTCTAGTAATGATGTAATTAATTATCCTGAAGATAGTCCTGAAAAAATGAAAATTAATGCTGTTGAAAATGATTTTAATTTCCCTTATTTGTATGATGAGAGTCAAGAAGTAGCTCGAGCATATGATGCGGCCTGTACTCCTGATTTTTATGTTTATGATTCTAACTTAAAATTAGTTTACAGAGGACAACTTGATGATTCGAGACCAGGTAACGAAATCGAATCTAATGGAAATGATATTAGGAATTCTATTCAATGTCTTTTAAATGGAATTGAAAATCAAGATTTACAAAAACCAAGTATTGGTTGTAATATAAAATGGAAGTAAAAAAATCAGATTTAATAGATTGTCATAATCGAATTAAACCATTTATTCATAATACTCCTGTCTTAACATCAAATTATGTTAACGAAATAACAGGGGCTGAAGTTTATTTTAAGTGTGAAAATTTTCAAAAAATGGGTGCATTTAAAATGAGAGGGGCAGCAAATGCAATACTTAGACTATCTGATGAGCAGAAAAGTAACGGAGTTGTTACTCATTCTTCAGGAAATCATGCTCAGGCAATTTCACTCGCTGCAAAAAAAATTGGAATAAAAGCATATATAGTAATGCCATCAAATGCTCCTAAAATAAAAAAAGAGGCTGTCAAAGGATATGGCGGGGAGTTAATTGAATGTGAGTCAAATATTGAGGCTAGAGAGGCTGCAGCAAAAGATCTAGTAGATTCTAAGAATGCTACTTTTATTCATCCTTCTAATAATTTAGATGTAATAATAGGACAAGGTACTGCTTCTAAAGAGCTTATTGAACAATATGGTTCTTTTAATAATATATTAGTTCCAATAGGAGGTGGAGGGCTTATAGCTGGAAGTGCCCTGTCGGCAAAATATTTTGGAGATAATTGCTCAGTAATTGGGACAGAGCCTTTTGAAGTAGACGATGCCTACAGATCTTTAATGAGTGGTAAAATTGAAACAAATATTACAACTAATACAATTGCTGATGGATTAAGAACTCAGCTTGGAGATAAAAATTTTCCTATTATTCTTAATGAAGTAAAAGAAATTATAAGAATTACGGAAGATGAGATAATTAATTCAATGAAGTTAATTTGGCAGCGCCTTAAGATTATATGTGAACCTTCTTGTTCACTACCACTAGCTGGATTACTAAAAAATAAAGATAAGTTCAAAGGAAAAAAAATTGGAATTATTATTACAGGAGGTAATATTGATTTGGATAATCTTCCTTACTAAGATAGTTTTCTGTAACTCCAAAGTGATATCAAAAAAAGAAGAATACTCCCCCAACCAAGATAAATAAATGGTGAGCTAGGGATTAGAATATATGCCATTGTTTGTGCAGAAATTACCATTGTCCCAATACAAATCATTAAGTTTTTAGCAATAGCTTTATTTTCAATAAACTTTTTTTTAGCAAAGGAAATTATAAAAAGACCTATTATAGAAACCCAAAGACCAAAAAAACGATAGATCTGCTTCAAGTAACCCGGAAGAGTCTCATTAATATCTTCACTAAATAATTTATCAAAAGTCATATTAAGCCTTTCCTCATTTGCAACTTTATCTAACATCCAAGGCTCATCAACTAGCATCCATCTTAATCCGAGAACAACAAAAATGACTCCAAGGGTTATTATTGGTATTAAAAAAAAATTTTTTATCATTGTGGGTGATACTGGATTCGAACCAGTGACCCCTACCCTGTCAAGGTAGTGCTCTAAACCAACTGAGCTAATCACCCTTATTACAAATCTAAATGTATTTATTTAAGATAGTTTTCCAGAAATGTTAAAATCCTTTCATTGCCCTCAATTTGCTGTTCTTTTTTTATAAATCCGTGACCTGCATCATCAAATAAAACATATTCTACATATGCACCAGCGTTTCTTGCCTCTTGAACCATTTCATCAGATTCAATTTGTAATACCCTAGGATCATTTGCCCCTTGAAGAACCATCACTGGATTTTTTATATTCTTTGCATGAAACAAAGGAGAAATATTGTATAACCTTAATGAATCTTCTGTATATGGATCTCCCATTTCATTGTAAAGAGACTTTCTCGTTGATTCCCAATATGCAGGTATCGACCTTAGAGTCCTAATCCAATTTGTCACTCCATATATGTTTACTCCAACTTTAAATTCTTCAGGTTCAAAAGTCATAGCTGCCATTGTCATAAATCCACCATAGCTTCCACCAATGATTCCAATTTTATTAGAATTAATATAATCTTGATCCTGAAGCCATTTTTTACCCCAGATACAATCTTGGAGATCACCCTCACCATGATTTTGATCATCTAATGCGTAAAATGTTTTTCCATAACCACTACTACCACGATTATTGACTGCAAGAATTGCATATCCATGATTAACTAAATATTGAATTAAAGCACGATACCCAACTCTTGATTGTCCACCAGGCCCACCGTGTACCCATACAAGTGCTGGAACTTTATTTAATTTGCTAGCTTGATGAGGCTTATAAAGAATTGCAGGAATTTCTAATCCGTCAAACGATTTATATCTTATTACTTCTGCATTTACAAGATCACTTGGATTAACCTTTGAATTTAAATTTGAGGTAATTTTATTTAATTTATTAGTTGACAATTCATATGTGTATATATCTCCAGGGCTATTTGGACTCCCAGCAGAAACTCTCAATATTTTTTCATCATCTGAGAAGCCAACACTATTTATATTCATATTTTCAAAGCCAATTAAATTTAAATTAGACTGGTCGCTCATATTTGTTATAGTCAGTTTATTTTGTGCATCTTCATTTACAGCTATGACTCTATATGAATTGTTTTTTGATAGATAACTAAATGCAACATCCCAATCTGTTTCAAATACAATATTTCTTTCTCCATTTTTTAAATTATATGACATCAAATAATAAAATTCACTATTATAATTGGTGGTGTAAAAATAGTTTTCGTCATTTTTATCAAAATTTTGTCCTGAAAAATTTGCAACCTGATTTGAGATTTCAATTTGTTGTGTTCTTTTAAAATCAAACAAAAATAATTTTTGCTCACTTCTAGAAATGTTTAAACTAAGAACTAGATAGTTATCGTTATTCGAAATACTATTAATATTATATCCACGATCATTTTTGAATACCATTTCAGAGCTGAGGGTCTTTATGTTTATCTTATATAGATCAAAGAATCTTGGATCTCTTGAATTTGAAATGACATACATCTCTAACTCATCTTTAGTCCAACCAAAAAATGATGCCTTTGTGTTTTTACCCGGTGTTAAATCTATACTTTTTCCATCCCTGATTATGTAAATATGAGAATTTTCATTACCGCCTTTATCTGCGGAATATATAACTTCACCGGTAGTTGGCGAGTAACCTCTAGCAAAAAATGACTCCTCTTTTGAGTCTGTCAACTGTATTTCCTCATTGGTTTTAAGGTCAACTTCATAAATATTAAATATTCCAGATTTATCTGAGCTGTAAATTAATTTGTTGGCATCTTTTGAAAAATATCCACCAGAGGTTCTGTTGTTAGACATAAGAGTTTCAATAGAATACTGCTCAATATTGTTTAGCGATCCAGTACATGACATCATAAGGATAGATAATATGATTAGCTTTAAAAAATTTTTCATAATAAGGTTTTTAATGAGTTTATAATATTCTTTATTTAGTGATTATTTAAATATTTAGCTTAAAGACTTTAATCCACAAATTTAAAAGATTTCTTTATACTTTTGATTAATGAAACATTTATCTAAAAAGGACTTTGACGACTTACAGAAATTTTATAGAATAAATCTCATAAATTCATGTACAGGCTATAAATCAGCAAACCTTATCGGGAGTATTTCAAAAGAAGGAATTGAAAATGTAGCTGTTTTTAGTTCAATAACACACCTTGGTAGTAATCCTGCAATGCTTGGTTATATTTTAAGACCTACAACTGTTCCCAGAAATACATTTAAGAATATTAAGGAAACTAAATTATTTACTGTTAACCATATAGTAAAAGATATTATTAATGATGCGCATCATACAAGTGCTAAATATCCAGAAGAAATATCTGAGTTTGACAAAACTAATCTTGAACAAGAATATAAAGAAGGATGTAAAGCTCCGTTTGTAAAAGGCTCACCTGTTCAATTAGTCTGTAAATATCTTAATGAATATAATATTGAAGAAAATGGGACAATCCTTGTTGTTGCATCTATTGAAGAACTTTATTTCGATGAGAAATTAATAAGCGACTCAGGTTTTCTTCAATTAGATAAAGGGGATGTTGTAACTGTTAATGGTTGCGATGGATATGCATTACCAAGTTTTTTAAATAGATTTGAATATCAAAGACCAAAAAAATAAATGGATTTTATAACTGAAAAAATAGCAGGATATCTTTCACAAAACTCTGAAAAAGAACCAGAGATTTTATCAAAACTTAACCGAGAGACTCATCAGAAAGTTCTTCAACCAAGAATGTTGAGTGGGCATATTCAAGGAAGGTTTTTAAGTTTGATATCTAAAATTAAATCACCACTCCATATACTTGAAATTGGAACATACACAGGATATGGAACCTTATGCCTTGCAGAAGGTTTAGCTGCTGGTGGTAAAATTTTCACAATTGATAGAAATGAAGAGCTATTAAAAATTCAAAATAAATACTTTGAAGAAAGTGGAAATAGAGATAGAATAGTTCAACTTACAGGAAATGCAATTGATATTTTGGATAATTTAAATCAAACTTTCGATCTTATTTTTATTGATGCTGATAAAGAAAATTATGTAAAATATTTTCAGTTAGTTTCCAAGAAATTAAATCCAAATGGTTTAATAATTAGTGATAATGTTTTATGGTCTGGAAAAGTAGTTGAGGAAGATAATGATAATGATGATGAAACAAATACTTTAAAAAAGTTTAATAGAATTTTAAACGAGGATAAAAAATTTGAGACAGTTATCCTTCCTCTTAGAGACGGTATCTCTATTTCTAGATTAATTTAAGTCTCTTTTAATTGAGTCCTTTAGATCATCAAAATCTTTTTTTATATCACTAACACTATCTTTTAGATCTTTAGTCATTGACTCTGTTGGATTTTTTACATCTGTGTTTTTTGAGATTTCTGTTTTTATCTCATTAGTTGCCCGTCTGATTTGTGTCATTCCTTTGGCAAGACCCTTTGCAATTGAGGGAATTTTATCTGCCCCAAATACTAATAGGACTATAAAAAAGACAAAAACTAGCTCTGCTCCACTAATAAATAAAAACATAATATCAAAACTAATCATAAATTCAACCTCTTAAAATTTTTTTTAAAATAATCTATTACCAGGGTGTAGTTTCCCATTTTAAAATTCTCTTCAACTGGAAAATTTTGATATGTAGATGTTACAAAGTCATGAATAACACTTTCCTCCATTTCAAACTCATCTATGAAAAATCTGAGACCATAAAACTCAATAATCTTGTCTATTATATCAAAATCATTTCTGAATTCAATTTCTTTTCTCCTTTGTTTGTAGTAACCTGAGATCCAATTATACATCCTTTCAACATCTAAACCTCCAACCAACGGTGCTAATAAAACTTCCTTGGCTAATTGTGAATTTGAAGGAATATCCTCTTTTCGAATCCCAGTAAATCCTGGAATACCTATGTCATCAAAGTTTAAGTCTTTTATAACACCTGAATTTTGAAGGTCATTTAATAAATTTCCAGATAAACCACTTGAATTTACAATTACCTCGTCTAATTCATTTACAAACTCCTCTAAATAAATTGTTAATGATACTGAATCAAAAATTTCTTGATTTATAATTATTTTTTTTCTTTTAAATTGAATTCCTGAGAACACAATCTCATCATTAATATTTACAAGGATTTTGAATTTTCCATCAAAGTCAGTAATTGTAGCTTCGTCAGATGTAATATTTAAAACATGTATACCTTCAATCGAATATGAGTTATTATTATAGACAGATCCATCAATTATCTTTTGATTTTCAGTCTGTGTAAAGGAATTAAATGATACTAAGAGGAAAATAAAAATAGATTTTCTCATTTAACTCTAAGCTCTTTATATGTATCTGATTTATTAAGTAAATAATCTATTAAAATAAATTGATTCTTTTCAATTATTAATTCTTTGATTTCTTGATCTAAATCTAGTTGTGACAAAAAATCATTTACCTCAAAAGTTTCAAGCTTGAGAATTTCTGTAAAAAAATTTTCCTCTAAAATAAGAGGCAGAGCTTCACTTGGAAGAATGCTGAGTTTTTCTTCTTCAGATTTTGAGTCAACTAAAGTTGATAATAGCTTAAAAATATTGACAAAGTTTAGACCATCTACAAATTGTCTATTATCAGTAAGTATATTTTCAATTTTAGTAGATTTATCAGCCAAATAATCAAATCCTTTAAATTGTTCTTCCTTTAAATCAAGGAATTTATCTGTATCATCTGGAGTAATTACAACTTCATCTAATTCTCTAACTCTTTGATTTATTTGAACAATTATTCTTTTGTTCTTTAATATTTCAGCATTTACTTTAACGGTTCTTATAATGTACTGAACTGATGAGAAGATTATTTCGTCACCTTCTTTTGCAAAAATCTCAAATTCTCCTTGATCATTAGTTATAGTTGATATTTGGGAAGTATTGTTTATAACATTAGCAGCCGGGACATCAATATTTCTATATATAACTTTACCTTGAATTAGTTCTCTTTCTTGAGAAAAACTAAATTGGATTAGAGTTAGTAAAAAAAATATTTTTTTTAACATTAACTTTTGATTGATCTAAATTTACAAATAAATCAATGATAAGTTAAATATATAACTACTTATAATTATCTAACAAAAACTGGCTCTAGCGGATTACTAGTTTCATTTTGACTAAACATATATCCAGAAGAATTGAAGCTTTCAATGTCAGATAAGTTTTTTATATCATTGTCAATTATAAATCGCGTCATTAATCCTCTTGCCTTCTTGGCATAAAATGATATAATCTTGAGTTTTCCGTTTTTAAAATCTTTGAATTGTGGAGTAATTATAGTATTTGATATTAATGATTTATCAATTACAGAAAAGTATTCATTGCTAGCAAGATTAACAATAATATCATTTTCATTTACTTCATTTACCAAAGACTTTGTAACATTCTCTTTCCAGAAATCATACAAGTTTTTTGAACCATTAATTGAAATTTTGGTTCCCATTTCAAGCCTATACGCTTTAATCTTGTCAAATGGTTTTAAAATTCCATAAAGACCAGACAAAATTCTTAATGAATTTTGAAGTTTTTCATGATTTGATTTGTTTATAGTATTGGCATCTATACCATCATATACATCACCGTTAAAAGCAAATATAGCTTCCTTTTCTTTTGAATCAATCTTTTGAAATTCTTGATTTCGTGACCAATTAAGTTCACTTAATTTTGGCGAAATATTCATAAGGCTTGATAGGTCAGGAGCAGATAGATTCTTAATTGTATTATTTATCTTATGAGCCTGATCAGCAAATATAGGTTTGGAGCTAATACTTGTTTCAACATTATTTTCAAAGTCTAGAGACTTTGCAGGAGAAATAAGAATTTTCATTTTTTATTTCAAATTTATAAATTTTTATGTTTAGAATAAAGCCTCCACTTATTTATAACAGAATTCATATCTTCAGGAATTTCAGAATCAAATGAAATTTTTTTGTTTGATTTGGGATGAATAAAACCTAATGTTTTTGCATGTAAAGCCTGCCTAGGTAACAATTTAAAACAATTATCTACAAACTGCTTATATTTTGTATAGACGGTTCCTTTTAATATTTTATCTCCCCCATATCTATCATCATTAAAAAGTGTATGTCCAATATGTTTCATATGAACTCTAATTTGATGCGTCCTTCCTGTTTCTAGCTTACAACTTATTAAAGTAACATAACCAAACCTTTCAATAACTTTATAATTTGTTATAGCCTCTTTCCCTCCATCAATATTATCATAAACAATCATCTGTAGTCGATTTTTTGGATTTCTGCCAATGGGAAGATTAATTTGCCCTTCATCATCTTTTACATCCCCCCAGACCAATGCATAATACTCTCTTTGCACAGTTTTTTTAAAAAATTGTTTAGCTAATAATGTCATTGATATTTCAGTTTTTGCAATAACTAAAAGGCCAGTTGTATCTTTGTCTATCCTATGAACCAATCCTGGTCTATTTGTAGAATTATTTGGTAGATTTTCAAAATGGTACAATAATGCATTTATAAGTGTGCCAGAATAATTACCGTGACCCGGATGAACAACCATTCCACTTTTTTTATTTACTATGATTATATAATCATCTTCATACACTACATCTAGTTCAATTTTCTCAGGAGTAAGAAGGTTCTCATAAGGTGGATGTGTAAAAAGAATTTTTATTTCGTCATTCTTTTTTACCTTGTAACTAGATTTAACAATTTTGTCATTAACCCTGATAGATCCTTCTTTTGCAGCCTTTTGTATTTTATTTCGTGTAGCATTTTCGATTCTACTCATTAAAAACTTATCAATCCTAAGTGGTTCTTGTCCAGAATCAATTTTAAATGCAAAATGTTCATGGAGTTCTTGGTCAAAGTCTTCCTCTTTTAGGTTATCTTTTTCCATTACCAAGAATTAAATCAACTTCAGAATTCATAGGAATTTTTTGACCAGGTAATATTTTTTCTCCATCAAATAGAACATCTAAAACCATATCTTTTCCAATATTATCAACATAAGTATAATCTTTAATTTTGAATCCAAGTGCAATTAAAATTGATTCTGCATTTCTTTTTGTTATCTGGATTACATTTGGCAGTGAGACTTTTTGAAAATCTTTAGGATTTACATTTAAATAAATTTTTCTATTTTTTTTGACTAATTCTAATTCTTTTGGTATTTGAGATATTACAGAATAGTTTGGTATGTCAACAAAAAATTTAGAAGAATCTAACACTTCATATCTAAGTTTATTATCATCTAAAATACTTATGGCCTCGTCAAGATTCTTTCCTGCTAGATTTGGAACTTCAATATATCTATCATGCTTTGTATAAATTTTTAGTGAATTATATACCAAAAAGAATATTACAAAAACTATAATTAGCATTAAAAATATTTGCTTAGTTAAAGAATTACTTTTAAAGTGATCCAAAATTTTCATTTCGATAATTTAATGTAAATATACTAAGACATAATTGTCTTTTGATATAATGACTTACATTTGAAAATAATATGAAAAATATTGCTGTAGTTTTTGGAGGTTTTTCCTCTGAATATGAAGTTTCTGTTAAAAGTGGAAAATTCATATATGAGAATCTAAAAGATAATCAAAGTCTTAATGTTTCCCAAATATGTATTTCGAAAGAGTCGAATTATGTTATATATGATAATAACAAGTATGATTTAGATTACATGAATTTCTCATTTAATATTAATGGAAAAAAAATAAATCTAGATGGAATTTTTAATATTATTCATGGGGAGCCAGGGGAAAATGGAGACTTAGCAAATATTTTAGAAAAAAATAATATACCACAAACAGGTTGCAATAGTTTTGTTTCAGATTTAACTTTTGATAAGAAAAGATATATAGATTTTGTAAATAAACTTGATATTCCTTCATCTAAACACATTTTATTAACAAGTGAAAATCAATTTGATTTAGAAAAAATTATGAGTGAGATCAATATCCCATGTATAGTTAAACCAAACAATGGTGGAAGTAGTATTGGAGTTTCAAAAGTCAACCATATTAATGATTTAGAGAACAAAATTAAAATTGCATTTAAAGAATGTAATGAGGTATTAATAGAAGATTTTCTTTTTGGAAAAGAAGTTTCAGTTGGTGTTATTCAAAAAAAGGATAAAAGAATTATTCTTCCTGTGACTGAGATAATAAGTGAAAATGAACTTTTTGATTATGAGGCAAAGTATCTAGGTCAATCTACAGAGATTACACCTGCAAATATTTCTAATGAAGAAAAAAATCTAATACAAAAGTATATCAATATAATCTATGATAATATTGAATTCAATGGGTTTACTAGATCAGAATTTATAATTGTTGATGGAATACCTCATATTCTTGAAACAAATACAATTCCTGGATTTACAAAACAGAGTATTATACCTCAACAGATAGAAGCTCATGGATTATCTGTAAAGGATGAAATAAATTATCAAATAGAATCAATTCTTTAAAATAATTTAAATTTGAGCTATGAAAAAAGCAATCTTTCCTGGTTCATTTGATCCTATTACCATAGGACACCTAGACATTGTCAAAAGAGGAATAAAGATTTTTGATGAAATTATTATTGCAATTGGTGATAACACGGATAAAAAATATATGTTCTCAAAAGAAAAAAGAGTAGAGTTTGTTGAGAGGACATTTAGTGCCTATGATAAGATCAAGATTGATTCATATCAGGGGCTAACAGTAGATTTTTGTAAAAAAAATAATACTGAATTTATAATAAGAGGCTTAAGAAATCCAGCAGATTTTGAATTTGAGAAAAATATTGCTCTTACTAACAGGGAAATGACAGGGGTTGAAACTATATTTTTTCTAACATCACCTGAGAACTCATTTATAAGCAGTAGTATTGTACGTGAACTTATTAGAAATAAAGGTGACTATAAATTATTCATTCCCAAGGGCATCATTCTTTAATACCTCAAGAACAATTATTCTAATATTCTCAAAAGCATCATTTAATATATCTTCAATATTTTTGTTTGATACCCATTTTGTCTTTTCAATACCTTCCTCAGTTTGAGGATTGGTTTTACCCATGTATGTTGTTGACATTTTAAACCAATATGTTTTCTTGAGTCTAAATCTTTTACCCTTTTTGAATATGTGATATGTTTCAGATATTTTTTTCTCAACTATTAAGTCCCCTACACCGGTTTCTTCTGTCACTTCTCTAATAGCGGCATCAATGATAAGTTCTTTTTTTTCAACCCCACCCTTAGGAAGATCCCATTTATTGTTTCTAAAAATAAATAGAAGTTTATTATCAGTTCGTTTTACTAATCCACCAGCAGCTTCAACAATGGGAAATTTTTTTTTAAATCCTTTCCATAGTTTATTCATGTCTTTATGATATAGAAATACTTTACTGTTTTTTGATGATTTTAATGCCTTGATGATTTGAGTTACACTTGTATATTTTATAAAAAGAAACGGTTCTGTGTCAGAGAAATATTGAATTTTGTTTGTAAGTATCAAGGGCTTTTGGTTGAAAAAAACTTTATACATTTGTAGTAATGGTATTTGACAAAAAAGTTGCAGAGCAAACAGTTGATTTTCTTACACAAATTAATGCAATTAAATTAAATACCAAAAATCCTTTCACATGGACAAGTGGCATAAAATCTCCAATTTATTGTGATAATAGATTAGTGCTTTCATATCCAAGAATAAGAGAATTTATTGCTAATAGCATGAGCCAAATTATTAAGAACAAATATGGAAATGATATTACTATAGTTGGAGTGGCAACTGGGGCAATCGCTATAGGAATAATGATTGCTGAAAGGCTCAACCTTCCATATGCATATGTGAGGCCTGAACCAAAGGGTCATGGGTTAAAAAATCAAATTGAAGGAAACATAGATAAAAACTCAAATGTTTTAGTAATAGAAGATTTAATTAGTACTGGGAAAAGTAGTCTTACTGCAATAAATGCTCTGAAATCTAATGGTTATAATGTTATTGGCATGTTATCAATTTTCTCATATAACTTTGAATTTGCAAACAAAAAATTTGTTAGTGAAAAAATCACTATTAATTCTCTTGCAGACTACAACACATTAGTTGAAATTATTGAATCTAAAGGAGATATTAGTGATGAAGAAGTTTCTAGATTAAAAAAATGGAGAGAAGACCCAAAATCTTGGAGTTAATCATAAAGTATTTTTATTTTTCTTGGTTCAAATTCTTGAATTCCTTCAGAGTCCAGATTTAATCTAACAATTCCATTATTTGATATATTAATTATTTTTCCATGTTGTCTTCTTCCATTAATAACAATCTCGCAACCATCTTTACCAAATATATTTTTGTTGTACTCTTCATTAATATATTTTTGTTCATGTATTCTGGAGAAGAAGAATTTATAATTATCAATTAATTCATTTAATACTTCTTGAATAATAATGTCATTATTTGAAATTTTTTTTAATGATGTGGCATTAGGTAACTTTTTAAAAGAAACTTGATTGATATTAATACCTACTCCAATTATGGAATAATTCACCTGATTTAGACTTAATGAATTCTCAACCAATATTCCAGAAATCTTTTTATTTACTGACAAAATGTCGTTTGGCCATTTAATCAAACATTTTTCTTTGTTAAATTTTCTTATTGTTTTCAGTACTGCGAGGCTTACTACTTGATTAATAGAAAATACTCGGTTAATATTTAAATCTAAATGCCTATATAACATAGAGCATAGAAGATTTTTACCATGACTTGAATACCACTTATTTGTATGTTGACCCCTACCTTTATATTGATATTTAGCTACAATAATATCTCCACTTTTTATTTTTTTTGATTTAATTAACATCTTAACCTTGTCATTTGTTGACCTAGTGGCATTAACTTTGATTATCTTTGATGCATACATGTTGTTAAAAGTAATACATTTGAAAAAATAAAATATTTATGGGTAGATCCAAATCAGGAGATACATCTTTAATTGATGAAATCATATTTGGTATTGAGGAGGTTAAAGGTGTGGAGGTTAATATTATGGATTTAAGTAAAATTTCAAATACAGTATGTAAGTTTTTTATTTTATGTACAGGAACATCTAACACTCACGTTGCTGCAATTGCAAACTCTGTTAGAAAAAACGTAAGTAAAAAATTAAAAGAAAAACCTTATAGTATGGAGGGCATTGAAAATCAAGAATGGGTCTTAATCGATTATGTTGATGTTGTTGTACATATTTTTCAAAGTGAGATTAGAGAATTTTATGATATTGAAAATCTATGGGGTGATGCAGAAATTATAAACGTTGAATTAAAAGCTTAATTAATGGCTAATAAGAAGAAGAATAACAAATCTAAAATTAATATATACTGGTTCTATGCCTCAATAGTCTTTTTTATTTTAAGTATTGGGCTTCTAGGAGGAGATAATGGGATTCAAAATACACAACAGACTGATATATCTTCATTTGAAAATTATCTGAGAAATGGAGATATTGAGAAAGTTGCAATTATTAATCAGAGATATGCAAGAATTACACTTAATGAAAATGCACTCGAGAAGGACATACATAGAAGTGTAAAGTCTAAAAATTTTTTAGGTCAAGAAAATATTGCAGGACCTCATTATCAATTTGAAATCGGGACCCCTGAACTTTTTGAGAGAAAATTACAAGAGATTAGAGAAACAGAAGATCTAAATTTTTCTACAGAGTTCATAACTTTGGAGAATAGATGGTTAGATGTCCTATTAGGATTCCTACCAATAATCATTATAATTGGTATTTGGATATTTTTAATGAGAAGGATGTCTGGTGGAGCTGGAGGAGCTGGTGGGCAAATTTTTAATATTGGAAAGTCAAAAGCAAAGTTATTTGATCAAAATACAGAAGTAAAAGTAACTTTTAAGGATGTTGCAGGATTGGAAGGGGCTAAAGAAGAAGTTCAAGAGATCGTAGACTTTTTAAAAAACCCAAAAAAATATACTGTTTTAGGTGGAAAAATTCCAAAAGGGGCATTATTAGTTGGTGCTCCAGGTACAGGTAAAACACTATTGGCAAAAGCAGTTGCTGGGGAGGCTAAGGTTCCGTTCTTCTCATTATCTGGATCTGATTTTGTTGAAATGTTTGTGGGAGTAGGTGCATCAAGAGTTAGAGATCTATTTAAACAAGCAAAGGATAAATCACCCTCAATAATATTTATTGACGAAATTGATGCTATTGGAAGAGCTAGAGGTAGAAGTAACATAACTGGATCTAATGATGAGAGAGAGAATACCTTAAATCAATTACTGACTGAAATGGACGGGTTTGGAACTGATACTAACGTGATTGTTGTGGCAGCAACAAACAGAGCAGATGTTCTTGATAAAGCTCTAATGAGGGCGGGAAGATTTGACAGACAAATTTTTGTTGATCTCCCTGATCTTAACGAAAGAAGAGAAATTTTCAAAGTTCATTTAAAACCACTTAAAAAGAGTAGAGCTCTTGATGTAGAATTCTTAGCTAAACAAACTCCAGGTTTCTCTGGTGCAGACATAGCAAATGTTTGTAATGAAGCTGCATTAATTGCAGCTAGGAATAATAAAAAATCTGTCGGTAAACAGGACTTTTTAGATGCAGTAGACAGGATTGTTGGTGGACTTGAAAAGAAAAATAAAATTATAACTAAAGAAGAGAAAAATACAATTGCATTTCATGAAGCTGGACATGCCATAGTAAGCTGGCTTCTCGAACACGCTGCACCTCTAGTAAAAGTCACTATTGTACCTAGAGGCCAGTCACTTGGTGCTGCTTGGTATCTTCCAGAAGAAAGACTGATTGTAAGAACTGAACAAATGTTAGATGAGATGTGCGCAACTTTGGGAGGAAGAGCTGCTGAAAAGATAATGTTCAACAAAATATCGACTGGAGCTTTAAGTGATCTAGAAAAAGTTACCAAACAAGCTAGAGCAATTGTATCTGTTTATGGACTTAATGATAAGATTGGAAATATTACATACTATGACTCTAGTGGACAGACTGATTATAATTTTACAAAACCTTACTCAGAAGAAACTGCTAAAAAAATTGATGAGGAAATATCATTAATAATTGAGAAGCAATACAAAAGAGCTTGTGATATACTTAAAAAAAATAAATCAAAATTATCTGCTCTAGCTTCAAGGCTCTTAGAAAAGGAAGTTATTTTTAAAGAAGATTTAGTAAAAATTCTTGGAGAGAGACCATTCTCTAGAGAAGAAGTAAAGGAAAAAATTAAAGAATAGATATTTTGGGATTTTGGGACTTTTTTAAAAGTAAAAAAAAAGATGAATCAGAAAGTGGTGAGTCATCTTTACCCAACATTGGCTCCAATGATTTAATCTTTGCTAAAAATTTCACTAATTCCGGTGGTAGATTCATATTTATAGATGAGATAAACTCAACAAAAGAGGTTTTTGAAAAAATTTTTGAGGAAAATCAATGGAATCCTGAAAATGTTTGTTCACTAGATACTAATGTTGCAAAAAATCTTGAAATAAAGTCTATTAGAAAAATTGATAATGAAAATGTTAAGGCACTAGTAACAGAATGTGAGTTCTTAATTTCTAACACCGGCCGTATATTAATATGTAATAAGCAAATAAAAAGTAATAAAATTGAAGACCTACCCTCGGTTCTGATTGTTTTAGCAAAATCAAATCAATTTGTTTCTGATGTGAGTGAGGGAATGACCAAGATTAAGAACAAATACAAGGGTAATTTTCCTAAAAACATAACAACATTAAATGTTAAAAATAAACTCAATGAAGATAATTTTTTAACCTATGGTAATGGTGCCAAAGATATATATCTAATATTGAGTGATGACTAATTTTCTGCCAAGATTAATTACAGGTATAGTATATATTTCTTTTGTTGCTGGATCGATATTGTATGATAGCAAAATTTTTACTTTAGTATTCAGCCTATTAATGCTTATTGCCTTATATGAGTCTAACGAATTATGGAAAAAAATAAGATTAAACAATCCAAAATATAATTATCCAATACCTCAAGCTTATGTAGTACTTTCAATGACTACATTAATTTTGCTTCCGTTTTACTTTAGTAACTCTTACAATCCATTTCCAATACTATTAATATTTATTTTGATATGGATAAGTGATACTATGTCTTACTTTTTTGGATCTTGCTTTGGTAATACTAAAATGAGAATTAAAGTATCACCAAATAAGACATGGGAGGGATTTATTGGTGGTTTTTTGTGTTCTTCAATATTTAGTATTGTTTCATTTTCATACATTCAAGAAATATATCCACTTTGGAAAACAATTTCTCTTGGTATTTTAATTCCTATTTTTGGGTTAATAGGAGATATATATCAATCTAAATTAAAAAGAATGGCAGGTGTTAAAGATAGCGGAAGTATATTACCTGGTCATGGAGGAATCTTTGATAGACTTGATAGTGCAATGGGTGTTTCATATGTTTCTTTTTTAATCACCATAATATAATGTTTCACAAAGAAGGATTTAATCTTATAATATTATTTTTTATACTCGTAGCATTTGATGTCATAATGCTTGAGTTTCTGTTTGATGATTCATCTTCCCTGAAATCTATTTTACAGATCTTTTCTCTTATAATTTTTGTATTAATCCTGTGGTTTTTTAGAAATCCTAAAAGAAATATTAAAAAAAATCCTGAATTAATTTTAAGCCCTGCAGATGGAAAAGTCATATCAATAAAAGAGGTTGATGAATTAGAATATTTTAAAAATAAAAAAATTCAAATTTCTATTTTTTTATCTCCACTAGACATACATGTCAACAGATATCCAGTCTCTGGTGAAATATTGTATAGTAAATATCATAAAGGAGATTATTTAGTTGCATGGCATCCAAAATCTTCCAGCAAGAATGAAAGAACTACTGTCGTAATTAAAAACAAAAAATTTGGAGAAGTAATGTACAGACAGATAGCTGGAGCAGTTGCAAGGAGGATTGTAAACTATGCAAAAGTCAGTTCTAGCGTAGAACAAGGAGATGATTCTGGATTTATTAAGTTTGGTTCTAGAGTTGATCTTTTTCTATCTAAAGATTTAAATTTAAAAATAAAGGTTGGAGATAAAGTTAAAGGGGGACTTAGTATTATTGCCTAATTAAGTAAGTTCATCAATTGACTTAATTATAGACTCAATTTTTTGTTTTGAATCTTTAATTTTTTGTTTTTCTTTTTCAATTATATTTTTGGGAGCATTTTTCACAAAATTTTCATTTTTTAATTTTATTTCAACAGATTTTAGAAAACTTCTATAATAATCTAACTCTTTCGTCAGCTTATTTATTTCTTTATCCTTGTCAAAACCTTCTTCTAGTGGAATAAAAAATTCAAACTTTTTAATTAAAAAAGAGGTAACAACGTCAAATTTTTCTTTAGTTGATTCCTCAAGCTTATCAATTATAGCAATCTTTTTAATTATCTCAATATTACTCAAATTATTACCATTTGGTAAATAATATAAATCTAAGGATGTCTTAAATGAAATATTTTTTTCTTTTCTATAGTTTCTTATATTGGAAATTATCTCTTTGGTAATCTCAAACTCATCTACAATTGAAGAAAAATATTTTTCATTTGCTGGCCACGAAGAAATAGTTAATGCATCTGAGGTGTTTGTGTGGGGAATATTGTGGTAAATTTCTTCTGTAAGAAAAGGCATGAATGGATGAAGAATCTTAAGATTTTTTTCTAATAACTTAATTAATTCAGTCTTTGACTCTTTATCAATTTTTTCTCCATAGTTAGGTTTTAATATTTCTAATAACCATGAACAAAAATCATCCCATATTAACCTGTATGAGGACATTAGCACATCAGATATTCTATAGTTATTGAAGTTCTTATCAATTAGATCAAGGGTTTTATTAAATTTATTGTTATACCAATTAATTGCTAATTTATTTTCAACTGGCTGAGATTTTTTTTCGTCAACTTCCCAACCATTAATAAGTTTTAGGGCATTCCATAGTTTATTAGTAAAGTTCTTACCTTGTTGACATAAAGATTCATCAAATAATAAGTCATTGCCTGCTGCAGAGCTTAGCATTAAACCAACTCTAACAGAATCTGCACCATATTCCTCAATAAGTTTAATTGCATCAGGAGAATTACCAAGTTGTTTGGACATTTTTCTACGTAGTTTATCCCTAACAATCCCTGTGAAATATACATTAGAAAATGGTTTTTCATTTCTAAACTCATATCCTGAAATAATCATTCTTGCTACCCAAAAAAATATGATATCTGGTCCTGTAACTAAGTCTTGTGTTGGATAATAATAATTTATTTCATCATTATTTGGATTTCTTATTCCATCAAATACTGAAATAGGCCACAGCCAGGATGAAAACCAAGTATCTAGGACATCGTTGTCCTGAGTTAAATCATCTTCACTGTATTTATTTTCCGAATTATAATTTATTTTTTTTAGTGCCTCTTTTTTATTAATAGCAACTACATAATCATCATTATTGCCATAATAAAAGACAGGTATTTGATGGCCCCAAGATAATTGTCTCGATATATTCCAATCTTTTATATTCTCAAGCCAATGTTTATATGTAGATTTAAACTTACCAGGAAAGAACTTTATATTATCTTTTTTTAACACATTTTCAATTGCAGGTTTTGTAATATCATCCATTTTTAAAAACCACTGTTTAGACAATCTAGGTTCAATAACTGCATTTGTTCTTTCAGATCTACCAACATTATGTAAATAGTTCTCTTTTTTTATTAAAAGATCATTCTTTTTAAGCTCAGCTTCAATTTCTTTTCTTACTATAAATCTGTCTTTACCCTCATAGTGCAAGCCATTAGAGTTTAGTTCTGCATCCTCATTAAAAATATCAATTGTGTCAAGATTATGTTTAATACCTAAATTATAGTCATTGATATCATGCGCAGGGGTAACTTTTAAACATCCAGTTCCAAATTCAAGATCTACATATGGATCAGAAATTATTGGTACTCTTCTATTACATATTGGAACAATTGCATTTTTGCCTATAATTTTTTTATACCTATCATCATTGGGATTAACACAAATAGCAGTATCACCAAATAATGTTTCAGGTCTTGTAGTGGCTATTTTTAAATCAATGTCTGAATCCTCTATGAGATATTTTATGTAGTATAGACTTGAATCTTCCTCAACATAATTAACCTCTTCATCGGAGACAGTAGTTTTTGCCTCAGGATCCCAATTTATCATTCTATTACCTCTATATATTAAGCCTTTTTCATGAAGAGTTTCAAAAGCAATAATAACAGATTCATACATATCATCATCAAGAGTAAATTTAGTTCGATCCCAATCGCAGGAACATCCCAACTTTTTTAGTTGATCTAGAATTCCACCACCATATTTATCGGTCCAGTCCCAGGCGTATTTCAAAAATTCATCTCTTGAAATATCATCTTTACTAATTCCCTTTTTTTTCAAATTTTCTACAACTTTAGCCTCAGTAGCAATAGATGCATGATCAGTTCCAGGAACCCAACATGCATTTTTACCTAACATTCGTGCCCTTCTTACTAAAATATCTTGAAGAGTATTATTTAGCATATGCCCCATGTGAAGTAATCCAGTAACATTAGGAGGAGGGATTACAATTGTGAAGGGTTCTTTATCATTAGGAATTGACTTAAACAGTTCATTTTTCATCCAATATGAATACCATTTTTTCTCAATCTCAATGTGGTTATACTTAGGAGAAATTTGCATCAATTCATAAATATTTTAATCTAAAACAAAAATAACATACCTTGAAGTATATTTACAAAATTAAGTTAAATAAATGCCAACAATATCAAAAAAAGGTCTCAATATACCTTCATCACCAATAAGGAAATTAGTCCCATATGCTGATAAAGCAAAGAAAAATGGAATAGATATACTTCATTTGAATATTGGTCAACCAGATATCAAATCTCCAATTGAATCTATTGATGCAATAAAAAATATTGATATAGAGTTACTGAAATATGAGTATTCCCAAGGATCTCATAAATTTAGAAAAAATTTATGTTCTTACTATTCTGGTCATAATATTAATGTATCACCTGATGATATAATTACAACTGTGGGTGCAAGTGAAGCCTTATCCTTTACAATGAATTCGATATGTGATCCGGGAGATGAGGTAATTATACCAGAACCTTTTTATGCAAATTATAATGGATTTGCCCAAGCATCAGATGTAAAAGTAATACCAGTTACATCCAAAATTGAAGATAACTTTGCACTACCATCTATAGAGTTATTTGAAAAGAAAATTAATAATAGAACTAAAGCTATTCTAATTTGTAACCCCTGTAATCCTACTGGATATGTTTATTCTAAAGAGGAAATTATAAATATTGCAAACCTTGCAAAGAAAAATGATTTATTTATTATAGTTGATGAAGTATACAGAGAGTTCATTTATTCTGATTTGAAGCACTTCTCCATTTTAGAGGATGAAACATTTTTTGATAATGCTATTTTGATTGATTCTACATCAAAAAGATATAGTTTATGTGGAGCAAGAATTGGTTTTATAGTATCAAAAAATTCTAAATTTATTGAAACATGTATGAAGTTTGCACTTGCAAGATTATCTCCACCGACAGTTGCATTGATAGCAGCAAACAATGCATTAAAATCAGATAATAAATATATAGATAATGTTATTAAAGAATACTCTATGAGAAGAAAAGTGCTTATTGGTGAACTATCTAAAATAAATAATATAGAATTTTCAGATCCAATGGGTGCATTTTATTCCATTATTAAACTTCCAGTTAAAAATGCTGAAGAATTTGCTAAGTTTTTACTTACAGATTTTTCAATCAATAATGAAAGTGTAATGCTTGCTCCAGCAGCAGGATTTTACAGCTCGAATGATAATGGTAAAGATGAAGTAAGAATTGCATTTGTTCTTAACTCAGAAAAAATTAAAAGAGCAATTAATATTATAAATATTGGATTGAAAGAATATATTGGATAATTTATGAGGATCAGTAGACAAGCTTCGCTAAAAAAGTTCAATACATTTAATGTAACTGAAAATGCAGATGTTATTTATGAGGTTGAAGATATAAGTATGCTTAAAAATATTGTATCTGATAATAATCAAATTCTAATTTTAGGTGGTGGAAGCAATATACTCTTTACAAAAAGTTATAATGGAGCGATTATAAATTTAAAAAATAAAGGGATAAGAGTATTAGAAGAAGACAAAGACTCGGTACTAGTTGATGTTTGCTCCGGTGAAAATTGGAATGATTTTGTTCTCTGGGCTATTGACAATAATTATGGAGGAATTGAAAACTTATCCTTAATACCTGGGAATGTTGGTGCTGCACCTATTCAAAATATAGGTGCATATGGCGTAGAATTAAAAGATGTTTTTTACAGTGCTTCAGGAATTATGTTGGATTCACTAAAGGATTTTGAACTAAAAACATCAGAATGTAAGTTTAGCTACAGAAATTCCATTTTTAAGAATGAGCTTAAAGACAAAGTAATTATTACATCAATTAAATTAAAGCTTACAAAGGGGAATCATAATTATAACATTGATTATAAAGGTTTAAAAGAGAAACTGTCGAAATCAGAGCTTTCATTAAAAAAGATTTCTGATGAAGTGATAAAAATTAGACAATCTAAACTACCTGATCATAAATTAATTGGAAATTGTGGTAGCTTTTTTAAAAACCCTATAATTAATTTGTCTAAACTTAAAACTATTAAATCAAACTTTCCAGATTTACCTTCATTTAAAATTGATTCAAATAATTACAAAATTCCAGCAGCTTGGTTAATTGAAAAATCTGGATTTAAAGAAAAAAGAAACAAAAATGTAGGTGTATACAAAAATCAACCTCTTGTTATTATTAATCTTGGTGAGGCAACAGGAAAAGAAATTCTTGATTTTGCAAATGAAATTAAAGAGACAATAAACAATAATTTTAATATTCAATTAAAAGAAGAAGTTCTTGTTATTTAATTATTCTTTATTCTTAGAGTCAATTATTATTGTTACGGGACCATCATTTATTAAGCTTACTTTCATATCAGCACCAAAAACACCGCTTTTTATTCCATTTTTTATTTTTGATTCAAGTAACTCAATAAAATAATCATACAATGGAATTGCAATTTCATGGGAAGCTGATTTAATATAGGATGGTCTATTACCCTTTTTAGTTAATGCCATTAATGTAAACTGAGAAATAATTAAAATCTCTCCTTGAATATCAACTATAGACTTATTCATAATACCCCCTGAATCATTAAAGATTCTTATGTTTAGAACCTTATTAACTAGCCACTCTGCATCTTTCTCAGTATCGTCTTTGCTTATTCCAATCAATATTAAAAGACCTTTTCCAATTTCAGCTTTAATCTTATTATCAATTTTTACATTTGATTCTTTAACTCTCTGTATTACTAACTTCATCTGACTTTCTGTATATATTTTGATCTTTTAACATATCTAAATATGTATTATATCTACTTTCAAAGATTTTACCTTGTTTTATCTTATTTTTTACATTACAATCAGGTTCATCTAGGTGTAAACAATTTTTAAATTTACATTTTTGCTTTGCCTCAAAAAATTCTGGAAAAAAATCACCCAATTCATATTTTGTAATTTCAACAAGTCCAAAGCCTCTTATGCCAGGAGTATCAATAATTTTAATATCAGAATCCAAGTCATACATCTCAGCATATGTTGTAGTATGTTTTCCTTGCTTGTGAGATGAAGAAATTTCTTTTGTTTTAAGCTTCAAATTTGGAGAAATCGAATTAATTAGTGTTGACTTTCCAACACCACTATGACCAGATATTATACAAGTTTTATTTTTTATCAATCTAATTATTTCATCCACTCCATCACCATATTTAGCAGAAATTAATTCACATTTGTAACCTATTAGCTTATACATATCAATTAATTTTTTTATTTCAATAGATTCTTTGTCTATGTATGTGTCTTTTTTATTAAATGCAATTATTACTGGTATATCATATGCCTGGCAACTAACTAAAAATCTATCAATAAAATTCGTAGATGTAACAGGATTGTTAAGTGTCACTACTAAAACAGAAATATCAATATTAGAGGCTATTATATGATATTGTTTTGAGAGATTGACTGATTTCCTGATTATATAGTTTTCTCTTGGTAAAATATCTGAAATGATTCCTTTGCCATCAATTTCAAGTTCAAATTTAACTTGATCCCCAACTGCTATTGGATTAGTAGTAGATATATCTTTAAGTCTTATCTTTCCTTTTATCCTACATTCAAAAAATTTATTTTCAGATTTTACTAAATACCAACTTCCAGTTGATTTATATACAATTCCCTCTAGCATAATTAATTAACAATATATTTTTTCCTAATCATATTAACAAATCTACTTGATGATATTTGTATCTTTAAATAAAAAATTGAGTAATAAAGTTTTATTATTAATTCTTGATGGTTGGGGTTTAGCTTCTGACAAGAAAGCCTCTGCTCCTGATATTGCAAAAACTCCAAATTACAACTCTCTAAAAGATAAAAATCCATTCAATTATTTAATTACTCATGGCGAGAAAGTAGGACTCCCACCTGGACAAATGGGTAATAGTGAGGTCGGACATATGAATATTGGTTCTGGAAGAATAGTTCCACAAGATCTACTTCGAATTGATAAGTCAATCAAGAATGGTAAATTTCTTGAAATGAAAGAACTAAAAGAAATTATTTCACACTCAAAAAATAAATCATCTAATATCCATTTAATTGGCCTTATATCAGATGGAGGAGTCCACTCTCATATTGATCACCTGAAAGAGATTATAATTTCTTTAAAAGAAGTAAAAGAAAAAATTTTTATTCATGGGTTTACAGACGGAAGAGATGTTGATCCAAGATCAGGAATTAAGTTTATTGATTCATTAGAAAAATTCTGTAAAAAAAATGGTGCGAGATTAGCAACAATTGTAGGCAGGTACTTTTCAATGGATAGAGATAACCGGTGGGAAAGAATAAAAAAAGCATATGATTTAATCTATAATGGAGTTGGAAAAAAAACAAATAACATTTGTGATGAAATCAGAGAATCATATAAAAATAATATCACAGATGAATTTATCAATCCTATCATTAAAACTGATATTAAAGGAGAAAATATACATAAATTTAATAATGATGATATAGTCATTTTCTTTAATTATAGGTCAGACAGGGGGAGGCAACTTACATCAGCTATGTGTGAAAAGGATCTTACTGATTTTGGAATGAAATCAGTAACTAAAAACTTTTATACACTAACAAATTATGATGATACGTTTAAAGTTGTTAAGCCTATTTTTAAAAAAAATATTTTAAAAAATACTTTAGGTGAGATACTGTCTAAAAATGAAATTCTTCAATTAAGAATTGCTGAAACTGAAAAGTATCCACATGTTACATATTTTTTTAATGGCGGAATAGAGGAATCATTCTTGGGTGAAGAACGAATTCTGTGTCCTTCTCCAAAAGTTGCAACATACGATTTAAAACCTGAGATGAGTGCTAAGGAAGTTACCCAAAACGTAATAACTGAAATTAAAAAAAATAAATTTGGATTTATATGTTTAAACTTTGCAAACCCTGATATGGTTGGACATACAGGTAACTTAAAGGCAGCAGTTGAAGCATGTGAGTCAGTTGATAAATCACTTGGAAAAATAGTTGATGTAGCAAATTTGAATGACTATGTAACTATTATAATTGCTGACCATGGTAATTGCGAAATAATGATAAATAATGATGGAACTGAAAATACTTCGCATACAGTTAACCCTGTTCCAATAATTATTGTAAACTCAAATAGCAATAAGATAAATAATGGAATATTAGCTGATATTGCACCTACAGTTCTGGATATAATGGGTGTTCAAAAACCAGATGAGATGACTGGAAAATCTTTAATAAATTGAAAAATATAATTTATTTTCTTGCTATTTCAATTTTAGCTTGTACCTCTAATAATTACTACCAATCAGTTGAGGGAGAGATTGATACTGATTACTTATTTAACTCTCCAAATACTGCCTGGTTTCAAAAAAATTATGAATCATATATATTAGATGATATTACTCTAAATAAAGATTTCTCAAAATTAAATGAATTTAATATCGAAATTTTTATGAATACTAAATGCCATGATAGTGAGAGAGAAGTTCCAAGATTTTTAAAAATTTTAAATTCATTAAATTTTTCTAAAGAAAATCTCAGGATAATTTTATTAAATTCTGACAAGAAAACCTCAGATGGACTTGAAATAGGCAAAAACATAACAAATACTCCAACTATTATCTTTCTCAAAAATTCAAATGAAGAAAATAGAATAGTTGAATTTCCTTATGAAAATTTAGAGAAGGATATCTATAAAATAATAAATGATATGGGGTATAAAAACGTATATTATTCAGAATGATATTAAAACAAATCGAAGAAATAAATAAAATTCGAGATAGTGCTCAATTAGTTTCTAAAACCTTGGGTTTAATGGCAAGAGAAATTAAACCAGGGGTAGATTCATTATATCTTGATAAAATTGCAGAAGAATTTATTCTTGATAATAATGCAAAACCCGGATTTAAAGGTTATAACAACTTTCCCAATACATTATGTGTAAGTGTAAACAACCAGGTTGTTCATGGGATTCCATGTAGTAAACCACTTAATAATGGTGATATAATATCAGTAGACTGTGGAGTAATTAAAGATGGATACTATGGTGACCATGCTTATACATTCAAGGTTGGAGATGTTTCAGAAAAAATTGAAAAATTGTTGAATGTTACTAAAGATTCACTCTATATAGGCATAGAAAAAATGCAGGTTAATAATAGAGTTGGTGATATTGGCAGTGCCATTCAAAATTATGTTAATCAATATGGTTATGGAATAGTTAGAGAATTAGTTGGTCATGGTTTAGGAAAAAACTTACATGAAGAACCTGAAATTCCAAATTATGGTAAATCTGGAACAGGTAAAATTTTAAAAGATGGATTAGTATTAGCAATTGAACCTATGATAAATATGGGTACAGAAAAGATAAGATTAGAAGATGATGGTTGGACTTTTGTAACCCAAGATGGATTAGTAAGTGCTCATTTTGAGCATAATATTGCTATAATAAATGGAGAGCCTGAAATTCTATCTACATTTGATTTTATTTATGATGAGCTTGGAATTGATTCCAACGAAGAAATAAAGTTTAAAAAATTTTTTAATTCATGAAGTATATTTTGAAATTCCTACCAAGGAAATTTTTAATAAAATATAGCTTTCTAATAACACCAATACTTAGGATAATATTTCGCGGAAAAAAATATACCGATCCGATTGATGATAGTAATTATTCAAAATTTCTATCATATGGGTATAAAACAGTTAGGAAAAATGCTTTATGTCCTGGCACTTTATCACTTGAAAGACATAGGCTTCTCTGGTTATATTTAGATAGAGAAACGAATTTTTTAAGTTCAAATTTAAAGGTCTTACATGTTGCTCCTGAACAAGTTTTTTATAAAAAATTTAAAAAATTAAAAAATTGGGAATACTTTACTTTTGACTTAAATTCTCCAATTGCAGATATTAAAGGAGATTTAATATCTACAAACTTTAAAGATGAATATTTTGATTTAATAATTTGCAATCATGTACTGGAACATATAGAAGATGACAAATCAGCATTAGATGAGATGTATAGAATTTTAAAGTATAACGGTATATCTATTTTACAAGTGCCAATAAATGTAGAAAGAGAAAATACATTTGAAGATTTATCAATAAAGTCAAAAATTCAAAGAGAGAAATATTTTGGACAATATGACCATGTCAGAGAGTATGGATTAGATTTTAAAGATAGAGTTGAACAGGCAGGATTTAAAGTTGAAATGATTAACTATTCAAAGAAAATTTCACAAGATTTAGTTATAAAATATGGTCTAATGAAAGATGATTTAATACCAATTGGAAAAAAGTTACCTAGTAATTAAATCCCAGTCATCAGATTTGATAGGTATAATCTGATCATTTATTGCAGTCAATATTAAAACTTCAATATCTGCAATATTATTTATTATTTCTATGGCATCCATTGGATCCATTAACATTAAGCTGGTTGCCCATGCGTCAGCTTCAATACAAGAATTAGCAATTACAGAAGCACTTAGTATATTATTTGACATTGACTGACCATTAATTGGGTTAACAATGTGTGCATATCTTACGCCAGTCTCTGAATCAATCCTAAATTTTCTATAGTTGCCAGAGGTAGCTAATGACATTCCATCAAGTGTAATTTCCGAATAATAACTATTCAAATCAACAGGATTTTGGATTGCAACTTTCCATTTTTTGTTTTTTTCATTCACACCCATAGTGATCAATTCTCCCCCGACCTCAATTAGAAAATTATTTGAGTTTATGTTAATTAATAAATCTTTAACTAAATCTACAGAATAACCTTTAGCAATTGCATTAAAATCAATATAAACATTTTCATCAGTTTTCACTATAAAATTTTGTTGGTTTAGGTATACTTTGTCTAGACCTACATATTGCATAACACTATCAATTTTATATTTATTAATTGACTGTAATTTATTATTTGGGCCCATTCCATATAAATTAACAATAGAACCAGCTGTAGGATCGAAATATCCATTTGAGAGTTTCCATATATCTTTTGATTTTTTAAAAACTTCAATAAAATGGCTATCAACTTTAACTGGATTTTGAGATTGATTAACTTTTGATATTATTGAATTAGATCTGTATGTTGACATTGAATTATTTACAACCTCAAAAATAGAATCAATACTCTGTTTAATTTTACTTGAATTAGACTCAGATTGAACTATTACTTGGTAAGTAGTGCCAAAAGCATCGCCCTGAATCCTTTTATAATTTGATGAATCAACATTACAACTAATAAGTAATAATGATAGAAAAGAAATTATTTTAACTAAAATATTCATTAACCACCAAAGTCATCAAACCTTACATTCTCAGGTGGGACACCAAAATCTTCAGCCATTTTATCAACTGCTTGATTCATTAAAGGAGGCCCACAGAAATAAACTTCAATGTCCTCTGGTGAATCATGCTTAGAAAGATAATTATCAATTACTACTTGATGAATAAACCCTACAAAACCATCACCGTCTCCCTCAAGGGAATCTTTAACTTTCCAATTATCCTCTTCAAGAGGTTCAGATAAAGCGATATAAAATTTAAAATTTGGGAAATCCTTTTCTAAAGCCCTAAAATGTTCAACGTAGAAAAGTTCTCTTTTAGATCTACCTCCATACCAGAAAGTAACTTTTCTACCTGTCTTGATAGTTCTAAATAATTCATATAAATGAGATCTCATTGGAGCCATTCCAGCACCTCCACCAACATAGAGCATTTCTGCATCTGAATCATTAATAAAGAATTCACCGTAAGGGCCTGAAATTGTAACAGTATCTCCCGGTTTTTTTGAAAAAATATAGGAGGATGCAATACCAGGATTTACAGACATCCAATCATTTTTTTTACTATCCCATGGTGGGGTTGCAATTCTTACGTTTAACATTATTTCCCTTCCTTCAGCTGGATAAGATGCCATTGAATAAGCTCTTTCAACAGTTTCATTATTCTTCATATTAAGTGGCCAGAGATTAAAGTTGTCCCATTCATGTTTAAATTTTTGTGGATCATCTGGATGTTCTTCAGGATGAGATGTTATATCTATATCCTGATAATTGATATCACACTCTGGTATTTCAATTTGAATATATCCACCTGCTTTATAATCCATTTCCTCAGGAATTTCAATAACAAACTCTTTGATAAACGATGCAACATTATAATTACTTTTGACCTTAGCTTGCCATTTTTTTATACCAAAGACTTCTTCAGGTACTTCGATTTTCATATCCTGTTTTACTTTAACTTGGCATCCAAGCCTCCAACCATCAGAAATTTCTTTTCTAGTGAAATGAGGTTCCTCTGTAGGTAATATTTCACCACCTCCTTCTAATACTTGACATCTACATTGAACACATGTTCCACCCCCACCACATGCTGATGGAAGAAATATTTTATTATTACCTAGAGTAGTTAGCAATGTATCACCTGAGCTAACTTCAACATTCTTTTCACCATTTATTATAAGTTTTACAGGACCAGATGGTAAAAGTTTCTCTTTTGCAACTAATAACATAGTAACTAAAAGAAGAGTTATTACAAAAAGACCAACTGTGCTAGCAATTATTACATTTATATCCATTATTTTAAATTTTAATACCCATAAAACTCATAAAACCAAGAGCCATTAAACCAGTGATAATAAAGGTTATTCCAAGACCTCTTAATGGATCTGGAATATTAGAGTATGTAATTTTTTCCCTAATCGCAGCTATTGCAACTATTGCCAAATACCAGCCAATCCCAGAACCAAAACCATAAACAGCAGACTCAAAAGTATTAACAAAATCTTTTTGTTGCATAAATAAGGATCCTCCAAGTATTGCACAGTTAACAGCAATAAGTGGAAGAAATATTCCTAAACTTCCATATAACGTTGGTGATACTTTTTCAACAATCATTTCAACTAATTGAACCATTGATGCTATAACAGCAATAAACATTATGAATGTTAAAAAAGATAAATTTACATCTTGAAATTGAGGTCCTATCCATGTTAGTGCTCCAGGAGCTAACAAATACTGATCAATTAAATAATTAATAGGAACAGAGATTGTCAAAACAAATATTACAGCTTTACCTAATCCATCAGCTGTTTTAACTGTTTTTGAAACTGCAAGATAGGAGCACATCCCAAGGAAATATGCAAATACCATATTCTCAATAAAAATACTTTTGACAAATAAATTAACTAGGTCTTCCATTTAATCGTTCTCTATTAGTTTCCTATTATAATATCTCTGAATCCATATATATATACCAACAACAATTAATGCCATAGGTGAGAGAAGCATAAGCCCATTATCTTCATAACCTAAATCATAAACAAATTGAGGTATAACAGGGACTCCCCATAGCTCTCCTGAGCCAAATAGTTCTCTTACAAAGGCAACTACAATTAAAATCCATCCATATCCAGCAGCATTTCCAACTCCATCTAGAAAAGATTTCCATACTCCATTTCCAAGTGCAAAAGCCTCAAACCTTCCCATTATTATACAATTAGTAATTATCAGTCCTATAAAAATTGCCAACTGTTTACTCACATCGTAGGCATATGCTTTTAAAAATTGATCTACAAGAGCAACTAATGTTGCTACAACTAAAAGCTGAACAATAATTCTAATTCTTGTTGGTATTACATTTCTTAAAACGGAGACAATTACATTTCCCGCCGCCATCACAAAAATTACAGAAAGTGTCATAACTACTGCAGGTTCAAGCTTAACAGTAATTGCTAAGGCAGAACATATACCTAAGACCTGAACTGTAATAGGATTATCGTCATCGAGTGGATCAGTAAGTAATGCTCTATTCTTTTTTGAAAATAAAGGTTCTTTTTCTTTACTCATTATTTAAGCTGTTAAAGTATGGCAGATAATTTTCAACTCTTTCAATGATCATATCAGACACACCATCACCAGTAATTGTTGCTCCAGAAATTGCATCAATTTCATTATCCGTTTTGTCAGAGTTACCAGGGTCATTATTAGTTTTTGTAAGGTATACTCCTACAAAATTTCCTTCTGAATCTTTAATTTTTTCATCAATAAAACTATCGATAAACCAATCCTCAGTTATTTCTGCACCAAGTCCTGCAGTTTCTGACTTATGATCAAAGGAGACTCCTTTTATAGTATTGATGTCGTCTTTAAGAGCAATATACCCCCAAATTTCTGCCCATAAACCTGCTCCTCTGAGAGGAATAACATAAAACCTTTGATCTTCAACATTGGCAATGTAAAGTGGAAATCTTTGATCATCTTGATCTTTTTTTATTTCTAATGCAAGATTAATATTAAATGCATTTACTTGTTCATCAACGGATCCATCTGATTTTAAGGAGAGTTCCTCTTTTACATAATCACCATATAAAGATTCTGATTCATCTCTACTAACATTGACTCCAACTGATGATAAAATATTTTGCATCTTCTCTTTCTTTATATTTGAATTCTGCAGATCTTTTAATGACTCAGATGTGAAAGATAATACTGATGCAACAGATATAACCATAATTACGGCAAAAATATAGGTATGTTTATTTGACTCTCTATTCATTATGAAGCTTGAAGTTTAATGCTTTGCCATCTTTTTCTTCTCATACTCATGTTAGATTCAATTACGTAGTGGTCTATCAGTGGAGCAAAAACATTCATCAATAAAATTGCAAGCATTACTCCTTCTGGATAGGCAGGATTAAAAACTCTAATGAGTATACAGAATACTCCAACTAGAAATCCATATATCCATTTTCCCTTTGTTGTTTGAGCAGCTGAAACCGGATCAGTAGCCATAAAAACAATACCAAATGCAAAACCTCCAACTAATAAGTGATTGTACCATTCAAAGCTCATGAGAGAATTTGCCCCCCAAAGATTAAATAAAATTCCAACTACAGAAGCTCCAATTACTCCACTTAGCATAATTCTCCAACTACCAACTCCAGTAACTATTAGAAGTAAAGCTCCAATCAAAACAAAGAAAACAGAAGTCTCAGCAACAGACCCAGGTATTGAACCCATAAACATGCTAGCTGATGAATATGCAACTTCTCCATTAGCAGCTAAAGTTCCTAAAATGGTTTCACCAGAAATTCCATCGACATTACTTGCTTCAGAAACCCATACTTTATCACCTGACATAAAAGTAGGATAAGCAAAGAATGCAAAAGCACGAGCAGTTAATGCAGGATTTAAAATGTTCATTCCAGTTCCGCCAAAAGCTTCTTTTGCTATTAATACCGCAAATACAACAGATATTGCAAGCATCCAAAGAGGCATATCGATCGGCATTATCATTGGAATAAGAAGTCCTGTAACTAAATACCCCTCATTAACTGGGTGATTTCTGTAAACTGCAAATGCAAATTCAATTGCTAAACCAACAGCGTAAGAAACAGCAATCATTGGAAAAATTTTATATGCACCATGCAAGACAGCATCAATAAAAGTAAACTGAATGTCAGTTTGAATATAATATTGATATCCTGTATTATACATACCATAAAAAAGAGCAGGAACAAGAGCTATTATGACTGTTATCATTGTTCTTTTTAAATCAACGCCATCACGAATATGAGAGCCTTTTGAGGTTGTGTGATCAGGTACAAAAAGCATAGTCTCAAATGCGTTAAATGCCGGATACAATTTCTCTAGTTTACCTCCCTTTGTGAAAGGCTTTTTTAATACATCAACTTGTTTTCTTATAAAATCCATTAGCCTACTTCTTTTAACATTAATTTAATTCCGCTTTTAACTATTTCCTGAGCTTCAATTTTTGAAGTACAAGAGAAATCAACTAAACCAAAATCTTCTGGAACAACTTCATAAATACCCAAAGATTCCATTTTTTCTATATCTCCTCTCATACACGCTTTGATTAATTGCATTGGAAATATATCCATCGGAAAATATTTTTCCATTTCTCCAGTTACAACAATTGCTCTTTCCTCTCCATTAAGATTTGTATTGACTTTCTTTTCACCACCTAGCAACCATGATAAAGAGGTTCTAGAAAAACTTGGAATATTGTTGTACATGAAAGGAAGCCATCCTAACATTCTAAACTGATTACCTTCACTGATAACGCTCAAAATATTATTATAAAATCCTAGAAAATCTGAATATTCAACTTTAGATCCTGAAAGAGGATCACCATTTATAAATCTGTAATTTTTTATGTTAGGTAATTCTTTTGAATCAACTAAAGAAGAAATAGAGGATCCTATAATGGTGTCATAGTACTTAGGTGATCTCAGAGAGTCACCCGACACAGCAACAGTTCTTTTTGGACAAAAAACTCCTGTCTCAAAAAAAGATCCAATATTTGCGAGGTCCTCTGGTTTAATTACCCATACTATTTCACCGGAATTGAGGGGATCAATTCTATTGATTTGAAAGCTTTCATTTCCAGAGGGATGTACACCTTTAATTTTATATATTTCAACATTCTTCAGTTTAGCATTTTCAATTTCACAACTCTGAGAAATTGAGAGATTTATTGGCTTATCTATCAATCTACTCATCATATCAATACCAATTTGGAACTCATTCAATCTTTTTCTCAGAATAAAATCATAATCAGCCGCATAAGGCGCTGTAGAGTGAGTTGATACAAAAATAGATTTGGGAAGTTTACTAGGTCTTGCAACTATATTGTATGGCCTCTGTCTTATAAAAGCAAGTGATCCTGATTCTACAAGAAGTTGAAGAATGACATCCTTGCCAATATTTGAAAGACTTGGTATTTTAAAATTTATACTGTTATCACCTTCTTTCTTGATTATGATATTTAATATTTTTCTTTTGGCACCTCTTACAATTTCAATAACTTTTCCACTAACAGGTGAAACTATTTTGATAGATTCTTCATTTTTATCGTGAAAAATTGGTTGGCCAAGAGAAACTTTGTCTCCTTCTTTTACGAGCATGCGAGGATTTAAGCCAAAGAAGTCATCGGGGTTAAGAGCATAATTTAGGCTAGTTTTTGCGACCCCAAGTTCAGTTACTGCAAGTCCTTTAAGATTTAGGCTAGCACCATCTTTAATGCTTATTTCTTTAGAGATCAATCAATAATAATTTTATGTCGCAAATTTAATAATAACACACTAAGAAAAAAAAGTATTTTTATTAAAATTATTATCAATTTAAACTAATTTAGATAATCAAAAATTATGTTATGAATAACTCTATAGTTAATGTTCCAGAACCAGTAAATGAACCTATTAAAGATTACAAGCCAAATAGTCCTGAGAAAGATTCAGTTTTAGCAACTTATAAAAATCTTAAAGATTCAAAAACTGACATTAAAATGTGGATCGGAGGAAAGTTTATTGAAAGTTCAAAGACATCAAACATGTCTCCTCCACATGATCATAAACATATACTTGGCAAATATTATTTAGCAGAGAAAAAACATGTAGAAATGGCTATAAAATCTGCTTTAGATGCAAAAGAAAAATGGGCTGAAATGAGATGGGAAGAAAGAGCAGCAATATTTCTGAAAGCTGCAGAACTTGTGGCGGGTCCCTACAGAGATAGAATTAACGCGGCAACTATGCTAGCTCAATCAAAAACTATATTTCAAGCTGAGATTGACGCTGCATGTGAATTAGTTGACTTTCTCAAATTTAACGTTTTTAGCATGCAACACATATACAGTCAACAGCCAAAATCTGACTCAGGTGTATGGAACAGATTAGGATATAGACCACTTGAAGGATTTGTGTATGCAGTGACTCCTTTTAATTTTACTGCTATCTCAGGAAATCTTCCAGGTAGTGCTGCAATGATGGGAAATACGGTTGTTTGGAAACCAAGTGATCACCAAATATTTTCAGCTAAGATTGTTATTGATATATTTAGAGAAGCTGGACTTCCAGATGGAGTAATTAATGCTGTTTATGGTGATCCCGAAATGATAACAAACACAATTCTTGAGTCAAAACATTTTGCGGGTATTCATTTTACAGGATCTACATCAGTTTTTAAAGGTTTATGGAAAAAGATAGGTGGCAATATTGAAAATTATAATTCTTATCCTAGAATTGTTGGAGAAACCGGAGGTAAAGATTTTATTATTGGCCATAAATCTGCAGATGTAGATGAATTTGTTACTGCAGTCATCAGAGGAGCTTTTGAATTTCAAGGTCAAAAGTGTTCAGCTGCATCAAGAGTATATGTGCCCAACTCATTGTCAAAAAAATTTTTTAGCAAATTAGAATCAGAAATTGCAAAAATTAAAATGGGTAGCCCTGAAGATTTTAAAAATTTTATGACTGCTGTAATCCATGAGGCATCTTTTGATAAACTTGTTAATGCGATTGAAAATGCAAAAACTGACAAAGATGCTGAAGTAGTTATTGGAGGTGGTTATGACAAATCAAAAGGTTATTTCATAGAACCCACAGTAATTAAAACATCAAATCCAAAATACTATTCTATGGAGACAGAATTATTTGGACCAGTGGTTACAATCTATGAATATGATGATAATAAATGGGATGAGACGTTAAAGATTGTTGATGAAACTTCTGAATATGCACTAACTGGTGCAGTTTTTTGTGAAGACAGATACATACTAAGTGATGCGGTTAATAAATTAAAAAATTGCGCTGGTAATTTCTATATAAATGATAAATGTACTGGAGCAGTTGTTGGACAACAACCATTTGGTGGAGCTAGAGGATCAGGGACAAATGATAAAGCAGGATCATATCTAAATCTATTGAGGTGGGTTTCTCCAAGGTTAATTAAAGAGGTTTTTGTCCCACCAAAAGACTTCAAATATCCTTTTATGGGTTAATTGACTATTTCGATTTTATTGATGTAAACATTATTTAGAGGCCAATCTCTTTCATCTGTTGGTAAATTTGCAATAATATCAACAACTTCCATTCCATTAATAACAGTTCCAAAAATTGTATAGTTTCCATCTAAGTGATGGGCTCCATCTTTTTTCTGAACTATAAAAAATTCATAAGGTGAAGCCATTTTATAGGGATTATCAATTGAGCTGCTTGGCATACTGACCATTCCCCTTTTATGAGTGTGTCCCTTGTTAAAATCATTTGGTAAAAGGTACTTTCCAATTCTTTGTCTTTTTGATGAAATTTTTCTATTATCACTATTCCCAGCTTGAATGACAAAATTATTTACCACTCTATAAAATTGTGTCCCATCAAAATAATTTTTCTTTGTCAAGTAAATAAAATTTGATCTATGATAAGGTGTGTTTGAGAATAATAATATGTCAATATTACCGAAGTTGGTGTATATCCTCACTTTATTCTCCTTGTTATTTTTTTCGTATTCAAAAAGAAAGTTTATTACATTTTCATCTGTTAATTTAAATTCTTCCTCAATATTTTGATTTGGGAGTATTTTTTCATCTTTTATATTAACGTCTACATCCTCAATAATTTTTAATTTTTCATTAGAATTCTCAACTAGATTTTTACATCCTGTAATAATCAGTATTAACGAAGCGAGAAAAAAATTACTGTAATTCACTATTTATTTAATTTGGAAAAGGTATATATACGATCTTTTTAGTTTGGAAAAAATGATCTGAGAAAAATTTTGATATTTCAAAAACTTTAAAATTATTAAAATGTTTAAGTTCAGATTCAAGGTCTCCACCCTTAAGTGATATTATACCATTAGGAATACTATTTTTTGATTTTGACTTGATATTATTTTTTACCAACGAATAAAATTTATCCATTTTAGACACAGCTCTTGAAATAACAAAATCATATTTTAAATGATGATTTTCTGCTCTATCATTGATCGTAATTACATTTGACATATTTAATTTTTTTCTAATATCCTCTACAACTTTGATTTTTTTTGAGATACTATCTAATAGTGTAAAATTTACTTTAGGGAAAAGAATTGCTAGTGGAATCCCTGGAAATCCACCTCCAGTTCCAACATCCAGAACATCTGTTCCATCAATAAATTCATGAATTTTAGCAATTGATAAAGAATGAAGAATATGATTTACATAAAGGTTATCAATATCTTTTCTTGAAATGAGATTGACTTTTGAATTCCAAAATCTATGTAGTTCAATTAAACTATTGAATTTTTTAAGCTGATCAATAGATAACTCTGAAAAATGTTTGTCTAAGTCATTCAAGATAATAAATCTTTAATCCTAATGATTGCTTCTTTTATCTGTTCTCTTGATGCAGAATATGAAATTCTTATACATTCAGGATATCCAAAGGCATCTCCAGGGACAGTAGCAACATAAGCTTTTTCAAGAATTAACATTGACAAATCATTTGCATTATTTATTAATTGGCCTCCAAATGTCTTACCAAATAGTTCAGAAACCTCTGGAAAAATATAAAAGGCGCCTGATGGTGGCTGGCTAACCTTAAAACCGTTAATTTGATTTACAAGATCTATGATCAAATTACGTCTTATTTTAAATTCGTCAACCATGTATTTTATTCTTTCTGGTGACTCCTCTAATGCGGTAATAGCAGCTCTTTGAGCAATACAATTTGCTCCGCTTGTTATTTGACCTTGCATTTTATTACATGCTTTAGCTAAAATCTTAGGAGCTCCTATGTAACCAATTCTCCAACCTGTCATTGCAAATGCTTTTGAAATACCATTTACTGTGACTGTTCTTTCATACATTCCTGGTAAAGAGGCAAAACTTACACTTTCAACTCCATAATTTATATGCTCATAAATTTCATCTGAAACAACTATTACTTTTGGGTATTTAATTAACACTTTGGAAAGCTCGAGATACTCTTCTTTTGTAAAAACTGATCCACTAGGGTTATTAGGAGAGTTGAGCATAACCATTTTTGTTTTATCCGTAATTGCAGATTCAAGCTGTTTAGCAGTCACCTTATAATTTGTGTTTTTATTGGGGTGTACAAAGACAGGAATTCCATCAGCAAGAGAAACCATTGCACTGTAACTTACCCAGTATGGAGTTGGTATTACAACCTCATCACCCTTATTTATTAAAGACATACAAACATTGGCAATGGATTGTTTGGCCCCTGTGGAAACTACAATTTGATCTGTATCATAATCTAAATTATTATCTCTTTTAAACTTTTTACATATAGCTTTTTTGAGATCTAGGTATCCATCAACTGGAGAATATTTATGGTAGTTTTTGTTAATAGCGTCCACTGCTGCATCTTTAATATAATCTGGAATATCAAAATCAGGTTCTCCAGCACTTAAAGTAATAACATCAATACCTTGATTTTTTAGATCATGAGCTTTAGCTGTCATAGCAACTGTTTGAGAGATTGGCAAAGAATTAATTTTATCTGATAACATTTTTTGGGTTTTTATTTATTTAATATTTTTTTTTGATTGTTAATTGATTCTTGATGAATTGCTTTAAAAATTCTCAAAATAAATTCTTCACTTAAGCCGTGGTCTTCACCATCTAAAATCATCTTACCCAATATTTCATTCCACCTTTTGTTCTGAAGAATTGCCACATTATTTTCTGATTTAAGTTTTCCAATTCCTTTGGCAACTTCCATTCTCTTTCCAAGAGTTGTCAATAAATTTTGATCAGCTGCATCTATTTGTGATCTTAGATTATTGAGTTTATTTTGGTAATCCTCTCCTTGGGAGGTTTTATCTCTAATCTTAAGGTCTTTCATTATCTCAATTAAACGATCGGGAGTAACTTGTTGAGCTGCATCGCTCCATGCATTATCAGGATCCCAATGAGATTCAATCATTAGTCCGTCATAGTTTAAGTCTAGCGAAGTTTGACTCAAGTCAAAAATTAAATCCCTCCTTCCAGCAATATGAGAAGGGTCACATATTAACGGTATGTCTGGAAAATTATTTTGAAATTCAACGGCAATTTGCCATTCTGGGTTATTTCTATACTTTGATTTATCATAAGATGAAAATCCTCTATGGATTACTCCAATATTTTTTATGTCAGCAGAGTGAATTCTCTCTAGCCCACCCATCCATAGAGATAAATCTGGGTTTACAGGATTTTTAATTAAAACTATTTTATCTGTTCCTTTAAGTGCATCTGCAATTTCTTGGACTATAAATGGACTGACCGTAGATCTGGCCCCTATCCATAATATGTCTACATTATGTTCTAGGGCAAGATCAACATGAACAGAATTAGCTACTTCAGTAGCAATCATAAGCCCAGTTTCCTCTTTAACTCTCTGCAACCACTTTAATCCAATAGCCCCCACCCCTTCAAACATTCCTGGTCTAGTCCTGGGTTTCCATATTCCAGCTCTATAAGCAGTTACATCACTTTCTTTTAATTGATTAGCAATTTTTAGAACCTGTTCCTCTGTCTCAGCGCTACATGGACCAGCTATAACTAGTGGATGTTCGAGATTCATTTGATTTAACCAGTTTCTATATTCTTTTTTATTTTCCATAATTATTTATTTTATTCCTTTTAATATTTCCTTAATTCCATTAATTCTCCTCATCTCGTAACTTAAAGTTTCTTGATCGCTCTTTTCAATTAATTTTTTAAAATTATCAATATTTGAAATGTATTCATCAAGAGACTCAATAATATTTTTTTTATTCTCAACAAAGATTGAAGACCACATTTCAGGTGAACTCTTTGCTAATCTAACCGTTGATTCAAATCCACTACCAGCCATGTCATAAATTGCATGTTCACCATCTTCTTTATCCATTACTGTTTTACCTAACATGAAGGATGAAATATGAGATAAGTGAGACACATATGCTATGTGTCTATCATGTTCTTTTGAATCCATAATTTTAATAATCATGCCAATTGATTGAATAATTTTTTTGGCATTTGATAACAAATTACTATCTGTTTTATCAGTATCACATAGAATCATAACTTTATTATTAAATAAGTCCTTTGTGGCTGAACCAGGTCCTGAAAATTCTGTACCTGCAATAGGATGGGCGGCCAGATAATTCTTTCTTTTTTTGTGATCCTTAACTGAATTACATATCTGAAACTTTGTTGAACCAAGGTCAATTATCAAAGTTTTTTCTGAAATCTTATCTAAGTAATTTTGAAGTTGATTCTTTATTGATTCTACAGGTATAGCTAGAAATATATAATCTAATTCATTTAGTAAATCTTCATCATATTTTGCATCAATAATTTTATTTTTAATTGAATAGCTAATTGAATCATGATCAATATCATATCCATATATGGTAAGATTATCAAATAAATCTTTCATTTTAAGTGCTATGGAACCTCCTATTAACCCTAAACCAATTATACCAACTTTCATAATTTTTGATCTTTATATTCTCCAAGTATTTTAAACTCCTGAGCCATAAGCTCAATAATCTTAATCGCTTTTTGATAATTGTCAATTGAATCAAAAGTAATATCTACAAAGAAAGCATACTTACCGGGTGTTTTAATAACCGGCAGCGATTGAATTTTCGTAAGATTCAATTTACAGTCACTCATCATATTCAGAATAGATGCTAGACTTCCTCTTTTATGATCAAGTATAAATTTAAGAGCAGCTTTATTAAAATTCGATATATGTTTTTTATTCTTTTCAACTATAACGAATCTTGTCATATTGTTTTTGATTGTCTGTATTGAAGAGTTTAAAATTTCTAAATTATATATGTCTGCTGCTTCTTTACTAGCTATTGCTCCTACTCCATTAATTTTATTTTCACTAATTTTTTTTGCAAATAAGGCTGTATCCTCACTCTCAATTAGCTTTATCTTAGGATATTTAGTAAAAAATTTTGTGCACTGAAGTAATGCCATTGGGTGAGAATGGACTTCATCAATTTCATCAATACTTTGTCCAGGGAGACACATTAAATTATGATCAATACTAAGACTGTATTCTCCAGTAATTGACAAATTATATTCATCAATTAAAGCATAATTAGGTAGTATAGATCCAGCTATAGAGTTTTCAATAGCCATTACCCCATATTCAGAATCTTTCTCAATTATTGACTTTACAAGCTTATCAAAAGTTGAACATTCATTTAGTTCGTATGAACTAAAATAGTTAGCAGCCACCAGATGATGGAATGATCCTTTTACTCCTTGAATAGATACTTTCATATAAAAAAAAAGTCCTGATTTGACAGGACTATAATATTTTAATTTTTAATTACATAATTATCCTGTCTTCCTATTAAGAAAGTAGAAATAATTGTTGAAATAAAAGTTAAAATTATTCATAACAGTTAACAAAAGTATAATAGGTATCAACAAAAACAAACTTTTTTGCCTATTTTTTAATTAAGGAACCATTGAGATAAATTGAATGCTCAATTAAAGTTGACTTCTCAAGGTTCTTTGAAACTGAACAATATTTATCAAAACTCAAAGCTGCGGCACGAACAATTTTATCACTTGGAATATTACCCTCAATATATAATTTGACATGTATTCTTTTCCATGGTTTACCTGGTGTAGACTCTCTTTCCCCTTCAACCTCCATTTTATATGAATCTGGGTCAAGCTTTTGTTTTTCTAATATTGATATAACATCAATACTACTACAACCAGCCACTCCCATTAGTAGAAGCTCCATAGGACTTGCACCTTGTACATTATAATCTGGAGAATATTTTCGATCTAGTAAAACTTTATGTCCATTTTCATTTGAAAGTTCAAACAAATACTTGTCATTAATTCTGTCTAAATAAATTGCCATTATGTTAAAATTTTAGTAAAGATATCTGAAATTTGTTTTGTTTCAATTAAAAATGCGTCATGACCATGAATTGATTCTATAACATGATTTTTAATTTTTACTTTTTGTTTTTTAAGCCTTTGAGTAGTAATTCTATCTTCATCAGGCAAGAAAAAAATATCTGAATCAACTGAAATTATGTGAATCTCTGATTTTGAAGGCATAATTTTTGACTCTAATCTTGAATCGTCTCTTGTAATATTAGCAGATCTTAAAAGTTTGTTTAAAAATTTATAGGAGCTTAGGTTAAACCTTTGATTAAGTTTAATTGCATGGTGATCTAGCCATGATTCAACATTAAAAATTCCTTTTTCAATATTCTTAGATCTTAAGAATCTTTGATTAAGAGACTCAGGTGTTCTGTAGAATGTCATTGCATGAATTCTTGCATCTCCAATGGGGTCTTTTGAGTTTTCTAGAATTCTATCTTGTAAAAAAGTGTTAGCTATTAACCAATCATTTGCTTTCCAATCTGAAGCTACAGGAATAATCTTTTCTGCAATATCATTTTTAATTGCAGCCATCTCCCATGTTAAACATCCTCCAATTGATCCTCCAATTATAGCATATAATTTTGAAATTTTTAATTTATCTAAAACCTTAATAAAAATATGTGCTACATCTCCTAAGTCTAATTCAACACTGAAATTAAAGTTTTCTTCATTAAACCCATTTCCTGGAATGTTAATACAAAGCACTGTGAATTTATTTAGATCAATTGCCCTACTTATTCCAACAATTTCACTCCACCATCCATCCTTTCCAGATACAATTGAATTTCCAGTTAATGCATGATTAATAAGAATAACTGGAGCAGTTCCTAATCTTTTCCCAAAAAATTGATAGCTTAATTGAAAATTTTGAAGTTTATTACCAGATGAGGATTCAAAATTTTCAATTACTATCTTTTTTAAATCATCTTTCAAATTTTACAATGATTTTATAGCATTCTTTAAGTCCTCAATTAAGTCAGCTGGATCTTCAAGGCCAATGCTTAATCTAACCAAATCAGACGTCACACCTGTTGACTTTTGTTGTTCCTCATTTAATTGTTGGTGAGTAGTACTTGAAGGGTGTATAATTAAAGACTTGGAATCTCCAAAATTAGCCAATAAAGAGAATATTTTAGTACTATCAGTTAATTTTTTTGCTGAATCAAATCCACCTTTTAAACCAAATGTTACAATACCACTTTGACCATTTTTTAAATATTTCTGTGACAATTTATAATATTTCGAGGATTTAAGACCAGGATAATTAACCCATGCAACTTGAGATTGTTTTTCTAACCATTCTGCAACCTTTAATGCATTTTCAGAATGTTTTTTTATTCTAACAGATAAGGTCTCGAGTCCTTGAATTGTTTGAAAACAGTTAAAAGGACTTGGAGCACTTCCAAGGTCTCTAAGACCTTCAATCCTAACTTTAGCAATGAATGCAGCTGGACCCAATACATCATGATAAACTAAACCATGATATCCTGGGGATGGTTCTGTAAATTCATCAAATAATCCACTACTCCAATCAAAATTACCTGCATCTATTATTGCCCCCCCAATCGAGGTTCCATTACCTGTAATGTATTTAGTTGTTGAGTGAATTACAATATCAGCACCATAGTTGATTGGTTTTAACAAATATGGAGTTGCAACTGTATTATCCACAATTAGTGGGAGCTTTGCTTTTTTTGCAATTTTTGAAATTGCTTCTATGTCAAGAACGTCCAACTTTGGATTTCCCATACTCTCAATGTAAATAGCCCTAGTATCTTTATTAATTGCTTTAGAGAAATTGTCAACTTTATTTGGATCAACAAAAGTTGTTGTGATTCCATACCTAGGAAGTGTTACATTTAATAAATTATATGTTCCACCATAAAGGCTATTTGAGGAAACAATATGATCCCCTGTCTTTAAGAGTGTCAACAATGTTGTTGCCAAAGCTGCAGAACCAGATGAAGTTGCAACGGCAGCAATACCTCCTTCAATAGATGCTAACCTTTGCTCTAGTACATCTGCTGTAGGATTATTAAGTCTTGTATAAATATACCCAGGTTCAGCAAGTGAAAATAATTTTGCTGCATGGTCAGTATCATCAAATACATACGATGTTGTTTGATAGATTGGGACTGCTCTAGTTCCCTCTGTTTTTGTAGTGTTATGCCCAGCATGTAATGCCAGGGTTTGATCATTTTGACTCATAATTTAAGTGTTTTAATTAAAAGATTTTTATACTCTAATTTTTCCCAAGGGAAAAGCTCAACTTCAATTTTTTTAACTCCCGAGTATTTAGAGTTAAATGTTTTAGTTTTTTTTTCAGATTTTCTACCCATATGACCATATGACGCTGTTTCAAGATAAATAGGATCTCTAAGTTTGAATCTTGATTCTATCGAATGTGGTTTTAAATCAAAAATTTCATTTACTATTTTAGATAGTTCAGAATCTGAAACTTTAATTTTGGACTTTCCGCAAGTATCTATATTTAGTGATACTGGTTCAGCAACTCCAATAGCATAGCTAAGCTGGATCAATATTTCATCGGATACTCCAGCCTTAACTAAATTTTTTGCAATGTGTCTTGCCGCATATGCTGCACTTCTGTCAACTTTACTTGGATCTTTCCCACTAAAAGCTCCTCCACCATGAGCTCCTCTACCTCCATATGTGTCAATTATAATTTTTCGACCAGTTAAGCCAGTATCACCATGCGGCCCGCCAATAACAAATTTTCCTGTTGGATTAACGTAGATTTTAATATTATCATTAAATAGTTTTTGAATTTCAGGGTCATAAGAATCTTTTACAATTGGAATAAGAATTTTAACCATATCTTTTCTTATTTGATTCAACATTTTTTCATCATCATTGTCGAATTCATCATGTTGAGTTGAAATAACAATTGTATCTATCCTTAATGGGACATCATTATCATCGTACTCTATAGTCACCTGAGATTTTGAATCTGGTCTTAAATATGGAATTTCTTTAGATCTTCTGAGTTTTGATAGCTTTATTAAAAGTCTATTTGCAATGTCTAAAGTTAGAGGGATTGAATTTTCAGTTTCATTACATGCATAACCAAACATTATTCCTTGATCACCAGCTCCTTGATCTTCTTTTACACTTCTTTCTAATCCTCTTAAAATATCCTCTGATTGTTCGTGAATTAATGACATAACTGCACATGATTCTCCAGAAAACTTATACAAATCATTGTTATATCCAATATCTTTTATAATATCTCTTGCAATCTCTTGAACATCTAAATAAGTATTACTTGATACTTCTCCAGAGAGTATAACCTGACCTGTGGTTACCAGAGTTTCACAAGCAACTTTGCTATTAGGATCAAAAGCTAAGAAGTTATCCAATATTCCATCACTTATTTGATCTGAAACTTTATCAGGGTGTCCCTCACTAACAGATTCGGAAGTAAATAAATACGACATAAAATAAATTTGTAAGAAAAAAAGTGAATGATTGCGGGTAAAAGAATTACTGCTTTAGCAATTTTTTTAAGAGGTTGCAATCAGTCAAATCCTTCCTCTGTTTGAGGCTAAATTAAACAAAAAAAATTTATTTCAAATTATTCTACTTTTTTCTTTTAAAAAAACCTGTTATTTTGGCTAAAATTATGAGAATAGCAATTGCCGGAAATATTGGTGCTGGGAAAACAAGCCTGACTAAGCAACTTTCCAAAAGTTTAAAATATAAAGCCTATTATGAGGATGTCATTGCTAATCCTTACTTAGATGATTTTTATAATCACATGGAGAGGTGGTCATTTAATCTCCAAATTTATTTCTTAAATAGTAGATTCAAGCAACTAGTTTCAATTGACAATTCCAAAGAAAATGTGATTCAAGACAGAACTATATATGAAGATGCCTTCATATTTGCTCCAAATTTAAATTCAATGGGCCTAATGCCTCAAAGGGATTATGAAAATTACTTATCCCTTTTTGATACAATGCTTAATTTAGTTAAACCCCCCGACTTATTAGTTTACTTACAAAGTAGTATCCCTAACCTTGTAAACAAAATACACAAAAGGGGTAGAGATTATGAAAAAACCATTAGTATTGAATATTTAAGTAGACTTAATGAAAGATATGAAGCGTGGATCACAAATTATGATAGTGGAAAACTTTTAAAAATTAATGTTGATGATCTAGATTTTGTTGAAAACAAATCAGATTACGATACAGTCCTAAAATTAATTAAAGAGGAACTTTAATTATATCTTTCTCCATATTTTTGCATTCCATTTTTAGCATTGTATTATATTTGAAAAAAATTTAAAAAATGGACTACATAAATCTTATCCCTTTAGCTGGTGTTATAGCGTTAATATTTGTTTTTATTAAAAATTCATCAGTTTCTAAGAAAGAAGTTGGAAATGCAAAAATGGCTAAAATTGCGAAGAATATCGCAGATGGTGCTATGGCATTTTTAAAGGCTGAATATAAAATTTTATCAGTTTTTGTAATTATTACCTCTGTGTTGCTAGCATTTAAAGGAATTAATGAAGGAAGTAGCTGGTTGGTTGCTGTATCTTTTGTCGTTGGCGCATTATGTTCTGGTCTAGCAGGTTTTATCGGTATGCAAGTTGCAACAAAGGCTAATGTAAGGACTACTAATGCTGCTCAAGATTCTCTTGGAAAAGCACTTGAAATTGCATTTTCTGGTGGTTCTGTGATGGGAATGGGTGTAGTTGGATTAGGTGTCCTAGGAGTTGGTTCTCTGTTTATTATTTACAGACCTATGTTTACAGACATAAATACTGTAATACAAGTTTTATCTGGATTCTCCCTAGGTGCTTCGTCTATTGCATTATTTGCTAGAGTTGGTGGTGGAATATATACCAAAGCTGCAGATGTTGGTGCTGATTTAGTTGGAAAAGTTGAAGCTGGTATCCCTGAAGACCATCCTCTAAATCCTGCAACAATTGCTGATAATGTTGGAGATAATGTTGGAGATGTTGCTGGAATGGGAGCAGATTTATTTGAGTCATTTGTTGGATCAATTATTGGGGCAATGGTTTTAGGTGCTGCTTTCGTTAGTTTAAGCGAATTTTCTGGAATTGAAATCAATGCAGTATTACTTCCATTATTTATAGCTGCCTCTGGAATAATTATGTCCATAATAGGGACTTTCTTCGTTAAAGTCAAAGAAGGTGGTGATCCTCACAAGGCCCTAAATTTGGGTGAATTCATTTCAGCTGGATTAATGATTGCTATAACTTGGTTCTTGATACAATATTTACTTCCTGAGTCATGGGTTTTTAATGATACCGAATACACTTCAGTGGGAGTTTTCATTGCTACAATCAGTGGTTTAATAGCAGGTCTTTTAGTCGGTAAAGTAACAGAATATTACACTGCAACTGGAAAAAAACCTGTTCTATCAATTGTTGAACAATCTGAGACTGGACCTGCAACTACAATTATAAGCGGTCTTGGTGTTGGAATGATTTCCACAGCTCTACCAATAATATTCATATGTGCTGCAATATTATTTTCATATGAATTTGCAGGCCTTTATGGAATAGCGATTGCTGCTGTTGGTATGCTCGCTAATACTGGTATTCAGTTAGCAGTTGATGCCTATGGACCTATTTCTGATAATGCTGGAGGTATTGCAGAAATGGCAGAGTTAGATCCAAAAGTAAGAGAAAGAACAGATAAGCTTGATGCAGTTGGAAATACAACTGCTGCAATAGGTAAAGGTTTTGCTATTGCATCAGCTGCTCTAACAGCTCTTGCTTTATTTGCAGCGTATATGCAAACTGCTCAGATTACTGCAATTGATATCTCGAAACCAGTTGTTATGGCTGGACTTTTACTTGGTGCAATGTTACCATTTGTTTTTTCAGCTCTCTCGATGAAGGCAGTTGGTAAAGCAGCAATGAGTATGATAGAAGAAGTAAGAAGACAATTTACAGATTTACCAAAATTGAAAGCTGCACTTGAAATAATGAGAAAGTATGATTCAGATTTGTCAAAGGCGTCTAAAGAAGACTTAAAGATCTTTAATGATGCTGACGGTGTTGCAGAGTATAGTAAATGTGTTGAAATTTCTACACAAGCAGCATTAAGAGAGATGGTACTTCCAGGCTTAATGGCAATATCAGTTCCAGTTATTATTGGATTTGCTGGTGGTGCTGAGATGCTTGGTGGGCTATTAGCTGGAGTTACATCATGTGGTGTTTTAATGGCAATTTTTCAGTCAAATGCTGGTGGTGCATGGGATAATGCAAAAAAAATGATTGAAGAAGATGGTAGGAAGGGTTCTGAAGCTCATAAAGCAGCAGTTGTTGGTGATACTGTTGGTGATCCCTTTAAAGACACTTCTGGTCCATCACTAAACATTCTTCTTAAATTAATAGCTGTTGTTGCCCTTGTTATTGCACCACTACTTGTTGGTTAAATATATAGAACTTTTTTAACAGCCTTGATCACCTGGTCACTATTTGGGAGCCACTCCTCTAATAACACGGGAGAATATGGAGTTGGAGTGTCTGCATTATTTACTTTTTCAACTGGCGCATCTAGAAAATCAAAAATCTCATTTTGTACTTTGTGGGATATGTCTGTTGAAATATTTCCAAAAGGCCAGGCCTCTTCTAGTACAACAAGTCTGTTAGTTTTTTTAACTGACTCTAAAACTGTGTCATAATCAATTGGTCTTAGTGTTCTTAGATCAATAATTTCACATTCAATTCCTTCTTTTTCAAGTTCATCAGCAGCCTTAAATGCCTCTTTTATTATTTTTCCAAATGAAACTACTGTCACATCTTTACCTTTTCTTTTAATGTCTGCAACACCAATTGGTAGTGTATATTCTCCTTCAGGAATTTCACCTTTATCACCATACATTTGTTCTGATTCCATGAAAATTACAGGATCATCATCTCTAATTGCAGATTTTAACAAACCTTTAGCATCATAAGGATTTGATGGCACGATTACTTTTAAACCAGGACAGTTTGCAAACCAGCTTTCAAAAGCCTGAGAATGAGTCGCTCCAAGCTGCCCAGCAGATGCAGTTGGACCTCTAAATACTATTGGACATGGAAATTGACCTCCAGACATTTGTCTGATCTTTGCAGCATTGTTGATTATTTGATCAATTCCTACTAAAGAAAAATTAAATGTCATAAATTCAATAATAGGTCTTGCTCCAACCATGGTAGAGCCAACGCCTACTCCTGAAAACCCAGCTTCAGAAATCGGTGTATCAATTACTCTCAATTCACCAAACTCATCAAGCATTCCCTTTGAAGCTTTGTATGCACCATTATATTCTGCTACTTCCTCTCCCATCAAGTAGACTCTTTCGTCTCTTCTCATTTCTTCCGACATAGCCTCGCATATTGCTTCTCTAAACTGAACCGTTTTCATATAGAATAATTTTATGCGAATTTAATCATAAAAAAAATATTTCCTATAGTGCTCTAATGAGATTTAAATTTTATTTAATTAATTTGTGTCATTATAATTTTGCATGGAAATAGTAGAGCTAAAAATTCAAGGAATTTCTTACAGTGATAATACTTCAGGTGCATTTGCTCTTATACTTCAAGAAACAAACGGTTCAAGAAAATTACCAATTGTAATAGGAGGCTTTGAAGCTCAAGCAATTGCAATTGGTCTGGAAAAAAAAATAAAAACATCAAGACCACTTACTCATGAACTTTTTAAAAGTTTTGCTGACAAATTTGGCATCAAACTCAATCATATAATTATCAGTAAACTTAAAGATGGAGTATTTTTTTCAAATATTGTTTGTGAGAATAATGATGATATAATTAAAATTGACTCTAGGACATCAGATGCAATTGCATTATCAATTAGATTTAATATACCAATTTTTGTTAAAAAAGATATTTTGGATGAAGCTGGATTTGATGATGATGAAAAGTATTCTGAGGAAATTAATTTTGCTGATAACAATTTCTTTAAAGATGAGAATTCAGATAAAAGCTATAAAAAGTCTAAAGACATAAAAAAAATTTCAACTAATAATATCAAAAAGATGCTTGAAAATAGTTTACAAAATGAAGACTATGAAATGGCAGCAAAACTAAGGGATGAACTTAATTCAAGAAAAAGTATAAAATGAAACAATACCTTGATTTACTTAGACATATAAAAGAGAACGGTGTCGAGAAGAAGGATAGAACAGGAACTGGAACAATAAGTATTTTTGGCCATCAAATGAGATTTAATCTTCAAGATGGATTTCCTTTGGTTACAACAAAGAAATTACATTTAAGGTCAATCATACATGAATTAATTTGGTTTATTAATGGTGATACAAATATTAAATATTTGAAGGATAACGGAGTGACTATTTGGGATGAATGGGCAGATAAAAATGGAGATCTTGGCCCTATATATGGGTACCAATGGAGAAATTGGAATAGTGATGGAGTTGATCAACTTAATGATGTTATAAAATCATTAAAAAAAAATCCCTCAAGCAGAAGAATGATTGTAACTGCATGGAACCCTAATATTATTCCTGATAGTTCAAAATCTTTTGATGAAAATGTTAAAAATGGTAAAGCGGCATTACCTCCTTGTCATGCTTTTTTTCAATTCTATGTTTCTGAAAATAAACTTTCTTGCCAAATGTACCAGAGAAGTGCTGATGTTTTTTTAGGTGTTCCTTTTAACATTGCATCATATTCTCTATTAACTCACATGGTAGCTCAGGTATGTGATTATGAGGTAGGTGATTTCATACATACTTTTGGTGATACTCATATATATTTAAATCATATTGAGCAAGTAGAGCTCCAATTAAGTAGAGATCCCATGCCACTTCCTACCTTAAAATTAAACGAAGAGGTTAAGAATATTGAAGATTTTAAATTTGAGGATATCGATATACTTAATTATAATTCTCATCCTCCAATTAAAGGTAAAATTTCAGTATGATTCATGACTAACGAACTTACAATTATTGCTGCAGCCTCAATTAATAATGTTATTGGGAATAATAACAAACTTATATGGCATATACCCAAAGATTTAATAAGGTTTAAAGAACTTACTTCAAATCATGCGGTAATAATGGGAAGAAAAACTTTTGAGTCTCTTCCATACCCATTACCTAATAGATTAAATATAGTAGTAACCCGAAATGCTAGTTATAATAATGATGGAATTATTGTTTGTAAAAGTATTGAAGAGGCACTTTCCCATTGTAAGAATGATTCTCAACCGTTTATTATTGGAGGAGGAGAGATCTACACACAAACAATAGATATAGCAGATAAAATTGAATTAACCAGGGTATACAAAAATTATGATGGAGATGCATATTTTCCAGAGATTCCCGAGGAGAAATTTAATCTTATTAAAGAAGAAACTAATGAAATAAATGGTGATGAAAAGATTAAGTATTCATTTCTAACCTACAAAAGAAAATAATATGAAAGCATATGTATTCCCTGGACAAGGATCTCAAAAACCAGGAATGGGGCAAAATTTGTATAATGAGGTTTTAGAGTCTAGAGCTCTTTTTAAAAAAGCTAATAAAATTTTAAATTTTAATATTACAGAATTAATGTTTGAAGGAACAGATGAAGACTTACTTCAGACAAAGGTCACTCAGCCAGCGATTTTTATTCACTCAGCTATTTTAGCTCTAACTTCAAAGACATTTGCTCCTGATGTATGCGCAGGGCATTCGTTAGGAGAGTTTTCAGCACTAGTTGCATCTAATGCAATAAGTTTTGAAGATGGACTTAAATTAGTTTCAATTAGAGCTAATGCAATGCAAAAAGCTTGTCAAGACACAAATGGAACGATGGCTGCAATTATAGGCTTATCAGATGAAATTATAGAGTCATCATGCAGTGAGATAAATGGAATAGTTAAACCAGCAAACTATAATTGTCCTGGTCAGTTAGTAATTTCAGGTGAAATTAAATCAGTTGAGAAAGCCTGTCAACTACTAAAAGAAAAAGGTGCGAGAAGAGCATTAGTTCTTCCTGTTAGTGGTGCATTCCACTCCGAGTTAATGAGTTCAGCCGTTAATGATCTAAAAAAAGGTATTGAAGAAACTGATTTTACAAAACCTTCATGTCCAATATATCAAAATTTCACAGGATGCCCTGAGCAAGAACCTGCAAAAATTAAAACAAATCTTTTAAGTCAGCTAACAGGTGCTGTTCTTTGGAATCAAAGTATTAATAAGATGATTGAAGATGGGGTTAAAGAGTTTTATGAAGTAGGACCTGGCAATACACTTCAAGGATTAATTAGAAAAACAAATAGAGAAGTAATTGTAGACAGGATCTAGACTATTTCTTGTAAACTTTTCCACCTTTTTTTAACTAAAGTAAATTAATTGATCAATTATTCGAAAAAACTAATGATAGTATTAGTTATATGATTTATCTGTTTCCTAGATAATTCCGTATGCATTGGTAAAGAGATTACCTGATCTTTAATCTTATTTGTTACAGGAAAATCCTTATCAGAAAAAAACTCTTGTTTGTATGCTTTTTGTTCATGGAAACCCAATGGGTAATATATTCCAAATGGAATATTGTTTTTAGATAGGTGTTCAGCAAGACTATCTCTAAATTCAGATGGAACTTTGAGTGTGTATTGATGATAAACATGAGAGTCAATATCCGACTCAACAAATGGGGTTTGAATCTTTTCAACTTTTTCAAATGCTTGATTGTATAGGTGTGCAGATTGCTGCCTACTTTTATTATACTTATCTAGATATTTTAATTTGACATTAAGTATAGCAGCTTGCATAGAGTCAAGCCTTGAGTTTACTCCAATTTCATCATGATAATATCTCTCATACATCCCATGATTAACAATTCCTCTCATTTTATATGCTAAATTATCTGAATTAGTAAATATTGCGCCTCCATCTCCATAACAGCCTAAGTTTTTTGACGGGAAAAAAGATGTAGTACCTATATCCCCAATTGTACCTGTCATCTGTTTTTCTGAATTTGAAAACTTATATTGAGAGCCTAGTGCTTGAGCATTATCCTCTATAACCTGTAAATTATTTTTATTTGCAATTTCAATTATTTCCTCTATTCTACAGGACTGACCAAAAAGGTGAACTGGTATTATGACTTTAGACCTTTCAGTTATTTTATTATTAATTAAACTTGGGTCTATGTTAAAAGTTCTTGGATCTATATCCACAATGACCGGTTTTAGGCCAAGCAAAAGAATAACTTCAATGGTTGAGGCAAATGAAAAGTTTGTAGTTATAATCTCATCTCCTTTTTTTAAGTCTAGTGCCATAAGTGCAATTTGAAGAGCATCTGTACCATTAGCACATGGTATTACATGCCTAACATTCAAATATTCTTGTAAATTTTTCTGAAATTCTTTGACAATGGGACCGTTTATAAAAGAAGAGGACTTAATTACTTTTTTTATCTCTCTGTTTACTTGCCACCTAATTTTTCTGTATTGACCATTGAGGTCAACCATATTAATTTTTTTCATTAAAAACAAAATTAAAAAAGTATTTTTGGAAAAAGGATTAAGTGAAATTTATTTATGATTTTTTTATTATTCTTGCATTCATAATATGCCAACCCCTTAGGCTTTTGTCTAGTAAAATTAATTTATCTTATGAAGGCAGGAGGAAATCATTTAAAATTTTAAAGAAAGAAGTTGACCCAAATGAAAAAAATATCTGGTTTCATGTTTCTTCTTTAGGTGAATTTGAAATAGCCAAACCAATTATTGAGACTTTAAAAAAGAGTTTTGATAATATTAAAATTATAGTAACATTCTTTTCACCATCAGGATATGAAAATTCAAAAGAATACAGATTTGCAGATACAAAACTATATCTACCACTAGATACATCTTTTAATGCAAAAAGATTTGTAAGTGCTGTGAATCCTAAGATTGTAATTTTTATTAAAAATGATATTTGGTCTAATTACATTCACTATTTAAGGGAGAATGACTCTGTAATTTATTCTTTATCCTCCAAGTTTAATATATCTCAGTTTTATTTTAAATTTTATGGATATTGGTTTCTCAAACAACTTAAGAAAATTGACTTTTTTTATGTTCAGGATAATAATTCAAAAAAAATACTTGAAAAATACTCATTTGAAAATGTACATATTTCTGGTGATTCAAGATACACTTCTGTTATCAATACATTAAACAAAAATAAACGAGTAACTAGTATTGAAAAATTCATAAATAATAAAAGGTGTTTTATAGCTGGAAGTATCTGGGAAAACGATATTAAATTAATTGATAGAGTCCTGATGAGTAACATTAAATCAATTATAGTTCCTCATGACATATCCATAAATTTTGTAAATAATCTAAATAAAAAATATGGAGACAACTGTATTAAATTTTCAGATCTAAATAATGAAAATGATTTCAAAAAAAACATTTTAATAATTGATTCAATAGGTATTTTAAAGTATTTATATAGATATGCAGATATTGCTTATGTTGGAGGTGGAATGGGGAATAAAGGTCTTCATAATATTCTAGAACCTGCTGTTTTTTCTGTTCCAATTCTAATTGGTAAAAATTTTCAAGGTTTTTCAGAAGCTGAAGATTTAACTTCATTGGGTGGAGTATTTTCAGTTAAAAATTCTGATGAGTTTTACAAATGTTTTATTGAGTTATATGATTCAGAAGAGCTTAGAAATAAATCTGGAAAAGCTAATTCAAAATACATTATTGATAATATTGAGAAAAATAAAAAGTTTATTGATTCCTTAACAGGAAAAATACATTATTTATAAATTAAAAAATTAAATTTGGAGCATGTTTAAAAAATCTGTCTTAGTAATATTAATTTTATCAGTATTAAATTCTTGCGATAATCAATCTGAATCTCCAAATATCATAATGATGATAGGTGATGGTATGGGTATATCTCAAGTTTCAACCAGTATGTATTCAAATGATAATTATACTCCACTTGAAAGGTCAGAATATATAGGTTTAAGTAAGACTCATGCTATTGATGATCTTATAACTGATTCAGCAGCAAGTGGAACTGCATTATCTAGTGGTGTAAAAACTTACAATGGTGTATTAGGACTGGATAAAGACTTCAATCCTGTTAAATCTATTTTAGAGATTTGTAGAGATAAAGGTTACATGACTGCAATTTTGGTAACTTCTACCATAGTGCATGCTACTCCTGCAGCTTATTATTCAAAGTCAAAAAGCAGATACGAATATGATAATATTGCTGTTGAACTATCGAAAAGTAATATTAATTTATTTGTTGGAGGTGGAGAAAGATACTTTAATGATAGGGAGGATAATAGGAATTTAGTGGAAGAGATGAAAAGCTATGTGTTTGTAAATAATTTAGAAGAATATAAAAATACTGATTCAAAAAATATTGGATTTTTTACAGCCTATGATGATCCTAGTGAAAAGTATCTTGGTAGAGAACCATCCCTTGATGATATTATTAATATTACTCTTCAAAAACTTAAAAGTTATAATAAGCCTTTCTTCCTTTTAGTTGAGGGTTCTCAAATTGACTGGGCTGAACACGATAATGATCCTGAATATTTACTAAGCGAGATGCTAGAGTTTGACAGAGCAATTAAAAGTTCTTATGACTTTGTTGATAATAATAAAAATACGCTAGTTGTTGTAACAGCTGATCATGAAACAGGTGGCGCTTCAATAATTGATGGTGATGTAGAAAAATCCATTGTAAAAACCGAATACTCATCTGAGAATCACACTGCTGAAATGGTTCCTGTTTATAGTTATGGATATAATTCTTCAAACTTCACTGGTGTTTATGATAATACTGAAATTTTTGATAAATTGAAATCAATCATAGAAAAATGAAAAAATTACTTCTACTATTTGTGCTATTTACATTTTCATGTGAAAATGAACCTACTGATGTTGATGTCTTAATTAGTGGGGGAATGATTCATGATGGTTCAGGAATGAATGGATATATTGGTAATGTTGCTATCAATAATGATACAATTTTCTATGTAGGTAAAAAAAATAATTTTATTGCTAAGAAAACAATAGATGCTTCAGGGAAAATAGTTTCTCCAGGCTTTATAAATATGCTTAGTTGGGGATATAACACCTTAATGCAGGATGGTAGATCATTAAGTGACTTAAAACAAGGAGTTACATTAGAAGTATTTGGGGAAGGGACATCTCCTGGCCCAAGAGGCTCGATAAACACAAATAATTATGTTTCTTTTGGTGAAGCAATGGAAAATTTAGAATCAAGTGGAGTCTCAACTAATATTGCCTCTTACCTAGGTGCTGCAACTGTTAGAATTCAAGAAATTGGATATGCAAATAGAAAAGCTTCACCAAGTGAAATGGAATCAATGAGAAACATTGTTAAGCTCGCTATGATGCAAGGTGCAATAGGCATAGGATCTTCTTTAATATATGCTCCAGGTGACTATGCCGATACTGATGAATTGGTGGAGTTGTCAAAGGTTGCTTCATCATATGGCGGTAGATATATTTCTCACATGAGGAACGAAGACTCAAAGGTTCTTGAAGCACTTGATGAATTACTTGAAATTGCTGAAAGAGCTAACATACCTGCTCAAATATATCATCTCAAAACTTCAAGAAAACCTAATTGGCATCTATTGGACACCGTTATTAATAAAGTTGAAAAAGCAAGAGCAAACGGTTTAAAAATTACTGCTGATATGTATACTTATCCTGCTTCCTCAACTGGTCTAACTGGTGTTATTCCAACTTGGGTTCAAGAGGGCGGTAGACAGGCTTGGATTAATCGAATGAAAAAACCTGATGTAAGAGAGAGGCTTTTTGAAGATATTAGGAAAGAACTATCAGAACAACCACCAGAAGATATTTTAATGGTTGGTTTTAACAAACAGTCTATGTCAAATAAATATAGAGGTATGACAATCGCTGAGGCTGCAATATTAAGAAATGAATCTCCTGAAGAAGCAATAGTTAATCTAATTATCGAAGACGGCAGTAGAATTCAATGTATATATTTTAGTATGTCAGAAGAAAATGTAAGAAAAAAAATTAAGTTACCATGGGTTGCTTTTGATTCAGATGCTGGATCTTATTCTGATATTTCAAAAGATTTTATAACACATCCCAGAGCTTTTGGTAGTTTTGCAAGAGTTCTTGGCAAATATGTAAGGGATGAAAAATTAATATCAATGGAGGAGGCCATTAGAAGGTTAACTGGCTTTCCTGCTGATAATCTTGGAATTAAAAATAGAGGTTATTTAAAACCTGGCTTTTTTGCAGATATTGTTGTTTTTGATCCCGAGCTTATTGAAGATAAAGCAACTTTTGAGGAACCACTTCAATTTGCAGTTGGTGTCGAGGATGTTTTTGTGAATGGTATTCAGGTTTTATCTGAAAGTAATCATACAGGTAAATTTCCTGGTAGATTTGTTAAAGGAGCTGGATATAGCCCCTCTAACTAAAGTAGTGCGGGTGAAGGGACTCGAACCCCCATGCTGTTAGGCACTAGATCCTAAGTCTAGCGTGTCTACCAATTTCACCACACCCGCAAAAGGTGAACAAATATAAATAAGTTTTTAAAAAATATGTCAACTATAAGTACATTATCTGAGGAGGAAAAAAGCAAATACTTGGAAGAGCTTTTTGAATTTTTGAGGCTACCATCTGTGAGCGCAGACTCAAAATTTTCAAAATATATGAACTCAACAGCAAATTGGCTGTCAAATGAGCTTTTAAAGTCTGGTTGTGACTCAACAAAAGTTTATGAAACCAATGGACATCCAATAGTTTATGGTGAAAAAATAATTAACCCATCATTTCCGACGATTCTTGTTTACGGTCACTATGATGTTCAACCACCTGATCCATTAGAGCTCTGGAACAGCCCCCCTTTTGAACCAACAATTAAGAAAACTGATATTCATCCAGAGGGGGCAATTTTTGCAAGAGGTGCATGTGATGACAAAGGTCAAGTGTTTATGCATGTCAAGGCGTTTGAACAGCTGATAAAGAAAAAAAAACTTAATTGTAACGTAAAGTTTATGATTGAAGGTGAAGAAGAGGTTGGAAGTGAAAATTTAGAGAAGTTTCTTGTTGATAATAAGTCCAAACTCGGTGCTGATGTCATTCTTATCTCAGATACAGGTTTGAGTAGTCTGGATAATCCAACTCTTACAGTCGGACTTAGAGGTTTATCATATATGGAAATTAAATTAACTGGCCCTAATAGAGATCTTCACTCTGGCACTTATGGTGGGACACTTGCTAATCCAATCAATACATTATCAGAAATTATTAGTTCACTAATAGATGGGAAAGGTAAAATTGTTATACCAGGATTTTATGAAGATGTGGTTGAAATCGAAAAATCTAAAAGAGATATAATTGAACAAAAATCAAAATTTAACGATCAGAAATTTAAAGATTCATTGGGTCTATCTGAGGTAAAAGGTGAAGAAGGATATTCTACATTAGAGAGAAAGTCTATACGCCCAACACTTGATGTTAATGGAATTTGGGGTGGATATATTGGTGAGGGATCTAAAACAGTTATACCAAGTGAAGCTCATGCAAAGATTTCAATGAGGTTAGTTCCAAATCAAAATTGGGAAAAAATAAGTGAGCTGTTTAAAAATCATATTCTTAGTATTGCTCCTGACACAGTCTCAGTTGAAGTTTCAACTCATCACGGAGGAAATCCTTATGTTACTCCAGAAAACTTTAAGGGTTATGAAGCAGCTATAAATGCCTATAAAGATAGCTTTGGAAAAGAGCCTATTCCACAAAAAGATGGTGGTAGTATTCCAATAGTTCCTATGTTTGAAAGCATTTTGGGGATTAAGACTGTTTTAATGGGATTTGGACTTGATAGTGATGCAATTCATTCTCCTAACGAGAATTTTGGTGTAAAGAACTTCTTCATAGGCATTGAAACAATTCAAAATTTCTATAAGCATTTTGGCAATTAAATTATTTTGTCTGGATTTTTATCAATAAAACTGGACCAACCTGAGTATTTTTTTTTCTGTTTTTCATTTTGAAAATTAAAAAAATGACATACTGCGGCAGCTAAGCCATCAGTTGAATCAAGATTTTTAGGGAGTTCTTTTATTTTTAGCATACTTTTCAACATTTTAGCAACTTGCTCTTTACTTGAATTACCATTTCCAGTAATTGCCATTTTTATTTTTTTGGGTGAATATTCAGTAATAGGAATTTTAGAATTTAACGCAGCAGCAATTGATACTCCTTGAGCTCTTCCTAATTTCAACATAGACTGGACATTTTTTCCAAAAAAAGGTGACTCAATGGAAATATAATTTGGTCTATAAATTTTAATTAACTCGGTTGTTTTTTTAAAAATTTTGGAAAGCTTTATATTGTGATCATCTGATTTTGGGAGTTTATATTCTATCATATCAATCAATCTCATTTCTTTTTTCTCAACTTTAATTATTCCAAAACCCATAATATTTGTACCAGGGTCAATTCCCATGATTATAGAAGTATCGTCTAATTTATTATTCATAATTAAATTTAAATGGTAAGTTAAAAGTTACTTCAACAAACTCTCCAACATTTGTTTTTATTGCAGGTAATGCATTCGGAATATTTTCTACGGCATTTTTTATCATATCTTTTGATGTAGAATTTAATTTTCCTAAAGCACTAAGATCATCTAAAGAAAATCTACCTATTGTATCAACTTTTAATGTTAATATAAACTCAGATGTATCAGCAGGAAAAACCTTATCATTAAGGAAACTGTTTATTTCAACTTCGATTATATTTTTAAAACAATCCAAGTGCTCATTATTTTTTAAATTTTCACATTGAGGAAATGTGGGAGGCTGATCGTTAATACTCCAGGCAGAAGCTGATTCAATTTCAGAATCAGAAACCCTAACATTATTAGTGTCACAAGAGACAGTTGCAAATATTATTAACAACCAAACTAAATAAAACTTAATATTCATAATTAAGTTAAGCACAACTAAAATTACGATTTTTTTATAGCTTTGTCCAATGGAGATATTTCTAATATCTGTTGGACTAATTGCTATTGCTTTTTCTGGTATTGCAATAAAGCTGATTTTTAAAAAAAATGGAGAGTTTTCTGGTACATGTGCAAGTCAGAGTCCTTTTCTAAATAAATCAGATGAACCTTGTGGTATATGTGGAAAGATTCCTTCAGGCTCAGAATGTGCTAATGATATTTAATGATCAAATTAATTTCTAAACTTGGACCTGGTTTACTTTTTGCAGGAGCTGCCATTGGAGTTTCGCATTTGGTTCAATCTACACGAGCCGGTGCTGATTTTGGGTGGGGTTTGATTTGGGCTCTTTTGTTAGTAAATATTTTTAAGTATCCATTTTTTCAGTATGGTCCAAGATATGCAATGGCAACTGGAGAAAGTTTATTGGATGGTTATCACAAAGTTGGCAAAATATTTTTGATAATTTACTTTGTATTAAATCTTGCTACAATGTTTACTATTCAAACAGCAGTTACTATCGTTACTGCAGGTTTAGCATCTAGTCTTTTTGGAATAACTGACAATATGGTTGTATGGAGCCTAATTATCACAATTGGATGTTATGTAATTCTTTTATTTGGTAGATATCAGCTTTTAGATAAAATGATTAAAATAATAATTTTAGTTTTAGCTGTAAGTACAATTTTTTCCACCGGAGTTGCATCTTTTAATTCAAATGAAGTCTACAGCTTTAACCAGGTATTCCCTAATGGTGCTGGTCTTGTTTTTTTAGTTGCTTTTATGGGTTGGATGCCTGCGCCACTTGATATTTCAATATGGCATTCAATCTGGGCTATTGAAAAAAATAAAAATCAAAAAATAACGAATAAAGAAAGTTTATTTGATTTTAATGTTGGATATATTTCTACCGTTATTTTGGGAATTTGTTTTGTAAGTTTAGGTGCCTTAGTTATGTATAATTCAGGAGTTAGTTTTTCAAATAGTGGTAGCGTGTTTGCTGGACAATTAATAGAATTATATACATCTAATCTGGGAGATAGTTTTTATTTAATAATTTCAATTTGTGCATTTACAACAATGCTCAGTACAACAATTACTTGCTTAGATGCTTCGCCTAGAACAATGTCAAGAGCAACTCAATTATTAACAAACCAGATTAATAAAAACTATTATTTTCATTGGATTTCAGTTTTATCATTAGGTACAATGTTAATATTTTATTTTCTACTATCTGAAATGGGAGCATTAGTTGAAATAGCTACTGTATTATCCTTTGTTACTGCACCCTTTTACGCAATTTTAAATTATAAACTAGTTGTAAGTAAAAACATGCCTAAGCCCCATAGACCCTCTAAATCAATGAGAATACTTAGTATTACAGGAATTTTGTTTCTTACCCTTTTTGCATTAGGGTATATTTTGACTAGGCTTATTTAGTTTGTATATTTGCAAGATGTCAATTTCTAAAACAGTAAATAAAGGATGGGTAAAGCTTAGCTTGCCTAAGAAGACATCTGAAAATAAGGTCAGGACTAAAAAGCCAAGCTGGATTCGTGTTAAACTTCCAATTGGTAAAAAATATACTGAGCTTAGATCAACCGTAGAGAAGAATAATCTTCACACAATCTGTGTCTCTGGAAATTGTCCTAATATGGGGGAATGTTGGACAGAAGGAACAGCTACATTTATGATTCTTGGAAATATTTGTACAAGATCATGTGGCTTTTGTAATGTTCAAACTGGTAGTCCTCTTCCAGCGGATGAATTTGAACCATTCAAAGTTGCTAGATCAATCAATATAATGGGGGTTAAACATGCGGTTTTGACATCAGTGGATAGAGATGACTTGAAAGATGGAGGTTCTATAATATGGGCTGAAACTGTCAAAGCTGTTCGAGATTTGAATCCAACAACAACAATTGAAACACTTATACCTGATTTTAAAGGCGAAACTGAAAATATTGATAGAATTATTGAAGTTTCACCTGAAGTAGTTTCACACAATCTTGAAACTGTTAGGAGGCTTACAAGGGAGGTTAGAGTTCAAGCAAAATATGACAGGAGCTTAGATGTATTGAAATATTTAAAAGATAATGGAATAAACAGAACAAAGTCAGGAATCATGTTGGGACTTGGAGAAGAAAAACATGAGGTATTGGAGACTCTTAATGATCTTATAAATGTTGGAGTAGATGTTGTAACACTAGGTCAGTATCTTCAGCCTTCAAAAAAACATCTTCCAGTTAAAAGTTTTATTACTCCTGAAAAATTTAAAGAATACGAAATTATTGCAAAAGAGATGGGGTTCAGACACGTTGAAAGTGGACCTCTTGTTAGATCTTCATACAAGGCTCACAAACATGTTCTTTAGTTTTGATTTATATATTCAGAGATTGTCTTATCAAAATTATGTTCATTTACTTCAGAATTAAATTGCATTGATACTTCAATGTAATAAATATCTCTATCGCTAATCTTTGGTTTAAGTCTTCCAAAATCTTTTTCCGTAGTAAGTATTTTTTTGCCACTAGAAAGGCTCCTGATTTTATCTATTGAAAGCTTATTAAAATTGTAATGGTCAGAATATTTCAAATGCTTGAAGTTAAATGCTTTACTTTTTAGAAATTTAACTAGGTATGAAGAATCGGATATTCCAGTAACTAAAATAAAATCACTTTCAGCTAAAGAGTCAATATTAATTTGATCAACATTAGATTTAATTTTTTGTTTGTAAGTTAATGAGCTAAAAAAAACTTTCTGATTAGCAAGCGGATTTAGAGACTCAATAATGCTTTTTTTATCATTAATATGCATATCAATTGGACATTTTGTAACAACAATTATATCAGCCCTTTTTGAAGAATCTTTATTCTCTCTTAAATTTCCGATTGGAAGAATCTCATCCTTATAAAAAGGATATTGGAATGTAGTTGATAATATCATTAAACCTGGTTTTACAAATCTATGTTGAAACACATCATCCCAAATACATAATTCTGTATCAGATAAGTTTTTAAGTATAATATTCATACCCTTTCTTCTATCCTCAGACACAACTACATTAATTTCAGGATGCTTAGAAAAGAATTGAAAAGGCTCATCACCTATCTCATAGGCGTCTGAACTTTCAGATGCATGAACAAATCCCTTTGTTTTTCTGTTATATCCTCTACTCAGTGTTGTAATTTTTTTATTTTTTTTAAATTTCTCAATTAGATAATCAACAATTATTGATTTCCCTGTCCCTCCTGTCGATAAATTACCAATGCCAATTGTTGGAATTTTATATTCAATTGAGTCGATTAATCCAAGATCAAATAATAAATTTCGAAAAGATGAGTATATGCTATATAATACCGATAGGGGATACAATAAAAATTTCAAATTTTTCACCTTGGGAAAGATAATATTATATTTGCAATGAAACTACACTTATATGAAAGTTAGTGAAGTTAGTAAAATTTTAAATAATTGGATGCCAACATCTATTGCAGAAGACTTCGATAATGTTGGATTAATTGTAGGTAATCCTGAATCTTTGGTTACAAATATTTTAGTCACCTTGGACACAACTAATGATGTGATAGATGAGGCCATTAAAAAAAATTGTAATCTAATAATAAGCTATCATCCTATAATATTCAATGGTTTGAAGAAAATAACATCTGACTCTGGATATGTTCAAAAATCAATAATAAATGCTGTTAAGAATAACATATCTATATATGCAATTCATACATCATTAGATAATCACCCAGAGGGAATATCCTATTTTTTGGCAAAAAAAATTGGTTTGAAAAATCTTTCAACACTTATTCCAAAAACAAATGAGTTAGAGAGAATTAAAACTGGGATGGGTATAATTGGAAAATTAGATAAGCCAAAAGATGAGCATGGTTTTTTTGATTTGCTCAAGGATAAACTTAATCTCAAATACATTAGACATTCAAAAAAAATAAATAAGACTATATCTAAAGTCTCTATTGTTGTTGGCTCAGGCAGCTTTGCAATAAAAAAATCATTAGATTCAGAAGTAGACGCATTTATTACATCAGATTTAAAGTATCATAATTTTTTTGAGGCAGATAATAAAGCTATTTTAGTTGATATTGGTCATTATGAGAGTGAAAACCACATAAAATTGATAATAAAAGAATTTCTTAATAAAAAATTACCTAATTTTACGCTCCTTTTATCCGAAGAAAATATTAACCCTGTAAAATATTATTAAAATGGCAAAAAAAGTTGAAACATCAGTTGAAGAAAAGCTAAGAGCACTTTTTGATCTTCAGTTAATTGATTCAAGAATTGATCAAATAAGAAGTATTAGAGGTGAGCTTCCTCTAGAAGTAGAAGATCTTGAAAATGAGATCGAAGGATTAAACAAGAGACTTGAAGGTTTTGAAAATGAAATAACAGAAAGCCAAGATGGGATTAAGTTTGAGGAAAATTCAATTAAAACTTCTAAAGAAAATCACAAAAAATATGAAGGAGATTTAAAAAAAGTCCGTAATAATAGAGAGTACAATGCCATTGTAAAAGAACAGGAATATCAAGAACTTGAGATCAAGCTCTCGGAAAAAAAGATTGCTCAATATAAAGAAACAATTGATAACAAGACTTTAGTTATAGACGAACTAAAAGATAAGATTAAAGATAGAACTTCTCACCTTAAAAGCAAGAACTCAGAATTAGGTGAAATTTTAAAAGAGACTGAGAAAGAGGAAAAAGCATTAATAGAAAAGTCCAAGGAATTTGAAAAAAAAATTGAAGATAATCTAATTGCTGCATACAAGAGAATAAGATCTAATGTTAGAAATGGTCTTGCAATAGTACCTATAGAAAGAAATGCATCAGGGGGCTCATACTTTACAATTCCTCCTCAAGTTCAAATGGAAATTGCTTCAAGACAAAAAATTATAACTGATGAATATAGTGGGAGAATTTTAGTAGATCCAAAATTAGCCGAAGAGGAAATGGATAAGATGAAGTCTATATTTTCTTAACTAAAAAGCAGACTCAGTAATCTTTTCTTTATTTTCACCATTGAAATAATCCATATATGTAAATCCAGGTTCAACACTATATGAGCCTACATCTCCTTCTTTATTCATAGCTATGTAAGCAACTTGAAATTTATTTTTCTGAGAATTTGATGAAACTATTCTTTTAACTGCTGATTCACATGCTTCTTGTGGTGACATACCTTGTCTCATTAACTCAACTACTAAAAAAGATCCAACAGTTTTTAAAACTTCTTCTCCAAGACCAGTTGCAACAGCTCCACCTATATTATTATCTATAAATAGACCAGAACCAATTATTGGTGAGTCTCCAACTCTCCCCTTCATTTTATAAGCTAAACCGCTAGTTGTACAGGCCCCTGAAATATTATTATTCTTGTCAAGGCATAACATACCAATAGTATCGTGATTTTCAATATTAATTATAGGCTTATATTCTTCATTTTCTAGCCATTTTTTCCAATCCTCTTTTGACTTTTCTGTTAGTAGATCTTTCTTTTCATAACCCAGCGAAATAGCAAATTCTTCAGCACCTTTACCAGCTAGCATAACGTGAGGTGTTTTTTCCATTACATCCTTTGCAAGTCTGGCGACATTAACAATATTTTCTACAGCTAAAACAGAACCACAATCTCCAAGATGATTCATAACACATGCATCAAGGGTTACACTTCCTGATCTATCAGGAGCTCCCCCAAATCCAACAGTTGTATTCTTAGGATTTTCTTCTTCAATAGCTACACCAGCTACAGCTGCACTAAGTCCATCAATTCCTTTATCTAGCATTAAACCAGCTTTAAGATTTGCTTCAGTTGTTTTCCATGTTGAAATTGATCTAACCATATTATTAATTTTAAAGTTTTTTGCCTTAACTCTTGGAGTTATGGAGGAAATTAATCCAACACTAAATATATCAAAAATAAAATTTCGCCTTTTCATATTTTTTTTAATTTAATGCTCTTAATCTTTGAATAAGAGGCGGATGTGAATAATGGAAAAATACATAAAGTGGATGTGGGTATATATTAGATAAACTATCGACAGATAATTTTTTTAATGCTAAAGATAGATCCTCTCCATTAAATGTTTCTTTTGCATAGGCATCTGCTTCAAATTCATTTTTTCTGCTTTTGTAATTCATAATAATACCTGACAATATTGAGATAGGTGAAAAAATAATACTAAAACCTACTATACCTAAATGAAAACTAGACTCTAAACCACCAAGAGCAATTGAAATCTCAGGGAGCTTGAGACATAATTCAAAGAAAAAAGACATTATTCCAATCTGAATAATCGACATAATTAATCCAGAGAAAATATGCTTTTTCTTAAAATGACCTACTTCATGAGCAAGTACCGCTACGAGTTCGTTCTCTGTATGTTTTTCAATTAAAGTATCATAAAGTGCAATAGTCTTTCTTGGCCCTAAACCACTAAAAAAAGCATTTGCTTTTGTAGATCTCTTTGACCCATCAATAACATATATATTCTTTAGAAGATATCCAACATCTTTAGAATACTTTTCAATTTTATTTCTCAACTCCCCATCATCTAAAGGAGTAAGTTTATTAAAAATTGGAACGATTAAATCAGCGTAAAACATATTAATGAGAATCATCAATAATGAAAGCCCAATCCACAACCATAACCAGAATCCATCATTTAAATTTTCATAGAGGTATAAGGCTAGAAAAAGAAGAATACCCCCAATAAAAAAGGATAATAAAGTTGACTTAATAATATCAATGAAAAATGTCAGCTTAGTTGTTTTGTTAAAACCAAATTTTTCCTCAATTACAAACGTGTTATAATATGAGAAAGGTATTGATATAAAAGAATTCAGAATAAATAGAATTAGAAAGAAAATTCCTGATTGGATAAAATTTGAACTAATTTGAAGTGACGCAAAGAATCTAGAAATACTAGAGCTAACAAATTGATCAATAATTCCGTAACCATTGAAAACAATTAGTGAAATTACAAGTAAAAAACTTAATGAACTTGAAAAGAGACTAATCTTATTTTTACTTAATGCGTAATTTTTTGCCTTCTTATATTTCTCTTTATCATAAAAATCTTTTAACTCGTTTGGAATTTCATCTTTCCAATTTCTATGATTTATATAATCTAAAAGATTTGAAAATAAATAGTTAAAAATTACTAATGAAATAATTATAAAAAACCATAATTGAGCTGTCATAAATCGAATTTAATTAATTTAGTTTTAAATGTAATGAAAGATGATTAATAAGTATACAATTATAGGAACTTTAGGCATTTTAATTTTTAGCTCAGGACTATGCATATTTGGTGAAGCAATTATTAGAAAATATCAAAATTTAGATTTTTTTACAATAGGAACAATCTCTCTTATTCTAATTAATGCTGGAATATGTATAATGATAAAATCGAAAGAGTTATCTAATTAGTTTTGTGAGTATCGTATAGATAAAGAGGCAATGCTAAAGAAAAACCTACTAAAAACATAGGAATTAAATATCGAATAATTTTAATTGGTTTCTTTCTAAAATTATATATTAAAAAAATTAAGAAGGATGAGGCTGCTACTGTTAAATCCATTGATATCATTGAAACAGCATAATTTTCATATAGAAGACTAAAAAAACCATCCATTGACCAGTTATTTATCTTTAAATAATTAATAAGATTATAGTAAGGCAATGCTATTCCTAGTATGCATAATATTAAATAAATTTTTCTCATAACTAAATTATTATATGTTCTGTGGGTTTTATTATTATTAATTCTTTATTTACTTTTTTAAATTCTTCAACAGCTTTTTTTTGATCAATTTCAATTAAATCAAATGTATCAAAATGGTATCCTAATATTCTACTACACTCAATAAAATCTGAGGCAATTATAGCATCTTTATATCCCATTGTAAAATTATCACCAATTGGAAGTATTGCTAAATCTAAATTATAATTTATTGGGATTAGTTTCATATCATATGATAATGCGGTGTCACCAGCAATATAAATAGACTTGTTATTTGAAGTTATAATAAATCCACCTGGTTGTCCACCATTTGAACCATCAGGAAATGTAGAGGTATGAATTGCATTCACATATTTTAACTCACCAAAATCAAAATTCCACTTACCCCCATGATTCATTGGATGACCATTTAATCCCATATTCTGAAAATGACTAACAATTTCAAAATTTGAGATTATCAGCGAGTTGTTATCCTTTGCTAATTTTTCAACATCAAGGGTGTGGTCTTGATGTGCATGTGTAATAAGAATGAAGTCTGGCTTTAAATCATCCAAATCAACATTTGATGCCATAGGATTACCTGATATAAAGGGATCAACTAATAAATTAAATTCATTGATTTGGATTTCTAGGGTTGCATGACCTAAAAAAGTAATTTTCATTTTTTTTATTTAATTTAATGAAAATGGTTTACAAATAGTAATTAAGAAATCAATAAATACCAACAATGAGTAACTTAATATTTAGAAAAGATGGAACTGCTCAAGGAGTTGCGAAGCAGAGGCTGATTGAATCAATTGCAAAACCCAATAAACGTGTTATATATGACCCCTATGCTAAATATTTTGTAATTGGAGCCAGTATTATAAAGCTTTTAGGACATAAGATTAGTGTTTGGTTAGGAGATAAGATTGTCCTGGGAATGCATGAACATTTAATTTGTAGAACACGATTTATTGATGATTTAATTGAAGAAAGCACTTCCGCTGGTATTGAACAATATGTTATACTGGGTGCAGGCTATGACTCAAGAGCTCATCGTCTAAAACTTCCTCTAAAATTAAAAATATTTGAGGTTGATCAGCCTGAAGTTCAAGGAATAAAGCTATCTAAACTTCCAAAGAATATATCAAATAGAGAAAATATAATTTATGTTAGTATTGATTTTAATTACCAATCCCTTGAAGAACAACTTTTGAAAGCTGGATTTGATAAAAGTAAATCAACCATTTATACACTTGAGGGTGTATCACAGTACATTCCAAAAGAATCTCTTGACTTAACATTAAAAGAACTAGCTAAATTAAACCCAAATTCTAATTCAAAAATTTTTATTTCATATGTAAATAAACTTCTTTTACAAGACTCCAAAGCTTGTTTTGGCATCGGTTATTTAAAACCTGAAAAAGCAATTAAATTTATTACAAATGGAGCAGCAAAGGTAGGTGAACCTTGGATTTCATTTTATTCTGCTGAAGAAATTCAGGAATTACTATCTCAAAATGGTTTTACCTTAATTGAGAATAAAACATTAGCTGACCTAAATTCTAAATATTTTGCTCCAGTTGGGAGAATGATTCCCGAGGATCATATTTTCAAGCTTGAACATTTTGTAATAGCTGATAGCAAGGATTTTAGCTGAACTTATCTTTTAATTCTTTCTGGATAATCAGTTATAATTGCATCAACTCCCATAGATCGTACTCTCCTAATATTCCTTGGAGTATTTATTGTGTATGGGTAAACTTTAATGTTATTTGATTGTATATTATTAACTATCTCCTTAGTAATAAAATTTTTATTTGGGTTTAGAGCAAAAGCATTAATTTGTTTAGCTAGTTTTATTGCATCATTAATTTTATGTAATGAATCAACAAGAATTGCAATTGGAATGTCTTTATTAATACTTCTAATTTTTTTTAATTCATCCCATCTAAAACTTGAAATAATAAATTTTGATATAGGAAAATTATACGTCTTCAAATAGTTAGTGATAATTTTATTAGTCTCAAAAGAAGTATCTTGTCCTTTAAGTTCAATATTTAAAAAAATTTTTTCTGGAATTATATCTATTATTTCTGTAAGGGTAGGAATAAAATATCCTCCAATTAGTTCAACTTTTTTTATCGAGTCTAGGGATATTTGCTCAATAAATGCATTTGAATTTGATAAACGGCTTAAAAATGGATCGTGGTATACAACTAACTCACCAGTTTTTGATTTGAATACATCAATTTCGATTCCGTCAACATTCAATTCAACAGCTTTTTGAACTGATTCAATTGTATTTTCAAGCACATGGCCCATTGCACCTCTATGACCAACAACCAAAATATCTTTATTTGAGATACATGAGTTTAGAAGAGAAATAATTAAGATAAAAATAAAATTCCTCAACACTATTTTCTATTTAAAACTGTAGAAGAAGCTTGAGATTTTGCAAGTACTGTGATATCGCTAATATTTACGTTTTCAGGACAATTAATAACATAAGATATTACTTTAGCAATGTCATCTCCAACTAGAGGATTTAATCCAGAGTAAACAGAGTTAGATTTTTCCTGATCATTTTTAAATCTAACCATTGAAAAGTTAGTTTCAACTAAACCTGGGTTAATTTGAGAGACTTTAATATTATGCTTATTTAGATCAATTCTCATTCCATTAGAAATTGCATCAACAGCAAACTTGGAAGCACAGTAGATGTTTCCTTTTGGATAGACTTCCTTTCCTGCGATTGAGCCTATGTTAATAATATGTCCCCTATTTTTTTCTATCATTATATCTAAGACATATTTACTAACGTATAGTAAACCTTTGACGTTGGTATCAATCATCATATCCCAATCTGAAATTTTTCCCTCATGAATAAAATCTAATCCATGAGCATTACCAGCATTATTTATTAGAATATTGATGTTTTTCCAATCATCGCTTAAACTTGATATTTTTTCTCTTACATCTTCCTTATCTCTAACATCAAATTCTAAGGTTTTTACATTCGTTTTTTTTGAAAGTTCATTAGATAGCTCATTGAGTTTATCTTTATTTCTTCCGCATATTATTAATGAAAACTGATTTGCTAATTCATATGAAGTTGATTCTCCAATTCCAGAAGTAGCCCCTGTTATTAATGCAATTTTTTTTTCGCTCATTTAGTTAAAATATAAGTATAATAGACCTGCAGCTACAGCACCAAGAGAGGGTCCTATAACCGGAACCCAACTGTAAGCCCAGTCTGAAAGTTTATTTTTTCTTGGAATTAGTTGATATACAATTCTTGGGCCTAAATCTCTAGCAGGATTAATTGCATATCCAGTCGTCCCACCTAGACTTAGTCCAATTACCCATACTAATATTCCTACTGGAAGAGCATCGAGTGAACCTATTCCAAAGTTTGCATTCATTCCTTCAATTAAAATATTTGGCTTTACTATATAGAGAATACCAAAGATTAAAATAAAAGTGGCAAGAAATTCACTAAAAAAATTATTTTTTAGGTTTCTAATTGCAGGTGAAGTGCAAAAAGAACCCATGACTTTACTCTCATCATTTGTTGATCTATAATGGTCAATATAAAACAAGTACGTTAACCAGCTTCCTAGCATAGCACCCAGAATTTGAGCAATAATATACCCTATCATTAGTTCACTTGAGAATTTTCCAGCAATGACTAGACCAATTGTAACAGCAGGATTTAAATGAGCTCCACTAAATTGACCAGTAATAAATGCTGCAACAAACACAGCAAAACCCCATGCAGTTGTGATGGTGATTAATGGAGTCTGATCATAACCCTTTGTTTTTGAGAGGCTAACATTGGCAACAATTCCAGAACCAAGCAGAAGTAATATAGCTGTTCCAACAAATTCTGCGATATATGGACTTATCATACCGTATAATTTTTAATTAATTTATTAAAATTTTTTAACTCGGTATCAATCCATGCTTGATCTTTCTCTAAAATTTCTGCCATCTTTTTTGCAACACCGGGTGCTATTTTTTTAGATTCATTGGAATCTAGGAAAACACATCTAGTTCTTCTGGCTAAAACATCCTCTAAAGTAATTGCCATTTCATGAATTATTGACCATTTAATGATATTATTGGATATGTAAAATTTACTTGATAATGACTTATTGTCCTCTTTCCCCCCCAAAGATTCAACCTTTTTCTTTAGAGAACCATATACATGCATTTGATCAGACCAATCTATATTTTTTTTGTAGCCAAAGAGTTTTGTTTTTTCGGTTCTGCATTTTTTCTTTTTGAGTTTGTTTATGGAAATTGCAGCATCAATTGCATCTTCTGCAATTTTTCTGTAAGTAGTCCATTTACCCCCAAGCACACTTATTAAACCAGAGGGAGAAATATCAATTTTATGACTTCTAGAAACTTCTTTTGTTGACTTCTTATCAGAAGTTGCTGCAAGTGGTCTTAGTCCTGCAAATACGCTTTTTATATCACCTCTCTTTGGCTTAATAGTCATGTATTTACCAGCATTCTTTAAAATAAATTCAATTTCTTCCTTTAAAGGTTTAGGTTCATCATTTGCATCTTTGATCTGAGTATCAGTTGTTCCAACAACAACATAATTTTTCCATGGAACAGCAAATAAGACTCTCCCATCAGAAGTTTGAGGAATTAAAATTGCATGTTTACTTTTTAAGAATTTTTTTTCCAAAACAATATGTACACCTTGACTTGGCTGTATCATTTTTTCAATTTTAGGTTGATCCATCCTAATTATTTCCTCCGCAAAAACTCCAGTTGCATTGATTACAACTTTACTTTTAACTTGATATTTTTTGGAGTTTATTGAATCTGTAAAACTCAATCCAACAATTTCTTTATTTTTTTTTATTAGGCCATCTACATTACAGTAATTCAATAAAGCAGTTTTTTTAGAATTTGCAGAAAGTGCTAGAGTGATGGCCATTCTAGAGTCATCAAATTGTCCGTCGTGATATATAACCCCACCTCTAAGTCCTTTTTTATTCACATTTGGTATTAATTTTTCTGTTTCTTTTTTGGATATAATTACTGATTTTCCTAAACCAAGCTTTCCTGCCATCATATCATAAATTTTCATTCCAATTCCGTAGAAAGGACTAGCCCACCAATCATATGTAGGTATTACAAAGCTTAAATCTTGAACCAGATGAGGAGCATTTCTCTTAAGAATTCCTCTTTCTTTTAAGGATTCAATTACTAGGGTAATATCACCATTTTGTAAATACCTAACCCCTCCATGAATAAGTTTCGTACTTCTTGATGAAGTACCTTTTCCAAAGTCATATTTTTCTAATAATAGAGTCTTATAACCTCTTTTTGAAGCATCAACTGCAATTCCAAGACCAGAGGCACCTCCACCTATAATTACAATATCCCATTCAAGGACTTTGTTTAATTTAATAATGGAGTCGTTTCTATTCATTAACCTTAAGAAGTTTATTTATTCTAATCTCCCAAAGATTAATTATATGTTTTGAATCATTTTTCAAATTTGGGTTAAAGGATTTATCCTCTTTCCATAAATCATTTAAATCTGAAATATTTTTCCAAAAACCAGAAGCTAATCCAGCCAAAAAAGCCACTCCAAGGGCTGTTGTCTCAGTAGTCTTAGGCCTTACTACATTGGTTTGTAATAAATCGGATTGTATCTGCATTAAAAGATTGTTATTACTAGCTCCACCATCTACCTTTAAATTTGTAAATTTTATATTTGCGTCTTTTTGCATTTCAATAATTATGTCTCTAGTTCTAAGAGCAATTGATTCAAGTGCTGCTCTTGCTATATGTCCATTCTCAGTTCCTCTAGTTATACCAAATATTGTTCCCTGTGCATAAGGATCCCAATATGGGGCAGCTAAACCAGATAATGCTGGTACAAAAGTTATGCCCCCATTGTCTTTTACTGTATTTGCAAGATTTTCAACTTCAGGTGCTTCCTTTATAATACCTAATTTATCTCTAAGCCATTGAATAAGTGCACCAGCTACGAACACACTTCCTTCAAGTGCATAAGTAAGTTCTCCATCTATTCTCCAAGCAATTGTTGAAAGCATTTTATTTTTTGATTTTACCGATGATTTTCCTGTATTCATAACACAAAAACAACCTGTACCATATGTGTTCTTTATATCCCCAGGATTAATACATAACTGACCAAATAATGCAGCTTGTTGATCACCAGCTATTCCAGCAATTGGTATTTTAGTACCCATAATTTCATCATCTAGATATGCTGAAATTGCAGATGAATCCACAACTTCTGGTAATATATTTCTTGGAACATCAAAAATTTCCAATAATTCATCATCCCATTTGTCATCCTTTATGTTATAGAGAAGAGTTCTACTAGCATTAGAAGGATCTGTTATATGATATTTTCCTTTAGTTAAATTCCATATTAACCAAGTGTCTATTGTGCCAAATATTAGTTGTCCATTATCAGCTAGTTCACGAATTTCGCTTTTGCTATCAAGAATCCATTTTATTTTTGTTCCAGAGAAATAAGCATCAATAACCAATCCTGTTTTATTTTGAATAAGTTCACTTTTGTTATCCTCTTTTAGCTTATCACAATAGCTTGCAGTCCTTCTATCTTGCCACACAATTGCATTATAAACTGGTTGTCCATTATCTTTATTCCAAATAACTGTTGTCTCTCTTTGATTTGTAATTCCTATTGAGTCAATTTCATCAGGTCTAACATTTGAATTTTTAATCACATTTTTAATAGCTCTCAACTGTGTGTTCCATATCTCCAATGCATCATGTTCAACCCAACCCTCTTTGGGAAAAAATTGTGTAAACTCATATTGCGCAATTCCAATTGATTCCGCATTTTTATTAAAAAGAATTGCTCTTGAACTAGTTGTTCCAGCATCTATCGAAAGAATATATTTTTTGTTCATTATTATTTACAATTTAAAAAAAAACCCCCTTATTCAGGGGGTTTTTTAATTTATTTAAAATTTAAATTTAATCTTGATTATATGATTTAATAAGGTTTAAGCCCACATTAAACATAATATCAACTGCTCCTTGAGATGATGATTGAAATTGAGCTCCTGCTCCAGAATTTAAAACTCCTTCTCTACCCTTAAGCCACTCTGCTAAATTGGTTTGTCTTGCAACTAAATAATGTGTTACTCCTTTTTGAGCACCAATTATTGCTTCATGCAATTCAAAACCTCCATTTAGATTTTGATTAAATTCACTGAATGCATTTACAAATTTTGCAGGATCAGATACATTCATTGCCCAAACAACACTAAAATTATTCGCTAAATTTTCTGGGTTAAATACTAAAGGCGATCCTAAAATAATTTGATCAAACTCAACGTACTTATCAATAGTAACGAAGAGTGCAAGCCCCTCTATAGTTGGAGGTGGACCTGAAGTCCAATTTGCAAACGCGTCAGCTGATTGACCAATAAAACATAATTGATGAGTTGAATCGAAATCACCATTCGTAAATGATATTTCAGATAAAGTTACGGTATAAGGCATACTTTTTCCAGCCTCCGAATTCATAAAATTATCCATTGCCTCAACAAATTGTTGCTGGCCCCAGTTGTCAACTGTAACACCCATACATGCCCAATAAGATTTCTGAGCATTCAATTGAGTAAAACTTAAAATTGAGATTGATAACAATAAAATAATTTTTTTCATAGTCTTTAATTTAATTAATTCCATGTTTGAACATTTATAACACTATATGTACCCTTAAAATCAGAAATTGCATCTGTATTTTTGATAAATTCTTCAAATGCTTTTTGTTCTTTGGCAGTTTTAGGACCAAAACTTAACATTTCTTCATACGTGTTATATGTTGTGTATATATAGTGTGATTCACCTTCAATACCTTGACCTCCAAAAATTCCACCAAGAGACAAATAGCCTTCTGGCTTCCAGACCTTTACCATTTTGTTAAATTCTTCAACAAAAGCTGCTTGATCTTCTACTCTCCACTCCCAGACTTGAGCAAAATTAGCTTCATCATCTTCAGAACCTGGAATTCTAATAAAGGTTTTACCATGAGAATTTGAAATAGTTTCACCATATTTACTAAACTCTGAAGTATATTCATCGTAATCTGTACCAGATCTCAATTCTCTTAATTTTACAAGGCCTTCTATAGTACCCGCAAAGTTTAAGTAATGAGTAGCCTTATGATTTTCATCACTATGATAAACTGCAGTAATAGAAACTGAAACACCCTCTGGCATCTCAATATTTCCATAGAAATTATCCATTGTTTGGACAATATTGTTTGCGTATCCATCTTTAGCCACAACTCCAACCTCATTCCAAGTTATTTGATCTTGTCCAAAAGCTATTGTTAAAGCAAAAAGTGTTATTGCAATAGTTAGATATTTTTTCATTTTAATTAATTTATAGTTATTACTAATATAAAAAAAGTTAAAAAGAATTTGCTGTTTAACTGCTCTTGTTTTAAAACTTTCAATAAACTTTTAAAATAAATTAAAAAAACCATTATTAAATTTAGAATTATCTAAGAAAACTTCCACCATTAACATCAATTGTTGAACCAGTTGAATGATCCATTTTACCAGAAACTATTAATGATACTAATGGCGATATATCTTTTGGTTCTGTGAGTCTATCTAGAGTAATCCCTTGCTTTACAACATCCTCACCATGCTTATCAATAAAACTTTGAGCCATCTCAGTTCTCACAAATCCAGGAGCTATACTTATTGCTACAATATTATCTGTCTCTCCAAATGATCTTGACATAGTTTTTGTTAATGAAATAATTCCTCCCTTAGAGCATGCATAAGATATATAATCTTGCTGCTCTCCTCTGAATGCAGCTCTGGATGCAATATTTATGATCCTTAATCTTGAGTTAATTTTTTTCTCTCTTTTATATCTTAGAAATTCTTTAAAAATCAATGAAGGTGCTTTAAGATTTACATCAATTGTTTTATCAAACATCTTACTCCAGTCATTTATATCTAGAGAAATATCAGCTGATTCAGCAATACCAGCATTATTAATTATACAGTCAGGAAAAGATAATTTTCCAATAGTATTTTCTACCATTTTTTTTATCTCCTCTTGCTGAGAAAGGTCAGCTTGAATAGAGAATGAACCTGTCTTATCTTTTTTCAATAATGCATCTAGAGAAGATTCATTTTTATTATAATGAAGAGCAAGTTCGTGTCCTTCGGCTAAAAGATCCTTAGCTATTTTATATCCAATACCTTTAGATGATCCTGTTAAAAGTACTTTCATTTCTTGTATTTTTCAAACCAAGCTAAGATTGCATTAACCTTTGCGATTAAATTGCTTGGCTTTGAAGCAATTCCATGATTAGCATTTGGAATTCGTACAAGCATTGTTTCAACTTTGTTAAGCTTTAATCCAGCATAAAATTGTTCACTTTCAGCCATGGGAGTTCTATAATCTTTTTCACCAGTAAGAACCATGGTGGGAGTTTTTACATTTCCCACATAACTTATAGGTGACCTTTTCAAATAACTCTCAGGATCATCCCACGGAAAATCTTTGAACCAGTATTTGTAAAAATATCCTATATTATCTGCATATAATACAAAACTATACCAATTAATTACAGGTTTTGCAACAACAGCAGCTGTAAACTTATCTGTTTTTCCAACTATCCAAGATGTTAATACTCCTCCGCCACTTCCACCAGTTACAAAAAGGTTAGACTCATCTATATACCCTTTTTCAATAACAAAGTCGACTCCAGATATTAAATCATCATAATCTTGGCTCGGATAATTATGATGAATTAAATTTCCAAATTCTTTTCCATAGCTTGTACTTCCCCTGGGATTGGTATACAGAACTACATAACCTTTAGCTGCAAAGAGTTGAACCTCTGATGAAAAATGAAATCCATAATTTGTATGAGGACCACCATGAATCTCTAGAATTAAAGGATACTTTTTTGAACTATCAAAGTTTGGAGGTTTTACTATCCATCCATGAATCATCTTACCATCATAAGAGGATTCAAACCATATTTCTTCAACATTTCCTAGTTTTTTATAATCAAATAAGTCCTTATTTAAATTTGTCAGTCGCTTTTTTGATCCTTTATATCCAACAGCTAGGTCAGCTGGATTATAGGCTGTCCCATAAGTAAATGAATATCTATTATTCTTTGATAAACTAAAAAAGCCTCCACTGTATGGCCTTGAAAATGATAGGCCTCCAACTTCATTTACTTCAGTATTAAATTTTCCGTCCAATGTAGTTGAACCTATCTTAGTTATTCCTTTATCATCAAACTGAAAAAAAATTTTCTTATTATCTCCAGACCAGTAAATGTTCGAAATATTTCTATCAATATCTAGTTCAACTTTATATTTATCTGAGCCATCTGAATTCATTATGTAAACTGAATTTTGTTGATAACCAAGGTACTCATCATCATACCCTAAATAAGCAATCATAGAATTATCATAGGAAACTTTAGGACTGTAATCAGGACCATTTCGTGAAGTAAGTGCTTTATGCTCACCTGAATCTAAACTAAGAACATATATTTCAGAATTATTGGTATTATAATCTGAGTCTTCATTAAGATTTGCAGAAAAAATAATTTTATCATTTCCAAGCCAAACTCCTTGTCCAGCTCTTTTTTCAGGTTTTATATTACTAATTTGTCTAGGTGTTCCTCCATTAACAGGGATAGTAAAAAATTGAACCTCACCAGGTTTTCTAAATCCTGAACTGTCATACCTGTAGTTTAAATCAGATATTTCAACCGGAGGATCGTTCCATTTAGCACCTTTAGGCTTATCTGGCATTTCAATCAAAGTATCTCTTTCACTATCAATAAATGATGAGAATAGAATATACTTGTCATTTGGTGACCATTGAATTGATTCAATTGAATATTGAAAGTTTGTTAATTTTTGAATTGAATTATTATTTAAATCAAATAGGAAAATTTGAGATTTTCCCTCTCTGTTTGATTTGAATAGAAATTTATCTCCTTGATTAGACCATTTTGGAGAATTATCTTTAAAATTTCCTGTAGTAATTGGTCTATTATTGTTTCCATCATAATCGATTAACCAAATATTTGAAAAACTTTGATCTGTCATTATATCATTAAAATTTCTTTGATATAATACCTTATCTCCACTGGGTGATATTTGAGGGTTAGAGATATATTCTAAATCAAATACATCAATTGGTTCAAAAATATTTGAGGTTTGAGAAAATGCACTTAACGATGCAAGAGATATTAATAGAATTTTTTTCATAAATTAACTTAATTAGCAATATTTGATTTTAAAGTTATTAAAATTAGTATGTTAAAAAGAATTATATACTTAATAATATTACTAGTCATTTTTTCCTGTGAAAAAAACAATAATAGTCCGAATATAATATTCATTTTAACTGACGACCTTGGATATGGTGACCTGTCCTCTTATGGATCAGAAACAATAAAGACAACTAATATTGATAAACTTGCTGAAGATGGAGTAAAATTAACATCTTATTATGCAGCTCAACCAGTTTGTTCAGCATCAAGAGCAGCTATACTTACAGGTGCATACCCAAATAGAATAGGAATTTATAATGCTTTTGGGCCTACATCAAATTCAGGAATCAATCATGATGAATATACTCTAGCTGAGATGTTAAAAGATAATGGCTACAAAACAGGTATTTTTGGTAAATGGCATCTTGGTAGTATAAAAGAATTTTTTCCCACGAAACATGGTTTTGATGAATTCTATGGAATATTGTATTCAAATGATATGTGGCGATGGCATCCTGAATATCCAGAGGGATATCCACAAGATTTACTTTTATATAGAAATGAAACCGCTATAAAGGAGATAGTAGATCAATCTAACTTAACAAAAGACATAACCACCGAAAGTATAAACTTTATTAAAAAAAATAAAGATCAACCTTTCTTTCTTTATATAGCTCATCCTCAGCCTCATGTTCCACTATTTGTTTCAGAGGATTTTACGAATATAACCGGAAAAGGTCTTTATGCAGATGTTGTAACAGAAATTGACTATTCTGTAGGAAGAATTATTACATATTTAGAAGAAAATGATTTATCAGATAATACAATTTTAGTATTTACCTCTGATAATGGGCCATGGCTCTCTTATGGAGATCATTCAGGCTCATCCGGAATTTATAGAGAAGGTAAAGGCACTACATGGGAAGGTGGAGTTAGAGTTCCAAGCATTATTAAGTTTCCCAATGGATTAAAGCCATCAATAATTGATGAGCCAGTAATGGCAATTGATTGGATGCCAACTTTTGCAAATATTACTAAATCAAAATTGTCACAAAATAAAATTGACGGTAAAGATATCTGGCCTTTATTGTCAGGTGAAGTAGATCAAACACCTCACAAAAAATTGTACTTCTATTACCGAGTTAATGAATTACATTCAATTAGAATGAATGAATGGAAAATACAGTTTTCAAGGACTTACAGATCACTTAATGGAAGAGAAGGAGGTAAAGATGGAGTCCCTGTTAAATATGATATGAACTTGATAGAAAATAATGAATTATATAATTTATCAAGTGATCCAGAGGAAAAGATTAATGTTTATGATAGGTTTCCTGAAATTGCAAAAAAAATGGAAAAATTAGGGGAAGAAGCGAGGATTGAACTTGGTGATAATCTACTAGGAGTTAAGGGAATTGAAAATAGAGGAGAATAAGATGTGGGCGCTGAGGGATTCGAACCCCCGACCCCCTCGGTGTAAACGAGGTGCTCTAAACCAACTGAGCTAAGCGCCCTATGCAATCGGAAGCAAATATAGTTTATTTTAGATTTCCTATCATATACTTTTTTAATTTAGTTAAATGGAAAATAATATCAAACTTTTAGATGGAAGTATGTCCTACCCGTTAGAGTTAGATGGTTATAATCTTAATAATAGACTTTGGACTGGAGATGCCTTAATAAATAATCCAGAACTCATTAAAAAAATTCATAAAGGTTATATCAATTCTGGTGCTGATTATTTATTGACTTCTACATATCAAATTAGTTACGATATATTAAGAGAAAAAGGAATTAATTTAGAAAAAATAAAAGAAGTATTTCAAAAATCTTTAGACCTAGCTAAAAAAGCCATCATCGAGTCTAAAACAAAAAAAAGATATTAAAATAGTAGCTAGTTTAGGTCCTTTTGCGTCCTACAAGAAAAGTGCTTCTGAGTATATTGGAATTTATGATTCTACTGATGATGAAATATATAATTTTCATTCTAATAATTTAAATGTAATTAAAGAAATTGACTACGAGATTGTCTTATATGAAACTATACCTTGTTTAAGAGAAATAAAAATACTTTCCAAAATTTTTGAAAAGCTAAATAAAGAAATATGGGTTTCTATGACATGTAATGATGATATCAATTTTAGGGATGGTTCATCAATTTCAGAAGCTTGTAATATACTATCCAAGTTTGATCAAATAACAACTATTGGCCTTAATTGTTTTTCTCCACTATATGTTAAAGAAGCATTTGAAATGTTAAAGAGTAATACCAAGAAGAAAATTATTATTTATCCTAATTCAGGGGAAATTTATAATCCGGAAGAAAAAATTTGGACTGGTAATAAATTATATGAGGACAGGATGATCAAAAAATGGTTAAGTTTGTCACCTGATATCATAGGAGGATGCTGCAGAGTTGGCTATGATGATATTAAAAAAATGAGACAAGAAATAGATAATTATGAAAAATAGTCTATTAAATTATATTATATCTTTTTTTGCTGTTTCGATATCAGTAGCTCTTGGAATATCGACAGGAATAGAAGAGGTAAGAAATGGAATAATATTGTCTTTTATAATTCATTGGTTATTATTCATACCTGCTTATGTCTTTAAAACAGAGAAATTTTATGACTTAACTGGGACTATCTCATATATATCAATAGTATTGTACGTTCTCTTATCATCAAGCGATGGTGTCATTAATTTTGGAAATATCGTTGTTTCTTCTTTAATAATTATATGGACTTTAAGATTAGGTACGTTTTTATTTATAAGAATAAAAAAGGCAGGAGAGGACAAGAGGTTTAGAGAAATTAAAAAATCATTTAGTTGGTTTTTGATGGCTTTTACTGTTTCAGGCATGTGGGTATCTATATGTGCAATTTGTGCATTAACTGGTATCTCAAATGGAATAGAGCTAACTAGTGTTACTTACATTGGTATAGTAATATTTATTATTGGATTTGCAGTAGAGATAATTTCAGACAATCAAAAGACAAATTTTAGAAAAATTGAAGATAATAAGGATAAGTTCATAACATCAGGATTATGGAAGTACTCTAGGCATCCTAATTATTTAGGTGAAATAGTACTTTGGACCGGTGTTGCAATAATAAGCTACTCTTCTTTAGAGGTATATCAACTGTTTACACTAATATCGCCAATATTCACATATTTACTTCTAGTTAATGTTAGTGGAATTAATTTATTGGAAAAGAGTGGAGAAAAAAAATGGGGGCATCTAAATGAATATAAAGAGTACAAGAAAAAAACCCCAAGATTATTTTTATTTTTGTAACACTATACAAAAATTAAAAAAAATATTATTATATAGTGTTTTAATATATTCTAAAACTAAAGCCTAGATTTACGAAAAACAGATCATTATTTAAACCTTTCCCAATTGTTATATCAAATTGACTATCATCATCTATTAGATAGGTCAAACCTGAATCAAAATTTAAATTAGAACTATTAGAAGATGAATTACCAAATAATTCAAAAAAAGTTGAAAAGGAACCAAGGGTTTTACCGTAAATTAATGAATAAGTGAATTGACCGTCATAATTGATAAACTTATCATACCCAATATTATATCCAATTTCGGAGTCAGAAGTCAGATTGTGTGAGAATAATAATTTATTTAAAAAACCATATTCATTAAAAGAGAAAGCTTCTGATGCAGTAGGAATAGAAATATATGTTAAAAAACCAATATTAGTATTATTTTCATCATTTTCAAGTATTCTAAACTTAGATCCAATTTGAAAGTCATTAAAAGAAGAATTTTTTTGAAATGATATTTCCTCACTTATGATATAATTAGTATTTATTCTTAATTCAAAACCATCAAAAATTCCAATTCTAATTAATGTGTTAATATCTGACTTTATTTCTTCTATTAAAATTCCAGTTTCAATTTGAATATAATTTTCACCGATTACTAATGGGGAATCAGTTTGACTAGGCCTATCAGATATTATTTGAGAGTATATAATTGATGATTGAAATATTAATAATAGAAAAAGAAGTTTATTTTTCATGAATATTTTTCGCAATAAAGTTACTTCCTGTTATTAATATTAAATCCTTGTCTGTACAATCCATTTTCACAACCTCAATTAATCTTTTTGTATTATCATCAAAGATAATATTTCCTCCTACATTTCGTCTTATTTCATTTTGTGTCATACCCCTTTCCATTTTGAGAGATGTATAGTATACATTTGAGGCGGCAGGTAGTTCAGCTATCAGTTCTTTGATATTTTTTCCTTTAACAAAACCCAGTATAACGTGTAGTTTATTATATGTTACTTTTTTTAATTGAGAAGAAATAATTTTAAATCCTGCAAGATTGTGAGCAGCATCAAATATAACTTTAGGATTCTCACTTATTGATGACCATCTTCCTATTAGATAACAATTTTTATTAATATTTGATATACCAGACATAATTGAATTATTATCGATATTTTCAAGATTAAGTGCTTTACATGTATATATAGCTGTTTTTATATTAGTATTTAAATAATTTACATTAGAGTATTCTTTTTGGTCGTTGTAATCTGATACAAATGTTATCTTAGAAGAAATCTCTTCTGCCTTTTTTATGAAAATTTCATCAACAGCACTATTTCTTTCTCCTATTATTATTTTGGAGTTTTTTTTAAAAATACCTGCTTTTTCAGTCGCAATTTTTTGTAGTGTATTTCCAAGAATTTCAGTGTGATCATATGAAATATTTGTTATTACAGAAATCAATGGATTAATAATATTTGTTGCATCTAATCTGCCACCTAATCCAACTTCAATTATTCCATAATCTACTTCATTATTTATAAAATAAGCTAAAGAAATACAAAATGAAAGCTCAAAAAAGCTTAATTCTAATTCCTCAATTGCACTTTTGTTTTCATTTACAAAATCAACAATAAAAGTTTTTTTAATTTTTTGATTATTGATTTTTATTCTTTCCCTAAAATCAAAAAAATGTGGAGAGGAAAACATTCCAACTTTATAATTAGATTCTTGTAAAATTGAAGAAATGTAAGATGAAGTGCTCCCTTTTCCATTAGTACCACCAACATGAATAAGATTAAGGTTTTCTAGGGGTAAATCTAAGATAGACAGAAACTTTAAGACATTATTTAGGCCTGGGTTATATGCTTTTTTCCCAATAGCTTGATATGAAGGTAATCTACTTAGAACCCAATTTTCTGTATTCTTATAGTCCAATATATTATACTAGTACATATGCTTCAAGAAGAACAAAAGTTATAAATCCAGAAATAAATCCAATAAATGCTAACCAACCGATCTTTTTTAAATACCAGAAAAATTCAATTTTCTCCATACCCATTGCAACTACTCCTGCTGCAGATCCAATTACTAATACGCTTCCACCTGTTCCAGCTGAATATGCTATCAAATGCCAAAGGGAATCATCAATTGGCTGAGAGAACATACCTATTGAGGCGGCAACTAATGGAACATTATCAATAACTGCAGAACCAAGACCTAAAAGACCTGCTACAATTCTAATGTCTGGTATAACCACCTCTAAATACTGTGCAAACTGGAATAAATATCCAATGGATTCTAGAGCAGCTACAGCCATTAAAATTCCTAAAAAGAAAAGTATACTTGGTAATTCAATTTTTGTTAAAGCACTATGAACAGGACTCTTACTATGCATTATGCTGTCATCATTTGGTGTGGTAATATTAAACTTTGTTCCACTAAATATTTCAGCAAAAGTTGCAACAATAGCTAATGATAACATCATCCCAACATATGGAGGAAGTCCAGTTATAACCTTGAATACAGGAACAAATATTATCCCACCTAATCCTAACCATAACATTGTAGTTCCTATACTTGTTATGTTACTTTCATCATTATCAACATTACCCACATTTCCTTTGAAGGGTTTTAGAAATGATGCAGCATATACTGGAACAACCATACACACAATGGATGGAATGAAAACGTAATATAATAACATAGGAACTGTAACTTTATCTGCAATCCATAACATAGTTGTTGTTACATCACCGATTGGAGACCAAGCACCCCCAGCATTAGCAGAAATTACAATTAAACCAGCAAACCATAATCTTAAATTTTTATCTCTTATAATCTTTTGTAAGATTGTAATCAGAACAATAGTTGCAGTCAAGTTGTCAATTATTGCTGATAATATAAAAGCCAGGATAGCAAATATCCATAACAATCTTTTCTTAGATTTTGTTCTAATAAATGATTTAATCTTTTCAAAACCGTTGTAATAATCGATAATTTCGACTATTGTCATCGCTCCCAAAAGAAATATTAATATTTCTGATGTATGAGAGAGATGATAAGCCATTATTTTCTTGACTTTTGTAGGTATTAATTCCCGCAATTCAGTATCTACCTCAAAAACAGGTATGTTAAAAATTGCTATAATTGCCCACAAAAAGGCCATCATCCCAAGTGCAGGGATTAACTTGTCAATTCTAAGACTGTGCTCAAGTGTAATAAGTAAATAACCTGCAATAAAAATTCCTAATAAAATTGTTTCCATTTAAATAAGTTTTATTCCCATGATTTTAGCATAACTCTTGTTATACTCCTTGTATATTCATCATCTTTAGTAGCTTCCAACCAATTAACTATTGCTTCAGATTCATCCTGATTCGCTGCATTTCCAAAATCAAGTGCAGAGACTAGATCTGGGAAGGTTACATATATATAATGTGTCTCTCCATTCTCAACTCCATGTGTAGTTTGACCAATAGACACATATCCGGATGAGTCACCAAATACATTCATTAAATTAGCAAAAGCACTAATGAATTTTACCGGATTTTTAACCTTCCACTGATGAGATTGAGCAATGGTTTCTTGCCATTTATCAATATTATATCTTACTAAAGTTACTCCTGCAGTCACAGAAAATCCATCTCTATTTGTAAGTGAGTTGAGCTTAGTTAAATAAGCATCCCACTCTGAAGTGAGTTTTCTTGATTCAAAATCAACTAGATTTTCTTTTGTACCTGCAAAATTTAGAACATGAGTGGCTTTTTCACCAGATCCTTTATACTCAATACTCCAAAGCGATATTCTTATTCCTTCAGGAATTTCGATATTAGAGTAAAAACCATCAATTAAATTAAATACAGCTTGCGTATTTTCAAATGGAACATTTAAATTTACATTTTGCCAAGTAATGTTTTGACTACATAAAGAAATCGTAAAAAAAGAGGTTAAAATTAAAAAAGCTTTTTTCATGATGATTTAAGGTAAACAACTAATTTATTAAAAAAAAATAAATTTTAAGGATTGTATATTTTTCCTGAACAATGATCTTTTTTTGCACCGGTAACTGAAGAATAACAATTATTAATTTCTAAAACTCTTAATAACCCTAAAAAAGAGAAAATCAAAGCTTCTTTATATTCAATTATCTTTGGATCTGGAATGATTATTTTTGAATTAGTTAAATTTTTTATTCTATCAATAAGATAATCATTATATGCACCACCACCTGTAATTAATACTTGATCTTGTTCTCCAATATTTTTTGCAATTTGAAATGCAAAATGATTTGAAAATGTATTCATTAAATCTTTGATCGAAATATTATTGAAGTTTTTTAAAATTGAATAAACATAATTATTAACCCATTCAATACCTAGTGATTTTGGGGGATCCAGTTTATAATAATCTAATCTTTGTAGGTAATTATATAAATCTTTATTAATATTTCCACTGGATGCAATATCCCCTTTATCGTCATATTCTAATTTAATTATTCTTGATAAATGATTAAATATTATGTTTATTGGACATATATCATAAGCAATTAAATTATTTTTAATTTTTTTAGTAATATTAGCAAATCCACCCAGATTTATTAATGTATCAAATTCAGGAAATAAATACTTTTCACCAACAGGTACTAGGGGTGCTCCTTGACCACCTAATTCTAGATCTTGAACTCTAAAATCACAGACAACTTTTTGATTAATATATTTTGCAAAAATTGGTAAATTTCCAATTTGATATGTCAATGAATTTGATGGTTGATGTAGTGCAGTATGTCCATGAGAACTAACAAAATCAATTTCTTTAATTGAGAATTCATTAATGAACTTGAGTATGTACTCAGATAAAAGCTTGGTGTAGTCCTTATCAATTTTAATTATAGAATTAATTTTTTGTTTACTTATATTCTTTAGAAAACTAATCCATTTTTTTTCATACTTATAGGTTTTTGAATTAATTATTTCATATTTCCAAAATTTATCATGTTTAAAGTTAACATATACTACATCCAAGCCATCTAGAGATGTTCCTGACATTAAACCTATGATATTAAATTGTTTCATTTTAACTAAAAAAGTTCCAAACCAGGCCAAGTCTTACAGACATATCCCTGAATGGACTAAATGGATCTGAATAATAGTCATAGCCTGTGAATGAACTATTTAGATGCTCAACTTTAATAAAAACTCTTGTTTGTTGGATTTTTGCATTAAAAAAGAAATCAAACCTAGGAAACTCTCCGATCTCTTTATAGTTCTGTGTAACAAATTCTGATATTAATGGATTATAATAGTCCGCAAAGTATTTGGTAAAGTAATTAAAGGTAATGCCGGTCTGTATAAATAAAGATTTATTAAAAACATCTGATGAATACATTATTGTATTTCTAGTTACCCACTCAGGAACATTAAGTGTTGAAAGATTTCCTAGTGGAACTTCTTGTTCCTTTTTTTGATATCTGGCGGTATTGACAAAACTAAATTTACCTATGTCAACTTTGCTAAACAGTTTTAAACTTAAATAATTAATTTTATTTTCCGCTTGATTGACAACTGCTATTCTTTTTGTATCTGTTTCTCCGGTTAATGCGTTCGTAGTCTCTCTAAAAAAAGTGTAGTTATCAATTTCATTATAATCAGCAGTAAGAACAAATAAATCCTTATAGGATAATTTTAAATTAATATTCGAAATCTTTTCATCATGCAAATTGTCATTATACCAATTATAATTTTCATAAGCACTTCTATAAAATTTAAAGTTAAAGTTTGGAGACTTTTCAATAACTGAAGAGCTAATTTCAAAGTTTACATTTTTTATGGGATTTCCTTTTATATTAAAAGAAATAAAATCAGACTTAAAGCTATTTTTTGAAGACTTATTAAGGTTTAATTCAAATGTATACTTTTCAAACATTTTTTTCCAATCAAAAGATATGTTTGATTGATCTTCATTAAGTTCAAAGTAAGAATCATCAGTATCTTGATTATCATATTTCTTAAAGTTATTATTCCAGTTTGTTAGAGAGTACGATAGTTTGAGCTTACCAATTTTTAAGTCAGATGAAAGTATAAGTGTGTTTTCCTGCTCAATAAATCTATTTAAATCTGAAACTGTTTGTTCATCATTAATGAATTCTAACACATCTCCAAATGTACTATTATTCATCTCATCAATAAACTCAACTTTTTTGTATTCATGAGTAAATTGGTAATTAACTGCAAGAGTATTCGTGTTTTCTTTTGTGTTTTTTAAAATTATTCTTTCAAAATCTGAAAAAAATCTTTTCGAATAAAGAGAACCCTCAGAAAAAAGTTGTGGACCTAATCTTGACCTGTCAAGATATCCATCATATTCTATCATCTCATATGAACCATCTTCATTCTCAATTTGATTACCAAATTCGTCAAGGACAAAATAGTTTGTTGCTTGTTCAAAAAAATATATACTATCAGGATCAATTCCGCCATTTTCCTGATTAAAAATATTTTGTGAGACAAAATGAAATCTCCAGTGGTATAGTTGATTTTTTGATTTATAATTTGAAATAAACCTAAACTGGTTACCTCTAGATCTATTATTAAGGTATTTTCCAAGAGATTTATATCCCTTATGGGCAACAGTAAAATTGTATTGAGGGTTTAAATTTATTGAAACAAGTACATCTAGAATTTGACCTTGTTCAAATGTGGACTTTGCAAAAATCTCTGTTAAAGGTGTAGGAACATTGTAATATCCGATATCTTCTTTTTCAAAATAATGGAAATGCTTGCCTCTTGCACCAATATCAGGTTTTGAAAAGTCTTTAAAATCATAAGCTAATTTATTATAAGTATGTGCTGAATTAGCAAATGAAATTAAATCAAATGAATCCTCTCTTAAAAAGTTAAATTTATAATCTTTGTAAATACTCAGAGTGGTATCAACAGTATCAATTCTTCCATCCAAATAAAAAATTTTATAATAATCGGTATTTAACGTATCCTTTTCCTCAACATTACTTTTATCTTTCATAGCTTCCTCCTGGGCTTTCAATTTTCCCTCTATGTCATCGGATTGAGAAAATATTGAAGATTGTATTAAAAAAAAAGATAAAACCAGAAAAAACTTCTGCATGTATTTTGTAATTTCATACTAAGTTAATGTTTCTTTATAAATTTTGATTTTCTAAAATGTTAATGAATAACTTTTCTAATTCAAATTTCGAAGCTGGTGTTGATGAAGCGGGAAGAGGAAGTCTGGCAGGTCCATTAACTGCTGCTGCTGTTATCTTACCCAAGGATTATGAAAACGATGCTTTGGATGATTCTAAGAAACTATCAGAAAAAAAACGTTTTCAATTAAAAAGTATAATTGAAAAAGACTCAATTGACTTTGCTGTTTTTTTTATTTCCCCATTTATAATTGATAAAATAAATATCCTTAATTCTACTTTTAAAGCTATGCATGGTGCATTAAATAATTTAAAAACTATACCTAGTTTTATTGTAGTTGATGGAAATAAATTCAAAAAATTTAAAAATATAAATCATAAGTGTGTAGTAAAAGGGGATGCTAAGTATCAAAATATTGCAGCAGCATCAATACTTGCAAAAACCTATAGGGACTCATATATGATAGATCAACATAATCGTTTTCCTGTATTTGGTTGGGACAAAAATAAAGGCTACGGAACAGAATTCCATATTACAAATATTAAAAAATACGGCATAAGCGAGCTTCACAGAAAAAGTTTTGTAATAAAAAAATCTCAGACTAGGCTAGAATTATAATTATGAAATTTAAATTATTTCTACTTGCTTCATTATTAATTTTTTCATGTAATAGTTCAGATAATGTATCTATTTCACTTTATAACTTCTTACCAAATGAATCTTCTGTAATTATTAACATAAATGATCTAAATAATACTAAAGAGATTTTGAATAAAAATAAGATATTGCCAATTGTATTGTCATCGACAAAAGAAATTTCTACTCAACTAAATTTATTATCTAATAAAAATTCAGAAAAAGAAGGAATTCTTTCCTTATCTAATTATGGAAAAGATCAGGTTGCCTTTACATATATCAGAAAATCAAATTCATTAGACTCAATTCAAAAAGTAGATAAACTGAGAAATAAATATCAAAAGAGTGAAATCTTTTTTCAGGAGGATAATGGAAATGAGATATATAAAGTCATTATTGGAGAATATCTTGTAAGTTCCAATAAGGATTTAATCTTAGAAAATATAATCAGGGATTTTTACTCAAAGAAAGGTGAAATAGATCCTGAATTAAATAAAATTTTAAAAACAACTGATTTAAGTGAACCATTTAACATTTATACTAAATCTGATAATCTAGATAATTTTAAAAACGAATTAAGTGAAATATCCTTTTTTCCAAAATCTAATACATCATGGGTTGGTTATGATTTCAATTTCTCAATTGAAAATCTATACCTTACAGGTATAACAAAAATAAGAGACTCAATAAATGGAAAAATTTCAATTTTAAATAATATTAGTGCATCTGAGACTAAAACAGATAAAATTATTCCAAATTCATTTTTGGCATTTCTGACATTTTCTACCAGAGATCCAGAGAGATTCATTTTTAATTTGGAAGATTATTTAAAGTTTAATGATATATCTACTAAAAGTTTAAATTTTAATTTTCTAAACATTATTGACGAGATAAGTTTTGTTGAGGATCAAGAGAAATTCGTAATTCTCAATCTTATAAATAAAGAGCAAGTAGATAATTATTTTAGATTAGAGGAATTTGATAACAACTACAACATCAAAAAGATTGATTTTAATGAAGATCTAGAAATACTTTTTAAAATCATAGATAATGATATGTTTGGAAAATATGCCGTATTGTTGGAAGATCAATTAGTAATAACAAAATCCGTCTCACAAATAAAAAAAATAATTAACTCACAAAATATAAATGATAACCTAGGATCTAATGAGAAATATTTAAATTTTAAGGAACAAAAATCAGACAGTTACTCTTTCTTATGGATTGGAAATAATAAGTCAATTAACTCAAAACTTAATAAATCTATAAATATAGATTATGAAACATATCCATATAGATCATTTAGTGGAAGAGTAAATAAAGATATTGCATTGTTAGAGTTTAATTTATCTAAAGCTGAAATAAAAAATAACCAAGAAGATATTTACACAGAATTTTTTGTAACGTTTGATCAAGAGATAATTTCAGATCCTAAATGGCTAAAAAATCATTTAAATAATGAATTTGATATTGCATTTCAGGATAACAATAATTATCTAAATTATCTGTCTAATAAGGGGAATTTAAATTGGAAAAAAAAGTTATCAGGAAAAATTGTTGGTGATATTGAACAAGTAGATATATATAAAAATGGTAGACAACAAATGATATTTCGTACTACTGAAAAACTCTATTTACTGGATAGGAACGGAAATGAAGTTAAGAAACTAAGTTTTCCAATTAATTCAAATTCTTCCAATATCCCCATTTCAATATTTGATTATGAAAAAAATCGAAATTATAGAATTTTAATTACTGGTGATGATCAAATTGATATGTATGATTCCAATGGAAATATTGTCAGCGGCTTTAGACCTCCTGTTTTTAAGTCGAAAATAATCACAAGTCCAGTTCACATTAGAATTAATGGTAAAGACTATATTGTTATACAATTAGAAGATGGTAGTCTAAAAATTCTAGATAGAAGGGGAAGGGATAGGATAATTGTTAATAATAAGATTCAGTTTAGTGATAACTCAATTTTTAGTTATTTAGAAAACTTCACTACAACTGATAATTTAGGTAATCTAATTAAAATTGATACAAAAGGTAATTTAATATTAGAAAATTTAAACCTATCAGGTGAAAATTCTATAGATGTAGTTAACAACAACTTAGTTTATTTGAATGAAAATAGGTTAACAATTAAAGGAATTACTGTTGAACTTCCTTTCAGTAGATATTCAAGACCAAAGATATTTATTGATTCAAAGACTACATTAATTAGCATAACAGATTTGACCAATAATGAAATCTATTTATACAGAGATAATGGTAAACTTATTAAAGGATTCCCAATCAAAGGTAGCTCAGTGATTGATATAAGAGATTCTGATAACGATGGTAAAATAGAAATAATATCTAAACTTGACAGGTTCTCTGTTGTATCCTATGAAATTAATTTGTCTCAAAATTAATATCTGCGTTAAAAACAAACTTAAAGTTTTCTGCAAGTCTTAATTTAACCTGATTAATATCAATAACTTCTTTTTTTAGGAGTGATAAAGATGTAACACCTTTATCTTTTATTCCACATGGTATTATAAAATCAAAATAACTTAAGTCAGGGTTGACATTTAAGCATAGCCCATGCATTGTAACCCATCTACTAGCTCTTATACCAAATGCACATATTTTTTTTGATGATCCATCTTCATCTTTGACCCATACACCTGTTTCACCTTTTATAGTAAATCCCTTTAAACCATATGATTGAAGAGTATGAATAATTACTTCCTCAAGTTTTCTTAAATATAGGTTTATATCAGTAAAGAAATTGTCTAAATCAAAAATTGGATAAGCCATTATTTGTCCTGGCCCATGATATGTAATATCTCCACCCCTATTAATTTTAAAGTATTCTATTTCTTTTTTGGATAACTCATCTTTATCAATTAACAAGTTATTTACATCACCGCTCTTACCAATTGTATATACATGATTGTGTTCAGTAAAAATTAGAAAATTTTTTGTCTCAATTTTTTTATCTTTTGATCTATTTTGAACCTTTTGATTAATAATTTTCTTAAAAATTTTTTCTTGATATTCCCAAGCTTCTGAAAAAGATTGTTTTCCAATATCTCTAACTAAAATTTTTTTATTTTTCATTATCATTCAAATATAAAAATTTGTAGTTCAATGATTGCTTCAGAAAACTTATCTTTGTTTAAATAATTCCAATGACAGAACAAGAAAAAATTCGAAGAGAAAAACTTGAAGAGCTAAAAAGACTTGGAATCAATCCTTACCCAGCAAAATTATTTCCAGTTGACAGCTTCTCTGTTGACTTATTAGAAAATTTTACCGAGGACAGTAAGGTAGTAATTGCTGGAAGAATAATGTCAAGAAGAATTCAAGGGAATGCCTCTTTTGCTGAAATTCAAGACAGTAAGGGGAGAATCCAGGTTTACTTTAACCGAGATGAGATTTGCAGTGGAGATGATAAAACTAAGTACAATATTGTCTATAAAAAGTTATTAGATATTGGAGATATAGTCGGTATTAATGGTACAATGTTTAAAACAAAAGTTGGTGAAGTTACTGTATTGGTAAATGACTTTACTTTACTTAATAAGTCATTAAGACCTCTTCCATTGCCTAAAATTGATTCAGATGGAAAAGAATACGATAGCTTTACTGATCTAGAGCAGAGATACAGACAGAGATATGTTGACTTGATTGTAAATTCTCAAGTTAGAGATACTTTTGTAAAAAGAACAAAGATTATTAATACTATAAGAAATTTTTTAAATGATAAATCATATCTTGAAGTAGAGACTCCAATTTTACAACCTATACCAGGAGGTGCAACTGCAAGACCTTTTACAACCCATCACAACGCTTTAGATATTCCTTTATATTTGAGAATTTCAGATGAGTTATATTTAAAAAAATTAATTGTTGGTGGGTTTGAAGCTGTTTATGAATTCTCGAGAGATTTTAGAAATGAGGGGATGGACAAAAATCATAACCCAGAATTTACTATTCTTGAACTTTATGTTGCTTACAAGGACTACTTTTGGATGATGGAGTTAACTGAGTCTTTAATTGAGAAGATATGTATTGAAGTAAATGGGAAAACTAAAATTGAGTATGATTCAAAATTAATTGAATTTAAAGCTCCTTACGAAAGGATATCAATGCTTGATGCAATTAAAAAATTTACTGGATATGATATTTCTGGAATGGATGAAGATGAGTTAAGATCAATATGTAATGAAATGTCAATTGAAGTAGATGAAACTATGGGTGAAGGAAAATTGATTGATGCAATCTTTGGAAATAAGTGCGAAAAAAACTTTATAGATCCAACATTTATTACTGATTATCCAAAGTCAATGAGTCCTTTGACAAAGGAGCACAGGTCAAACCCAAATCTGACAGAGAGGTTTGAACTAATTGTGAATGGAATGGAAATTGCCAATGCATATTCTGAGCTTAATGATCCAATTGATCAGTTAAAAAGATTTGAGGATCAACTTGAATTAAGTAATAAAGGTGATGATGAGGCAATGTTTATTGACATGGACTTTATAAAATCATTGGAATATGGAATGCCTCCAACATCTGGTATTGGGGTTGGATTAGATAGATTAGTGATGTTGATGACAAACCAAACTTCAATTCAAGAGGTTCTGTTTTTTCCTCAAATGAAACCTTTAAAAGATGAACCTATTATTTCTGATGAAGCTAAAATCATTCTTGATAGTCTTAGGAAAAAAGGTGAGTGTGACCTAAATCTTTTTAAAACTGAGTTTGATTTTTCTAATAAAAAGTGGGATAAAATAACTAAGGAGTTAAGAGGAAAAGATTTGATTATTATTTATAAAATTGATGAAAATTTATTCATCAAACCGAGTTAAATTAAATCTTTCGATTAAACTTATTAGTTTCTCAGCATATTTTGGATCAGTTGCGTAACCTGCTGCTTTTAAACCTCTTGCCCATCCTTTATAATCTTTCCTTTTTAATTCAAATAGGTCTTTGTATCTATCTCTATTAACCAAAAATAATGAATGATCTCGATAAGATTTTAGTGGATTCTTATAAGATCTGAAACATTCGTCTTTTTCATCATCATCATGTGTAATAGACTTACCTTTCCATCCTTTATGACATTTAATTCCAAAATGATTATTTGCTTTTTTTGCTAGGGTTCCTTCACCATAACCTGATTCAAGAACTCCTTGTGCTAAAGTTATACTTGCTGGAATTCGATAAAATCTCATATTCTTAACGGCAGCTGGTGCAAACTTTTTTATGTAAAAATTTATTTTATTTTCAACTGAATTGTCGCTAATGGAAGCTGTTTTTAGAGCAGAACAAGATGAGAAAGAAATTAATATGATTAAGAAAAAGAATTTTTTCATACCTTTAATATGACGAAAATTATGAAAAAAAACATCTCCTTTAAAATAATATTATTCACATTTATATTTCTAATCCAATCTTGTGGTATATATGTTCAATATGATTATGATTCTGATGTAAATTTTGATAATTATAGTTCTTACTCTTTCTATCAACCAGATATAGATGAAGTTGAAATTTCCGATCTTGACAAAAAAAGAATATTAAAATCCCTAGATACTGGATTAAAATCTAAAGGTCTTGTAAGATCCAACACACCAGATTTACTTGTAACGTTTGAAACTAAATCAAAAGAAAGAATATATGTAAATAATTATCTTCCATATGGATGGTATCCTTTTGCGTATTACAATTATCCATATTCTTCTGGTTACTCAAGAATTCAAGGTACACTTTATATTAGTTTAATTGACAGTAAGAATCAACAACTTGTTTGGCAAGGAAAAGGTGTTGGTGTTTTAAATGAGTATTCAAATAACAGGGATAAAATGATTAATGATTTTGTAGTAAAAATACTAGAAAAGTACCCCCCTACATCTGATTAACAATCTCTGAGGATTTAGATATAACTGAGCTGATACCTTTTAAGTTAGTTCCTCCCCCAGTAGCATAAAAAGTTTGTCCACCCCCACTTCCATCAATTAATAATGATAATTCTTTTATAATGTCTGATGCATTAACTCCCTTGTTTTCAGCAAGCTTTTTTGAGATAAAGCAAGAAATAAAAACTTTATCATTATTAACTGATAAAAGAACTAAGAAAAGATTATCTATTTTATCTGATAGCGAAAAACACAACTCTTTTATTGATTTTGGATCTAGATCAACTTCATCTGCAAGAAAGTTTATCTCACCTAAATTATTAATTTTCTTTAATATCTGCTTTTTACTTTCCTGAGCCTTAATTTTATTTTGATGCTCAATTTCTTTTTTTAATTCTTTATCTGCCTTTTGATTTTCAACTTTTTCTTGTGAAGCTTTCTTCTTTTCAATTTCCTTTAGGATTATTTCATGATTAGATGTTGCTGTGATTCTTCTTATTCCAAATGCTTGAGAACCCTCTGAAATAATACTAAATGTTTTTAACTCACTTGTATTTTTAACATGTGTTCCTCCACATAATTCATAAGATTCATTAAATTTTACTGTTCTAACTTTATCTTCATATTTTTCTGTAAATAAACCAATAGCTCCATTTTTTATTGCTGAATGATAATCCTCATCTCTATTTTCTACAAGTGGGATTGATTCCTTTATTTTTTCATTTACAAATCTATTTATTGATTCTAAATCTGAATTAGAAAGTTTTGATGGATGTGAGAAATCGAATCTAAACATCTGATCTGATATCATTGAACCCCTTTGTTCTACATGTCCTCCAAGTATTTGTCTTAGTGCTTGATGTAATAAATGAGTGCTGGTATGATTTGATTCAATTAAAGATCTTCTTTCAGTAGTAATTTTAAGCTTTACCTGATATTCTAAATTAGAAGGTAATTTTTTAGTTAAATGTATGATATCACCACTATCTCTAAAAGTATCAATAACTTCAATTTCATCAGCTGAAGAAATAAGTTTACCAGTATCTCCTATTTGACCTCCACCCTCAGGATAGAATGTTGTTACATCTGTCACAATATGATATTTTAGACTTCCGTCATCAGATTTAGCTTCTCTGTATTTACAGATTTTTGCATCAACCTCATCAAGATCATAACCCTTAAAAACACTACTGGAAGTATTATCGTTAATTATGATCCAGTCAGATAGATCATCAATTCTTTTAGTCTTTGATCTATTCTTTTGAATTTTCATGTTCTTATCAAAACCCTCAATATCGACTTTGAATGATTTTTCATTTGCAATTAAAGATGTTAAATCAATTGGAAATCCATAAGTATCATATAATTTAAAAGCATCATCACCCTTTATAATTTTATCATTTAGATTTGATTCCATAATATCATTAATTAGAACTAAACCTTGATTTAAAGTTTTCAAAAAGCCCTCCTCTTCATCTTTTATAATAGATTTAATAAAATCTTTTTGATTAATAATATTTGGATATAAAGTAGAGTACTGATCTTCAAGCTTATCAACTAATTGGTATATGAATGGATTTTGTATTCCAAGATTTGTGTAGCCATATCTTGTTGCTCTTCTGAGTATTCTCCGAACAACATAACCAGGACCTGTGTTACTGGGAATTTGTCCATCTAAAATTGTAAATACAATAGCCCTTAAATGATCAGATATCACTCTTATCCCAATATCAACTGCTTCATCTCCTGCTAAATATTTTTTATTAGCAATATTTTCTATTTCGTTAATTATACTGGAGAACAGATCTGTTTCATACGTTGAATTTTTCTGTTGAAGTGCCATACACAGTCTCTCGAGACCCATACCAG
>CACNIG010000003.1 GCA_902620455.1 uncultured Bacteroidota bacterium
AGGACAACTTACAGCAACAATTTTTGCATCTGTTTTTATTGCTTCTTCTGATCTTTTAATATTTATATCTTGATTACCCTTTTCTGGTTCTTTAAACATTTGAGCACCCCCTGCACCACAACATAAGGATTTAGATTTACAGCTTTTCATCTCTACAAGTTCAGCATCTAGTTTTTTAATTACATCTCTAGGAGCCTCATATATTCCATTAGCTCTACCTAAATAACAGGGATCATGATAAGTGATTTTTTTACCTTTATAATAGCCTCCCGAGATTGAGATCTTATTTTCCTTGACTAAATTGTTAATCAAAGTAGTATGATGAATAACCTCATAATTCCCACCAAGATCAGGATATTCATTTTTAAGAGTATTAAAGCAATGAGGACATGTAGTAATTATTTTTTTGACGTCATATGAGTTAAGAATCTCAATATTTGAGATTGCTTTCATCTGAAATAAAAATTCATTCCCTGATCTTTTTGCAGGATCACCAGTGCATGATTCTTCTTTACCAAGAATAGCATATGATATATTTGCTTTATTAAGAATTTTAACAAAAGCTTTAGTTACTTTTTTTGCTCTATCATCAAAACTACCTGCACAACCTATCCAAAATAGATACTCTGGATGCTCACCTCTAGATTTTAGTTCTGATAAAATTGGTACTTTCATTATTCCTTATCTGATTGGCCATCATCAAAGACCTCAATGGTTACTTTTTTCTCAATTAAATCTGTAAATTTCCCATTATACCTTGTAGCCTTTACTAGGTGATTGTCTATCCAATGATAATTACCTCCTCTTGGTTTTCCCATAAGCAGACTATGATATTTAAAGCCATTATCTTTAAGCCACTTTTCTGTTACTTCTCTATGTGATTCAACTCTAGCAGTAAAGAAACATATAATATGTCCTTTATCATACCAGTTATTAATTGTCTCTAAAGCATCAGGATATAATTTTGCAGTGACCATTCTCTCCGGCTCCTCATTTGGAACATCATCACAAATTGTGCCGTCTATGTCAATTAGATAATTTTTTATCCCTTCAGGCAAAATTGGACTTACTGTCTCACCCTTCTCAATTTTTTGATGTAAATAATTTTCAACTTCTTCTTTTTTCATAATTCAATTTTAAGATTCTTGTATCCAAAGTTCTCTATCTTGTTGGTTGTATGGCCATGGAGCTCCATTGTTTTCGATATTGTTCATCATATTATTTAAATCTGGATGAGCGGATGATTCTTCCATTATTAAATATTGCCTCATATCCATAATAATTGACAAAGGATCAATGTTAATAGGACACGCCTCAACACAAGCATTACAAGATGTACAAGCCCATAATTCTTCCTTGGTTATATAATTATCTAATAATCTATCACCATCATCAACAAACTTTCCTTTATTAATTGTAATATTCTTAGATACTTTTTCCAATCTATCTCTTGTATCCATCATTATCTTTCTTGGTGATAGTTTTTTTCCTGTAAGGTTAGCAGGACACTCACTAGTACACCTTCCACATTCAGAGCATGAATAGGCATTCATAAGCTGAACCCAGTTTAAATCTAAAACATCAGAAGCACCAAATTTATCAACATCACCATTAGACTGAGAGGCCTTTTCTGGATAAAACATCAAAAGAACTTCATTTTTTACTGATTCCAATATTCCAGATTTTCCTTTGTTTTCAAGATTTGCATAATAGGTGTTAGGAAAAGCTAAAAGTATATGGAGATGTTTGGAGTAATACAAATAGTTAAGAAAAAAGAAAATGCCAATAATGTGTAACCACCAAAAAACTCTTTCAAAAACATAAACTGTAGAGGTCTCAAATGAATCAAATATTGGAACAATAAAAGAGGAAATAGGAAAAGATCCTGCCTTATAGTATCCTTCAAAATTTCTTTCTTGAAGAATTAAATCTGTTGCATTCATTGATAAAAATAACAACATTAATACTACCTCAAAATAAAGTATGTTATCAGCATCAAATTTTGGCCATCCCTTCATTTCACTGCTTAAAAATCTCTTTATCTTAACAATATTTCTTCTGGTCCAAAATAGAATAACTGAAATTAAAACTAGGAATGCTAAAATTTCAAAAGAAGCAATCAAAAAGTTATAAAAATTAGGATTAAAATATTTAGAAAAAAATCTATGTGAACCAGTCACACCATCTATCAATATTTCAAGGAGTTCAATGTTTATGATGATAAACCCAACATATACTATTACATGTAAAAATCCTGAAATTGGTTTGGTAACCATTTTAGATTGACCTAGAGCAATTCTAATCATGTTATAAAGTCTTTTTTTGGGATTATCAGACCTATCTATAGGTTTACCAAGTTTGATTACTCTTATTAACTTTTTAATATTATAAATAAAATAGCCAACTGATGTTATCAGTAGAATACTAAAAATTATGTTAGGTAAAATATCAATCATTTACTTTCTACCAAAAACTGAAAAATGAACATATTTTTTTGGATTTGCTTTTATATCATTAATCAAAACGTTCAAACTCTCTATCGATGAATTAAGATTATTATAAACTTCATCTTCATTAATTAATTTACCTAAGGTTGAGTCGTCTGAATCAAGTTTATCTATAATTGAGCTAATACCATCAACTGAGACCTCAAGATTAGTAAGAAGAGAAGACAAACCAAAAGAATTTAATTCATCAGACACATTTGAAAGATTAGAACTAATATTCTCAATATTGTCTATTGTGTTATTAATTTGAGTATTCTTGGATGTCAATGTTTCTTCAATAATTAATGAAGAATTATTTATGGCATTGATGGCGGATGTTAAAACATTAATAGATTCTTTAATTTCTTCTTGAGTCTGTCTATTTAAAACATTTGATGCACCAGTAAAAATTGAGTCGACACTTGTTATAGTACTTTGTAATTGTCTTGATAGAGGTTCTATCTGCCTATTAATTAATTCTGTTAATCCAGGCCTAACACTAGACATAAGAGTATCACCAGTTTTAACTATCGATTCTCTTTCAAATAAAGGTTCTATTGAAATAGCTAAACCACCAAGAACACCTGTTTCATAAATTGATGCTGTACTTTTTGATGAAAAGCTCAACTTATCCTTAACTTTCAGGGTAACAAGTATTTTTGTAGAGTTAGGCATAAAGTCAAGTTCAGTAACATTACCAATTGATAAGCCGTTGATCATCACGTTTGCACCAACTAATAAACCATCTACTTCATCATAGACTGCATAAATTGTCTTTTGCTTATCAAGAATAGATGATCCTTTTAAATAATTAAATCCAAATATGAATAGAAGTATAGTTGATAAAACAAAAAAAGCAGCTTTAATTTCTTTAGATAGTCTCAAGGCAGTTTAGGTTTATGATGTAAAAATAAGAATAATTTAGTTAGTGAAATATTATCTTCAGTCTCAATTTTATTTGATTATTTCATTGTTTTGAAATCTCACGACAAAAGATGAATTAAAACCACTTGCTCTTGCAGTTTTTAAAGACTTATTAGCACCTTCCAGAGTTTTATGTTTCCCATATAAATATTTATATATTTTTCCTTCTTTAACTACATCAACAGCTTTTAAGCCATTAAAATTATAGGGTTTCAATTCTAAAAGTTTATTGCTTGCAGCAATTTGTATTCTGTAATATGAAATTTCATTAGTGTTGTTTTCTTCAATATTAGATGTAATTAGGTTATTAAAAAATTCATTTTTATAATTAATTACAGCATTAGAGATTGCTTCAGCCATCTCGGATTGACCTTTAGGTGAATTTAAATATGCACCCTCTTTTTTATTAGATAAAAAACCAAGTTCAATGAGAACACTTGGCATATAAGTATATTTCAGAACAATAAATCCTGCTTGTTTTATATTTCTATTTTTTCTATTTAACCTATTAACAAAGCCATTTTGAATGTATGATGCTGCAATAATACTTTGGTCAAGGTATTCTTCCTGCATTAAAGTAAGTCCAATTACTGATTCTGGGTTGTTGGGATCAAAACCTGCATAAGCACTTTCATAGTTGTCTTCAAAGAAAATTACAGAATTCTCTTTTTTTGCTACTTCAAAGTTTCGTTGGTTTGCATGAAGTCCAAGCACAAAAGTTTCAGCACCATATGCTTGAGATGTATGGTAGTTACAGTGGATTGATATAAAAAGTTGGGCATCTGATTTATTTGCAATATTTGCTCTTTCTAACAGGTTTACAAATTTATCTCTGTCTCTTGTATATATAACTTTTATTCCATTGTCTTGAAGTATTTGTCCAAGTTTGAGAGATGTATTTAGTGTAATTATTTTTTCATAAAAACCATTACTTACTGCTCCAGGATCTTTACCACCATGACCAGGATCTATAACCACAGTAAAATTATTGCGATTTTTTATTTCTTGACCTTGAAGACTAAATAAATAGAGCTGAAGTAAAACTACAGCAAGTAACCTTAGTGAATTCATCCTTATTAATAGATATAATTAAAATTATGATTAATTTTGAATAAGTTAAGTACCTTGTTGATAACTCAATTTTAAATCTTGAAAAAAAAATATTTAATCCTTTTTATAGCTTTATTTTTTTCAGGATTAAGCTTCTTAAACTCTCAAACGGATGGAACAATTATAGATTCAATATCAACTCAAGAAAAAGACAAGAAATCTGTTCTTTTAGATAATGTCAAATATGATGCATCTGATTCAATTATAATTGATCAAAAAAATAACAAAATTATTTTATACAACAACGCCAAAATTGAATATGGCGACATAAATTTAACATCAGGTCTTATTATCTTAGATTACAAAGAAAACATTGTAACTGCAGGAAGAATTTCAGATGCTAAAGGTAATCTTAGCCAATATCCAACATTTAAACAAGGGGGAAATGTAGTCAATCCTGATTCCATAAAATATAATTTTGATAATCAAAAAGCTTTGATATGGAATTCAAAATCTGAAGAAAATGGAATGAATATTCTATCCAGTTTAACAAAGAAACAGAATGACTCAGTATATTATTTAAAAGATGGCAAAGTTACTACCGGAGGGAACTTAATTGGAGATGAAACAGAAGAAGCTGATTATTTTTTTAAAATTAGAAAAGGTAAACTTGTCCCTGGAGGAAATATTATAACTGGGTTTACAAATTTATTTGTTAAGAATGTCCCTACCCCTATTGGATTACCATTTGCTTATTTCCCATCTCAACAAACCAAAGATTCTGGATTCATAATCCCAAATATAAATGAAAGTAACCAAAGGGGTTACTCACTTCAAAATGGAGGATATTACTTGCCATTATCTGATTTTTTTGATTTAACAATTCTCGGTGATTATTACACAAATGGAAGCTATGGGTTAAATATTACTTCTGCATACAAGAGAAGATATAGATCAAGTGGAAATTTTACAGTTCGTTATGAAAATTTAATAAACGGTGAACGCGGTCTTCCAGATTATGGAAAATCTACAGTGTACAATGTTAGATGGACTCATACCAAAGATCCTAAATCATCTCCTAATTCAACTTTCTCTGCATCTGTCAACTTTGGTAGTAGTGATTATTTCAGACAATCTGTAAATCAACTTAACACTGCTAATTTTTTAAATAATAATTTAAGTTCATCTGTATCTTACTCTAAATCATTTCCAGGATCTGCGGGTGTGAGAGTCTCAATGACAGCTAATATGTCACAAAATACTCAATCTCAGGAGGTAAACCTAACATTGCCAACCCTGACTTTAACTTCCAATAGGTTTTATCCTTTTGAAAGGAAAGGAAGGTCAAAAAAAGGATTCTTTCAAAATATAAATATTCAATATTCTTCAAAAGCAGAAAATAGAACAATTTTTGCTGATGATCTCTTATTAAAAAAGGGAATGTTTGATAATGCAAAGTCTGGGGTTCAACATATTATTCCATTTCAAACTAATTTTAAAATGTTTAAACATCTAAGTGTAAGTGTTGGTGGACAGTATTCAGAAACATGGACAGGAAAAACAATTAGATACAATGATTTTAATGAGGGTGTCGGTGCTGTCAAAGATACAATTAGTGGTTTTGATAGATTTGGAGTTTATAACTATAATGCAAGCATAACTACAAAAGTATATGGAATTATAAATTTTAAACCTAAAAATAAAGTCCAATCAATTAGACATACTATTTCACCTAGTATAAGTTACTCAAACAATCCAAGCTTTGAAAAGTATTATGATACATATATTATAGATGCGAATGGGAATACTGCAGAATATACAAGATTTCAAGGTGGGTTGTATAATGCGCCTGGACGTAATTATTCAAGTAGTATTGGACTGACTATAAAGAATGTAATAGAAGCAAAGGTAAAGCCTAAAGATTCAACAGAAACAGAACTTAGAAAAATAGATATATTTAAAAATTTAAATATTTCTACTAGTTATAATATTGCTGCAGAAGAGTTTAATTTGTCACCAATTAGGGTTACAGGAAGCTTTGATTTAGCAAAAGCTTTCACTGTTAATACTGGAGCAACATTTGATCCTTATGCCTTAAATGAAAATAACCAAAGGATCAATGTGTTTAATTCAAAAAATGGAGGAGGACTTTTGAGGTTGACAAGTGCAAATGTATCAACTCAATATCAAATTAATAATGATACATTTAAAAGAGGTCAAACAGATGAGCAAATTAATGAATCAACTTCAGGAGGTGGTCGTAACGATGATCTATTTGGTGTATCACAGAATTTTTCTGATTCAAGGCAGAATATGGAAGATGAAGAAGAGGAAGAAGAAATTGATTTAACCAATTATATATATAGAATGCCATGGTCTCTTAATTTAGCTTATTCACTAACCTATAATAACTCCAGAGGTCAAAATGATTTTTCAACAAATTCATTAATGATATCATCTAACTTTTCTTTAACACCAAAATGGACAGTTGGTATTTCATCCGGATATGATTTTAAGCAAAAAGGTTTTACTTATACACAATTAAGATTTGATAGGGACCTTGACAGTTGGAAATTAGACTTCTCATGGGTGCCATTTAGTGACAGAGCATCATGGAACTTCTTTATCGGTATAAAATCTGGACTTTTAAGTGACCTTAAATATGAAAAAAGATCTGAACCAGACAGATCATTATAGATTATGAAAAAAATTGTTAACACAAAGAAATCACCTGCCCCAATTGGGCCATATAATCAAGCAATTTTGAAAGATAACATACTTTTTATATCTGGACAAATAGCACTCGACCCCTTATCTATGAAGCTCAATAACCAGACTATTGAAGAGGAAACTAATCAAGTTATGTTAAACCTAAAACATATTTTAAAAGAAGCAAATATGGATTTTGATAATGTCGTTAAAACATCAATTTTTCTATCAGATATGAATCTATTTAATGAAGTAAATGAGATTTATGGAAAATATATCATTAAGGGAGATGAGCCAGCAAGAGAAACTATAGCAGTTAAGACATTACCTATGAATGTTAATGTGGAAATATCAATGATAGCTATTTTGTAATTAGGTTGAGATATTTCTTTTATGATAGTCAACCAATCCAGTAATAGGCCTTTGAATAAATCTACCTGTTTTAAGATTATATTTCTTTCCCACTTTAGTTATTTCGTCTTTTAGATAATATGCAATTGAACCGACATAGTGTATATCAACCTTACTAAAATCATCATATTGGAGTATTTGATAATCAATAAATCTTTCCAATCCTTTAAAAATAATTTCTTTGAAATATTCATTTGACTTATTATCAATTAAAAACTTCGCGAATCCAGCTAAGTATGTATTTGGATTTTCTTCTCTATAAAGTTTATTTTTAATAGTATTTGGGGATAAATCATAATTTTTCGCAAACTCCTCTCTTAAATACTCAGGCATTTTATTAAAATAGTAAGCTCTAATTAAGTATTTTCCATAATAATTTCCACTTGCATAATCCATAAGAACATAACCCAAAGATTGGACTCTCTGAATTACATCTTTTCCATCGTAATAAGAACAGTTTGATCCAGTTCCTATAATATTAACAATTGATGGAGTTCCAATATCTACAGCTGAGTATACAGCGGCATATGTATCTTCTTTTATATCAAATTCACTGTTTGTGAAAATTGATTTGAAAACTTTTAAAATTCTCTCTTGAGTTGAGTCAACTCCACATCCAGCTCCATAAAAGAAAAGCTTATTAACTGATTTTCTATTTTTATAAATGTCAAAATTATTTTTAATTCTCTCATTCAAAATTTCATTTGAGAGCATCTGAGGGTTCAAACCAAGAGTTTGGGTGGAAAAGATTTCTTCACCTTTATCATTAAGAGCTATCCAATCAGTTTTTGTAGAACCACTATCAACTACTAGAATCATTAATTATTATATTGAATATATATATTTAGATAAGTCAAGCAATTTATTTGAATAACCACATTCATTATCATACCAAGAAATTATTTTAAAAAAGTTTGGATTCAACTCCATACCTGCATTAGCATCAAAAATAGATGTTCTCTTATCTCCAATAAAATCCTGTGAAACAACTAAATCATCACAATATCCAAGTATACCAAACAATTCATTTTCTGATGCATTTTTCATTACTTCCTTTATATTTTCATATGAAGTCTTTTTATTAACTCTTACTGTAAGATCAACAACAGAAACATTAGCTGTAGGAATCCTAAAAGCCATACCTGTAAGCTTACCTTCCAATGAAGGAATAACTTTTGTGACAGCTTTTGCAGCACCAGTAGAACTTGGAATTATATTGAGCAATGAACTTCTACCTCCTCTAAAATCTTTTTTTGATGGACCGTCTACTGTAAATTGCGTAGCCGTAGCTGCATGGACAGTTGTCATAAGACCCTCCTCAATAATAAAGTTGTCGTGGAGAACTTTAGCAATAGGTGCAAGACAATTTGTTGTACATGAGGCATTTGAGACAATTGTATCAGAGGATTTTACTTCTTTGTGATTTACTCCCATCACAAACATTGGAGCATCAGGACTTGGAGCAGATATTACTACTTTCTTTGCACCAGAATTTAAGTGAAAAGATGCTTTTTCTACTGAAGTAAAAATACCTGTACATTCAGCAACAATTTCTACACCCATTCCAGACCAATCAATATTATTAGGGTCTCTTTCAGCAGTAATCTTTATTGGTTTTCCATTTATTATTAATTTTTCTTCACTTACCTCTACAGATCCATCGAAGGGACCATGAACAGAGTCATATTTTAAAAGATAAGCAAGATGATCAATATTTAACAGGTCGTTAACTGAAACTACATTGAAATCATCATTATTAATTGCAGACCTAAAAACTAATCTACCAATTCTCCCAAAACCATTTATACCAATATTTATAGCCATTTTATATTTATTTTAAATTAAATTGAAATTATATCACAGACTCTTACCAAGTCCTTATCTAATTCTTGACCGCCCTTTATAGCCTTGTCTATAGGAACTGTTACCATTTTATCATCTATTATCCCTACCATAACCTTACTTTGATTTGATAGAAGACAATCAACTGCATGGACACCCATTCTAGAGGCTAAAACTCTATCGAAGCAAGTAGGTGATCCTCCTCTCTGAATATGACCGAGTATTGAAACTCTAATTTCGTAATGAGGTAGATTTTTTTCTATATGGGAAGAGAATTTAAAAACATTATCTCCAATTTTTTCCCCCTCTGATACAACAATTATACTAGAGGATTTTCCTGATTTCTCACTCTTTTTCAAAGAATCCAACAATCTATCTAAGTCCATTCCTTGCTCAGGTATTAATACTTCTTCTGCGCCAGCGCCAATACCAGCATTTAGTGCAATATGCCCTGATCCTTTACCCATGACTTCAATAAAAAAAAGTCTATTATGAGAACTTGCTGTATCTCTTATCTTATCAATTGCACTTACAGCTGTGTTCAATGCTGTATCATAACCTAGTGAACATCTTGTACCTACTAAATCATTATCAATGGTGCCAGGAATACCAATTGTTTTTATTCCATGCTCTTCCTCTAAAAGCATAGCACCAGTCAATGATCCATTACCCCCAATTACTACAAGTGAATCTATTTCATATTTATCTAATGTAGCCTTAGCTTTCAGTCTTCCCTCTGTTCTTCTAAATTCATGACATCTAGCTGATTTTAGAAATGTTCCACCTTTATTAACAATATTATTTACTCCACGTGCATTAAGCTTCACCAAATCATCATTAATTAATCCCTCATATCCTTTATAGACTCCAAAACATTCAATATTATTAAATACAGCTGACCTAACAACTGCTCTTATGGCAGCATTCATTCCAGGAGCATCGCCACCTGATGTTAAAACACCTATTTTTTTCAGTTTATCAGCCATTTTTTAGTTGCACAAATTTAAATATAAAAATCTAGGATATTCAACAATAAGTATAAATTGTTAATTATTATTAGCAATAATTTTTGACAATAAACTCCTAAATGTCTGGAAGTCTACTTGATAAGATAAACCAATTCCTTGGGTATACCCTAACTCATCTCCAATGTATCTAAATTCATTTTCTCTATTGAAAACTTTAGCTCTTAATGTTCCATCTTCATTTAAAATGAAATCAATCTGAACATCTCCTACTATGAGTGTCTCTTCTATCCCTCCAATTGGAACCCCAATTTTACCATTAAATAAAATTTTATCACTAATTTTTGTTGATAATGTTACTCCAAATCTATCCTCAGTCTTTATATCAAGTATCTCACTCTTATCGCCCTGAAGATAATTTAATCCTACCTCTAAAGGTCCCTGATTCCCCCCAAGTATATCACTAAAAACCTCAGAAACTTTTTCATAAATATTATTAGTTACACCTTCTATAGAAACACTTACCTCATTTATAAAAATACCCTGAGTCAGTAGTGAGATAGCTTGAAGCTGCCTTACCTCAGGGTCGTTTAATTTATAGTTTATCTCAGAAGTTACAGTACTACTTGTATTTGGAAAAAATATTTCAAAATCTGGACTATCAGGTTTGGTTAGCTCACCAGTTAATTTTATATCAACATCTGTTGGGATTTTTTTGTTGAAGTTAGGGTTATCTAGTAGTAGAGCAGGATTTGCACCACCAGGAACCTCATATGTTGCCTGAATATTCATCTGAGCAGCAAGAGGATCTCCATCCCAAATAATTGTTCCTCCTTTTTTTAATTCGAATTTTTTATCAATTAAAGCTAAGTTTCTAAAATTATATATTCCCTCACTTGCTACAAAATCTCCATATATGTTAAACTTCCCATCTGAGTCAATCTCCATTAAAAGGTCGCCATCACCTTTTCCACTAATATAACTTCCAGTCTCTTGATCAATTGTAATTTCAAATTCTGCACTATTATTAATTTCTAAGTTCATGTTCAAGTCGAGTGTCTTATTAATTTTGTTTAATGTATTATCGTCCCCAGGGATCTCTTCAGAATAAGAATTTAAATCTGAGAAAGTAATAAAAGAAAAATCATCAACAAAGTAATTCCTGGACTGGGGAATAGTGATGTTTGTTCCACTTCTAGTTACTCCATTAATATCAATAGATACTTGATTAGTTGGTCCACTTATTTTGATATCTCCACCAAAAAATGCATTACCATAGAAATTTTCATCCTCAGTAAATTCTTTGTTTAATATATAGAGCCTATCAGATTTAAAGTCCATATCTAAATTCCAGTTTTTAAAATCTTGATGAGTAATTTTACCTTCTAATAATGTAGAAGAAGAATTAGAATCTGTATTAATAATGACATTATTAAATTCAAAATTCTGATTGTACAGATCTATTTCTGATTCTTCTGATAATAAATATTCAATATTTAAATATGGGATTTTGAACTTTGACTGATTAAGATATAATTTACCATTATGTTGAATATTATTAGACTTTCCCCATAAGTTTACCTCACCAGTAACTGTGCTTGATATATTAGTCATTGTATTTGAGCCAATCTTTTCGATGAATGAGATATCAAAATCCTCAAATATTAAGTCAATATCAATATTTGGATCCTTATTAGCTCCTATTATAGAGCCTTCACCTTTAATAGAGATTAAATTATTTTTTAGCAGATCAATATTTACGACATATGAATCATAATCAGTATTTCCAAAAACATTAATATTCAACTCTCCAAGATCATAATTTTTAATTTGAAGACTTGACAATTTAGAATTTAGTTTAAAGGTTCTGTTTTCCATATTCCTTCTAATATTTATTTCTGAATTAAAAATTCCGGAAATTGGATTTTTGTTAATTTGATATAGATCATTGATTATCAAATCTAAAATCTTGATATCAAAATTCAGATCATCATTATTCTTGTAATACCCATTTATTTTGAGATTTTCACCAACAGAGGAGTCCAACTTAAACAAACCATCATCAAGTAATATTTGAAAATCAAAATCATTATTTTGATTGATAAGATTAGCATTAAGTATTTTGTTTAATTCAGATAAATCTTCAAGTTCAACCTCTTCTTCAAAATTTTTAAAATATAATTTTTTAAGCTTCAAAAAAGAGATAATATTATCTGAGTTTGATAGATTAACATTGAGATTTGATTGAGTTGAAAACTCAAATTCACCAGAATCATCTTCTCCATTGTAGTCAATTTTACTAGAGATGTCAAATATTTTTCTCGATGTATTACCCGAAAGATTAGAATCAATATTTATATTTTCCGAAGATAATGATATAGTTCCTTCAAGATTATTATTACTTATAAATGAATCAGTGATTATATTAAACTCATTATCGTTTTTAATAAAATTTATATTTGAATTAATAAAATTTAATTCTTTAGAAGACCCTCTAATGGTTGAATTAAAATCTAAATAATTTATACCAAAAAATTCTAGGATTCGATCATTTTCGTCATGCTTAGATTTTATGTCCAACTGATAATTTAAATTATCTAGCATAGCTGTGCCATAAATATTAATATCAGTTTCTATGTTATTAAGCTCATCCAGATTGAAAGTTAAATTTTTATTTTTAATATTTAAATTTCCTGCAAATAAAGGAAGATCGATGTTTTCATCAATTTCATAATTCGTTACTATAAATTCTTCATTTACATCTAGACTATTTATTATAGTATTTATTTCTATATCCTCTGACAGAAGATCCATTATGTTTATTTCAGCATTTAAATCAAAAAATTTATTTTTTAAAAAAAATCTATCAATGTTAAGCTCCTTATTTGAACCAGAAAATTCAATTTGTCCTGAATAAATATTGTCTACAATAAAATTATTTTGATCTATGTTAAATAAAGTTGGGTGTATGTTAAAATTTAAGCTAGCATTACTAATATTTTTAATTTTGAGATCTTCATTAAAATCAATAGTTATATCTCCATTTATAAAGTTATTTTCATTTGCCAAATAAGTACTATTTAGATAAAGCATATCACCTTCAAAGTTTACAATCGAATTAAAATTATCTATCTTGATATTACCAAAAACTCCATTAAAACTTTCTATTTCAAAGTTTACACCATTTTGAACTTGACTAATTTCCTTTATAAAAGAATTATTAATACTTAACTGATTTTGGATCGAGTCGTCTTTTATTATCAGATGAGAATTTGATATTTCTAAATTATCAAAAAAGAAATTTTCAAAAATTTGTTCTAAATCTGTTACACTGAGGCTTTGATCAATATCTTTGTCACCTTGGTTTAGATAAATTTTTAAACCCTCTATTTTTAAAGAACTATAATATTGATTGTTTGATATTAAAGGGATATATTTTGTACTTAATGATTCTAAATTGAATATTGTATCAGAGTTCTTATTAGATAACAAGACATTAGAGATTATAAGCTCACCTTTTAAATTATACCTAGAATCAGAGATTTCAATATTATTATCAGTATTAGAGTTTACATATGATATAATATTACCTCTAATATAATCTTGAAACGAGTTGGTGTTAACAATAAAGAAAAATGTGATAAACACAAAGAGAATAAACCCTATTACAATTAAAAATATTTTTTTTAAATTCTTAATGATATTTCTTGTTTAAATTTGTTATACAAAGATAGTAATGTCAAATAAAGATATCTACATACTTGGTATTGAATCCTCATGTGATGACACTTCAGCAGCAATTTTAAAAAATGATAAGGTATTATCAAATGTAATCGCTAATCAAGATATCCATAAAAATTACGGAGGTGTGGTCCCAGAGTTAGCCTCTCGTGCTCACTTGTCAAATATAATTCCTACTGTTGAATCTGCAATTAAAGAGGCTAAAATTTCATTGGATCAACTTTCAGCAATTTCTTTTACCAAAGGACCAGGATTGATGGGGTCATTAATTGTAGGAACTGAATTCTCAAAAGCACTTGGTATATCCTTAAAAATACCAGTTATAGAAGTAAACCATATGCAGGCTCATATATTAGTTCATTTTATAAATAATGGAAGTATTAAGCCTTCTTTCCCATTTCTTGGAGTTACCATTTCGGGTGGTCATACTCAATTTATTCTTGTTAAAAATTATTTTGAAATGGAAATTTTAGGAGAAACTCTTGATGATGCAATTGGAGAAGCCTTTGATAAATGCGGAAAAAAATTGGGACTTGGATATCCAGCTGGACCATTAATAGATAAACTTGCCAAAAAAGGTGATGAAGATAAATTTAAATTTCCGTTACCAAAAGTTAAAGGTGGAAATATTAGTTACTCTGGAACTAAAACTGCATTCATTAATTTCCTTCATAAAAATAAAACCAAAAATATTGAATTTATCAATCAGAACATTAATGATATTTGTGCATCAATTCAAAAGAATTTAATTGATAACTTAATGAATAAAGTTCATCTACTTTCTCTCGAAAATAATATAGACACAATAGTTTTTGGCGGTGGTGTTTCTGCTAATAGTTATCTGAAAAGGAGACTGGAAAAATATTCAAACGATAATGACTTGAAAATATTTATTCCTGAAATTCAATTTTCTACAGATAATGCTGCAATGATTGGAATTGTTGGATATTTAAAGTATAAAGACTCACTGAAGTCAAATCTAAAATCAACCCCCTCGCCTAGACTTTCATTCTAATGGATTTATTTTATTCAAATTATAAAGCAAATGACAAATATGTGGTTATGAACGAGATAGACAGCAAACATATTATTAGATCATTTCGAAAGAATATTGGTGATAGCATTATGATAACTAATGGATTTGGTTATTTATGCAATGCGGAAATAGTCGAAATAGGAAAGAAAATAAAAGTTAAAATTAATAGTATTGAAAAATTTAAGTCATCTTCTAATTCTATTCACATCGCATTATCCCCTTTAAAAAATGCATCCAGGTTTGAATGGTTTGTAGAAAAGTCAACAGAACTTGGAATTAGCCAAATTACACCATTAGTATGTGAATATTCAGAAAAAAAGAAAGTCAACATGGATAGATTAGAGAGGATTTTAATAAGTTCCTTAAAACAATCTAATCAATTTTTCAAACCAATTATTAATTCAATTAAAACTTTCGAAGATTTTATAAGAGATAATGAAGATGAATTATTAATGGCTAATTTAAAAACATCTAATAAAATTAAAAGAGAGTTATTTACTCAGAATAATATTTGCCTTATGATTGGGCCTGAAGGTGGGTTTTCTGATTCAGAAATTAAACTTGCAAAAAAAAAGAATATTAAAGAGATAACACTCGGTAATAGCAGATTAAGATCTGAGACTGCTGCAATCTTCGGATTATCTGTAATAAAGTCATTGATTAGTTAATAATCATTTTCACTAAAGTTAAGATTAGCCTTTTGACTTTCAATTGAATCAATAAACTCAGCTTTCAATTTGTCAATCAGATCTCTGCATGCTGGATTATCATCAATTGAACTTACTCCATGACCTGCAGACCAAATTGTTTTCCAGGCTTTAGCCTCAGCTTCAGCCATATCTTTTCCAAAATCTAATTTTTTAGAATCATTCCAAACTTCCTCAGTTACTCCCATAGCCTCAAGACTGGGTCTTAGAAAATTAGCATGTACTCCTGATACAGCTGCTGTATAAACTATGTCCTCTGCTGAGGAATTTATAATCATTTCTTTATATCCATCTTCTGCCATGCTTTCTTTAGTGTTGATAAATCTTGTACCCATGTATGCAATATCTGCACCCATTTGAAGTGCAGAAGCAATATCCCTTCCATTTGATATACATCCAGATAAAATAATAGTTTTTTTAAAGAAACTTTTTATCAATGATATCATAGCCATAGGATTCTTTAAACCTGCATGCCCACCAGCTCCAGCAGTAACTAGAACTAATCCGTCAACATTTGCTTCAGCAGCTTTTTCTGCATGCCTTTTTTTAATAATATCATGATATACTAATCCACCATAGCTGTGAATTGCATTCACAATGTCAGGAACAGCGCCTAATGATGTTATAATTAATGGAACTTTATGCTTAACACAAATATCTAGATCTGCCTTAACTCTAATATTTGAGGGATGAACAATTAAATTTACCCCAAATGGTGCAGGTTTTATTCCAGTTTCACTCTCAAATTTTGAAAGTTCATCCTTAATCTCAATTACCCACTCTTCAAAACCTTCTGAAGTTCTCTGATTTAAAGCTGGAAAAGTCCCAACTATTCCTTTTTTACAACATTCAATTACAAGCTTTGGACCTGAAATTAAAAATAGAGGTGCCGCAATTACAGGCATGTTTAATTTATTATAAAAGTCTTTATCCATTTTTTCTTTTTTTACAAGACCATTCAAATTCAAATTCAGAGACTAAATCTCCTTCCTCATCATGACCTTTAGCTTTAAGCCACGCTTTAGAGGTAATATCATTAATGGTCGAATTTATTAATTGTTTAGCTATTTCTCCTTCACTACAAGTAAAAGTTATTTTTCCTACTGCTTTTTTATGAAATATAGATTTGTTACTCACAAGAAGCATTGAGATGTTAGCATTGGAATCTTGAATAGATTTAGTAAGTAGCATACCTGTAGTTAATTCAGCTGCCATCCCCTGAACAGCCCAGAACATAGACCTGTAAGGATTTTGATTTATCCATTTAAACTTTACTTTAACTTCACATTTATTTTCATTAATTAAAGTAAGTCTGACTCCAGATAACCAGGCAGCAGGAAGATTTAAAAGCATCCATCTATTAATTTTACTTGGTATATATTTCATTTATTCTGTTAAAATACTAAATCCAATATGAATATTACCAGTTTCTTTATCAACATATAATTCTCTATCCTCTTGAGTTCCATGACAAGTATCTATTGAACAAAAAATTGATCCGCCTGCTAACCTTACTTGATCTGTGTTATCAGGTTCTGTAATATCCCATACATTTCCAACAATATTAACAGATTTGACATCAGAAATTGGATAAAGATTATCTGAGACAATTAGCCTATCATCTGAAGCTACAAATTTCCAATATTCTTCATAAGTGGGAAGTCGAACACCAGCCCATTTACAATATTCTAATGCATCTTTGTAACTCACTTGTGTTACGGGCAGACTGTCAATTGATTTATTAATACCATCTGGTTTTGTCCAATTTGCTCCATTTACAATTTTATAGTCATAAACATTTTCTTGAACAAAGGACCAACCATACTCTTCTGCACTAGTTATGTACCCAGTAGCATCAATAAAATCTTTAAATTCTTTTACTGATACAGTCTTAATATTGTAATCTTTTGGTGATGAGCATGAAACTAATATCGTTATTAATAATAAGTATATTTTTTTCATACTAATTATATAAAAAACTTTTATCTAATTCCTCCGAGTCTTTATACTTAATCCTTAATTCTTTTAATTCTTCTGTTAGCTTTACAACTACATCTGCATAATTTGGATCATTGTAAACGTTATTCATCTCATTTGGATCATTTTTACGATCATATAATTCCCACTCATCGACATCAAAATAAAAGTGAACAAGTTTATAATCTTTATTTACTATTCCATAGTGTCTCTTTGCCATATGCACTGATGGATACTCATAATAGTGATAATAAACTGATTCTCTATTCCATTTATCAGAATTTCCTTTTAATAATGGTATAAGACTTTCGCCTTGCATATCTTTTGGCGCATCAATCATTGCAGCTTCTAGGAAGGTCTGAGCAAAGTCAAGATTTTGAACCATCTCTTCATTTGTTGTTCCAGGTTTAATTTGATTAGGCCATTTAATCATTAGTGGAGTTTTGAATGACTCATCATAAATAAACCTCTTATCAAACCATCCATGTTCACCAAGATAGAACCCTTGATCTGAAGTGTAAACAACTATAGTATTCTTGTCAAGCCCTGACTTTTCTAGATAGTCTAAAACTCTACCGACATTATCATCTACAGATGAAATCGTCGCCAAATAGTCCTGCATATATCTTTGAAACTTCCATTGCATCTTCTGCTTAGTATTCATTTTAGGCCAATTAGTCTCAAAATCTTGGCTTATTTTATTTAAAATAACATCGTATTTTTTCTTTTGTTCATCATTAGCTCTGTTATATCTATCATTGAATGAATTCGAGCTAGGTTCAAAAAAAGTTCCATCACCTCTAGCATAAACAATCTTTGGCTCTACATTTTTCATTTTTTCAAATACAGAGGGTCTTACCTTACTATCTTGCATATACTGCATGTGAGTAAGAAGATTCATCTCAGCAGTTTTTGCAGCGGTACCTCTATTAGAGTAATCATCAAAAAGAGTCTCTGGTTCAGGAAACTTTTTATTATAAAATTCAGCAAACTTTTCTGGGCTTGGCCACCAAGCTCTGTGAGGTGCTTTATGAAGATAAAATGTTAAGAAGGGCTTATCCTTATCTCTTTTATTTTTAAACCAGTCTAATGTTAAGTCAGTAATGACGTCTGTTACATACCCGGTTATGATTGTATCCCTATCTTTTCCAAGAAATTTAGGGTTAATATAATCTCCCTGTCCCGGAAGAATAAGGAAGTCATCTATACCCTTGGGATTATTGCCAAAATGTAGTTTGCCAAACATAGCTGTTTGATATCCAGCTGTTTTAAATAATTGAGGAAAAGTCATTTGAGAATCATCAAATTTTGCGATGTTATCTATTTTACCATTAATATGACTGTGTTTACCCGTAAGTATGACAGCTCTGGATGGAGCACATATAGAGTTTGTCACCGAGGCATTAGTAAATAACATTCCTTCATCAGCAATTCTGTCAATATTTGGAGTGTGTATTAATCTATCATCATAAGCACTTATAGCTTGATAAGCATGATCATCAGACATTATAAATAAGATATTAGGTTTAATATTTTCTCCTTTATTACAGCTAGTTATAAACAATAAAGTTAAAATATGGACTACAAATAATTTTTTAATCATAATTATTTCAAATCTATTAATAAATCCTTTGCAATTATCAAATCATTTTTGTGTTTTTTAATAATCTCATCAATTTTATCTAAAACATCAAGATTATCCTCATAAATATTATTCTTTTCGGAAGGGTCAGTATCAAGATTATATAAAAATGGTGTTTTTAGAACCTTCATAGGTTTTCCATCATATGCCTCATGAAGCTTTAAATGAAGCTTATATGACTTATATCTTACAGCCATAAGTTCTGCCCCCCAATAATAAAAAAATTTTTCTGTAGGACTTTTAGATAATGATTCAAAGACAGGGCTTAAATTATTACCATCAATTATTCTATCATTAGGAATTTCAACATCAGCCAAATAACTAAAGGTTGAGAATAAGTCCATAGATGTCCCAATATCATCAACTACGCCTGACTTAATGTAACCTGGACCCCAGATTACAGTTGGAACTCTGATACCTCCTTCCCATGTTGAACCTTTTCCTCCTCTCAATATACCAGCAGTTCCTCCTTCTTTACCCATTTCTAACCAAGGACCATTCTCTGATGTAAATACAATAATTGTTTTATCCGATAGACCTAAATTTTTTATTTTATTTATAATTTGCCCAACACCATAATCTATTTCTTCTATTACATCTCCATAAGGACCTTCACTTGATCTGCCCTCAAACATTTCAGATGAAAATAATGGTACATGAGGCATGCTATGTGCTAGATATAGAAAGAAATTATTATCGCTATTATCCTCAATAAATCTCAATGATTCATGAAGATATCTTTTAGTTAATGTTTTTTGATTAACTGGTCTTTCAATTATCTTATTATCAAATATTAATGGAACATTAAAATTGTTGTAATTTTTTCTCTCATCGCTTTTCCACATATCCCAATAATTTATATTCGAAACATTATCCATGTCATTTGAGTAAGGTAATCCGAACCATGAGTCAAATCCATGATTCATAGGAAAATACTCTTCTTTGTTTCCTAGGTGCCATTTACCCACTAATTTCGTTTTATAATTTGATTTCTTAAGTTGTTCGGCGATTGTTATTTCAGATTGGGGAATTCCATTCAAGGAATTTGGAAACAAGACACCTCTTGTGTTACTTGTTAATCCTGATCTAAGTGGAAGTCTACCAGTTAAAAGTGCTGCTCTACTGGGAGTACATACACTGGCTCCAGCATAAAAATTTGTCCATTTTTGTCCCTCAAATGACATTTGATCAATATTAGGTGTTCTTATATTCTTATTTCCAAAAACACCTATATCACCATATCCCAGGTCATCAGCTAGAATAATAATTATATTTGGTTTATCAGCTTTACTTTCATCTTGAGAACAATCAATCAAAATAAATGCTAAAAAGAATATTGCTAAAAGTTTAAATTTACTCAATTTGATAATAATAAATTTGATATATTAATTTACCAATTTTTATGAGAAAAAAATTATTTTTTGCTTCAATACTAACTAGCTTTTTAATTGTTAATAGTTGTCAAGAAAATGATGCAACAAAACCTAATATTGTATGGCTAGTTATTGAAGATCAATCTCAATATTTTTTTCCTTTTTATGGAGATAATACTATTGAATTACAAAACATAAATCAGCTACTAGATAATGGAATTGTATATGAAGGAATGAACTCTCCATATCCAGTATGCGCGCCTTCAAGGAGTGCTATTATTACTGGTATGTACCCAAATTCAATTGGAACTGGAAATCAAAGAGCTTACAGCTATTATAGAGCTGAAAGAGAAGAACAAGAAAAACAACTAGGATTTCCTTTCTACTCATCAAAATTTGCAGAACAGATTAAACCATTTACTCAAATTTTAAGAGAGAACGGTTATTATACTTCAAATAATGATAAAGAAGATTATAATTTTAAATTAACCAAAGAAGCATGGGATGATTCCAGCAGTAATGCTTCATGGGAAAACAGAGAAGCAGATAAACCATTCTTTTCTGTTTTTAATTTTGGTATTACCCATGAATCTCAAATTTGGTTAAGAGATAAACAGGTACTTAAAGTCAATCCTGCTAATGTAAAAGTACCTACATTTTTTCCAAACGATTCAATTACAAGACACTCGATGGCAGTTAACTACTCAAATATATTGGAGGCAGACAAACAAATAGGAATTATAATCCAAAGACTTAAGGAACAAAATCTTTTCGATAATTCCTATATATTTTTTTACAGCGATCATGGTGGCCCTTTCCCAAGACACAAAAGAGCAATATATGAAACTGGTTCAAAAGTTCCGATGATAATTAAATTTCCAAAAAGCATAAACATAAAAAACAAAAGAAATCAGGATCTTCTTAATTTTATCGACTTTGCACCTACAATTTTATCAATTGCTGGAATTGATATACCAGAAATATATCAAGGTAGAGCCTTTCTTGGTTCAAATAAAAACAAAAATAAAAGGAGATATTTATTTACAGCTAGTGATAGATTTGATGAAATACCTGAAAAGATAAGGGCAGTAAAATCAAAAAGGTACAAGTATATTAGAAACTATAATATTGATATTCCACATGCTTTTAATAACAAGTACAGGTCTCAAATGAAACTAATGAAGCACCTATCTTATCTAAATGATAATAAATTATTATCAAAACAAGAAAAGCTTTGGTTTCAAAATCCCAAGAGTTTTGAAGAGTTTTATGACTTAAAAAATGATCCTTTTGAATTGAATAATTTGATTGATGAAATTAGATACGAAGACGAAATAAATAATCTAAGGAAGCAACTAGATAATTGGATTAAAATCATAAATGACCCAATTAATATTCCTGAAAAAGAGTTGGTAAAATTATTAACTGCTAACAAAACTATTCAAGAATGAGATCTTCTATGTTTGAAAAATTCTTACCTCTTATTTCTACAAAACTTGAAATCATTTCCTTTAATTTATCTTCATTAATTACAGACAAATTATTTTTTTGAGCTGGATCTTCTTTTATATTATATAGCATGAAATTTAATGAATTTCCTAGCTCAATATTGACATTTTTTGAAACTTCAGGTCCTTTGTATGGAGGTATCATCACCCAATCACCTTTTCTAAAAGCTGTTCTTGTTGAAGCTTCAATAATTAGTTCATCTCTACCTTTACCTTTATTATTAATTAAAAGTTGAGAAAAATCATTCCCATCAATTGATTCATATTTAGATCCAATTAAAACAGAAATTGAGTTAAATAAATCAACCTGAGATATTATTTCATTTGAAACACCTGGTTTAATTTTCCCTTTCCAATATGTTATAAAGGGTACTCTTGTACCTGCTTCAAAAAGACTGTATTTACCACCCCTTAGACCACCTGAGGGAGTATGATCTCCTAGTTTTTCAACAGCATTATCATAATATCCATCATTTAGAACTGGACCATTATCACTTGAGAAAATAATAAAAGTATTATCTAATAAATCTTCACTTTGAAGGGTCTTATATAGCTCTCCAATTGACCAATCAGCCTCAATAATTGCATCACCTCTTGGCCCCATACCAGATTGACCCTCAAATCTTGGATGTGGAGTTCTTGGTACATGAGGTTGTTGAAGTGAGTAAAAAAGAAAGAAAGGTTTTGACTTATTAGCTTTTATATATTCTATTGACTTATCTAAAAAATGATCAGACATATCAATATCACTCCAAAGTGCATTTTTACCACCTTTCATATAACCGATCCTAGGCACACCATTTATAATTGAACCATTATGGCCGTGATGCCACTTCATTGTTGTCATTTCTGGATTTTTTAATCCAGTTGGCAAACCATAATCATCATGTTTATTTTGATGAAAAAAATTGACCTCAATTGGATCATTAGGATCAAGATTAACAACTTTACCATTTTCAATATAGACTGTAGGAACTCTATCTTGAGTGTCTGCCATAATATGAGAGAAGTCAAAACCAACTTGGTTGGGTCCGGGTGAAATATTTAAGTTGTAATCAATTATACCTGAACCTGCAACACCATCTCCAGAACCTAATCCTAAGTGCCATTTACCGACAATTCCTGTCTGATAACCCTTTGTTTTCAAAAGTTTAGGAATAGTCATCTCAGTTGTATCAATTACTAAAGAACCACCTGTAATAACTCTTAACCCGTCTTTTCTCCATGGGTAGTTGCCTGTTAAAAGCCCATATCTACTTGGACTACATGTAGCTGAGGTTGAATAACCATTATTAAATCTAATACCCTCATTAGCTAATTTATCTATATTCGGAGTGTTCAATGTTCCTTTCCCATATGCACTTACATCTCCATAACCTAAGTCATCAGTATAAATTATAATAATGTTAGGTAGATTATCTAAGTGATCATTTGTCTTACATCCAATTAATATAAATTGAATTAATATCAGAAATCTAATTTTATTTATCATTTTCTAGAACTGGTATTTTAAATATATCCATTGTTGGAGTTTTATGAGCCTCTTTCATCATTTTTTCCATTTTGGTTACAATATCAGGATGCTCAGACGCAACATCATTTAACTCTCTTGAATCAACGCTTAAATCATAGAGTTTTAGTTTTGATGACCCCTTAAACAATCCCTTCTTAATACCTTTCCATTTATCAATTCTTATGGCTTGTTGTCCACCATATGAGGGAAACTCCCAGTATAAATATTTATGCTTTTCTTGAGTTTTACCTTTTAAAGTAGGAAGAAAACTAATTCCATCTGTTTTGTATGGAGGTGATGCGCCAACTAAATCAGAAACTGTAGCTAAGTAGTCATAAAATGTGCTTAGATGATTAGACTCTGAACCAGAAGGTATAACATCTGGCCAACTTACAATTGTTGGTACCCTTATACCTCCCTCATTTAAATTACCTTTTACTGTATTTTCTAAATTTAAAAAGGGACCAGCACTATTAAAAAAATCAATATCTACATGCTTAATATGAGTTGGGCCATTATCACTTGAAAAAATAATAAGAGTATTTTCATATTTTCCAATTTCTTTTAGTTTTTGTACTAATTCACCAACTTGTTGATCTAAATATGATATCATTGCTGCATAAGTAGCTTTTGGATATTGGTTTGGGTAATACCCAGATCCACCAGTATATGGCTCCTCATCTCCAAATTTTTCCCTATAATAATTTACCCATTCAATGGGAGCTTGTAAAGGTAAATGAGGAATAGGGGAAGCATAATAAACAAAAAACTTATCATCCTTGTTTCTTTCAATAAACTTAAGCGCCTCTTGATGTATTAGTTTTGGAGCATAATCTTTTTGATTATACCTATAGTAACTTTCTTCGTTATCTGGGTCAAGACCTATTGGTAGTCTTCCTTTATTGACAATTTCATTATCTAAGATTTGTCTTTCCTTATTTTTCCATAAATGGGTAGGGAAAAATGTGTGAGCTTGTCTTTGACAGTTGTAACCATAGAAAAAGTCAAAGCCTTTATTGTTTGGAATACTTTTTGTATTAGGAGCACCTAAACCCCATTTACCAAACATACCTGTTTTATATCCCTTTGATTTTAGAATATCAGCCAATGTTATAATTGAATCTGGCAATGGTCTTTGACCCTCCAATTCTGGGTTTTCAAACATAGCTTTAAAGCTCCAAACATCTCCTCTTTCTTTCCACTCATCATTTCCTCTAATTGGATTATGTCCAGAGTGAAGACCTGTAAGAAAAATAGACCTTGAGGGTGCACATACAGGTGATCCAGTGTAATGATCCGTTAAAATCATACCATTTTTTGCAAGTTGGTCAATATTTGGAGTTTCAATTTTTTTTTGACCTAATATTCCAATTTCTCCATATCCTAAATCATCTGCTAAAATGAACACAATATTAGGAACGGTATTTTTATTTTCAGTTTTTGAACAAGAAAATATTATTAATAATATTAAAAAAATGATTTTGTAATTCCACATCTAGTATCAATATAAAAAAAGATTGTCCAAAGTATAGTTCATCTTCAAACAATCTTAAAAGTGTGATCGCGATAGGATTCGAACCTATGACCGTCTGCTTAGAAGGCAGATGCTCTATCCAGCTGAGCTACGCGACCAAAATATGCGGAGAGACTGGGATTCGAACCCAGGCAACGTTTACACGTTGACAGATTAGCAATCTGCTCCATTACCACTCTGGCACCTCTCCAAAAGAATCTACAAATTTAGATAAAAAAATAACCTGAAAAAGAATTATTTAATCTTGTTGTTCCAAAAGACTTTTCATCTCCATATAACCAGAATTGTCTCCAATTGTACCATAAATATTCATTAAAGTTCTGATTGCTTCAATATTGTTATTTATTGATATTAAATCTTGCAAAATTGGAACACATTCTTTGTAAAGATTTTCTCTTACCTCTTTTAATTCATCATATTTTAAATTATCAGATCTTGAGGTACCTAAACTATTCATCTGATCAACTATATCTTGTTCTCCTTCAAGAATTAGAGCAACCAAATTAAGATAACTATTCTCATTTGTTGGGTCAAGCTCTATCGATTTTTCATAGTATGAAATTGCAACATCTTTTTCACCTAGCTCTCCACTAACAACGCCTAAATTATAATATAAAACAGGGTTGTTTGGCTCTTTTTCAATTGCCTCAGACATTGCAACTTTAAAAGCTTCTTTATTATCTAATTCAAAATAAATATTAGCAGCTGTTATAATAAGTCCAACATCATCAGGATTTGAAGATCTAGCGGCTTCAATTGCTGCTAAAGCCTTATCATTTTGTCCAAGCTCCTTGTATATAAGAGCAATATTCTTGACTATTTCTGGAAATTTTGACTCGGTCTCTTCTTCCCTTGGATTCGAGTAATCCTTAGACTTTTGTAATAATTTAAATTCAGTTTCAGAGTTAATTTCGATTTCATTTCCAGATGAAACTTCCGTTATATAGAACTTAGTCTCAATTCCTTCATATTTTATATCTCTAAGTATTTCATAATATTCAAGAGCTAAGGGATAGTCAAGCGAATTTACTGCTGAGGAAGCAGCATAAAAAAGATACTCTTCATTATTATCTTTATTAAGGTCGTAAACCATTTTAAGTTTTTTTGCAGCAGAAGAAAAGTTTTCTGTTTCATTATCACCAACAGCACTAGTTATGAGGGCAGTTTCAAGTTTACTGATTTCAGGATTTAATAGTTGATCTGAAATACCTAAATTCTTTGACATATCGAATGCATTCATAGCCAACTCAAAATCTTCCATTGCTGTGTGTAATTTTCCGTACAAAAGCATAGCTTGAGATTTAATCTTATCATCGCTGGAATCAAAAATTTCTTTTGAAGAGTCGAGCAAGTCTATTGCTGATGTAAATTCACCAGAAGTAAAAAATTTATTAGCATTTCTCAACTCCTTTTTTTGTGCAGTTGAGAAAGAGATTGTTAAAAGTAAAGTATATAGTATTAGTTTTTTCATTTTTTTATTATTTATAATGCATCTCCTGTAAACTCAATATCATTAATATCTTCAATATCATCATCATCCTTCATTACCTTAGCAACTGCTGCAATGCTATCACCATCTTTAATACTTATAACTTTTACACCTTGTGTTGCTCTTCCCATAACCCTTAAATCCTCAACTTGCATTCTGATTGCAATTCCAGATTTATTTATTATCATTAAATCATCGCTATCAGAGACACTTTTTAAAGTCACTAATTTACCAGTTTTTTCTGTAATAGAAATAGTTTTTACCCCTTTACCTCCTCTGTTTGTTAGACGATAATCTTCAAGAGATGAACGTTTTCCATATCCATTTTCAGATACAACTAAAATATTAGCGTCCATGTCATTAACAGATATCATCCCCACGACCTCATCTTTTTTATCTTTAAGCCTTATTCCTCTAACTCCTGAGGCATTTCTTCCCATTGGTCGAGTTTTTCCTTCCTCAAATCGGATAGCTTTACCTGATTTAACGGCAAGCATTATTTGACTATTACCATTTGTAAGTTTTGCTTCCAATAATTCATCACCATCTTTTACGGTTATTGCATTAATACCATTAGATCTAGGCCTTGAATATTGCTCAAGGGATGTCTTTTTAACTTGACCCATTTTTGTTGCCATTATTACATAATGATTGTTGACGTATTCTTCATCTTTTAGATCTTGTGTACATATGAAGGCTTTAACTCTATCATCTTGTTCTATATTAATAAGATTCTGAATAGCTCTTCCCTTGGAATTTTTAGAACCTTCTGGAATTTCAAAGACTCTCATCCAAAAACATTTACCTTTTTGAGTAAAGAATAGCATATATTGGTGATTTGTACCAACAAATAAGTCTTCAAGAAAGTCTTCATCTCTTGTTTTAGAGGCTTTCTGTCCCACTCCACCTCTGTTTTGAGTTTTATATTCAGTTAGAGGAGTTCTCTTAATGTATCCTGCATGAGATATTGTAATTACAACTTTTTCATTGGGAATTATATCCTCAACCCTAAAATCACCACCAGCATATTCGATTTCTGATCTTCTTTCATCACCATATTTTTCTTTGATATCAGCAAGCTCCTCTTTGATTAAGTTCATTCTTTTTGTCTTACTATCTAAAAGGTCTTTATATCCTTTAATTGTTTTCTGTAGATCGTCATACTCTTCTCTTAATTTATTTTGTTCAAGTCCAGTGAGTTGTCTCAACCTCATTTCAATTATAGCCTTAGCTTGAGTCTCAGAAAGTTTATACTTTTTTTCAAGTTTTTGTCTTGCCTCATCAGCATTTGAAGATTTTTTAATCAGATCGATCACATCGTCTATATTATCACTAGCTATGATAAGTCCCTCAAGTATATGAGCTCTTTGCTCAGCTTTTTTTAGTTCAAAATTTGTTCTTTTAACAACTACATCATGTCTATGTTCAACAAAATGGTGAATTAAGTCTTTAAGATTAAGAAGTTCCGGTCTTCCATTTACAAGAGCTACATTATTTACACTAAATGAGGACTGCAAAGGTGTGTATTTATAAAGTTTATTAAGAACTATGTTTGGAATTGCATCTCTTTTAAGAACATAAACAATTCTCATACCTTTTCTATCAGACTCGTCCCTTATTGTAGATATTCCTTCAATTTTACCGTCATTGACTAGGTCAGCAGTTTTTTTAATCATGTCTGCCTTATTTACCTGATATGGAATTTCAGAAACTATGATACATTCTCTATCATTTACATTTTCTATAATAGCCTTGCCTCTCATGACAACTCTTCCCTTCCCAGTATGAAATGCTTCTTTGACACCATCATAACCATATATAGTTCCACCAGTTGGAAAATCTGGTGCTTTAACATACTTTATAAGCTCATCAATGTTAATGTCGTTATTATCTATATATTGCATTATACCATCAATAACTTCAGATAGGTTATGAGGTGGCATATTAGTAGCCATACCTACAGCAATCCCAGATGCACCATTTACTATTAAGGCAGGTACTCTAGTGGGTAATACTGTAGGCTCCATTATCGTATCATCAAAATTTAATTGAAAGTCAACAGTCTCTTTATCAATATCCGATAATAACTCCTCAGATATTTTTTGCATTCTCGCCTCGGTGTATCTCATAGCTGCTGGACTATCACCATCCACAGAACCAAAATTACCTTGACCATCAACAAGATTATATCTTAAGCTCCATTCTTGAGCCATTCTAACCATTGTATCATAAACTGAGCTATCACCATGAGGATGGTACTTTCCCATAACGTCTCCTACTATTCTTGCGGATTTCTTGTAAGATGATGATGATCTTACTCCCATTTCATTCATTCCAAATAAAACCCTCCTGTGAACAGGTTTTAAACCATCTCTTACATCTGGTAATGCTCTTGAAACAATTACAGACATCGAATAATCGATGTATGCAGATTTCATTTCATCTTCAATTTTTATTGGGATTAACTTTTCTTTTTCCATAACAGTATATTATTGCTAAAATACTTAATCACATAAAATTTTTAAGTGTTTAATCGATACAAAAACTTATTATTTATTAACATTATTAATTGAAAAGTTTTATCATGAAATAAGCAATTAGTATAAGTATTTTCTTTGTTAATTTATATTAATGATATATTTTAGTCAACTAAATAAAATAAGATGGATGATAATTTTTCTTCAAGAGTAAAAGATGTTATTTCTTACAGCAAAGAGGAAGCATTAAGGCTTGGACATAAGCAGATTGGAACTGAGCACCTTTTACTTGGTATGTTAAGAGATGGTGGGGGAAAAGCTATTTCAATATTAAATTCTATAGAAGTTAATTTAGATGAATTAAGAAAAAAAATTGAAATTTTAAATCCTGCAATTATTGATAGCTCATCAATTGGACTTAATGAAAAGAAAAACCTTCACCTAACTAGACAAGCTGAAAGGGCTTTAAAAACTACCTTTCTTGAAGCAAAATTATTTCAAAGTACAAATATTAATACAGCTCATCTACTTCTTTGTATTCTAAGGAATGATAATGACCCCATAACAAAGGTTTTACATAAAATGGATATAACATATGACAATGTTAAAGAGAAATTCAAATCTATGATAAATGATCCAGGATCTGATGACATTATTGAATACCCAACCTCTTCTTCATTCCCTGATGAGAAAGATGAATCTGAAGAGCCGAAGAATCCTTTTTCTTCAAAACAAAAAACAAAATCTTCTTCTAATACAAAAACACCTGTTCTAGATAATTTTGGAAGAGATATGACTGCCTTAGCAGAGTCAAATAAACTTGATCCAGTTATAGGGAGGGAAAAGGAAATACAGAGGGTATCTCAAATATTAAGTAGAAGAAAGAAGAATAACCCTCTTTTGATTGGTGAACCAGGTGTTGGAAAATCTGCTATTGCTGAAGGTCTTGCCTTAAGAATAATTGAAAAAAAAGTCTCTAGAATTTTATACGGAAAAAGAGTTATAACACTAGACCTTGCAAGCCTTGTTGCTGGTACAAAATATAGAGGTCAATTTGAGGAGAGGATGAAAGCTGTTATGAATGAACTTGAGAAGAACAGAAATATAATCTTATTTATTGATGAAATTCATACAATTGTTGGAGCTGGAGGTGCTACAGGAAGTCTTGATGCATCAAATATGTTCAAACCTGCTCTTGCAAGAGGTGAGATTCAGTGTATCGGGGCTACAACACTTAACGAGTACAGTCAGCACATCGAGAAAGATGGAGCACTTGAAAGAAGATTTCAAAAAATACTAGTTGAAGAAACTAACAAAGAAGAAACTGTAGAGATACTTAGAAATATAAAAGATAGATACGAATCACATCACAATGTAAATTACACAGATGAAGCACTAGTTGCATGTGTTGAACTTAGTCAAAGGTATATTACTGATAGGTTCCTACCTGATAAGGCAATTGATGCACTTGATGAGGCTGGCTCAAGAGCTCACATTAACAATATGGATGTTCCTGAAGAAGTGATTCTAATGGAAAAACAACTTGAAGATGTTAGAGAATTAAAAAATTCTGTTGTAAAGAAACAGAAATATGAGGAAGCAGCTAAACTCCGTGATGATGAAAAAAGAGTTGAGAGAAAGCTTGTAGAAGCACAGAATAGATGGCATGAGGACTCAAAGCAAAACAGGGTAACTGTTGATGAAAATGAGATTGCCGATGTTGTTTCAATGATGACTAATATTCCAGTTAACAAGATTGTCTCAACCGAAAAGAATAAATTATCAAAACTTGAAAAGATAATTAAGGATAAAATTATTGGTCAAGATGAAGCTGTGTCAAAAGTTGTAAAGTCAATTCAAAGAAATAGAGCTGGCCTTAACTCTCCGAATAGGCCAATAGGATCATTTATATTTTTGGGTCAAACTGGAGTAGGTAAGACACAATTAGCCAAAGTATTAGCATCTGAAATCTTTGAATCAGAAGAAAACTTAATTCGAATTGATATGAGTGAATACATGGAGAAATTTTCTGTTTCTAGACTTATAGGCGCACCTCCTGGTTATGTTGGATATGAAGAAGGCGGTCAACTAACTGAGAAAGTTAAGAGAAGACCATACTCAGTTATTCTTTTTGATGAAATTGAAAAAGGTCACCCGGATATTTACAGCATGCTACTCCAAATTTTAGACGATGGTTTCTTGACAGATAGTGTTGGTAGAAAAATAAACTTTCAAAACACAATTATTATTATGACATCTAACATAGGTGTCAAACAAATAAATGATTTTGGAATTGGTGTAGGTTTTGAGACTAAGTCATCAATAGACCAGTCCTCTCAAACTGAGCAAAAAGTTATACAAAGAGCTTTAAGAAATACCTTTGCTCCAGAGTTTCTAAACAGAATAGATGATTGTGTAATTTTTAATTCACTTTCTATAAAAGATATTAATAAGATTGTAAGTATTGAAATTGATAAACTTAAAGAAAGAGTTAAAGGTATAGGTTATGATCTGACTATTTCTACCAAAGCAAAAGCATTTATTTGTGATAAAGGTTTTGATAAGAAAAATGGTGCTAGACCTTTAAACAGAATGATCCAGAAATATATTGAGGATTTAATTGCAGAAAATCTAGTTGCTGATAAAATAAAGCAAGGTGATAAGCTGTATGTTGATCATAAGTTAGACTCTGAGAATCTTACATTGTTAATTAATAAAAAAGAGATAGCTTCTTGAAGGTCTTAAAATTTGGCGGCACTTCAGTCGCTAATTCAGAATCAATATCTAATGTAATTTCAATTTTGAATAATAATCGAAATGACAATCTACTGATTGTCGTTTCAGCTTTGGGAGGAATAACCAATCTTTTACAAGAATGTCTTAGTCATAAAGGAAAATCAACTGAAAATATTATAAATAAAATAGAAGAGAGACATTTAGAGGTCATCAATAATTTATCAGATCTTGATGGTCAAAGCTCTTTAAAAAGTTTTTTAAAAGAAAATTTAAATCTACTAGAGGATATTCTTGATGCAATTTCAACAATAGATGAAGTAACAAAAAAGACCGTTTCTAAAGTTTTAACATTAGGAGAGTTATTATCTAGTAAAATTATATATAAAATACTGGTTCAGAAAGGATTTGATATAAATTATGTAAACTCAAAGGATTTAATTTTTACAAAAGAAGTAAATGAAAATGAAGTCTTAGATGGTGACAAATCATCTATCAATATTAAGAATAATCTGGACTTTTCAAATTCAAAAATGATCATTGCACCTGGATATATTTGTTCAGATGAGTCAGGTGAAACATCAAATCTAGGTAGAGGAGGATCTGATTATACAGCAGCAATATATGCAAAGTATTGTAATGCCAAGTCTTTAGAGATTTGGACAGATGTTAGCGGAGTATATAGTGCAAACCCAAAAATTGTGAAAAAAGCATTACCAATTCAATATTTATCATATAAAGAAGCTATGGAGTTATCATTCTTCGGTGCTAAAGTTATTTACTTCCCTACTCTTCAACCTCTAATTGAAGAGAATATTCCTGTATATATTAAAAATACTTTTGATCAAGATGCAGATGGAACCTGTATTTCAAATTCAACAAAATTAGATGAGGATGAGGTAGTAAAAGGAATTAGCCACATAGAAAATATTTCCATAATTAATTTTGAAGGCTCTGGGATGGTTGGAGTACCTGGTTTTTCCAAAAGATTTTTTGAGTCTTTATCAAATTATAAAATAAATGTTGTTATGATTACTCAAGCCTCATCAGAGTTCTCAATATGTATTGCTGTTAACTCAGATGACGCAAAACTTGCCAAACAAGTGATTGATAAGGAATTTGAATTTGAAATATCTCAAAAAAGAATTAACAAAGCTCAAATAGAGAATAATTTATCAAATATTGCTATTGTTGGTGATAAGATGAAAAGTAAAAAAGGGATTAGTGGTAAACTTTTTAGTTCATTAGGGCATAACAATATCAATATCAGAGCAATAGCTCAAGGTGCATCAGAGAGAAATATTTCAATTATAATTGATAAGAAAAATACTAGCAGAGCACTAAACTCTCTTCATGAAACTTTTTTTGAAGATAACCTTAAGGATATACATATATTTATAACTGGTGTAGGAAATGTAGGTGGGTATTTAATGGAACAAATTAATGTTCAAAAAAAATTTATTGCCCAAAATTTAAAGTTAAATTTAAAAGTTCTGGGAATCTCTAATTCAAAGAGAATGGTTATTTCAGATTCAGAAATTGATCTTAATAATTGGGTTAAACTTTTGGATGAATCAAATTTAAAAGCAGACTTTAATGTTTTTCAAGATAAAATATTAGAGTTAAATCTCAGAAATAGCTTATTTGTTGATAACACAGCCAGTGAAGTAATACCCTCTACATATAGTAAATATCTTAAAAATGGTGTTGGTATCATAACTTGTAATAAGATTGCAAACTCAGTAGAATACTCTAATTATGAATTATTAAAATCCTTATCAAGGAATAATAACTCTCCTTTTTTTTATGAAACTAATGTTGGCGCAGCATTACCAGTTATAAGCACCCTTAATAATCTTATAAATTCTGGGGATAAAGTAATAAAAATAGAGGCTGTGTTATCCGGTACCTTGAACTATATTTTTAATAGCTTCAAAGAACCAGATACTTTCCATGATATTGTTTCAAAAGCTGTTGATTTAGGATTTACCGAGCCTGATCCTAAAATTGATCTTTGTGGAATTGATGTTGCCAGGAAAATATTAATTCTAGCAAGAGAAAGTGGTTTAAATATAGAGTTCGATGAAGTCAAAAAAAACCATTTTTTGCCTGTTAATTCAATAAATACAAAAACTAAAGATGATTTTTTATTATCACTTAAACAAAATAGTGATCATTTTAATAAACTTTTAAAAGAAGCTAAAAAAAAGAATTGCAGATTAAAATTTGTAGCAAAACTTAATAAAGGTAAAGCCAGTGTGGGTCTTGAATCTGTTCCTCCTGATCATCCTTTCTATAATTTAGTCGGTTCAGATAATATTACTGTATTTTACACTGATAGATATAGTGAATCTCCTCTTGTTGTAAAAGGAGCAGGAGCTGGTGGTGAGTTTACTGCTTCAGGAGTTTTTGCAGATATCATTAAAGCTAGTCAAGAGAATGGAAAGCATTAAGGTATTTTCCCCAGGTAGTATTACAAATTTGTCTTGTGGTTATGATATCCTTGGAGTTTGCCTTGAAAGTAGAGGTGATGAAATAAAAGTTTCAAAAACAAATAAGAAAGGCGTGACAATTAAATCAATAAGTGGTTTTGATTTAACAAAAGATATAAATAAAAATGTGTCAGGAATTGCTGCGCAAGCATTACTTAGTAATATTAGTATAGATTATGGCTTTGAAATAGAGATAAATAAAGGAATAAAGCCCGGAAGTGGAATAGGAAGTTCAGCCGCAAGCTCAGCTGGAACAGTATTTGCAATTAATCAGCTTCTTAATTCACCATTTAATCTTCTTGATTTAGTGAAATTTTCAATGGAAGGTGAAAAGTTTGTTAGTGGAGCATATCATGCTGATAATGTTGCACCAATTATTTTTGGGGGGATTACTTTAGTTAGAACCATTGATGATTTAGATATAATTCCACTTCCAACCCCAAAAGACCTTGAAGTGGTTATTGTTAGACCAAATATTGAGATAAAGACAGCAGACTCAAGAAAAGTTGTTAAAAAAAAGGTAAAAATTGAAAAGATGACTCAACAATCTGCCAATTTAGGATCATTTGTAAGCAGCCTATATTCAGAAGACTATGATTTAATGTCAAGGTCAGTCATTGATCAAGTTGTTGAACCAGATAGAGCTGTATTAATACCAGAATTTGATAAAGTAAAAATGATATCAAAAGATAGTGGCTCAATTGCAGCAGGAATATCAGGTTCAGGCCCATCAATTTTTTCTTTATCAAATAATCGTGTGACTTCCAATAATATACTAGATAAAATTTCTAATCATTACAACTCAATGGATATAGATTTTGATGGATTTATATCTAAGGTAAATAGTGGTGGAATTAAAATTATAGAGACTAAGTGAAATATTCTAGCCTAAATCATAATTCATCCCCAACTTCGTTTATGAAAGCAGTTATTAATGGGTTAGCTCCAGACAGAGGTTTATATTTTCCGCAAGAAAAAGTAATTCTTTCAAAAGAGTTTATTGAATCCATAAAAAATATTGACGATGTTGAGATATGTTATGAAGTCATGAATAAATACGTTGGAGATGAAATCCCAAAACAAAAGTTAATTGAGATTATAAAAAATACTATATCATTTAAAATTCCACTTAAAAAAATTGAAGACTCTATATATTCACTTGAGTTATTTCACGGACCCACATTAGCGTTCAAAGATATTGGTGCAAAATTTATGGCTCAATGTCTTGACTACTTTAAAAGTAGTTATAGCTCAAAAAAAATAACCGTCTTGGTAGCCACATCTGGAGATACTGGAGGGGCTGTTGCTAAAGGGTTTAGTGGCACAAAAGATATAGAAGTTTGTATATTATATCCTAAAGGTAAAATTAGTAAAGTTCAAGAGAAACAGATAACAACTAACGGAGATTATGTAAAAGCTATTGAGGTTGAAGGAGATTTTGACAAATGTCAATCAATGGTAAAAAAGGCATTTAATGATGAAGAGATTATTAGAAAAATTGCATTAACATCGGCAAACTCAATTAATGTAGCAAGGTGGCTTCCACAAATGTTTTATTATTTTCTAGCATATAAAAGGATAAATAATAAAAAGGATAATTTGTTTTCTGTACCTAGTGGAAACTTTGGAAATATATGTGCTGGAATATTGAGTAAATCAATGGGCCTCCCTATTAATCACTTTATAGCATCTACAAATATTAATGACACTGTTCCAAGATATATTAAAGAAGGCCTTTATGAGCCACATTCCACGAAGAAAACAATATCAAATGCAATGGATGTATCTGACCCAAGTAACTTTATAAGAATTCAAAAAATATTTAATAATGATCTACAAAAGTTAAGAAAAAATGTATCTAGCTTTAGTTTTAATGATACTGAGACTGAGGAAGCAATGAGATTATTATATAATTCTTATGGTTATTTAACTTGTCCACATTCAGCTGTTGGTTACCTTGGATTGAAGAAATATATGGGCATAAATAAAATCAGTAATATGAATGGAATTTTTATTTCAACTGCTCATTGTATAAAATTTAAAGATGTAGTTGAGAATAGTATTAATACAAGTATTACATACCCTAAATCAATCAATGATATTCTTAATAAAGAAAAAAAGTCATTATCAATAGAGAGCTATTCTGAATTGAAAGATTTTTTACTAAGTAGAGTTTAATTATTATAAATGAAAAGAACTGTTCTTTTTGATAGGCATAAAAAGCTCAATGCAAAAATTGTAAATTTTGCTGGATACATGATGCCAATAAGCTACTCCTCTGTTAATGAAGAACATATTCATGTAAGAAATAAAGTTGGGATATTTGATGTTTCCCATATGGGTGAATTTGAAATTTCAGGATTAAATTCTCTTGAATTTGTCCAGTATTTATGTTCTAATGATATTTCAAAAATTGATGTTGGTAAAGCACAATATAATTGTTTAACTAATGAGTCTGGAGGAATAATTGACGATCTTATAGTATATAGACTAGATACTGATAAATTTTTATTGGTAGTTAATGCATCTAACATTTCAAAAAATTGGAAATGGATAACAAGTATTAATGAAAAATTTAATTGTTCAATATCTAATTTATCAGATGATATTTCACTTCTAGCAATTCAAGGACCAAAGGCAGAATCATTATGTCAAAAACATACGGATAAAAATTTATCAACTTTAAAAAACTACTCCTTTTTGATAGGTAAATTTGCCGGAATTGAAGATATATTAATTTCAAAGACAGGATATACTGGATCTGGAGGATATGAAATTTATATTCCAAACAAAAAAGCTTTAAAAATTTGGGATACTTTATTCTCTAATCATAAATATGATTTAAGACCAATTGGACTTGCTGCTAGAGATACCCTTAGAATTGAGATGGGGTATTGCTTATATGGCAATGATATTAATGAAGATATTTCACCTATAGAAGCAAATTTAAGATGGATCACTAAGACTGAAACAAAGTTTATAGGTAGTGATAAAATTGAGGAACAGATTAAATCTGGGATTAGAAAAAAGCTGATTGGATTTAAGTTAATTCAAAAATCTATTCCACGAAATGGATATGAGATTTATAACTTAGAAAAAGAATTAATTGGAAGTGTTACATCTGGAACATTTTCACCTATATTAAAAATTGGAATTGGCCTTGCTTATGTTGATGTAAATTATTTGGATACTGAAAATATTTATGTCAAGATAAGAGATAAGTTTATAAAGGCTACAATAGTAAATACCCCTTTTATATAGTAATGGGAAGAGCATTTGAATTTAGGAAAGCTAGAAAAATGAAGAGATGGTCTAATATGGCCAAAACTTTTACAAGAATTGGTAGAGATATTATAATTGCTGTAAAAGAGTCTGGGCCAGATCCTTCATCAAACTCAAGATTGAGAGCAATAATTCAAAATGCAAAGGCAGCCAATATGCCTAAAGATAATATTGAAAGGGCTATTAAGAAAGCTTCTGAAAAAAGCACAGAAAATTTTAAGGAAGTATTATTAGAGGGATATGCTCCTCATGGAGTGGCTATTCTTATTGAAGCTGCAACAGATAATAACAATAGGACTGTAGCAAATATTAGAAGCTATTTTAATAAATGTGGTGGTAGCTTGGCAACTTCTGGATCGGTTGATTTTTTATTTAATCACCATTGTTTTTTTCAAATAAAAAATGATGGAATAGATATTGAAGAACTTGAACTTGAGTTAATTGATTTTGGAGCAATCGAATTAAGTAAAATAGAAAATGAAATTAGTATTACAGCTAAGTTTGAAGATTTTGGATCTATTCAGAAAGAATTAGAAAAAAGAAAAATTGAAATTTCTTCAAGTGAATTCGAGAGAGAAGCCATAACTACGAAAGATCTAACAGAGGAAGAAAGACAAAAAGTTGAAAAACTAATAAATATGATTGATGAAGATGAAGATGTCCAAAATGTTTATCATAATATGAAAAACTATTGATTAAATAGTATTCCTTACTACAACATCATTGACTTTTTTTTTAAGCATAATAAAATCTTTATCAATGTCTCCACTTGGATAAAATTTATTATTAATCTTAACCTCTTTTCTCATGTAATCAAATGAAACCATTAGTATTGGAAGATTTGCTTTTAGAGCTATATAATAAAATCCTGTTTTCCATTTTTCAACTCTTTTTCTTGTTCCCTCTGGAGCGATTGCTAATATTTTTATTTTATTCAATTTAAATAGGTCAACAACTTCATCTACAATATTTAATTTTTTTGTTCTGTCAACTGGAATTCCACCAAGAAATCTAAATAAAAAAGAGGTAATTGGATTAAATAACTCTTTTTTTCCTATAAATTTTATTTTTAAGCCTGAATAAGTTCGTATTAAGACAGCAATTATTAGGTCAAAATAACTAGAATGAGGGACTACAGCAATAATATATTTTTCATTTTTTGGCAAGTGACCAATTACTTTCCATCCAATAATTTTGTTTAGAATAAACTTTGATAAAATTCTAATCATTCAAAGAGATAAATTTTTCAGCTTTTAAAAGATCTTCAGGTGTATCTATTGATATTCCATGAAAATCAGTACTCACCATCCTAATTTTTTTTGAATTTTCTACGACTCTATTTCCCTCAAGATTTTCTATAATTTCAAGATTTAGTCTTTTTAAATTAGAAAATTCAATTAAAGATTGTTTTAGAAATGCATATATACCAATATGACGATTATAATCAACTAACTTTTTTGAATCATAAGGTATAGGTAATCTAGAAAAGTATAGTGCATTGTAATTATTATCTACTATTACTTTAACATTATTCGGATTGTTCAGTTCTTCAAATGATTCAAACTTTGTCATAAGTGAGGCCATTTCAACACTTTTGTCATCAAATGATTTAATCAAACTTTCAATAGCTTTTTTACTTATAAAAGGTTCGTCACCCTGAAGATTAACAACAATATCAGTATCTAATTTACTTACTGCTTCAGCAATTCTGTCTGTACCTGAATTGTGATTTTTAAGAGATTTAAAGGTTTTACCTCCTTCTGTCTTAATAAGTTCAAGTATCTTATCATCACCACTAACAACATAAACATTATCAAAAAGCCCTGTATCTATTGCTGCTCTGTAGGTTTTAAGGATAATTGGTGTACCATTAATTTTTTTTATTAATTTATTTGGAAACCTTTTAGATTTGAGTCTTGCAGGGATTAATGCTGTAGTCTTCATTTGTAAATATTTTTCTAATATAATTCATTTATATATTGTTTAACGAAAAAAAAAAAATTGTAGATTTGTTAAAATCAAAAAATACCAAAATGAATAAAAAACGTGCTTTAGAATTATTTTTATGGGTTTTGTCAATATTTTTCGCTTCACAAATATACAGTTCTATTAATGGACCTATAAAGTTTAATCAGGTTAAAAACGACAGATACACTAAAGTGATTGATAGACTAAAAGATATTAGGTCTGCTCAAATCGCTCATAAGGATGTTAATGGCTTCTATGCGAATAATTTTGATAGCCTTGTTAGTTTTATTGATAATGGTATTTTTACATTAATTGAAAAAAGAGACTCATCATATCTAGAGTATAATAGAACATATAGAATAGATATGTTAAAAGAGGTTGAGATTGTAGATACATTAGGATTTGTCTCTGTAAAAGACTCTCTGTTTGGAAATAATGAATCTTATAAAATGATGGCTAAAGTTCCTATAGATGGCACTGATTCAGAATTTTCAATAAAGGCTGACATTATAGATAAAAATGGATATCAGGTACCTGTCTTTGAAGTAAAAGTTAAAAAAGACATTGTACTTTTTGATCAAAATAAAGACTTACTTGATCAAGAAAATAAAGTTATCTCGGTTGATGGTGTCAATGGACCAGAAATTATTTTAGGGTCAATGACAGATGTTAGCACAAGTGGGAATTGGCCTACAATTTTTGATGCAAAAAATAAAGACTAAAATTAGCGAAGCATCAATTTACCAATTTGAAACTTTCTTTCATTTAGATTATTTAAGTGAAAGTATTTCTTCTTCATATTCAGACAAGGATCAACTTAGTTCAGTTGCTAAAATTCTGAAAAAAGATTCAATTAAGTCAATAGATATAACCCATTATAATTCTCCTCCATCAATTATACCTACAAAGTATTATGATAAAAATATTAAAACTAAATACATAGAGACTAATTCTAAAAAGTTGAGTAATATTAACGATGATCTTTCTCGTGATAGAAAAATTACTGTTGTATACTCAAAGAACAGGAGCTTATCTCAAATTCTTAATTTTGATGATAAGAAAGTTAATCACACCAATTATTTTACTCAACTATACAACTATTTAATTGGAAAATTAAATAATTCGAATGGGTTTTCGTTTTTTATAAGCTTAAGTGAAACTTCATTTGAAATAATAATATTTAATAAAAATGAATTTGTTTTTTTTAATTCTTTTGGTATTAATGATGAAAATGAGTTTCTATATTATACGTTTTTTGTACTAAAAAATTATCAGAGATCAATAGATTCAGATAAAATTATATTTTTAGGGAAATATGAAAGGTTTAAAAAGTTTTATGACCTAGCTTCAAAATACTCTAAAATTGAATTTATTGAAGATGATATTAATTTTCTTATAAGTTATGAATCACAATCTTTTTTAATTTTAAATGAGAATAATATCAGGAAGTAAAAAAAGTATATCTATCAGAGCTCCTAAGGATCTTCCGAGTAGGCCAACTACTGATAAAGTAAAGGAATCTCTTTTCAACATATTAATTAATAGATTTAAAATTGATGAAATAAAAGTTTTAGATTTGTTTGCGGGTACTGGAAACATATCTTATGAATTTTCATCAAGAGGAGCTAAAAAAATTATTTCAGTCGATAAAAATTTAAAATGTATAAAGTTCATAAAGGAGACTTCTTTAAAGTATGGATTTGATATTATTACTAAAAGAAATGATTACATTGATTTTTTGATAAAAACTGATCAAAATTTTGATATAATTTTTGCAGACCCACCCTATTTATTTTCAGAAGATCAATATTTTGAATTATTGAGCATAATAAAGCAAAAAAATGTTCTTTTAGATAATGGTGAAATTATCATTGAACATAGTTCAAATTTTTCACTGGCAGAAAAAAATAATAATATTGAAGAAAGAAAATATGGAAGTTCAATATTAAGCTTTATAAAAAAAGCAAGCCTATAAGCCGGATTCTGTCTAGTCTTATCATTTATCTAGATGTAATATTACTATTACATTCAAACCGCCTACCCTTCTACATAAAACGAGCAGTCTTAAACCGTAGATATACTTGGCGTTTCACCATGTAGAGTTTACAAGATTCCACTACAGCATTACCTGTACATACTTTCTGTTGCACTATTCCTATCCATTACAGATGACGGGTGTTACCCGCTACATTGCTCTTTGGTGTCCGGACTTTCCTCTGAAAAAATCAGCGATAAGATGGCTTGCACAACAAATATAATATTTGTTGATAATTTTATTAAAAAAAAAATATCAATTGATAATAAAATTTTCTCAATCTTTATATTTGTCTTGATGATTAGTTCAACTTCTTCTGCTTCAGAGTACAGACCAAAAAACTTTGAGGAAATTATAGGTCAAGATGCAATTGTAAAAACCTTAAATAATGCAATAAAGAATGATAATATTCCTCAAGCACTTCTTTTTTGTGGACCTAGAGGAGTTGGGAAAACATCATGTGCAAGAATACTAGGTAAGACGATTAATGATTTAAAACAAGACTATGAATATAATATTTTTGAATTGGATGCAGCATCTAATAGAGGAATTGAGAAAATGCATAGTTTACTTGAACAGGTTAGAATCCCCCCACAAAAAGGAAGATATAAAGTTTATATTATTGATGAGGTACATGGTCTTACCAAAGATGCTATAACAGCATTTTTAAAAGTGTTAGAAGAACCACCTGAACATGTAGTATTTATTCTTGCGACTACAGAAAAAAATCAAATTTTACCTACAATTTTATCAAGATGCCAAATATATGATTTTAAAAAAGTTGATAATGAATCTATTATAAAACTATTATCAAAAATATGTAAAGAGAAAAAGGTTAAATATGAAGATGGTTCCCTCAGATTAATTGCTGAAAGGTCTGATGGATCAATTAGAGATTCTTTATCAATGTTTGACAGGTTAGTAATTTTCACTGATTCAAATCTTACTATTAGTGAAGTAACATCAAATTTAAATGTTCTAGACTTTAATACATATTTTAAGCTCACTGATTTAATCAATGGTAAAGATATACCTGGAATTCTTCATCTGTATGATGACATATACAATAAAGGGTTTGATGATTTAAATTTTTTAAATGGATTATCAAGGCACTTAAGAGAGTTACTTGTTTATAAACTTAATTCAAATGACAAACTTTCAGATCATGGAAATGAATTAAGTAAAAGGTATATTGAACATTCAAAAAATATATCTGATCAAGATCTTATATTAATGATAGAAATAATTAATGAAACTTTGATTAATTATCAAAAAGTAAATGATAAAAGGATGCATATTGAGCTTTGTTTAATGAAATTAGCGTCTTTAGATAGTTTACAAAAAAAAAAATCTTTAATTAGGACTACTGAAATAAAAAGTAGTATGGAAAAAGAAATTTTAGAAATTGAAGATAAAGACTCTGACAAATTATTTAGACAACCTGAAATAAAAGATATCTCATCATTATCAATTGCAAGTCTTAACTTTAAAAAATCTGTTGAAGAGGAAAGTGAAGATGTTGATATAGAACTTCCAAATGATGATTTTACTGAAAATGACTTTGAAATAGCTTGGAAAAAATTCTGTGAGCTTGAAAAAAAAGAAGGTAATAATAATATACTATCTCTTTTAAAGATGAATCAACCACTTATGATTGACAATGTAATAGTTATCAATACCATTAATAAAATGAATTACAAAGAGATGAAGAGTTATAAGAGTAAAATACAGACATTTATATCTAAAGAACTAAATAACTATTCAATCTCAATTGATGTAAGTCTATCTGAAGAAACTGATAAAAAGAAATTTCTTAACAGTAAAGAGAAGCTTGAGATGATTCAAGAAAATAATGAGAGTATAATTTCATTAATTGAGGAATTTAATTTAAGGATTTAACTTATTTCCATTTCTTTCAAAGAAAGTCTCTTTTATCATACCATCAACAAGACCTGTTTTTGGAATAAACATTTTATTTGCTTTAGCAGACTCCATTGTTAAAATAAATATTTCTAATGCTGGTATAATTACATCAGCTCTATCAGGGTTTAAATTAAATTTTATCATCCTCTCTTTAAAATCACATTCTATCATTTTGTTCAAAAGATCTTTTATGGAAATATATGATATTGGTTTACCATTTTTTGTACCTGACATTGATTGAATTTTATTAATATTTCCTCCAGTTGCAAATAACTTGATTTTATCTTTGAAATCAATATTTGAAGTTAACCAACTAGCAATCTCATTCTTAGTATGAGAAACATCTAATTTATTAAGAAGCCTTACAGTACCAAATTTAAATGACTTAGATTTTTTATTTGCCCCTTTTTTTAAAATAGAATATTCGGTACTTCCTCCACCAACGTCAACATATAAATAAGTTTTATTATAATCTAACTTAGATAGTCTATTTCCTTTTGCAATAATTTTAGCTTCCTTTAAACCGGTTATTAAGTTAATTTTTAAACCAGTTGCTTTTTTAACTTTTGAAATCACAATTGAAGAATTCAAAGATTCTCTTAGGGCTGAAGTTGCATATACTTGATACTCCTCAACATTATGGACTTTCATCATATACTTAAATGAAATAAGTGCTTCCGAAAGTGTTTTAATCTTACCCTCTGAAATTATTCCATTACTGAAAGAGTCTTCTCCAAGTCTTAAAGGTAATCTTAAATATGTATTTTTTTGAAATATATATTCTTTTCCGGACGAGATAACATAGCATATTAGCATTCTAACAGCATTAGATCCAATATCAATGGCAGCAATCTTTTTCAATTAGTCTAAGATATTATTAAAGTAATTATAAGTGTCCCACTGTGATCTAATTTTTTTATTTAAATTATCAACAAATTTATTTTGTGGCTTATGATTAATTAACCTAGTTTTAATATTATCGTTATCTGTTATTTTTAGTGTTTCAAGTACTTGATTTTTTAAGTCCTTTTGGTAGATAGGGCATGCAACTTCAACTCGTTTTTCAATATTCCTTGTCATTAAATCAGCAGATGATATGTACACTTTTTTATCTCCGGCATTTTCAAATACGTAAACTCTTGAGTGTTCAAGATATTTATCAACAACACTTTTGACCTCAATATTCTCACTTAACCCTAATTTATTTGGTATAAGGCAGCATATTCCTCTTACAAATAACTTAACCTTAACTCCAAATTTACTTGCTTCATATAATTTATCAACAAATCTGTAACTGGTAAAGCTATTTAATTTGAAAATAATCTCTCCTTTAAGGCCTTTCCCTACATTTTTAATTTCATTATCAATTAAGTCGAATAATTTTTTTGAGGTATGGTGAGGAGAGACAATTAAGTGATTGTAATGCTGAATTTTATAATTAGACTGAAGAAATTCAAAGACTTTATTAATTTCTTTTAAAATTTTTTCATTTGAAGTAAATAGAGTAAAGTCAGAGTAAACTTTTGCTGTTGATTCATTGAAATTTCCAGTACTTATAAAACCATAGTATGTTTTTTTATGACTTTTAAACCTCTCAATTAGACAAATTTTTGAGTGAACTTTTAGACCCTTAACCCCATAAATTAAATCAACACCAGCTGCTTTCAGTTCTTGGGAAACCTTTATATTATTTTCTTCATCAAATCTTGCTTGAAGCTCTATTTGGACTAAAACTTTTTTTCCATTTTTAGCTGCGTTAATTAAACAACTAATTACGTTCGAATTTTTAGATAACCTGTATATTGTTATTTTGATAGACTTTACAGTTGGATCAATTGCAGACTGTCTCAATATTGATATTAGATATGAGAATGAATGGTAGGGTGTGTACATCAGATAATCTCTCTCTAATAGTTGATCTAAAAGGTTAGACTCAATTTTAAAGTTTTTAATATTTAAAGCTTTTTCTTTTGGATATAAAAGATCTGTTCTCCCTAAATCAGGAAAGTTCATGTAATCACTTCTATGATGGTATTTACCACCAGGTATCAAACTATCATGAGAAGTAATTCTAATTTTTTTAATAAGATAACTTAATGTCTCTTCAGGAATTGATTTATCATAGACTAATCTTACAGGATTACTTATCCTTCTTTTATTGACATATTCTTGGATCTTTTTAATATAACTTTTAGATAAATCCATATCATCTATATCTAGCTCAGCATCTCTAGTAATTTTTAGCATATGAGCTTGAATATTTGAATAATTGAAAAAACTAAATAATATATCCAGGTTAAATCTAATTATATCATCAATAAACATTATATATTGCTTATTATCTTTTTTGGGAAGAACTACAAATCTACTAATATCTCTGGGGATCTCTACAAGTGCATATATATCATCAGAGCTTTTTAATCTTAAATTAATAATCAGAAAAGCTTTATTATCATTAAAATCATGGTATTTATTGTTTGAAAGTATAATTGTAACTAATGCTGGACTAATTTTTCTAATAAAATAATCCCTTAGAAATTTTTTATGTGAATCAGGCACATTTAGCTCATCAATAAAAACTATATTTTCTTTCTTTAGTGATTTCTCTATTGAGTCAAGTATTTGTGAACTATCAGATTGTAGTTTAATAACTTTTGATGTTATGTTATCAAGCAGCTCTTTTGCAGCTATATTATCTTTATTATTTTTATTTGAAGCTCTAGCGTCTGCAATTCTTTTTATAGTAGCATATCTTACTTGAAAAAATTCATCAAGATTATTAGAGAATATACCTATAAACCTTAATCTTTCTAATAAAGGTACATTATCATTAGATGCCTCTTGCAAAACCCTTGCATTAAAATCAAGCCAGCTTAACTCTCTATTTATATATTTAGACTCCACTTTTTAAATTATTTAAATAAGATATTGGCTTCAAATCTATAATATCCGACCAATTATCAGATTCAAATTTCAAAGAAAACCATCTAGCGGTAGGTAAATTTAAAATTTTATTTTCAGAAAAATAATTTGAAATTTCTGTATATGCTGGATTATGGCCAACTAAAACAACATTTGAATAAATATTGTCAATAGTCCTTATAAATTCCATTACCTCAGTAAAACTAAAAGTATACAGTTCATCACATATTTTTATTTTTCTAAAATTAATTGATAAACTTTTTGCTAGTAAAATAGATGTATACAAAGCTCTATTGGCAGAACTAGTGTATATTATTTCTGAAGAAATAAAATGATCCTTTGAAGAATTAGCAGTTTTTTTAATTTTTTCAATTCCAATAGCGCTTAAGGGTCTATGAATATCCAGAATTTCATAATCCCATGATGACTTAGAATGTCTCAAAAAAGTAATTACCTTCATCTATGGTGATAAAAGTTGAATATCCCATTTACCGTTTACCAAGCGACAAAGAACTCTATTGTGCAATCTATTCTCTCTTCCTTGCCAAAACTCAATCTCTTGAATATTTATCTCTATCCCTCCCCAATTGCTGGGTCTTTTAAAAATGGAATCATTATTTTCATTTAGAAGTTTATTATATCTATCTGTAAGTTCTTCATAACTATATATTACATCACTTTGTTTTGACACTATTGCAGCAGCCTGACTTTTATATGGCCTTGAACTAAAGTAAGCATCTGAATAATCGTTGTCAGTTTTTTTTGCTATTCCTTTAAAAATAACTTGTCTTTCCAATGGAGGCCAAAAAAATGATGCACATACATTTGGATTATCAGATATTGCACGGCCTTTATTACTATCATAGTTAGTAAAGAACACTAAACTTCTATCTTTAATTTCTTTAAGCAAAACAACTCTTGAAGAAGGTGCATTATTCTCTACAGTTGATAGTGTCATAGCATTAGATTCAATTATTTCATCTGAATTATCGGCATCTTTAAACCATCTTCTAAAAAACTCTAACGGATTATCTCCTACATCATCTATACTTAAAGAGTCTTTTTTATAAAATTTTCTGTAATTAAATAATTTCATAGTTAATTTATTGAAAAATTCATCTTTGATGCAAGTAAATAAATAATGGCCATTCTTATAGCTACTCCATTTTCAACTTGATCTAAAATAATAGAATTATTTGATTCCACAATTTCTGAGGTAATTTCCACCCCCCTATTAATTGGACCTGGATGCAATATTAAAATATCTTTTTTAATATTATTTATTTTATTAATATCAAGACCAAATAACATGGTGTATTCTCTGTTATTTGGAAAATAAGATTTTTCCATTCTTTCTTTTTGAACTCTTAGGACATTAGCCGCATCACACCATTTTAAAGCTCTTAATATATCAGTTTCAATTGAAACATCAAGACTTTCAATTTCTCTAGGAATTAAACTTAGAGGACATGATAATTTAATATTAGCTCCTAAAAGTTTAAGAGCATAAATATTAGATAGTGCAACCCTAGAATGGAGGATATCCCCTACAATTAGAATATTTTTACCTTTAAGATCACCTAAATTTTCAGTTAAAGAAAAACAATCAAGCAAAGCTTGCGTCGGATGTTCATGGGCACCATCTCCTGCATTTATAATACACGAATTTGTGTGCTTAGATAAAAGTAATGGAGAACCGGGATTTGGATGTCTTAAAACAATCATATCTACTTTCATAGCCAGTATATTGTTTACTGTATCTGTTAAAGATTCACCTTTCTTTACTGATGAGGATGAACTTGAAAAGTTTACAACATCTGCTCCTAATCTTTTTTGAGCCAACTCAAAGGATATTTTTGTTCGTGTACTATTCTCGAAAAATAAATTAGCAATTGTTATATCCCTTAGAGTAGGTACTTTTTTTATGGGCCTATTAATAATTTCTTTAAAATGTAAAGCAGTTTTAAAAATTAAGTTTATATCTGACTTTTTAAGAAATTTAATACCTAAAAGGTGATCTACACTTAACTTATCCATTATTTTCAATATAAATTACGTCTTTTTTTGAATTTTCATTCCAAACAACATTTACTTTATCCCCTTTAAAAGTATCTATTTTTGCACCGCAGTAATTTGCTTGAATCGGTATCTCTCTTTTATACCTTCTATCAATTAATACTAATAACTCAATTGAATTTGGCCTTCCATATGAATCAATTGAGGACATAGCAGCTTTAATACTTCGTCCAGTAAAAAGAACATCATCTATTAGAACAACATTTTTATTTTCTATAGAAAAATTTATTTGTGTTGAGCTAGCTTTAAGTGTTTTTTCAGATCTTCTAAAATCATCTCTAAAAAAAGTAAAATCTAAAATTCCACTTTTAATATTGATATTAGGATATTTTTTTTTAAATATATCAAGGATCTTCTCGATTAAATAAGTCCCCCTAGGCTGCAGACCAATTAAAACTGTATTATTAAAATCTTTGTGATTTTCAACTAACTCACATACTAGCCTATTTAGAATAAGGTCTATTTTTTTTGAGTCTAAAAGAATTTTTTTTGGCATGATTATTAGTTGATACAAAAATATAAATTTTAAGTTTTAAGTTTTAAACAAAAAAAATCCTCAAATAATTGAGGATTTTAATTTACTAATCATCTTTTTTTTTAGATTTTTTTTCATTTTTCTTCTCACTATCTGAGTCATCTGGAGGATTATCTTTACTGTGGGTTTGTAGATGAGATACTACAACACGTTTGAATTCTTTGCTGAACTCAATTACTTTAAACTCTGAAATTTCTCCCTTTTCAAGTTTTGAACCATCTGCTTTATCCATATGTCTTAAAGGACAAAATGCAGAAATATCATCATTAAAGTGAATTATAGCCCCTTTGTCAATAACTTCGTAGATTTCTGACTTGTGGATAGTATCAACTGCAAAATCTTTCTCATATAAATCCCATGGATTTTCTTTAGTCTGTTTATGGCCAAGACTCAGTTTTCTTCCATCAACATCTAGATCTAGAATAACTACATCAATTTTATCTTCAAGTGATAAGAATTCTGATGGGTGTTTTATCTTTTTTGTCCATGACAAATCTGAGATGTAAATAAGTCCATCTATACCCTCCTCAAGTTCAATAAATACACCAAAGTTTGTAAAATTTCTTACTGAACCTTTATGCTTTGATCCAATAGGAAATTTCTTTGTAATGTCTGTCCAAGGATCCTCGGATAATTGCTTCATCCCAAGTGACATTTTTCTTGATTCTCTATCTAGACTTAGGACAACAGCTTCAATATTATCTCCAACATTCACAAAGTCTTGAGCACTTCTAAGATGGGTAGACCATGACATTTCAGATACATGAACTAAACCTTCGATGCCCTCGTCAATTTCAATAAATGCACCATAATCTGCAATAACAACCACTTTACCAGATACTTTAGATCCCTCTTTAACATCGTCTCCTAATTTATCCCAAGGATGATCTGTTAATTGCTTTAAGCCTAACTGAATTTTAGATTTATCATCATCAAAATCAAGAATTACAACTTTAATAGTCTGATCTAATTCAAGGATTTCGCTTGGGTGATTAATTCTACTCCATGATAAATCAGTAATATGAATAAGCCCATCAACTCCACCTAAATCAACAAATACTCCATAAGAAGTCATGTTTTTAACTGTGCCTTCCAGAACTTGTCCTTTTTCTAATTGACTAATTATTCCCTTTTTCTGCTCTTCAATATCAGCTTCAATTAATGCCTTGTGTGATACAACTACGTTTTTAAACTCATGATTAATCTTAACGACTTTAAAATCCATGTTTTTGTTTGTATACTGATCATAATCTCTAATAGGCTTCACATCAATTTGAGAACCTGGAAGAAAAGCTTCAATTCCAAAAACATCTACAATCATACCACCTTTGGTTCTGCACTTAACAAAACCTTGTACAACTTCACTTTTATCATGAGCATCATTAACTCTATCCCATGCTTTAATTACTCTTGCTTTTCTGTGTGAAAGTACTAGTTGGCCTGATTTATCCTCTCTAGTATCAACAATAACCTCAACCTTATCACCTACTTTTAGATCTGGGTTATATCTAAATTCATTTTTTGAAATTACACCTTCTGATTTAGCATTTATGTCTATTATAACATCTTTCTCTGTTAAATGTATTACTTCTCCTTTTATAATATTATCATCAGAAGTGTCAACAAAGTTTTTCTCAACTAGTTTCTCAAATTCTTTAATCTGCTTTTCATCAAGCTCGTCTATACCTTCTTGGTATTGATGCCAATTAAAACTTGTTAGAAAATCATCTTGAGTATTTGTTTTCTTAGTAGCAGGTTTTTTTGCAGGAGCTTTCTTAGTAGAAGCTTTTTTAGTAGAAGCTTTCTTAGGTTTTTCTGTCTCCTCAATATTAGTATTAGTACTATTTTCTTTACTCATAGAGCGCAAAAATATAATTAATTAAGTTATTGGCAAAATAAGATTAGTTTTTTATCTAATGTGAATTAATTTTTTGGAGTATTTTATTAAAAACTTGATCAATTGTAAGGGTTGATACATCAATCTTAAATGCATCTACAGCCTTCTTTAATGGGGCAATTTCTCTAGTTGAATCAGTTTTATCCCTTTGTTTGATTTCTTCTTCAATAATATCAACTTTGACAGAATCATCATTAATTTGTTTATGTCTTCTCTCAGCTCTAATTTTAGGTTCAGCAACTAAAAAAAATTTAAAATCAGCATAAGGGAAGACAACAGTTCCAATATCTCGACCGTCTACAACTAAAGAATTAGATTCACTAGATTTCCTCAATTGATTAAAGACAAACTTTCTAATCTCTGGTTTTTTTGCATAGTTACTAACATTTATAGATACCTTATGGCCTCTTATCTTATCTGTAACATCATCATCATTTAGGTAAATACTAAATTGTCCCTCTTGATAAGTCTGTTTAATATTAATTTTATCTAGTATTTTATCAGAAATGTTTAAATCGAATTTAATATCATTATCTAACAAATAAAGTGTAATTGCCCTGTAATATGCTCCGGAATCTCTATAGTCATATTTGAGATTTTCAGCTAATTTTTTTGCTTGAGTACTCTTACCTGTTGATGCTTGACCATCTATAGCAATAATTACTGTATCCAAATCAAATTAACTTAGGGTTAGTAACTTTTCGATTTATAATGGAATTTGAAATAACATCTTTCATAGAGTCAACATATATAAATTTTAGTCCTTTTAGATATTTAGGATTAATCTCCTGTATATCTTTTTTATTGTATGAACTTAAAATAATTTCTTTAATATTTGCTCTTTTAGCTGCAAGAATCTTTTCTTTTATTCCACCAACAGGTAGCACTTTACCTCTTAGAGTAATTTCTCCAGTCATAGCAATATTTTTTTTAACTCTCTTTTGAGTAAATAGTGAAACTAGTGAAGTTAGAATTGTAATCCCTGCACTAGGTCCATCTTTTGGAGTTGCTCCTTCTGGAACGTGAATATGTATATTATATTTTGAAAAGTCAAGGTCTTTTTCAATTCCTAATTCTTTTTGATTTGACTTTATGAATTCCAAGGCAATGATTGCAGATTCTTTCATAATTTTTCCTAAGTTTCCAGTTATAGAAAGGTTTCCTTTTCCTTCAGATATAGAAGATTCAATAAATAAAATTTCACCTCCAACAGATGTCCATGCAAGACCTGTAACTATACCAGCTACATTATTACTCTCATATTTATCTCTAAAAAACTTTTTTGGACCAAGCACATCTTTTAAAAAGTTTTGATCTTTTGAATTATTAAGCTTTGAATTAGAAACGATGTTCTTTGCTCTATTTCTAATTAATTTTGCAATTTGCTTCTCTAAATTTCTTACACCAGATTCCCTTGTATAATCACTAATTATATCTTTTAGCACCTTACTTGATAATTTAAAGTCAGTTGGTTTCAAACCATGTTCTGTTAATTGTTTTCTGACAAGGAATTTTGATGCTATTGAAACTTTCTCCTCAGTTGTATACCCTGATACATTTATTAATTCCATTCTATCTAAAAGTGCAGGGTGCATTGTAGATAAACTATTTGCAGTCGCAATAAACATAACTTTAGATAAATCATACCCAACTTCAAGAAAATTATCATGGAATGAATTATTTTGTTCGGGGTCAAGAAGTTCCAAAAGTGCAGAGCTTGGATCACCTTGAGATCCACTTGAAATTTTATCTACCTCGTCAAGCACAAAGACTGGATTTGAAGTTCCTGATTTTCTAATGCTTTGTATTATTCTACCAGGCATTGCCCCGATATAAGTTTTTCTATGACCTCTTATTTCAGCTTCATCCCTTAAGCCTCCGAGTGAAACTCTCACATATTCCCTGTTAATTGATTTTGCTATTGATTTACCTAGTGATGTTTTTCCAACTCCTGGCGGCCCATGAAGACATAATATTGGAGATTTCATATCACTTCTCAATTTTAAAACAGCTAAATATTCTATAATTCTCTTTTTAACATCATCAAGTCCAAAGTGATCTCTATCTAATATTTTTTGAGCCTTATTTAAATCAAAATTATCTTCTGAGTAGTTTTCCCAAGGAAGATCAACAATTAAATCAAGATAATTTCGTTGAACAGAATACTCTGCTACCTGGGAATTCATTCTTTTTAGCTTTGCTAATTCTTTTTCAAAATGTTCTTTGATATCTTGACTCCAATTTTTATTCTTTGATTTACTGATTAACTCTTGTATATCCTCTTGATATGAGTTTTCTCCAAGCTCCTCTTGAATCGTTTTCATCTGTTGTTGAAGATAATATTCACGTTGTTGCTGGTCTAGGTCATTTCTAACCTTAGATTGAATATCATTTTTTAAAGCAAGTTTTTCATATTCAACATTGAGAAATTTTAAACATTTCAGTGCTCTATTTTCTATATTTAAACTTGATAGCAAGTCTTGTTTTTCTTTAACTGAAATATTCATATTTGAGCATACAAAATTTATCAGAAAGGAAGAGCTATGAATATTTTTAATTGCAAATGATGCTTCAGAGGGAATATTAGGGTTTTCCTTAATAATTTTTAAAGCAATGTCTCTTATTGCATCAATTGTCGCGGTAAATTTGTTGTTGGATTTTCTTTGATTTTTATCAGGTAAAGAATTGATAGTTGCTTGAATGTACGGATCAGTTTTAACAACTGATTTAATTTTAAATCTTTTTTTACCCTGGATGATGACAGTGGTGTTTCCATCAGGCATTTTTAAAACTCTTAAAATTTTGGCAACAGTTCCAACACTGTATATATCTTCTACAGATGGATTTTCAATCTTAATATCTTTCTGAGATACAACACCAATGAGTTTGTTTGATTTGTTAGCATCATTTATAAGCTTTATAGACTTATCTCTACCTGCATTAATTGGTATCACAACGCCAGGAAAAAGAACAGTATTCGTTAATGGCAATATGGGTAATACCTCTGGAAGATTTTCTTTCTCAAGAGCCTCTTCATCTTCTGAGGTCATTAATGGGATAAATTCAGATTCATCACCTAAATCATCAAATGACATTTTGTCTATATTATTAAAAATTAAACTCATTTATTTGTTTTTGAGTCATTTTGTCATAAAAAAAGAATAATCAATAGGGTATTTATTTTAGACAAGAACAACATAGTAATAAGGACAAAAGCTATGCCAACTTATTTCTATCAATTTTTGGAACTCTTGTTAAAAGAATAGCACCTAGAAAAAAGAAAAACATAAAAATTATAACTGAGAATCTAACAGTACCAGTAATTTGAGCTGCAAACGCATAGAATAAAAGACCAAAGAAAATACCTATTTTTTCTGTAACATCGTAAAAACTAAAAAAAGAAGTGGTATCACTAGTCTGAGGAATAAACAAGGAGAATGTTGCTCTGGCAACAGTTTGGGTTCCACCCATTAGCAATCCAACAAGACCAGCAATCAAATAAAATTGATCTGGAGAATAAATAAAGTAAGCATATACACATACTGCTCCCCATAAAAATATGGCTATAGTTAGAATCAAAATATTACCAAACCTTTGAGCTAATTTGGTAAAACTATATGCTCCTCCTATTGCTACAATCTGAATTAATAAAATACTAATAATCAGACCTGATGTTTGTTCAGATGGACTTGACCACTGAATTTCATTTACTCCAAAATAAGAGGCAATATATAATACAGTTTGCAGGGAAAATGAAAAAATAAAAAATGCTAATAAAAATCTTGTAAACCTTTTGCTTGAACGAATAATTTTATACACACCTTTTAATTCTTTAAATCCATTCCAAATAATATTCTTTGGAAAATTAATCTGGTTATTACCCTTTGGCAAATAATAAAATGAATATTGACTAAAACCAAGCCACCATAAACCTGTTAAAGCGAATGATAATTTCATAGCACTTTTATCAGAATCAAATCCAAGATCTTCAAAAAAATAAATCATAATTAAATTTATTAGTAATAGTATTACACTTCCAATATATCCCATTGTATAACCCTTAGCGCTAACTGAATTTGCTTGCTTTGGAAAGGTAATATCATTTAAATATGAATTGTAGTAAACTAAACTTCCCCAAAACCCAAGTAAAGAGAAAAAATATAGTAAGAGACTAATCTCTATATTTTCTAACTCAAACCAATATAAACTCATACAAGAAAATGAGCCCATATAAACAAAAAACTTCATAAATATTTTTTTATTTCCTATGTAGTCAGCAATTCCACTTAACATTGGGGAAAGAAAAGCTATAATTAAAAAACACAAACCTGATAAAAGACTTATTAAAGTATCTTTATTAATATCTATGTTGAATATCAATATTGAATTTATATCCGAAAATACGTGAGTAGAATAATATATCGGGAATATAGCTGATGAAATTACTAATGAATAAACTGAGTTTGCCCAATCATAAAATGTCCATGCTCGAATTAGTTTTTTACTCCCTCTAGGAAGGTCAGATTTTTTATTAAGCATAAATTTAAATGATTAACAAATTAAGCAAATAAATCAAAAGATATATATATTTGTCAAAAAAATAGATGTACAATAAAATACACTTATTTGGTGTTCTAATTTTTAGCTTTTCAATGCTAAATTGTCAAACAAACACAAAATCTGAGGAACCTAAAATAACATATAACGTGAGTAAAACAGACAAAGAATGGAGAGAAGAACTATCTCCTGAAGAATATGAAATTCTGAGAAATAAAGGGACAGAGAGGCCACATACTGGTATCTATAACATGCACTTTGAGGATGGTGTATATGTTTGCAAAGCATGCGGACAACCACTATTCAAGAGTAATAATAAATTTATGTCTAATTGTGGATGGCCAAGTTATGAAAGTGCTATACCTGGCGCAATAACATATAAAAAAGATACAAGTTTAGGTATGATTCGAACAGAAATACTATGCTCTAACTGTGGAGGTCACCAAGGTCATGTATTTGATGATGGTCCAACTTCTACAGGTAAAAGATATTGTGTAAATTCTGCAAGTATTAATTTTATAAACAATAAAAATGAGTAAGAAATTTGACTTAATAGTATTAGGTAGTGGGCCAGGAGGATATGTTACAGCTATAAGAGCTTCTCAATTAGGACTAAAAACTGCCATAGTTGAGAAGGAAAGTTTAGGTGGAGTTTGTTTAAATTGGGGATGTATACCAACTAAAGCGTTGTTAAAATCTGCTCAAGTCTTTGAATACATTAAAAAGGCTGATGCATATGGTCTAAAAATTAAAGATTTTGATAAAGATTTTAATGCTGTAGTAAAGAGAAGTAGAGATGTTGCTAGTGGAATGAGTAAAGGTGTAAATTTTCTTATGAAGAAAAATAAAATTGAAGTTATAAACGGATATGGTAAAATTAAACCAAATAAAGTTGTATCTGTAGAAAATGAAGGAGCTGAATTGGATTTTGAAGCAGATAATATTATAATAGCAACTGGTGGAAGATCAAGAGTTATTGATTCTATACCTCAAGATGGCAAAAAGATAATTGGCTACAGAGAAGCAATGACTCTTCAAAAGCAACCAAAAAAGATGATAATAGTTGGCTCTGGAGCCATAGGTATTGAGTTTGCTTATTTCTATAATTCAATGGGGACTGAAGTAAAAATCATAGAATATATGGATAGAATTTTACCTGTTGAAGATAAAGATATATCCAATCAACTAAACAAAACTTTTAAAAAATCAGGAATTGAGATTTTAACAAACTCAGAGGTAATTTCATCTGATACAAAAGGTAAGGGAGTAAAGGTTCAAGTTAAATCTAATGGTCAAATATCTGATCATGAAGCAGATATTGTGCTTTCAGCAGTTGGATATAAAAGTAACATTGAAAATATTGGTTTAGAGGAGGTTGGAATTGCTGTTGATAAAGACAAAATTATTGTAGATGAATTTTACAAAACTAACATTCCAGGATATTATGCTATTGGTGATATAACTTCTGGTCAGGCTCTAGCACACGTTGCATCGGCAGAAGGAATACTTTGCGTTGAAAAAATTGCTAATCACGATGTGGAACCGATTAATTATGACAATATTCCAGGATGTACTTACTGTTCACCTGAAGTAGCATCTGTTGGTTTAACTGAAGAAAAAGCATTGGAGATGGGTTACGATATAAAGGTTGGTAAGTTTCCATTTACAGCGTCTGGAAAAGCTCAGGCCTCTGGTCACTCTGATGGTTTTGTTAAGGTAATTTTTGATGAAAAATATGGAGAGTGGCTTGGTTGTCATATGATAGGAGCAGGTGTAACAGACATGATCGCTGAGGCAGTTCTTGGTAGGAAACTTGAAACAACAGGCAAAGAGATACTAAATGCTGTTCACCCTCATCCAACAATGAGTGAAGCTTTGATGGAAGCTGTTGCTGATGCATATGATGAAGTCATTCACCTTTAAGTATACTTTCAAGAGCAAGCCTATAGCTATCTAATCCAAATCCTATAATTATTCCATCTACCACAGGCGAAAGATATGAATTGTGCCTAAATTCTTCTCTTGAAAAAGTATTTGAAATATGAACCTCAACAACTTTACATTCAATAGATTTAACGGCATCTGCTATACCAACAGAAGTATGGGTGTATGCGGCAGCATTTAATATAATTCCATCAGAATTTTTTGAATTTTGAATAAAATTAATTATCTCACCTTCAATGTTTGACTGAAAATAATCAATATCTACATCTTCAAATAATGACTTTAGTGACTCTAGATAAGATTCAAAATTCTGACTTCCATATATGTCAGTTTCTCTTGTGCCAAGAAGATTAAGGTTAGGACCATTAATTATTGTTATTTTCATATATTATAAAGGTAATGCTTAAAGGCTAATCAAAAAAATTAAAATGAATTGGGATTCTAGCTTCGAAAATTTTAAAAACTATCTAAAACTAGAAAGAGGTTTAAGTACAAACTCAATTAAAAGTTATGAGTATGATCTTAATTTATTCAAAAATTTTATTCAGTCTAATAAAATGTCTGATACACCGTTTAACTGCAGACCTGAAACTGTAAAGAATTATCTATATAATAATCTATCAAATAAAAAATCAAGAAGTCAAGCAAGGAGTATCTCAGCTATTAAAAGCTATTTTAATTATCTTATTTTTGAAGGATATATTAAAAAATCACCTATTTCTGATATTGAATCTCCAAAATTAGAAAAAAAACTTCCAGAGGTATTAACTGAATTAGAGATAGAAAAATTAATTAAATCATTTGATATGCAGCAAAATTTTGGCCAAAGAAATAGAACCATTATTGAGGTACTTTACGGAACAGGGATCAGAGTAAGCGAGCTAGTTAATTTAAAACTATCAAATATTTTTTTTAAAGAAAACATTATTAAAATAATTGGGAAAGGCAACAAAGAAAGATTTGTTCCACTTGGGAGAATAGCATCAAATGAGATAAGAAAATACCTAAAAATAAGAGATAACTCGATTATAGATTCTAAATTTTCTGATATTGTTTTTTTAAATAGATATGGAAGAGGCTTAACTAGATCTATGATATTTAAAATAATAAGCGATAGCTATAAAAGGATTGGTCTAGATAAAAAAATAAGTCCTCATACATTAAGACATTCATTTGCAACTCATTTATTAAAAAATGGGGCTGATCTAAGGACAATTCAAATAATACTTGGACATGAAAGCATAACAACCACTGAAATATATACCCATTTAGATACATATCACTTGGACGAAGTTCTAAATAAGTTTCATCCCAGGAAATAGATTATTTTGAATTGAAATTAAGTGCACAATCAATAAGAGCAAGATGTGAATATGCTTGCGGAAAATTACCTAATAATCTTTTTGATTTAAAATCCAGATCCTCACTGTATAGACCAAGATGATTACTGTATTTTAATATTTTTTCAAAATAATTTTTAGATTTCTCTTTTTCACCTATTTTATATAAGCTGTTTATATACCAGAATGAACACACGGTAAAAGAAGAGGAGGGAAAACCAAAATCGTCTTCATTTTTATACCTAAACAAAAGCCCATCATTCATTAAATCTTTTTCAATTGCCTTAACTGTTTTTACATATTTTAAATTATTAGGCTTCATAAATTCAAATGATTCCATGAGAAGTAATGATGCATCAAGGCTATCTGATCCATATGATTGTGTAAAGGCACCAATTTTTTTATTCCACCCATTCTTTAATATGTCATTGTAAATTTCTTTTCTAATTAATTTCCATTTCTTAATATTTGAAGATTTATTGATTAGAATTGAGATTTTAATTGCTCTGTCAATAGCAACCCAACTTAATAATTTTGAGAATGTAAAATGTTTATCTTCATTTCTAAATTCCCAAATTCCTTTATCAGGAGATTTCCAGTTATTTTTTACTATCCAAACTATAGATTTAACAATTGACCATAACTCCTCATATTCCTGATTTTCTGCGGGAAATTTTTCAATATGATAATGAATAGCATCCATAAGAATTCCATAAATATCATTTTGTTTTTGATTATATGCGGCATTACCAATTCTTACTGGTGTTGAGTCTAAATATCCTGAAAAGTGATCAAGAGTTTTTTCTTCAAGAATTTTTTCACCATTGATTCCATACATTATCTGAAGTTTTTCATTTTTATCAGGAATAACATTAATTATAAATTTTATAAAGTTCTTAACAATATTTTTGTGTCCTAATTTTGCAACTACCTTAATTACCATAGAGGCATCTCTTATCCAGCAAAAGCGATAATCCCAATTTCTTTCCTCACCTATTGTCTCTGGTAATGAGGTTGTAACAGCTGCAAGAACTGCTCCAGTTTTTTGATATGTAAGTAACTTTAGAGTTAGTGCACTCCTTAATATTTCATTATTATACTTTTTAAATTTTGGTGTTTTATTTATCCAGTTAATCCAATATTTTTTTGTTTTATTAAACTCTAATGATATTTCCTTGAATTTTGGAGAGATTAATTTTTCATAATAGGAAATTTTAAAAAATAGATCTGATTCTAATTCAATAACTTCATTATTAATAATTGCATTTAAACTAGCATTTGAGTATAGATATAGTGTTTCATAATTTTCATTTTCAGATATACTCACTATAAAATTACTTTTATCATATGATCTAGTCTTTCCAATAGAGTAATCAAGTCTTGGATCATAAGTTATTCTTATTTTAGGATTCCCTTTAATATACTTAATGATCCTGGTAATTTCTGGTGGAGAATAATAACTCTTTTTTTTGGTTTGATACCTTGGCATATAATCTATAATATGGAACTCATCAAAACCATTATTAAAGGCTGTCTTCAAAATACAAGTATTTTTCAAATATTCTTGACTTATATTATAGTTTCCAACTGTATCAACCTTAAAAAAACCGCCATTACTATTATCAATGATCTTTGCAAAGATTGATGGAGAATCAAATTTTGGAAAACAACACCAATCTATTGAAGAATCCTTATAAATTAACGCTGATGATTGACAATTTCCTATTATTCCATAATTAATGTTGTCTCTATATCCATAAGAATCTCTTATTTCCATATTTTAGATTTTAATTTAATAGTTTGAGTAGGACAATAATTGTTTCAAATAGATTACCTATTAAGATATCTAATTTAGATAAATCTTTTAAATTTTCATCAACTAGTGGAGGTCTAGCAACTGGAATGAAATCAATTCACAAAAAAAATAATTTTTTATGGATAGGATGGCCAGGAATTGATAAGAAATCCTTAGGTGATAATTTAGCTAAAGCAGAAAAATTATTGCACAAAAAAAATTACATTCCAGTATTTTTAAGAAAAAAAGAAATCAACGATTTCTATTATGGTACAAGTAACGAAGCTCTATGGCCTCTATTCCATTACTTCATAGAATTTTCCATATTTAACAAATCCCATTGGAAGTCTTATGTTAGTGTTAATAAGAAATTTGCGGATTGTGTAATTAAGCATGCGAAAAAAGATGATATAGTTTGGGTTCATGATTATCAATTATTATTGTGTCCAAAAATGATAAAGACTAAAAGACCTGATATAACTGTTGGATTCTTTCTTCATATACCTTTTCCCTCTTTTGAAATTTTTAGAATTTTTCCATGGAGAGAAGAGCTACTTGATGGCATTCTAGGTTCTGATTTAATAGGTTTTCATACTTATGATTATGTTAGACATTTTTTAAGCTCAGTTAAGAGAATATTAAAGTATGATGTAATTTTTAATAAAATTAATGTCGGCTCAAGAGAGGTTTTAGTTGATACATTTCCAATGGGAATTGACTATGCAAAATATAATAATGCTGCCAGAAAAAAGAATAAACAAAAAAAGTCTGAGATGTCTAAACTCAGCCTCCAACTTAAAGATCATAAGAAGACTTCATCTGACAGTAAATTAATCCTATCTATTGACAGACTGGATTATACAAAAGGAGTTATTAATAGAATTAAGGCATTTGAGATTTTTCTTACTAATAATCCAGAATATAGAGGTAAAGTCAGACTTATAATGCTTACAGTCCCTTCAAGATCAGATGTTAATGATTACATAAGGCTTAAGAAACAAACTGATGAAATAGTCGGTAGAGTTAACGGTAAATTTGCTACCGTAAATTGGACTCCAATTTGGTATTATTATCGATCTATGAGTTTTGACGAATTAATTGACCTATATACTATTTCAGACATAGCTATGATAACTCCAGTTAGGGATGGAATGAATCTTGTAGCTAAAGAGTTTGTTGCGACAAGGGTTGAAGGAGATGGTGTTTTAATTCTAAGTGAAATGGCAGGGGCTTCAAAAGAGTTATATGAGTCAATAACTGTTAATCCATTTGATCTAAATAAAATGTCTGATATGATACTAAAGGCAATTAAAATGCCAAAGAAAGAACAAATCGAACGAAATAGAAGTATGCAAGAAAGATTGAGCAGATATACAGTTAACTATTGGGCAAAAGATTTTATGAAAAATTTAATTTCTAGAGCAAAATCCAATCAGAATTCAGTCACTAATTATTTTAATTTATCAGAAAAAAATAAATTAATCGAAAAACTTAAATTATCAAACAATAAGTTAATGATACTTGACTATGATGGAACTTTGGTGAATTTCAGGGATAAACCAGAATTAGCAATTCCTAACGATAATTTAATAGAAATTTTGGATAGCTTATCTAATATTGATGGTTTGGATATAGCAATTGTAAGTGGTAGGAATAAATTATTTCTTGAAGATAATCTTGGAAATCTAAATATTAGTATAATTGCAGAGCATGGTCACTTCTTTAAGGAAAGTAACAAAAATTGGATAAACCTTGGAAATATTGATAAAGTTTTTTTAAATGATATTCATGCAATATTTCAATCTTTTTCAGATAGAACACCAGGAACATTTACGGAAAAAAAAGAAAGTGGATTGGTTTGGCATTATAGAAAAACTGATCCAGAGTTAGCCTCAGAAAGAGTTGTAGAGATAGAAACAGTCCTTAACAGCTTGTTAACTGACCAATTCCAGATTTTAAACCTTGACAAGGCTATTGAAGTTACTAGTAGAAAATTTGACAAAGGATCAGCATTAAATGAATTAACAAAAAATAAAAATTATGACCATATAGTTTGTATTGGGGATGATATAACAGATGAGAATATGTTTAAAAACCTAGAAGAAAATTCTACAACTATCAAGGTTGGAATAAAAAAAACACATGCGAGGTTTTACATTGATGACCCCGAACGGGTGGTTAGTTTATTGAGTGATATAAATACTTATCTGAAATAAATGACTTTACTCTTGCATAAGTCTAAAACCTTCTCCGTGAACATTAATAATTTTGAGAGACTGATCTTTATCAAGATATTTCCTAAGTTTAGCAATATATACATCCATACTTCTTGATGTAAAATAGTTTGCATCTCTCCAAATTTTATTCAATGCAATATCCCTTGGTAAAAGATCATCAAAATTTAATACAAGCATTTTGAGCAATTGATTCTCTTTAGGTGATAACTTATGAGACTCACCTTTATTATGAGTTAAAATTCTAAGTTTGGAATTAAACTTAAAATCACCAAAATCAAATTCAAAAACATCTTTTTCTTCAACGTCGATAATCGGCTTTCTATTAAGTATTGACTTTATTTTAGCCAAAAGAATCTCAGAATCAAATGGTTTGGTTAAGTAATCATCAGCACCAATTTTATAACCTTTAAGCACATCATCTTTTAAGTTTTTTGCAGTCAAAAATATTAAGGGAATTGAATCATTAACCTCTCTTATCTCCTTAGCAAGAGTTAAACCATCTTTAAAAGGCATCATTATATCTAGAATACATAAGTCAAATTCAGATCTATTAAATTTTTCAAATCCTTCTATTCCATTTACAGCTAGAGATACATCATAGTTATTAATTGTTAAATAATCTTTTAGAATTCTACCAAAATTTGGATCATCTTCGACCAATAGAATGCTTTTGTTTGATTTCATATTAAATATTTTTTAATGTTATGTAGAACTTTGTACCAACTCCTTTTTTACTTTCTAAATCAATTTTACCATTATGGAAATCAATAATTTTTTTAACATAAGATAGTCCTAACCCATGCCCTTTAATATCATGAATATTTCCATTTTGTTCTCTGTAAAACTTTTCAAAAATCAATTTTTGAATATTCTTATCCATTCCAATACCATTATCTTGAATACATATAATTATATTATCATCTGAGTTGTAAGACGATATAATTATATGTGGATTTTTCTTTGAATACTTTACCGCATTGTCTAAAATATTAATGATTATATTCTCAAGGTGGTTACTATTTCCACTTATTATACTTTTTGCTGCATCTAAAGAAATTTTTATTGAGCCTTTCCTACTCTCTATTATTAATTTTACATGCTCAATAGCATCTTCAATAACTTCATGAACATCAGTATCTTCCATTTCAAATGGATTAGAACTTTTTTCAAGCTGTGAAATAGTCAAAATATTTTCAACCTGCGATAACATTCTAGAGTTCTCCTCTCTAATCATGCCTAAGTAAGAATTGAACTTATCATTTAAATTACTTTTTGAACTTGAAATAGCATCTAATGCTAAATTTATTGTTGCAATTGGGGTCTTAAACTCATGTGATATATTATTTATGAAATCACTCTTTATTTCTGACAATTTTTTTTGTTTAATTATTTGGTATAGAGCACTTGTTGAAATAACAATAATAACCAGAGTAAGCATGAAAGAAAGAGTTGCTACCCCAATTATACCTGATAAAACAAATTCTTGTTTATCTGGAAAAGATACTACTAAGTCATATTTTACAAGACTTGAACTATCATAAAGGAAAGGGATTGAATATTTTGGACCTGACTGCTCTTCAAGGTAATTGTTAGATTTAACCTTGGTAGATAATCCGTTACTATATATTCCAAATTCATATGGTGTTATAATGTTTCTTTCATTAAATCCACGATTTAATAATTCTTGAATTTCTCTGGAAGTAGTTCTTTTATGAATTGGAAGAGATGATGCATACTCCTGAAATGCTGATTTATATTTTTCAAATTTGAATATATCAATATCTTCGACACTTTTTAGCTTGGATATTGATGCATTTAACCTATTCTCTCTCCTATCAAATATATTTTTATTTACAATTGTCGTCTTCACAGCTTTATAATCTTTAACATCATCCATTCCATATCTATTAGATAAATTGTTTGGAAGGTTTATATTGTAATCCTCCTCAAGAATTCCATACGCGAAAAATGTTGAAAGATTTGATGACTGATCTTCATCTAAGAAGAGGAAGACATCAGTGAAATTTGACTCATCAGGTGAGCCAATTGAATCAATTAGCATTTGATAAGTATATACATAATCATTAAGCTCTCTACTTTGAATTTCGTTAACAACCTGTCGAAGAGTTCTATTTACAGCAAGTGTAAATTCTTCTTCTTTATTTTGCCATGAAGAATATATCCAATAACCCTGCATTAAAATAATCCCTATCAAAGAAAAGGACATTAATAGAACTAATGTGGTGTAGTACCTCTTATTCATTTATATAAAATTCTCAAATTTAAAATTAAACTTTCTTAACGAAATGTTAATGTATAGCTATTATCTGATTAAGTCTTTATGAATTTTAAGAACTTTTTCTTTTAAATCTTTAAGATTATTATTATCAATTATATAGTCACAGTTGTCAATAATTGTAGAATCATCTATTTGATTATTTACTCTTCTTATTACATCCTCTCTTGATAGATTGTCTCGGAGTATAACTCTTTTGATTCTTTCTTCTAATGGTGCCCTAATTAATATGATCTTATCGTAATTATCCTCAGTATTTGTCTCGAAAATAATCGCTACTTCTTTTACAATATAATCTCCATTATTATTTTTTATAAAAGATTCAAAATCTTTTGCAACAGCTGGATGAATAATTGAATTTAGTGACTTTAGTTTATTTGGATCTTGAAAAACAATTTTAGATAACTTTGCAGTATTTAAAACATCATTTTCGTATACATTATTTCCAAATAAGTTTTTGATTGATTTAATTAGATCTTTATCTGAATTTATAAGCTTCTTTGATGCTTTATCAGCGCAATATGTGTTTATACCTAAGTTTTTAAATTGATTAAGAACAGTCGATTTACCAGAGCCTATACCACCAGTTAATCCAACAATTTTCATTAAGAATTTAATTTATCAATAATTTCTTGACTCACACCAACATTTGAGAATCCTCCATCATTAAAAATATTTTGAAGAGTTACTCTTTTAGTGTAATCAGAAAATAATGAAACCGTAAGATCGGCACAATCCTCAGCAGTTGCATTACCTAAAGGAGATGTTAGATCAGCAAACTTTATAAAATCATCAAGACCTTTGACACCTTTACCGGCTGTAGTTAAAGTAGGGGATTGTGAGATAGTATTTACACGTACATTCTTTTCTTTACCAAAGAAATATCCAAAACTTCTTGCAATTGATTCCAAATAAGCCTTGTTATCAGCCATATCATTATAATTAGGGAATGTCCTCTGTGCCGCAATGTATGTTAATGCAACTATACTTCCCCATTCATTCATTGCATCTAATTTAAAAAGAGATTGCATAAGTTTATGAAAAGATACGGCAGAAACATCCCAACCTTTTTTTAACCATTCGTAGTTTAAATCTGTATAATGCTTACCTTTCCTAACATTAACTGACATTCCAATTGAATGTAATATAAAATCAAGCTTACCACCAAACTTATTTGTAGTTGAATTGATTAGGTTCTCAAGATCCTCTATGTTTGTTGCATCAGCAGGGATAACCTCAGATTTTGTTTTTTTTGCTAAATCATTAATACTACCCATTCTAATTGAAACTGGTGCATTTGTTAAAATAAATTCACCACCCTCATTATGAATACGTTCAGCAGTTTTCCATGCGATAGAGCTACTATCCAAAGCACCAAAAATTATTCCCTTTTTACCTTTTAAAATATTGTTTCCCATTATATAAATATAGTTTAATTCAGCAACTCATTTGCTAGTTCATTAGCTGATTTATTTGATTTATCTCCAGACAACATCTCAGCAATTTCATTAACTCTTTCTTTATCAGATAATAATTTTATATCAGTTATAACTTTATCATTTTGTTCTCTTTTAAATACTTTGAAATGAAAGTCTCCTTTAGATGCTACTTGAGCTGTATGTGTAATAACAATAACTTGCATATTTTCTGACATATATTTCATTAGTTCACCAACTTTTGAGGAAACTAAACCTGAAATTCCAGTATCTATTTCATCAAAAACTATTGAGGCTAATTTTGTGTATTTAGAAATGATAGATTTTATAGATAGCATTATTCTTGAGATTTCTCCACCAGATGCAATATCCTTCAATTCACTATAAATACTTCCTTTGTTTGATTTAAAAAGAAATTTACCAATACTTATTCCATTTTTTTGAATGTCTTCTGATTTTGTAAGATCAATTTTTACACCAGATTTTTCCATACCCAATTCAATTAAATTTTTATTCATTAATTTTTCAAAATCAGAAATTACAGATTCTCTTTTTTTGTGAATTATAGAAGCATCAGACATAAGACTCAGATTTAAACTACTTATTTTATTTTCAATTTCAATTATATCACTATCAATATCATTATGGACTGAAATTTTCGACTCAATATCATTTTTTATTTCTAATAAATCTTCAACTTTGTTTACTCTATGTTTATTTTGAAGAGAGTAAATCTTATCTTGAATATTCCTTAAATCTTCTATATTTTCAAAACCATCTTCAATATCAGATAATATTGACTCTGAATCACTTGAAATTGCATTTAATTCCTCAATTGCTATTTCTATTCTTGAATTGATAATATTTATTCTATCAGAGGAGTTTGATAATTTATTTAAAAATTTATTAATCTCTTGAAGCTTGTCTAAGACACCAATATCCTCAGAATTGAGATGGTTAATTGTAGTTACTAATACTTCTTTAATTTGATCTAAGTTATCAGCTTCTTTAATTTTATCTTGAATTTCATCCAGATTAATATTATTAAATTCAAGTTCATTGAATTCATCAAGCAAGAACCTATTGTAGTCTAAATCAGAATTTAATTTATCTCTTAGTGAAATCTTTTCTTCAAGTTTTTTCTGAAGTATTTTTAGTGATTTAAAATTATTATGGAAATCTCTAATTAAACTTTGATTTTCAGATAATGAATCTAAAATCAAAAAAATAAAATCTGAGTCAAGTATACTCAAATTATTAAATTGAGAGTGAACATCAATTAAGTTATTTGTCAACTCAGATAATTGATCAAGTTTAACTGGCGTATCATTAATAAAAGCTCTTGATTTTCCACTTTGATTTACTTCTCTTCTTATTATGGTAATTTGATCATAGTCCAAATCATTTTTTGTAAAATAATCCTTAATATCTAGATCCGTTAAATCAAATGAAGCCTCAACAAAACATTTTTCTTGTTTATTTATAATTTTAGAATTATCAACTCTAGAGCCTAAGACCATTGATAACCCACCTAAAATAATAGATTTACCAGCACCTGTCTCTCCAGTGATTGAAGTCATTCCTTTTTTAAAAGAAATCTCTAATGAGTCAATTAAGGCGTAATTATTAATTTTTAGCTTTATTAACATTCTCTATAATTTGATTAATAATATCATTTGATACATCGATCTTTAATTTTTTTTCAAATGATGTTATTTCTAAATTCGAATTTATAAAATCAATTTGATTATAGTCACTTGAAATTGGGTTAAAGTCTCCAATTTTATTAACTACAATAGCATCTAGGTTCTTTGATTTTAATTTACTTTTAGCATTTTCAATTACATTATCTGTTTCTAAAGCAAAACCTACTAAAAATTGAGATGTTTTAATTTTACCAAGCTCCTTAAGAATATCTAATGTTGGCTTAAGTTTTATAGAGTCATATCCAGAATCTTTTTTTATTTTACTGTTATTAATTCTTTTTGGCTTAAAATCTGCAATAGCAGCAGAAAATATAACAATATCAGCATCTTTAAAGTTATTTAATGTCTCACTAAACATTTCATCTGAATCTTGAACTCTAATACACTGAATATTTGACAAATCCATTGGGAGATTAGTTGGACCTAATAAGAGTTTTACATTAGCTCCCTGCTCACTAGCAATTTTGGCTAGGGAATATCCCATCTTTCCTGAAGAGCTATTTCCAATATACCTAACAGGGTCAATTTTTTCATGAGTAGGTCCAGCTGTTATTAAGAAATTTAAAGAATTTAATGGAAGAGTTTCTCTATATTTATTTTCAACATACTCAATGATTTCATCCGGCTCTAGCATCCTTCCTTCTCCATCTAAACCACTGGCTAGTGAACCAGTTCCTACGGGTAAAACATTGGTATTATTTAATATTAATTTTTTTATATTTTTTTGATTCAGTGTGTTTTTATACATTTCTAGATCCATAGCAGGAGCAACAAAAACAGGACAAGTAGAAGATAAATAACAAGCCAATAATAAATTATCACAACTAGCATGGGCCATAGAGGAAATTGTATTGGATGTAGCGGGAGCAATAATAAAAATATCAGCCCACTCTGCAAGCTCTACATGATTATTCCATGTTGGATTACTATTTTTTTCAGTTGTAAATTCAGAAAAAACTTCATTTTTTGAAACTGTTGATAAAGTAAGGGGTGTAACAAACTCCTTTGATGATGGAGTCATAACAACTTTTACATTTGAATTAAGCTTGATAAGCTTTCTTATCAATAGTGGAATTTTGTATGCAGCTATTCCACCTGAAACTCCAATTAGAATATTTTTTTGAGCTAAAACACTCATAATTTGAATGTTTATTGCTCACTTTCAGATTCGGTATCTCTGAAGTAAATTTTATTATCTATCCATTCCTGAACAGCAATTGCATATGGTTTAGGAAGTTTCTCATAGAATCTTGAAACTTCTATCTGCTCTTTATTTTCAAATATTTCTTCAAGACTATCATTATGTGTTGCAAACTCATCAAGTTTATCATGCAACTCCTTCTTAATTTCAGAATTAATTTGGCTTGATCTTTTAGCAATTATTGAGATTGCCTCATAAATATTATTTGTTGGATTTTCAATTTCATGCTTATTGTAAGTCTTTGTTGTGTTTGCTGCGTTAGTATTTCTGTATTTATTCATAGGTTTATTTATAAAAGTTGTTTTGCATTATTAATTTTTTCAGATAGATCATCAATAAAAATTGTATCTGGATAGTAAATTAAAAAGTTCTCAAGTGATCTTTCTAACTCTGTAACTCTCTCATTTATTCTTGATTCAATTGAATTAATTGCTATTTCGTACTGTGACAACCACCTGTAATAAAGTGCTTCCTCTCTGAAAATTGTGCCCGGGTTATCAGCTATAAAATTATCTAAAGACTTTATTGCAGAACTATAATCTCTAATAGTGTAATACTGCTTTGATATCTCAAACTCTTTTTTTTCAATTTTATTTTGCAGTTGTTCCATAAGTTCTAACGCCTCAGTTAGATACTCACTATTTGGAAATCTGTTTATAAACACTTGAAGCTTATCAATTCCAGTAAATGTATCATCCTGATCTAGCGTATATAGCGGTGATAGCATAAAATATGATTTTGCCTCCATGAAATAAGCCTCTTGTATTCTTTGACTATTAGGATATGATTTTATAAAGTTTTCAAATTGGATTGCAGCTGAGTAATATGACCTAGTTTCAAAATAAGAGTTAGCAAAGAAGAAAACTAATCTTTCCCCTTGTGGTTTACCTCTGTAACTAGGAATAATTTGCTCAATTAAAGCATTAGCTCTTCTAAATTCTCCATTTTCATAATATTCCTCTGCAGCAGTATACTTATCCACTTCATTTTCTGGACTATTTAATAATTTTTGATAGTCATTACATGATATAGCTAGAATAGAGAATAATATTAAAAGAAAAGATCTAAACATTTAGCATTAAGTATTTTGGCAAATTTAATATAAGTTTATGAAATTAGATCAATAAATGACTTTTCATTAATAATAGGAACTCCAAGATTATTGGCTTTAGCAGATTTTGCTGGACCTAAATTATTTCCAGCCACTAAATAATTTGTGTTTGAACTTACAGATGAACTTATTTTTCCACCATTAATTTCTATTAGATTTTTAATCTCATCTCTGCTGTATGTTTCAAAAACTCCAGAGATTACAAAAGTTAAATTTGAAAGAGAAGAGCTTGTATTATCTTTGTTATCATCAATAAATACAAGACCTGCTGATTTTAGTTTATCTATCAATTTCCTGTTATTTTCATCTTTAAAAAATTCTGATATGCTAGCAGCAGTTTTTTCTCCTATTTCATCAATTTTAGATAATGACTCAAGATCCGTTAACATTAGTTCCTCAATTGATTTAATTTTTTTTAATATTTTTCTTGAAGCAGATTCACCAACATATCTAATTCCAAGACCATATAAAACTTTTTGAAATGGTTTTGATTTAGAGTTTTCAATACCCATTTTTAAGTTATCAACAGATTTATCGGCATGTCCCTCAATTAAAGAAATTGAGTTATAGTCAAGATTATATATATCGGAGATATCTTTCAAATAGCCTTTGTTATATAGAAGCTTGATGGTTTCATCTCCTAAACCATCTATATTCATTGCCTTTCTTGAGACAAAGTGTTGAATCTTTCCTATTACCTGTGGCCTGCATCGCTTTGTGTTTGTACAATAGAAATTAGCTTCAGAATCAAGTTTTACTAACTTTGTTCCACATTCAGGGCAATTTGTTGGAAATTTAATTTCATCATTCTCAAAACCTCTATTATTATGATCTATTCCAGTAATCTTAGGTATGATTTCACCTCCTTTTTCAACGTATACACTATCATTAACTCTTAGTCTTAGTTTCATCATTTGATCAAAGCTATGCAGGGAAGCTCTTTTCACGGTAGATCCTGAAATTAAAACTGGTTCTAAGTTTGCAACTGGAGTTATAGCTCCTGTTCTTCCAACATTAAAAGAAATTGAACTTAATTTTGTTGCTAAATTTTCGGCTTTGTATTTATATGCTATAGCCCATCTTGGAAACTTAGATGTAAAACCTAATTTTTTCTGAAAATCTATATTATTTATTTTGATTACAATACCATCAATTTCAAATGGTAAGCTTGATTTATTTTTGTCCCAAAAATCAATATAATCTCTTACACCATTCAATCCATCTACAACTCTTTCATATTTGGGAACATCAAATCCCATTTCTCTGGCTACTTTTAGTAGCTCAGAATGATTTTTTGTTTTAATTTGATCTGATACTATTGAGTATAGAAAACATTGCAAAGGTCTTCTTGCTACTTCGTCTGAGTCAAGAAGTTTTATACTTCCTGATGCAGTATTTCTGGGATTTTTAAATAATGGCTCTCCTAGTTTTTCTCTCTTTCTATTTAATTGATCAAAGGAATCATTTTTAATAATTATTTCTCCTCTAATTTCAAACTTATTTAAAACAAAATTATTCAGCTTTATTGGCACTGATTTAATAGTCTTTATATTATTTGTTATATTATCGCCTTGAGTTCCATCACCTCTAGTAAGAGCTCTTATTAGCATTCCATCTTCATACAATAAATTAACAGAGGCGCCATCATATTTTAATTCACAACAAAATTCAAAATTATCAGTATTGAGTATCTTGACAACTCTTTTGTACCAAGATTCTAATTCTTCACTTGAATATGTATTATCCAAGGAATACATTTGAAAAACATGAGATTCAGAGACAAATTTATCTGATAGACCACCTCCAACTCTGTTTGAAGGAGAATTTTCATCATAAAACTCTGGATATTTAGACTCAAGTTTGATAAGTTCATCGAGTAATTCATCGTATTGAAAATCACTAATTAAATTTTTGTCAAGATCATAATAATGATAATTATGATTATTTATTATTTCCCTTAACTCAAAAATTCTAGATTTAATTTTATTCATACTAAAATATGAGTTTTACTAATCTTTTTTTACCTCTAAAATCATCCTTAAAGTTAACATGATTTATACTATAATTAGTTAATATTTGATTAAATTCTTTTGTAAAATTTGGATTTATTTCAAGATAAATTATACCTTTTTTTGTAAGGTTTATTGATGCAAAATCCAAAATTTTCTCATAAAAATGTAAGGGATTATCTTTTGGTGTAAATAATGCAATATCTGGTTCATATCTGACATTTTTATCTAATTGATTTGTTTCGCTAGGATGCAAATAAGGAGGGTTTGATATAATAATATCATATTTTCTGTTTACTTCAGAAATTGAGTTAAGATCAAGTTCAATAATTTTGACATTTGACTTAAGATTTTTTTTATTAATCTCACAGACTTTAAGTGCCTCAGTTGATATATCAGATATGGTAACATCTAAATAACTATTATTGATATCTATAGATATTCCAATGCAACCTGAACCTGTACATAAATCAATTACCCTTTTTTGATTATCTATATTTAAATGATCATTAATTAACCATTTAACAAGTTCTTCAGTTTCAGGTCTAGGGATTAGTACATTTTCATCAACATAAAAATCATTACCATAAAAGTTTTTTTTATTAATTATATAATCAATTGGATAGTCATCAATAATCATTTTCATTTTTTGGATTAGAGTATCCTTTGATTCTAAGGATAAATTAAGATTAGGTTCTAATGCAATTTTAATAGGATCTATGTCGCATAATTCCTTCAAAATAATTTTATAAACAAAATCAGACTCATCATTTGAAAGGCTCAAATTATCCCGATAAATACTTCTCATCTCAATAATGTTCATACTAAATTTTTTAACATCCATATAGGACATGCTGTATGACCTGTGTTACCTAAAGGATTATCTATATATTTGAATCCTTTTTTTATGTATAATTTTTGTGCATCAACCATATTTGGCATAGTCTCTATGTAGCATTTTTTATAATTTGATTCCACAGCAAAATTTAGACATAATTCAATCATCTTATCTCCAATACCTCTTCCTCTTATGGATTTATGAAAATACATTTTTTGAAGTTCACAAATATTTACATCACCATTCTTAAGTTGATTTATACCTGCACCACCAAGTATCTTATTATTTTCCTCTACAACGAAATATATTGATCTATTAGATTGGTAGGATTCATACATATTGTTAATTTCTGGATCCTCGTAAGCTGAACCTATCCTAGGTATATCCATCTCAATTAGGACTTCTCTTAATATAACTGATATATGTTTATTATCAGATTCATTTATGGGTCTAATTAACATAATTGAGATTTTGAATTAAATTTACAATTCTAAATTTTATTACTTATTAAATTGAAAGATATTAAATTCATGAGGAGATGTATTGAGCTTGCATCAAAGAACGTAGGTTATACTTATCCAAACCCTTTGGTAGGATCTGTTATAGTATGTGACAACAAAATAATTGGCGAAGGCTCGCATGAAAAATATGGTGAAAGTCATGCAGAGGTAAATGCAATAAACAGTGTAAAAGATAAAGGGTTATTAAAAAACTCAACATTATATGTAAATCTTGAACCATGTAATCATTATGGTAAGACACCTCCTTGTACTGAAGCAATAATAAATAACAATATTAAAAAAGTTGTAATTGGTTCTCAAGATCCTAATAAGTTGGTAGATGGAAGTGGAATAGAAAAACTAAGATCAAGTGGCTGCGATGTTAGTGTGGGAATATTAGATAAGGAGTGTGATGAACTTAATAAAAGATTTTTTACATATCACAAACTAAAGAGACCTTTCATTATTTTAAAATGGGCTGAATCAAAAGACGGGTTTATTAGCCCAATAAAATCTATGAATACACTAAAAAAAGTAAATTGGATCTCAGGAGAAGATGCAAAAAAGTTATCACACAAATGGCGAAGTGAAGAACATTCAATTTTAGTTGGAGTTCAAACTATAATTGATGATGATCCTATCCTAACTACAAGATTTGTGGAAGGTAGAAGTCCAATTAGATTTGTTTTAGATCCTAGTTCAAGAATTCCTTTAGACTCAAGAATTTTATCAGATAATGTTAAAACAACAATCTTATCAAAGAAAGAGAACAAATTAATTCCTAACTATACAAAAGCAATTGAATTTGATGATATAAATTTAATTATTAAATCTATTTATGAAATGAATATTCAATCTATTATAATTGAAGGTGGTACAAAAACAATTAATCATTTTCTATCGAATAACCTTTGGGATTCAATCAGAGTATTTAAGTCCGATTTAAAAATTGGTAAAGGAATAAAGGGTCCAGGTGTAAACCTCGATGAATTTACTAAGATTAATTTACAGAATGATATACTTTACGAGTTAAATAGAATGAATATTTAGAAAAGCTTACTTATAATCTCAGGGCACCTAATGGGTTTCATCGAATCAGAATTTAAGAATGCAAGTAGTGTTTTTCCTTCAGTTGTTTTTTCACCACTATTATTGAAAATTTCATATGAAAACTCTATTGAAGATGTTGGTTTTTTTGTACAGTGAACTTTAACTTTAAAAGTATCTCCAAAAACTAAAGGCTTTAAAAATTTTAGTTCACATTTAACTACTGGAAGGATAATTTTATTTTTTTCAATCTCGTGATATGGAATATTTAATTTTTCCAACCATTCAATTCTTGCAAATTCAAAAAATTTTAAATAATTACTGTGGTGAACAATTCCCATTTGATCAGTTTCGTAATATCTAACTTTAATTTCCTGAGTTGTGTAATTCATTTTATTTGATATGTGAAGGAATTAATAACTTTTCCTACAAATTTACTTAGAGTGATTTTAAATAAAAAAAAATTAATAATCAATAGTAATCTTTATTTTTTTTTGATTTTTTTTAATTAATATTTGTATTGAACCTAAAACATTATTTCATAAATATATTCAATTAATATCTAGCTAAAAAAAATGAGTCAAACACCTTCTGTCGTATGGAACAATTGTTTATCCTTCATTAAGGATAATATCCAGCCACAAGCATACAAAACATGGTTTGAACCAATTATTCCTGTTAAACTTACAGATGATGTTTTAAGTATTCAAGTTCCAAGTAAATTCTTCTATGAGTGGCTCGAAGAACATTATGTAAAAATTTTACGTTTAGCTCTTACTAAACAATTAGGATCAGATGCAAGACTTGTTTACATTATCAAAATGGAAAATACTTTCGGTAATAAAATGCCATTTACTGAAAAAATTCCTAGTTCATCAAGCAGTACAATTAAGTCTCAGTCAATTGATTCACCCTTTAGTTCATTTGCTTCAGAGCTAAAGAATCCGTTTGTAATTCCGGGGATTAGAAACTTAGAAATTGAGTCGCAACTAAATCCAAATTATACATTTGAAAATTTTTTAGAAGGCGATTCTAATAGACTAGCTAGATCAGCTGGTATTGCAGTCTCAAATAAACCAGGAGGGACATCCTTTAATCCACTATTGATATATGGTGGCGTAGGGCTTGGTAAGACTCACCTAGCCCATGCTATCGGAGTTGACGTTAAGCAAAAATATCCAGACAAGACTGTTTTATATATTTCCGCAGAAAAATTTACTCAACAATATGTTGACTCTGTCAAGAAGAACACTAGAAATGATTTTATTCACTTCTACCAAGTTATTGATGTATTGATTGTTGATGATGTTCAATTCTTGTCAGGAAAATCTGGAACCCAGGATGTTTTTTTCCACATATTTAACCATCTACATCAAAATGGTAAACAGGTAATTTTAACCTCTGATAAGGCTCCTATTGACATGCAAGACATTGAACAAAGGTTGTTGTCAAGGTTTAAATGGGGGCTTTCAGCTGAATTACAAAATCCAAATTATGAAACAAGAGTATCTATACTTAAGAATAAACTTTATAGAGATGGTGTTGAGATTCAAGATGAAGTCATTGAATTTGTTGCTAAAAATATCAATTCAAATGTAAGAGAACTTGAAGGTGCTATTATTTCTTTGATTGCCCAGTCTTCTTTTAACAAAGCTGAAATTACAGTTGAACTGGCCAAAGAGGTAATCAATAAGTTTGTTAAGAACAATAGAAGAGAGGTTTCTATCGATTATATTCAAAAAGTTGTGTCTGATTACTTCCAGATGGATATTCAAACTTTACAGTCCAAGACAAGGAAAAGACATATTGTTCAAGCAAGACAGATTGCTATGTATTTCGCTAAAAAATTCACTAAAGCTTCACTAGCTAGCATAGGTACACAAATTGGAAGAAGAGACCATGCAACTGTTCTTCATGCTTGTAAAACAGTTGATAATCTAAGCTTTACTGATAAGCAATTTAGAAAATACGTTGAAGATTTAAATCAGAAATTGTCTAATTAGATTTATCTATATATACCTCTGCTGTTAATCCAGCGAATATAAGCTTTCTTATTTCTATTATGACCAGCTAGATCACTTGCAAATAAGTGATATCCTCTATTTGATGGATTTGCTACCATGAATAAATATTTATGTCTTTCATAGTTTAGCACTGCATCTATAGCTGATATGTCAGGCATTGTAATTGGTCCTGGAGGGAGTCCCTTTATTTTATATGTATTATACTTTGAATCTAATTTGAGATCTCTATACAAAACCCTTCTTATTATTGTATCAAAATTATTATAGTATTCTTTTATTGTATATATAACAGTTGGATCAGCCTGAAGCCTCATATTATCTCTTAATCTATTTACGTATAAACCTGCTACCCTAGGACGTTCATCAACTTTTCTACTTTCAAGTTGCACTATTGATGCTAGTGAAATAACTTCTAATTTAGTAAGACCCAATTGCTCTGCTTTTTCAGACCTCTCTTTATTCCAGAATTTATTATACTCACTTAGCATCCTATCTCTAAAATTCTCAGAGCTAGTATTCCAATAAATATTGTATGAGTTTGGAATAAAGATTGAAAGAACATTCTTCTCATTTAAATTATTCTTTTTGAGAAAGTCCTGATTTCGAAATGCTGATAATAAGGAAATGCTATCCTCATATATTTGACTTGAGACTCTTCCAGCTAGGTCCTCAACTCTTTCTTGATTATTAAAAGTAACATTAACAGGAGTATTGTTAAATTTTAAAGAATTAACAATTTCATTGTTTCCTATATCCCTTTTTATTTTGAATCTTCCTGTTTTTTTATTTCCAAGGTATTCAAGTTTTTCTGCTACTTTATAAAATGTTTTTTCAGATTTGATGTATTTTGAGATAGAGTCTCTAAAAGCTATACTGTCATCTTTCATCACATAAAGGAATATACTTTCAGCCTCAAAGGAAGTGTTAGGTTTATAATATTTATTGTAATAATCTATAATGAATATTAGAGACAAAATTGAAATTGGTATTATAATTTTTAAATACTTCATTTACTTAAAATTTTTTGAAATAAAACCTCATCAATAAACTTATTATTATAAAACACCCAATCTTTTTTTACACCAACTTTGCAATAGCCATTTTTCTTGAACAATGAAATACTCTCAAAATTATTTGAAGAGATGTTAGCATATAACTGATGAATTGGCACATGATTTAAGACATGCTCTTCAATTAATTTTAATGATAAAGAACCTATACCTTTAGATCTAAATCTTTCAAATATAACAATTCCAATCCCAGCCCTCCTACTAATGTGATTATAATCGAAAAGGTCTATGAAGCCATAAGAATTAGAATCATCATATATCACAAGTCTAACTTGTTTGTGATCAAGAATATCCAGGTGAGTATTTTCAATAAAATTTTTCAAAGTATGCTTTGAAAAAGGTGAGGTAGTGTTTGAATAAACCCACAAGGATTCATCATTTTCAATATCGTACATCATTTCAAGGTCAGAAGGTTCTAGAGCTCTAAGTCTTAATTTCATTTTGTTCTAGTTAAACAATAGTTAAAATATAAATATTAAATATTTAAAATCTTATTTTTATAAAAAAAAATGAAGCTTTATATAAAAATTCTTTCAGTCTCAACTTTATGTTCAATTCTTACACTTTTAGTGTATAGTAACATAAGTAAAGATGACAAAATAGATTATCAAACTAAATTTATTAGTGACTCTATCTCTGCATTTTCAGTTAATAATACTACTCAAAAAAATCTTGGTATATCCTCACTTCCAGATTTAACTTTTGCTGCTAGTAAAACAATTGATGCAGTAGTTCATGTCAAAAACACAAGTATAGTTGAGGAAAGTGATAGCTGGGCTTTACAATTTTTCTATGGTGATGATTCAAAGAAAAAGGTGGGAACAGGATCTGGGGTAATAATTTCACCTGATGGCTATATTATTACTAATTATCATGTTATTGAGAATTCTTCTGAAGTAATTGTAACAACAAACAATAATAAAGAATATGAAGCTGAGATCATTGGGTTTGATGAGGTAACAGATATCGCAGTACTTAAAATTGACTCTAATATTAAATTAGACTACATCTTCTTTGGTGATTCAGATTCAACATTAATTGGAGAATGGGTCTTGGCAGTTGGAAATCCATATAATTTAAATTCAACAGTTACTGCTGGTATAGTAAGCTCAAAATCAAGAGACCTAAATGAGTACGATCAAAAAAATCAATCATTTATTCAGACTGATGCAGCAGTAAATTTTGGGAATAGTGGTGGCGCTCTAGTTAATATACAAGGTGAATTGATAGGGATTAATACTCTCATTCAATCTATGACTGGTGGATATGTTGGATATTCTTTTGCTGTTCCTAGCAACACTGTGAGAAAAATATTTGAAGATATCATTGAGTATGGAGATGTTCAAAAGGGGCTTTTAGGAGTAAGAGGTGTAGCATTAAAATCTTCATATTCCAGACAACTAAATATAAATGAAACTGAGGGCTTTTATATTGATGAAATTGAAGAAGGGTTTGGAGCTGATTCTGCTGGATTAACTAAAGGTGACATAATTAAGTCTGTAGATGGTTTTAAGATCAATAGGTTTTCAGACCTATCTGGATACCTATCATCAAAAAGACCTGGTGATAGAGTTGAAGTAAACTATGTGAGAGAGGGAAAATTAAAAACTGCCATCGTAATTTTGAAGAAAAGCTCAAATTAATGAGGATTGATGTTCTTACTTTATTTCCAGATGTTTTTGATAATCTTAATTCTTTCTCTATTATAAAAAAAGCAATCAGCTCTAATAAGGTTGTAATTAAAACACACAATCTGAGAGAATTTGCTGACAATTCAAGGAAAGTTGATGACTACCCTTATGGTGGATTCCCAGGAATGGTAATAAAAATCGAACCCATTGATAGATGCATTGAGCAACTTAAGGAAATTAACAATTATGATGAAATAATTTATCTTACTCCGGATGGAGACCTTTTAAATCAAAAAACAGCAAACCATTTTTCTACATTACAAAATATAATAATTATCTGCGGTCATTATAAAGGCATTGATCATAGAGTAAGGGAACATTTAGTAACAAAGGAAATTTCAATAGGTGAATTTGTGGTATCTGGAGGAGAACTCCCTGCAGCAGTTCTATGTGACTCAATAATAAGATTACTACCTGGAATTATAGGTGATGAATCATCAGCCTTATCTGATACTTTTCAAGATAACCTATTATCTGCGCCTATTTATACTAGGCCTGAAAACTACAAGGGTATGAAAGTTCCCAAAGTTCTGTTATCCGGTAACGATAAGGAGATTCAGAAATGGAATGACGAAAAATCAATTGAAAGGACAAAATTACTTAGACCAAATCTTTTTGATAATGATTAAAAAAAGTTTATTTTTGCGCGTGTTTGAAATTTATTCAAACTATTTAAAATAATCTAATGAATTCAACAGTTAGCTTAGTTCAAGAGAAACTCATCACTAAAAATGATTTTCCATCTTTTTCATCTGGTGACACAATTACCGTTTATTATGAAATTAGAGAAGGTGATAAAGTTAGAACTCAATCTTTTAAAGGGGTTGTTATACAAGTTAGAGGAAGTGGAGAATCTAAAACATTTACAATTAGAAAAATGTCTGGAACTGTTGGAGTTGAGAGAATTTTCCCCTTAAACATGCCTGCTCTAAATAAAATTGAAGTTAATAAGAAAGGTAAAGTTAGACAATCAAGAATTTACTACTTTAGAGATCTTAGAGGAAAGAAAGCAAGGATTAAAGAAGTATAAATCTTATGTCAAAAATTAAAGTAGCCAATCCCATAGTTGAAATAGATGGTGATGAAATGGCTCGTATTATCTGGAAATTTATCAAAGAAAAATTAATATTAGACTATTTAGATCTTGATATCATATATTATGATCTAGGAATAAAGTCCAGAGATAAAACAGATGATCAAATAACAATTGATGCCGCAAATGCTATCAAGAAACATAATGTTGGTATTAAATGCGCAACAATTACTCCCGATGAAAAAAGAGTTGAGGAATTTTCTCTCAATCGAATGTACAAATCTCCTAATGGCACCATTAGAAATATTGTCGGTGGTACTGTTTTTAGAGAACCTATCATTTGTAGGTCTATACCAAGATATGTTCAAGGTTGGTCAAGACCAATCTGTATAGGAAGACATGCATTTGGTGATCAATATCGTGCAACAGATGTAACAACTAATGGTCCTGGGAAATTAGAGATGAAATTTACACCATCAGATGGCTCTGAGTCAAAAACCTGGGAAGTATATAATTTTGAAGAGGATGGTATCGCAATGTCTATGTATAATATAGATTCATCCATTTATGGTTTTGCAAGATCTTGTATGAACATGGCTTTAACTAAAAGATGGCCCCTTTATCTATCAACCAAGAATACAATATTAAAAGCTTATGATGGTCGCTTTAAAGATATATTTGAAGAAGTTTTTGAAAATGAGTTCAAAGATAAATTTGAAAAAGAAAATATAACATATGAACACAGACTGATTGATGATATGGTTGCTGCTGCTATTAAGTGGAAAGGTGGTTTTGTATGGGCTTGTAAAAATTATGATGGAGATGTTCAATCTGATGTTGTAGCTCAAGGATTTGGATCTTTAGGACTAATGACATCAACACTTGTAACACCTGACGGAAAAACTTTAGAAGCAGAAGCAGCTCATGGGACTGTAACAAGACATTACAGAAGACACCAACAGGGTGAGCAAACATCTACAAATCCTATAGCATCAATTTTTGCTTGGACAAGAGGGCTAATGCACAGAGGTAAACTGGATGATAACAAGGAGCTAATCAAATTCTGTAAAATTTTAGAGGAAGTTTGTATTGAGACAGTAGAAGATGGTAAAATGACTAAAGATCTTGCTTTGCTTGTCTTCAGAGAGGATTTAGTTGATTCAAATTTTCTTACCACACAAGAATTTCTAGGCGAACTTAAGAAGAATTTAGACTTTAAATTAAATTCAAAAGAATAATGAGTTTTTACAAGATAACAGAACAAGAGTCAAATCATAAAAATTTAGAAAAAAAATCTGTTAGTGAACTTGTTAATGCTATGCATGAAGAAGATAATAATGCTTTAAAAGCCGTAAATAAAGTTCTGCCTGATGTCACAAGTTTAATTGAAAATATTGCACCTAAAATTAAGGAAGGTGGTAGACTGTTTTACATAGGAGCCGGTACTAGTGGAAGACTTGGTGTTTTAGATGCATCAGAGTGTCCTCCAACATTTGGTACACCTCCAGAGAAAGTTGTCGGTTTAGTGGCTGGAGGCATACCTGCACTGTACAGTTCAATAGAAATTGCTGAAGATGATTTGAGTCAAGCTTGGAAAGATCTTTCTGATCATAATATTACTGATGGTGACTTTGTAATTGGAATTGCTGCTTCAGGAACTACCCCTTATGTAGTTGGAGGTCTAAAAGCTTGTCAAGATAATAATATATCTACTGGATGTATTGTATGTAATGAGAACTCTCCTCTATCAAAATATGCAGATTTTAAAATTGAAGTTATCGTTGGTCCTGAATTTTTAACTGGTAGCTCAAGATTAAAAGCTGGAACTGCTCAAAAACTTATTTTGAATATGATCTCAACAATCTCAATGATTCTTGATGGGCATGTAAGAGGAAATAAAATGATTGATATGCAAATGAGTAATGCAAAGCTAAACAAAAGAGCAAGAAGAATTATTATGGAAGAATTAGGGGTAAATGAGGAGAAAGCTAATGAACTTATATTGAAGCATAAGAGCATCCGCTCTGCCATTGATAATTTTTCAAATGAATAAATACTTAAGGAAAGGTTTTATTCAGGTTTTCGTAGGTATATCTTTATGCTTTATAGCCCCAGTAATTGTCTCACAAGCATTTAACAATCAAGATCACCCATTCTTTTTATTTGTACTTATTTTTGGTGCAATCCTTCTTGTATTAGCTATTTTTTGTGGATATAGAGGAATCAATAATATATTAAATGGCACTCTTGGACCTAAGAATAAATTAAATTGATTTATTTTTGAATAGATTTAGCTATGATAAGTATAATTTTTCCAGATGATTCCGTAAAAAAATTTGACAAAGGTGTCAAAGTAATTGATGTAGCTAAAAGTATAAGCGAGGGTTTAGCAAGAAAAGTTATCTCAGCATCTTTTAATAATGAAACTCTTGAACTTGACTCAAAATTGACCACTGATGGCAATATTAAGCTATTTACATGGGAAGATGATGAAGGAAAACAAGCATTTTGGCATTCATCAGCTCATATTTTAGCTCAAACAATAAAATTTTTCTATCCGAAATCTAAATTAACAATTGGTCCTTCAATTGAAAATGGTTTTTACTATGATGTTGATTTTGGTGATGAAACTATTTCAGAAAAAGACTTTATAAAGATTGAGGCAAAATTTCTTGAGTTTTCGCGAAATGATTTCAAATTTAAAATGAAGAGCATTTCAAAAAAAGAAGCTTTAGAATTTTATAAAAAAGAGAAAAATGAATATAAAATTGAGTTAATTGAAGCTCTTGATGATGGGACTATTACATTCTGTGATCATGCAGATTTTACTGATTTGTGTAAAGGTGGCCACATTCCATCAACTGGAATTGTTAAAGCTGTTAAACTTCTTAATATTGCTGGTGCTTATTGGAGAGGTGATGAGAAGAATAATCAATTAACAAGAATTTATGGTATTTCATTCCCTAAGCAAAAGTTACTTACAGAATATCTTGAATTAGTAGAAAAAGCCAAAGAAAGAGACCATAGAAAAATTGGTAAAGAACTTGAGTTATTTACATTCTCAAGTAGAGTCGGACAAGGACTACCACTTTGGTTACCAAACGGAACAGAGTTAAGAGATAGGTTGCAAGATTTTCTTGAAGATGCTCAAAAAAGAGCTGGTTATAAGAAAGTTATGTCCTCACACATAGGTGCAAAAGAATTATATGAAACTTCTGGACATTATGAGAAGTATGGAGCAGATAGTTTTCAACCAATATATACCCCCAATGATTCTGAAACTTTTATTTTAAGACCAATGAATTGTCCTCACCATTGTGAGATTTATAAAGCTAAGCCTCAGAGTTACAAAGATCTTCCCTTAAGACTTGCAGAGTTTGGTACTGTTTATAGATATGAACAGAGTGGAGAATTACATGGTCTGAGCAGGGTGAGAGGATTTACTGTTGATGATGCACATATTTTTTGCACACCTGAACAAGTAGATTCAGAATTTAATAATACCATTGATTTAGTACTTTTTGTTTTTAAATCACTAGGTTTTGATAATTATTCCGCACAAGTATCACTCAGAGATCCTGAAAATCCAGAAAAATATATTGGATCCGATAAGAATTGGGAAATATCTGAGCAAGCAATTCTTAATTCTGCAAAAGAAAAAGGCCTAGAATACAATGTTGAATTGGGTGAAGCAGCATTCTATGGACCAAAACTTGACTTTATGGTTAAAGATGCTCTTGGGAGAAAGTGGCAGCTAGGGACTATACAGGTCGATTACAACCTTCCAGAAAGATTTGATTTAACATATAAAGGGAGTAATAATGAAGATTTAAGACCAGTTATGATTCATAGAGCACCATTTGGAAGTATGGAAAGATTTGTTGCAATTTTACTTGAGCATACTGCAGGAGTTTTTCCTTTATGGCTTACAACCACTCAAGTAGAAATTTTAATTGTTAGTGAAAACTTTAAAAATTATGGTCAAAAAGTTTTAAATATCTTAGAAAATCACGAAATTCGCGCGCACTTGGATGATAGAAATGAGACTGTAGGGAAGAAAATCAGAGAATCTGAGATAAAGAAGATTCCTTTTATGATTGTTGTAGGAGAAAATGAAGTTAAAAATAACTCAGTTTCAATAAGAAGACATCATGGAGATGATCTAGGTGAAATGAAAATTGAAGAATTTGTGGATATAATCAAGAAAGAAATTTCTGAATGTATACCAAAATTTAATATTAATTAAAAACAGTTGTTATAGCAATAAGAAGAAGAAAACCAAATAAGAGATTCAGAAGAGAAATAAAAGAAGACCCTCATAGAATCAATACTAGGATAACTGCTCATGAGGTTAGGTTAGTTGGCGATAATGTAGATGTTGGAATATATTCTACAAATGAGGCATTAAGAATGGCAAGAAATCTAGAATTAGATTTAGTTGAAATTTCTCCAAAAGCCTCTCCACCTGTATGTAAAATTCTGGAATATAAGAAATTCTTGTACGAACAGAAGAAAAGGGATAAAGCACTTAAATCAAAGACAAGTAAAATTGTTGTAAAAGAAATAAGGTTTGGACCACAAACAGATGAACATGATTATCAGTTTAAGAAAAAGCATGCAGAAAAATTTTTAAAAGAAGGTGCAAAATTAAAAGCATTTGTTTTTTTTAAAGGAAGATCGATAATATTTAAAGAACAAGGTCAGATTTTGCTTTTAAGATTAGCTCAAGATCTTGAAGAAATTGGAAAGGTTGAACAGATGCCAGAATTAGAAGGAAAACGAATGATAATGTTTATAATACCAAAAAAGAATTAAATTAGGGAACTATGCCAAAAATGAAAACAAAATCCAGTGCAAAGAAAAGGTTTAAAGTTACCGGATCTGGAAAAATTAAAAGAAAACATGCCTTTAAAAATCATATTTTGACAAAAAAATCAAAAAAAAGAAAATTAAGGCTTACTCACTTTGGTCTAGTTCATGAAAGTGATGAGAATAATATTAAAAGACAATTAAGATTAAAATAAATTTGTAGTTATGCCAAGATCAGTAAATTCTGTTGCTTCTAGATCAAGAAGAAAGAAAATTATAAAACAAGCGAAAGGATACTTCGGAAGAAGAAAGAATGTTTGGACTGTAGCTAAGAATGCTGTTGAAAAAGCTCTTGTATATGCCTACAGAGATAGAAAAACTAAGAAAAGAAACTTTAGGTCTTTGTGGGTTATGAGAATAAATGCAGCTGCTCATCAACATGGCCTTTCATACAATGAGTTTATTTACAAGCTCAAGTCAAATAATATTTCTTTAAATAGAAAAGTTTTAGCTGACTTAGCTATGAATAACCCGAATGCATTTGAAGCCATAGTAAAGTCTTTAAAATAGCCCTCCCCTTTTATATCTTACCGAAGTTTTATTTTGTATAAGGCTAGCGCTCAAACACTTAATAAAATGCATTTTTTTTTAACAAAACCTTGTGTTTAGTGTTGTAGTTAAAAAAATATCTTTGCTAAACCAAACAAAAACTTATAATGCAAAATCTCACAAGATTATTCATCTTTTTATTTTCTTCTATATTATTTTCACAACAACCAAGTAATAGTAATTTTCAAAGAAATACGAGTATGAACTTTAAAGTTTTTGGAATTATTTCAGATTCAGAAACAGGTGAACCACTTGAATATGCAACTATATCTATTAAATCTAAAAACAACCCAGAAAAAATATTCGGAGGATTAACTGATGAAAATGGAAAATTCTCAGTTGATGTAAACCCAGGTTTGTACGAATTAAAAATAGATTATATATCATTTATTTCTTATTCAAATGAGAATCTTATAATTAGAGGTAATACTGATATTGGTAACATCCCATTGGTTCTAGATGTGTCTATGCTTGATGAAGTTGAAGTAAGAGCTGAAAGAACTCAAGTTGAAATTAGACTTGATAGAAAAATATACAATGTAGGTCAAGATATTACCGTTAAAGGTGGAAACGTTTCTGATGTACTTGCTAATATACCCTCTATTGATGTAGACTTTGATGGTAATATTTCATTACGAGGAAATAATAATGTTAGGATTCTAATAAATGGGAAGCCATCAGGTTTAGTCGGTCTATCAGGACCTCAAGGTCTACGATCACTACCCTCTGAATCAATTGAAAAAGTTGAGGTAGTAACATCACCATCAGCAAGATACTCAGCTGAAGGAACTGCTGGTATTTTAAATATAATACTCAAGAAGCAGAGTCTTCTTGGTTTTAATGGAAACTTTAATCTTAATCTTGGTATTCCAAGAAATGAGGGCTTAAATGGTACCTTAAATGTAAGAAATGAAAAAGTGAACCTATTTAGTACAGTTAACTTAAGTAACTCAGAAAATTCAGGTTCTTATTTTTCTGAAACTAATTATTCTAGACAAGACTTAACAATTGATGAATCAAATGATTGGGATTACAATAATAAAAACATTTTTTTCAATTTAGGAAGTGAATATTATTTTGATGACAAGACATCCCTAACTTTAAGTGGTTTTTACAAAAAAGGTGATGATTCAAGCTATGCTACCAACATAGTAAATGATATATCTGAGGGTTCAATATCTTCAACAAACAAAAGACTTAGAGATGAGACTGAGATGGATGAATCTTTTGAATATGCTCTAGACTTCTACAAAGATTACGATAGAGATGGACAAACACTAAGTGCTAGAATATCATACGAAGAAAGTGAAGATGACGAACTTGAAGATATCGAAGACTTTGCAAGCTTTCCTTTAATTTCAGAATCAATTTTTGAAAAAGTATCAAATATTGATTTTCAAAAAAGGCTACTAGGACAAGTTGACTTTATTTACCCTATTGATAAAGAGACTGAATTTGAATTTGGATATAGAGGTAGTTTCTTAGAGAGAGAAACTGATTATGATGTATCTTTCTTGACGGGTAATAGTTTCATATCAGATTCTGGATTATCAAATATTTTTAACTATAAAGAGTCTGTCAACTCATTATATACTCAGTTTGGTAAAAAATTTGACAAATTATCAGCATTATTTGGATTAAGATATGAAAATTCAAAACAAGAAATTAATCAAAAAACAACTAATCAATTTGAAATAAAAAAGTATTCTGATCTTTTTCCAACTTTAAATCTTGCATATGAGTTCTCAAGTCAAGAATCTTTGACATTTGGATATAGCAAAAGAATAAGAAGACCAAGAGGATGGGATATAAATCCATTTCCAAGAAGAAATTCTGTAACAAGTTTTAGAAGAGGTAATCCCTTCTTAAATCCAACTTTTACTACAGCACTTGAATTAGACTATTTAAAGAGATTTAAAAAATTTACTCTCAATACATCAATTTTTTACAGACAATCTGATGGAAATATTGAGAGGATAACTGAAGAAACAGGCGAAATTGTTGATCTTATTGTTGATAGCGACTCGAATGCCCCAATACTTCAAGTTCCTGTTTTAGATTCGTATCCAATAAATTTATCAAATAATAAAAGAATTGGATCAGAATTAAGCCTGACATATACTCCCTCAAGAAGTGTAAGGCTAAATGCCAGTTTTACAATTAATTCAAGCTCTATAAGAGGTCAATACGAAGATCAAAACTTTGACTCTGATAATACTAATTGGAGTAGTAGGTTTAACGGGTTTATAAGACTTCCTAAGGACTTCAGCATTCAATTTTTTGGATTTGTTCGTGGACCAAGCGAAAATGCTTTCTCTAAGAGAAAAGCGTTTGGATTTGTTACTGGAGCAATACAAAAATCTTTACTAAATAAAAAAGGAACTCTTTCCCTAAAATTTAGTGATTTATTTAACACCAGTAAATCTAAATCTGAGACATTTAGAGACACTTTCTACAGAAAAAGTGAAGGTAGATGGAGGATGCCAACTTATGTGCTAACCTTCAGCTATAGGTTTAATGATAACAAGTATAAACAAAGAAAAAAGAATATTAGAAGAAATCAAGGTGATTTTGATCAAGGAGGTGGTGAAGAACCAATATTTAATAACTAGGATCTAAGTTTTTTAGTTATAAACTCCTTAATTCTTTGGAATACATATGATGAAGCCCAATATGGTGCAACAAGTGCTAAAAAAATCATTAGCCAAAAGCCCATTGTAAATATTGCTAAAAAGGCTAAAAATCCGAGGTATTGTTGAAACTCCATATATTTGTAAATGCTTAACAAAAGTAATTTTTTTTAAGTAAATTACAAAGATGATGGACTACAGAATTGAAAAAGATACGTTAGGAGAAGTAAAAGTTCCAATAAACGCTCTTTGGGGAGCTCAGACTGAAAGATCAAGAAATAATTTTAAAATTGGCAATCCATCAACTATGCCAATTGAGATTATACATGCTTATGCTGTTTTAAAAAAGTCTGCAGCTCAAACTAATTTTAATCTTGGAGTACTATCAAAAGATAAATGTAACCTAATAGAGAGCGTTTGTGATGAGATTCTAGAAAATATGCATAATGATCAGTTTCCATTAGTAATATGGCAGACTGGGTCAGGTACTCAAACTAATATGAATGTTAATGAAGTTATTTCAAACAGAGCACATTTAATTCAGGGAAAAGAAATTGGCAAATCTGAAAAATTATTATCCCCAAATGATGATATTAATCTTTCTCAGTCATCAAATGATACTTTCCCAACAGCAATTAATATTGCTGCAATGAAAATTATTACTGAAAATACAATCCCAAACATCAAGAAATTAAGAGATAGTCTTGATAAAAAATCAAAAGAGTTTAATAAAATTGTTAAAATTGGAAGAACTCATTTAATGGATGCTACTCCTATAACTCTTGGTCAAGAGTTTTCTGGGTATGTATCTCAACTTGACCATGGTATTAAATCATTACAAAATTCTCTTGATCATTTAAGTGAATTACCCTTAGGCGGAACTGCAGTTGGCACCCAGCTTAATACCCCAAAAGGATATTCAAAGAAAGTTGTCGAACATATCTCAAAAAATTCAGGACTTTCATTTAAAGAATCTCCAAACAAATTTGAGGGAATTGCCAGCCATGATTGTATTGTAGAAGTACATGGTGCATTAAAAACTTTAGCAGCTTCTATTTATAAAATTTCAAATGATATTAGATTGATGGGATCAGGACCGAGATCAGGAATAGGTGAACTTATTTTACCCGCTAATGAACCTGGAAGTTCAATAATGCCTGGAAAAGTAAATCCAACTCAGTGTGAGGCAATTTCAATGGTATGTGCTCAAATATTCGGAAATGATGTAGCTGTAAGTTTTGCTGGTGCAAATGGACATTTTGAACTAAATGTTTTTAAACCACTTTTTGCATTTAATATAATCGAATCATCTAAGATATTGGGAGATGCATCATTAAGTTTTGCTGTTAACTGTATTAATGGTTTAAAACCAAATAATAAAAGAATCAAAAAATTTCTTGATGATTCTTTAATGTTAGTTACTGCTCTTAACTCAAGAATAGGATATTATAAGGCTGCAGACATAGCAAATAAAGCCTACAATGAAGATATTTCATTAAAAGAGGCAGCTTTGGCACTTAATTATTTATCAGAAAAGGAATTTGATAAATATGTCAATCCTAATAGAATGACAAACAATGAAAGTTGAGATAGTTCCTTTTCAAGATAAATACTCAGATTACTTCTATGACCTAAATTATGATTGGCTCAATGAGTATTTTTATGTTGAGGATTATGACGAAAAGGTACTAAGAAATTGCAAGGAAGAAATTATTGATAAAGGTGGTCATATATTTTTTGCAATTTTTAAATCAAAAGTAGTTGGTACAATGGCCTTAATTCCACGAGAGGAAGGAATCTATGAGTTAAATAAAATGGCAGTCAAAAAAGCGCTAAGAGGTAATGGTGTTGGACATCAATTAATCCAATTTGTAATTGATTATTCCGTCAATAATAATTTTAAATCAGTTATACTTTACTCAAATACTGTTTTAAAGAATTCAATTCATCTCTACAATAAGTTTGGATTTAAAGAAATAGATAATCCAGATGCACCATATGAAAGGAGTGACATAAAAATGGAATTGAAGCTATCTAACCTTTGAAAACAATTTACCTTTCCAATTTGTCCAAGAGTATTTTTTTGCAAATATATATAGGATCATAGGGTAAAGAATGGCACCAGTTAACATTTCGTATATTCCAAATTTTGGATCTGATATGTCTTTGAGAACTGATTCTGTTTGAAGGGCAGTCCAATCGGATGTTAATAGCAAAGCTATAAAAAGATTATTAGCAGCATGGAACCCTAGGGCAAGCTCAAGACCATCATCCATAAGAACTGTAGTTCCAAGTGTAAATGAACCTATTAAATAAACAAATAAAAAACCATATCCAAGCTGAGTAACTTCAGGATTGACAATATGAAGAAGACCAAAAACTACACAAGACATAAATAAAGCCATAAATCTACTGTTGAACCAATGGCCAAAACCCTGCATTAAATACCCTCTAAATACTATTTCTTCAACGCTAGTCTGAATTGGAATTAAACATAAAGCGATTATCAATAAAATCAAAAACTCCTTAAATTTAAAGTTTATTTCATAATTTTCTGGTGAAATTAAATATCCAGTAATAACCATAAATAAGATTACGGAGCCCCATAAACTAAAGGAGAATAGTATTCTATTATAATCAATATTTTTCCTACCAGACAAAATTGACATTAATGGAAGATCATGGAGTTTTTTTACTACAAGCCAAATCCCAGGGAGGACTAGAACAAAACTTATCATTATTAAAAATAATCTTAGATTAGAAGGAATCGTGTTCAAAAGATCAACTGAAGTTGTATCAACACTCACTGAATCATAGTCGAGAAAAAATAATAGTGGTATTTGACCGATTGTACTAAATAATATAAGAATGAACGAGCCTAGTATATAATACCAGAATCCTTTTAAATTATATGATTTGTCCCATAAAAACATCTACTAAAAATTTGCTAAAATTATCATGTAAATAAATGAGAATAACATGTGGAAATAAATTGTGTGTATGTTATATTTTATAAGTTTTCTACTATTATAGTATTTGAACAATCCTGATAGCAAGAAATATGAATAAAACATTGCAATTGGAATTAGTAAATAAAGGAATAACATTTGCTTAGTCCCAATAAGAATGTTCTCTGCAATAAAATATAAAGAACCTAATGCTAATATTAGATTAAGTCCATAAATCCATCTTGAAGCTTTTTTACCAAGAAGGACTACTAAATGATTTTTACCAACTTTTTTATCTGAGGCATGATCAGGATATTGATTAATAAATAGAATGTTTGTAGTTAAAAGTCCTATTGGTACACCAAGAATTAATAAATTATAAAATTCACTCGAATATAGAAGAATTGTTTCATTTGCAATAGCAAAACCTGTACCTAATGTCAATAGAGGACCAAAGGATAGAAAAATTGAAAGTTCTCCGAGCCCATATCTTGAAGATAACCTTATTGGTTTAGCAGTGTAAAAATAACCTACTAAAACACCTATTAAGGCAATGATAGCTGAATAGAACGCATTGCTTGTAGATCCGGTGTTTAAAAAACTCATATATAATATTCCTGCAGCTGTTGCAAGACCGAGAATAAACATAATATTAGCAAGGCTTTTCGTGCCCTTCAAAGAAATTAAACCTAATTCTACAGCTCTACTACCTCCAGATAATTGTGCACCTTGAAGAATTGTAGAATCCATTCCAGCATTAAAGTATTCTGTATTAGCCTCGTCGGTTCCATGTGTCACATCAAAATAGTCATTATACAGATTGGAAAATAAGTGGAAAAATAAAATTCCAAATGTGGTTAGTGTTAAGGAAATTGGACTGAATAAACCATCTCCGATTCCAGCGTAGTAACATCCAATAGAAAAGACTGGGAATAATGAAGCCGAAGCAAAACCTACTCTAGTAATTGCTACACCTTTAATAATTTTAGTAACCCAATTAATTTTTATATTAACTTCTTCATCAATTACTTCAGTAATTCCACAATATCCAGTTTGAGGTTTGTCCTTGCCATCTGCAAAATTTGGAGTAATCTTAATCTTAGCAGCAAATTTTGAACCATCTTTTCTGATAAAATTAGTTTTTGTTATGTGCTCACCTGTTTCGTTGGCATTTCTAAGCCACCCAAGAACATTTTGAAGAACTATTTCACCAGGTGAAAAAATTGATACTCTTTTAATACCAACTAACTCATAAGAGGGATAACCAAAGACTTTTTCAGCGCCTTCGTTCATGTTAGTAATCAAGCCCTCCATGTCACAAATAATAACACTTTTCATAATTTTTTTTTTGAATGCCCAAATTTACATCCTGAGCCTCTTAAATAAAAATTTTTTTATGAATTATTTATCAATAGTGAGTGTGGTTAGCTTTGCAAAAGAAATGTCTCTATTATTTTCATCAATAATTGATATTTTCCAGAGTTGCATTGTCCTACCCATGTGAATTGGAACTGCTTTTGCAAAAACAAATCCCTCACTAATTCCTCTAACATGATTTATTGATAGTTCAACTCCACGTAGAATTTGATTTTCTTTTTTTGAAAAAATAGCAGCAGCCGAACTACCAACAGTTTCTGCTAAGGCAGCGGTAGCTCCACCATGAAGAACACCAGCAGGTTGATGATGAGCTGGTGTTACTTCCATTTTAGCTTCTAAATAATGTTCACCAACATCGATAAAAATAATTCCAAGCGTGGATACTAAAGTACCTTGACATCGTTTGTTTGCTTCATCAAGAATGAGATTTTTGTCAAACAAAATTAATCTTCTTTAACCTCTTCGAAATCGACATCTTGTACATCATCCTTTGAATCTTTTGCAGATTCTTGAGCTGGATTATCACCGCCAGGTTGTGTTGCACCATCTCCTTGAGCTTTGTACATTTCTTCTGATGCATTCTTCCATGCCTCATTTATAGTATTTAAAGCCTCATCTATTTTATCAAGATCCTTAGATTCGTGTGCTTTTTTTAAGTCTTCTAAAGAAGATTCAATAGGTTTCTTTTTATCATCAGATAATTTATCTCCAAACTCTTTTAATTGTTTCTCGGTTTGAAATATCATTTGATCAGCACTGTTAAGCTTATCAACTTCTTCTTTTGCTTTTTGATCTGCATCAGCATTTGCTTCAGCATCTTTTTTCATTTTTTCAATTTCCTCTTCTGTTAAGCCTGAAGATGCCTCAATTCTAATATCTTGAGACTTATTAGTTGCTTTATCCAGAGCACTAACATTAATTATACCATTTGCATCTATATCAAAAGTTACCTCAATTTGTGGGACTCCTCTCGGTGATGGAGGAATGCCATCTAGATGAAATCTTCCAATAGTCTTATTATCTTTTGCCATTGGTCTTTCCCCTTGAAGAACATGAATCTCCACAGAAGGTTGGTTATCAGCTGCAGTTGAGAAGACTTGGGATTTTTTTGTTGGAATCGTAGTATTTGACTCAATTAATTTTGTCATAACATTACCCATTGTCTCAATTCCAAGTGATAATGGTGTTACATCAAGGAGTAAAACGTCTTCAACATCACCGGAGAGAACTCCTCCTTGAATAGCAGCACCAACTGCTACAACTTCGTCAGGATTCACTCCCTTAGATGGTTTTTTACCAAATAAAGCTTCAACTTCCTTTTGAATAATTGGTATTCTTGTAGAACCTCCAACTAATATAACCTCATCAATATCCTTTTTTGTAAGACCTGCATCTTTAAGTGCTTTCTTAACTGGCTCCATTGATCTCTTAACAAGATCATCTGAAAGTTTTTCAAACTTAGCTCTTGTTAGGGTTGTAACAAGGTGTTTAGGACCAGAAGATGTAGCAGTTACATAAGGTAAATTAATTTCAGTTTGAGCAGATGAAGAGAGTTCAATTTTAGCCTTTTCAGCAGCTTCTTTCAACCTTTGTAATGCCATAGAGTCTTCTCTCAAATCAATTTGCTCGTTTTTATTAAACTCTTCTGCTAGAAAGTCAATTATAACTTGATCAAAGTCATCACCTCCAAGATGAGTATCACCATTGGTTGACAATACTTCAAAAACTCCGTCACCAAGTTCAAGTATAGATATGTCAAATGTACCACCCCCTAGATCATAAACAGCAATTTTTTTATCCTTACCACCTTTATCCATTCCATACGCTAAAGCAGCAGCAGTTGGCTCATTTATAATTCTTTGAACTTTTAAGCCTGAAATTTCTCCAGCTTCTTTAGTAGCTTGTCTTTGAGAATCATTAAAATACGCAGGAACAGTTATAACTGCCTCCGTAACAGTTTGTCCTAAATAATCCTCAGCTGTTTTTTTCATTTTTTGAAGTACCATTGCAGATAATTCCTGGGGAGTATATAGTCTTCCATCAATATCAACTCTAGGTGTGTCATTATCTCCCTTGACTACTTTATATGCGACTGTTTTAACATCATTTGATGATTCACTAAATTTATTTCCCATAAATCTTTTTACAGAAGCGATTGTTTTTTCTGGATTAGTAACAGCCTGCCTTTTTGCAGGATCCCCAACTTTTATTTCACCATCTTCAACAAATGCAATGACAGAGGGTGTAGTTCTTTTTCCTTCAGCGTTTGGTATTACAACTGGTTCACTACCCTCCATTACAGAGACACATGAATTTGTTGTTCCTAAATCAATTCCTATAATTTTACTCATAATTACAATTTTACTTATAAATGACAACGATTATGCCAATTCAATTTAAATGACATTATGTCATATAATTCATAACTTTATTTACACTATTTTTGTTGAAAATTTGAGATGGCAAATGAAATAAATCCAGGCAGAGTAACAATTAAAGTACTCGAGCAGATGAAAAATAATGGTGAGAAGATATCAATGCTTACTGCCTATGACTATAGTTTTGCAAAAATTATTGATCAGGCAGGTATTGATATAATTTTAGTTGGAGATTCTGCATCAAATGTTATGGCAGGTCATGAAACGACACTGCCAATTACTTTGGATCAAATGGTTTATCATGCTAGTTCGGTTATAAGAGCTGTAAAGAGAGCACTTGTTGTTGTAGATCTTCCTTTTGGTACATACCAGTCAGATTCTCAGGAAGCATTAAAATCTGCAATAAGAATAATGAAAGAATCTGGTGCTCATGCTGTAAAACTTGAGGGGGGATATCAAGCTAAAGATTCAATAGAAAGAATTATCCAAGCTGGAATTCCTGTAATGGGTCATTTAGGTCTAACACCTCAATCTATATACAAGTTTGGAACATATGAAGTCAGAGCAAAAAATAAGAAAGAAGCAGATACATTATTAAATGACGCATTAATGCTTGAAGAGGTTGGTTGTTTCTCTGTTTTATTAGAAAAAATACCAAATGCACTTTCAAAAAAGGTTTCTTCAAAATTAACAGTTCCAATTATTGGAATTGGTGCAGGAAGTGATGTAGATGGTCAGGTTCTTGTATTACAAGATATGCTTGGTATGAACAAAGACTTTAGTCCAAGGTTCTTAAGAAGATATCTTGATATGAACACTTTAATTTGTGAAGCTGTAAAAAAATATTCAAAAGATATAAAAGAAGGAAACTTTCCAAACAAAGAAGAACAGTATTAATTTGAAATTTCAGAGTTCAGATATTCTCTTTGAAGATAATCACTTGATTATTGTAAATAAAAAATGTGGAGTTCTTGTCCAAGGAGATAAAACAGGTGACACTCCACTTCTTGAACTTGTAAAATCATATATTAAAAATAAATACAATAAAACAGGTAATGTATTTTTAGGACTTGTAAATAGAATTGATAGACCTGTATCTGGTATTGTAATATTTGCAAGGACAAGTAAAGCATTATCCAGGATGAACAATAAATTAAAGAACAGACAAATTAGAAAGCTATATTGGCTATTTATATCAAATAAGTTTAAAACAAATGAAGGTAATATTGAAGGCTGGTTTAAAAAAAATAAAAAAATAAATAAATCTTTCTTTTCCAAAGAAGAGGTAAAAAATTCAAAGTACGGTTCATTGAAGTATAGAATAATTGAAAAACTTGAAAAATATATAAAAATTGAGGTAGATCTTGAGACAGGAAGACATCATCAAATAAGATGTAGTTTCTCTGAAATTGGATTTCCAATATTGGGAGACTTAAAATATGGCTCGAAAAGGTCTGTAAAAGATGGTGGAATTTATCTTCATTCAAGAGAAGTTAATTTTATACATCCTGTAACAAAAAAAAAAATTATTATAACGGCTGAGCCACCTAGATTAGGACTGTGGTCTGCTTCTCCTTTCGATTAATATGTAATGCCTTTTCTTTAATTATGTCTGCTACAGGCTTATTATTTATTTTACTCTCAAGCCACGATATAATATCTAGATATAAAAAAGCTCTTTTTTCATATGGATCATCTTCAAATTTTTTTAACTCTGAATGGAGGCTTCTTAAAAATCCTTTAATTTCTCCAGGATAAATGTTTTCTAATCCATTTAAATACTTAAGTATTGTTTTTTGTACCTCATGAAGGTCATTCATCTTGTCAAGATAGTTATATGTCTCCCTTATAATTTTATCTAAGTTATAATCACGACCAGCTTCCCAGTGAGCAATTAGATTTAAAATTCTTGTAAAACATTGAAGGTCCTCCCTCATCTTAATATTTTTATTAATCATAATCATGTTTACATATTTTATACAATTATCATAGTCATTAACTGTAAAATACATACATGCAATTTTAAAATATAAAAGCATTATATGATGATGATCGATAAAATTTTTATTTATCTCAATACCTACAAGAACTTCTGGAATAATTTTCAAGGATTCTTTAAAATCACCCTCTAAAACATGTAGATTAAATAGATTATTATACTTGTAAATGAATATTAAAGCATTTAAATTCTGATTTTTTGGAAATGATTTGTCTTCAACAACATTAATTAGATCATTTAATCTATATTTAAATTTAGAAGGATACTTAATTAGAGCAAGGGCTTCCAGTAGAAAGTTGTAACCTTTTAAATAAAAAACAGGGTGTATTCCAATCATTTCAGGTGACCTATTAAAGGTATCTATCCACTTTGAAGCATATTTATAGCTAGACAAAAAATCTTGAATTAAAAGACTGTACCAAACCCAAATTTGATAATATATCAGAGTTTCTCTGAATCCTAATTCACTAATTTTAAAGCTTTTAATTTTCTGTTTGAAAAATTTTTTTATCTCTTTGGACTCATCGTCACTCTTTGCATAACCTGCCTTAATAAGTTTTTCATAAAGTTGTAATGAGATATTTGATAGATTACTATAAATTTCATTTTGTTCACGTAGATGATTAGTTTGAGAAACTAGTTCATTTGTTCTATTACTTAGACTTCTTGTTACATATAGAGACTCAATTAATTTTTCAAATTCGACTATTTCGTAAGCTGAGGCATTTTCGTCATATTTTAACGCAAATGATTTAGCCTTGTCAAGAATTTTCAAACTTTGCTTATATAACCCTTTTTGGTATAAAATAGTAGCAAAATCAATTTGACCTCTAATATGAAGTTTAACGTTTTTGTGTTGAGGATTTAATCTTAAACTAATTAATATCTGTTTGTATAAATGTGCCTTAAGATTCGAAAGTTGAAGCTTTGATACAATTTTTTTCTTTAAAATTAAATCTTCATTGTAAAAGTCCATTTTATCTAAAAGATTGAATAATTTTAAAAATTTAGAGTCTTCATTTGAATCCATTCTACCTACGTATAGTTTAAATTGTCTCTTCTCAGACTTTGTTAAAGATTTAATAAGAACAAATAAATTATCTTTTAACTGATTAGTCATTGTATATATTTTTTATTAAAATGTTAGTTTTCAATTGTTTAAGAATAAATTACGTATCTAGAACATTGTAAAATTAATATACTTTTTTTTAAGTATCACTATTATTAGTAATAATTTAGTGTATAATGAAAAACCAAGTCAAAATATTTGATACTACGTTAAGAGACGGTGAACAGGTACCAGGATGCAAGCTTGATACGAAAAGTAAATTAATTTTAGCTGAAAAAATTGATATGCTAGGTGTCGATATTATTGAAGCTGGTTTTCCTATTTCCAGTCCTGGAGATTTCAAATCGGTAGTTGAAATTTCAAAGATAATAGAGAATGCATCTGTTTGCGCTCTCAGTCGCGCTAATGAAAAAGATATAGATGTTGCTGCCGAATCACTTAAACATGCAAAAAAACCAAGGATTCATACTGGAATTGGAACATCTGAAATTCATATCAAACATAAATTTAATTCAAATAAAGACTCTATTATTGATATTGCAAAAAAAGCAGTTTCTCACGCAAAAAAATATGTAGAGGATATTGAATTTTACGCTGAAGATGCTGGCAGAACAGAAAATGATTTTCTTGCAAAAGTATGTGAGGAAGTTATAAAATCTGGCGCAACTGTCTTAAATATTCCTGACACGACTGGTTATTGCCTACCAAGTGAATATGGTGAAAAAATTAAATATTTAATTGAAAATGTTAAGGGTGTTGATAAAGTTACGATTTCATGTCATTGTCACAACGATTTAGGATTAGCAACAGCAAATTCAATTTATGGAGTCTTAAATGGTGCTAGACAAGTTGAATGTACAATAAACGGCATTGGAGAAAGAGCTGGGAATACATCTCTCGAAGAGGTTGTAATGATTTTGAGACAGCATTCAGACTTGAACTTTGATACAAATATAAATTCTAAACTCTTAAATGGAACAAGTCAGAAGGTTTCAGAGCTTATGGGAATGCCAGTGCAACCTAATAAAGCCATAGTAGGATCTAATGCTTTTGCACATAGCTCAGGAATACATCAAGATGGAGTCATTAAGAAAAGGGAAACTTATGAAATAATAGATCCAATTGAAGTGGGTGTCAATAAATCATCAATCGTTTTAACTGCTAGAAGTGGTAGAGCTGCTCTTGCGTTTAGAATGAAAGAGTTTGGAGTTAATCTTACCAAAAAAGAGTTAGATGATGTTTACGGAGAATTTTTAGTTGTTGCAGATAAAAAGAAGGAGGTAACTGACTCAGATTTTCCATCAATACTGCAGAAAAAAAATATTAGCTATGGGTAAAACACTTTTTGATAAAGTTTGGGATTCTCATGTAATTGAAAGAATTGAAGATGGGCCTGATGTTCTATTTATAGACAAACACTTTATACATGAAGTTACCAGTCCAGTTGCATTTGTTGGACTAAAAAATAGAAATCTAAAAGTTATGTATCCCCATAGAACTTTTGCTACAGCTGATCATAACACTCCAACAATTAATCAACATTTACCCATTAAAGATAGACTTTCAGCAATGCAAGTAAAGACACTGGAAAAAAATTGTAATGAACACGGTATTGATTTCTGGGGACTTGGTCATAAAAAAAATGGAATTGTACATGTAATTGGACCAGAAAATGGAATCACACAACCTGGCTTAACAATTGTATGCGGAGACTCACACACATCAACACATGGTGCTTTTGGTGCAATTGCTTTTGGTATTGGAACCTCAGAGGTTGAGATGGTCTTGGCTTGTCAAACAATAATGCAACAGAAACCAATGAAAATGAAAATTAACGTAGATGGTAAACTTTCTCCCAATGTTACTCCAAAGGATGTCGCAATTTATATTATTTCAAAGTTATCCTCTTCAGGTGCTACTGGATATTTTGTTGAATATGCTGGAAGTGTATTTAAGAATATGACTATGGAAGGAAGAATGACAGTTTGCAATTTAAGTATAGAAATGGGGGCTCGCGGAGGAATGATTGCACCAGACGATAAGACATTTGATTATATAGAAGGAAGAGAGTATGCTCCAAAAGGTGATGAATGGACTAAAGCAGTTAATTATTGGAAGACATTAAAAACTGATAAAGATGCAATTTTTGATAAGGAATACAATTTTAAAGCTGATGAAATTGAACCTATGATTACTTATGGAACTAATCCTGGAATGGCAATACCAATTTCAAAGTCAATTCCAAAAGCCAATAAATCTGAATCTAAATCATCTTATCAGAAAGCTTTAGATTATATGGAATTTAATGAGGGTGATAGAATGATTGGTAAAAAAATAGATTATGTTTTTTTGGGTAGTTGCACAAATGGCAGAATTGAAGATTTTAGAACTTTTGCTAGTATAATTAAGGGTAGAAAAAAATCAAGCAATGTTAACGCATGGCTTGTACCAGGATCTCATAAAGTACTAAAAAGTATAAGAGATGAGGGAATACTTGATATTCTTACTGAGTCAGGATTTAAACTAAGAGAACCTGGTTGCTCTGCATGTTTAGCTATGAATGATGATAAAATCCCAAAAGGAAAATATGCAGTAAGTACAACTAATAGAAATTTTGAAGGAAGACAAGGGCCAGGCGCGAGGACACTTTTAGCAAGTCCTCTTGTAGCTGCAGCAACAGCTATAACTGGTGAGATAACTGATCCAAGAGATATTATATAATATGGCTTACGAAAAATTTAATATATTAAACAGTACTGCTGTTCCTTTAAATATTGACAATGTTGATACAGATCAAATAATACCTGCTAGGTTTCTTAAAGCTACAGAAAGAAAAGGATTTGGTGATAATCTTTTTAGAGATTGGAGATATAATTCGGATAATACATTAGTAGATTCATTTCCCTTAAACAATAAAAAATATGAAGGAAAAATTTTAGTTGCTGGTAAAAATTTTGGTTGCGGCTCATCAAGAGAGCATGCTGTTTGGGCAATTTATGACTATGGGTTCAGAGCAGTTGTGTCTAGCTTCTTTGCTGATATATTTAAAAATAATTGTTTAAATATTGGAGTATTACCAGTTCAAGTTAGTGAGTCATTTTTATCAGAAATTTTTTCAGAAATTGATAAAAATTCCAAAAATGTATTTGAAATAAATTTAGACAATCAGGAATTTAAAATTAAAAGTTCTAGTAAAAAGGAGAAATTTAAAATTAGCACCTATAAAAAAAGTAATATGTCAAATGGTTTTGATGATATTGATTATCTCATTAACAAAAAAGATCAAATTTCAGCTTTTGCAAATAAATTAAGATACTAATGAAACGTAGTCTAGAAATAATGGATACTACACTTCGTGATGGTGAACAAACCTCTGGAGTTTCATATTCTCCTAAAGAAAAGTTAACAATTGCCAAACTTTTATTAGATGAACTCAAAATTGATAGAATTGAGGTAGCATCAGCTAGAGTATCAGAAGGTGAGTTAAATTCAGTAAAACAAATTACTAGTTGGGCAAAAAAGAATAAAAAAATTGAGAGTATAGAGGTACTAACCTTTTTGGATGATGGAAAATCTATCAAATGGCTTTTAGACTCTGGATGTTCTGTACAAAATCTATTAACAAAAGGTTCTATTAATCATCTTAAGCATCAGCTAAAAAAGACTCCTTCAAATCATTTTAAAGATATCTTGGAAACAATAAAAAGGGCTGAGGAAAACTCAATTCATACAAATGTTTATCTTGAAGATTGGAGTAATGGAATGAGAAACAGTAAGGAGTATGTAATTGATTTTCTTGATTTCTTGTATGACAAAAAAATAAAAAGGTTATTATTACCAGATACATTAGGTATTCTTACACATCACGAAACTTACGAGTACATATCTGAGATAAAAATGAAATACCCGGATTTTCATATTGATTTTCATGGACATAATGATTATGATTTAAGTGTTGGAAATTCAATGGAGGCAATAAGAGGCGGTTGTGATGGATTGCACCTTACTATTAATGGAATGGGGGAAAGAGCTGGGAATACTCCATTGTCAAGTGCTGTTGCAGCAATAAAAGATTTTATGCCAAATATCGAAATTAACGTAGATGAGAAAAATTTATTTAAAGCTAGTAAATTAATATCAACATTTTCGGGTCAAACTGTCTCATCCAATAAACCAATTGTTGGTGAAAATGTATTTACTCAGACTGCAGGTGTACATGCAGATGGTGACAATAAGAAAAACTTGTATTATAATAATTTGAATCCTAATAGATTTGGTAGAAAACGAAGATACGCATTAGGCAAAACATCAGGAAAAGCAAACATTAAGAAAAACTTAGATGAATTGGGTATAAAGTTAAATGATAAGGAACTTGGAATTATCACCTCCAAAGTAATAGAATTAGGTGATAAAAAGGAGAAGGTCACAATTGAAGATCTCCCATATATAATAAATGATGTCCTAGACTATCCTACAAAAAAAAATAATATTAAAATTGAATCTTATGTTCTTACTCATGCAAAAACTTTAAGACCATCAGTATCAATTTCATTAATTATTGATAACAATCTCCACCAAGAGAGCTGCTCAGGAGATGGACAATTTGATGCTTTTATGAATGCATTGAAAAAAATATATGCAAAACTGAAAAGAAAGCTTCCAAAATTGATCGACTATGCAGTGAGAATTCCACCGGGAAGTGACTCAGATGCATTCTGTGAAACTACAATTACATGGGATAGTGGTTCAAAAAAATTTAAAACAAGAGGACTTGATACTGATCAAACTGTAGCTGCAATTAAAGCAACCGAGAAAATGTTAAATACTGAATAATTATGAAGTTAAAGATAGCTGTGCTTCCAGGAGATGGGATTGGACCAGAAGTAACAAATCAGTCAATAAAGGTCTTAAAATGTATTGCAAATAAGTATAATCACAATATTGAACTAAGCGAAGGACGTGTTGGTGCAATTGCTATTGATGAATATAATGATCCATATCCAGATATCACTCACAAGCTTTGTATGGATTCTGATGCAATTTTATTTGGTGCAATTGGTGATCCAAAATATGATAACGATCCAAAGGCTAAAGTAAGACCAGAACAGGGACTACTGAAAATGAGAAAAAAATTAGGGCTGTTTGCAAATCTTAGACCAACAATAATCTTTGAATCTCTTCTAGACATGTCACCAATAAAGGAAGAAAGGATAAAGGATACAAATATTCTTTTTGTTAGAGAACTTACTGGTGGAATATATTTTGGTGAAAGAGGAAGAAAAGACAATGATAATTATGCATATGATACTTGCCAGTATTCAAGAGAAGAAATTATTAGAATAGCCAAAATAGGGTTTGAATATGCAAAAAAAAGATCAAAAAAACTTTGTTGTGTAGATAAAGCAAATGTTCTTGAAACATCAAGACTTTGGAGGGAGACAGTACAAGGTATGGAAAAAGATTATCCTGAAATTAAAGTTTCATATGAATTCGTTGATGCTGTCGCTATGAGGCTAGTTCAATGGCCAAGTTCATACGATGTCCTGATAACATCTAATCTATTTGGTGATATACTAACGGATGAAGCTTCAGTAATATCAGGTTCAATGGGATTGATGCCCTCAGCATCAATTGGCTCGGAAAACGCATTATATGAGCCTATACATGGGTCTTACCCGGAGGCTACCGGAAAGAAAATTGCAAACCCAATAGCATCAATTTTATCTTTATCAATGATGCTTGATCATTCATTTAACTTAAAAGATGAATCCAAAATTATTAATAGAGCTGTCGAAGATTCTCTTGTGAATAAATTTACAACCCCAGATTTAAATAAAGATAATAAAGCTTACACCACTGATGAGGTTGGAGATTATATAGTAAATTTTATAAAAACTAGTTAAAGTATATAATCAGTAGAAATGAAATTAGAATCATTTGAATCTAATAACTTCTTTAAAATTCTGTTATTATGTAGATTATCTTTTGAAGCTACAAAAGTTCTTATCGAGAATGCCCTTAAAGCATCATGAACACTCAAAGTGCTTACTGCTGAATTTTTTCTACCGGTAAAAGGGTAAATATCAGGACCTCTTTGACAAGAACTATTTAGATTTACTCTACAAACTAAGTTTGCAAGAGTATCAATTAAAGGACCTATTTTCTTAGTATCACTTCCAAAGAGACTTACTTGCTGACCGTACTCAGACAATGCCATATCATCAAGGGGTTCATCTATTTTTTTGAAAGGAATAATTGGTACCACAGGGCCAAACTGCTCCTCTTCAAAAACCTTCATTGAGCTATTTACAGGATATAATACTGCGGGGTAGCAATAATTATCAGTTACCTCACCACCTTTATCATTAATAATATTTGCACCTTTAGAAATAGCATCATCGATTAAGTCCTTAATATAGTTAGGTTTTGAAGGTTCTGGCAATGGGGTAAGAAAAGCATCTTTATCCCAAGGCATTCCAAATTTTAGATTATCAACAGCCTTTGCAAACTTAGTGTTAAATTCATCTGCAATAGATTCATGCACATACAAAACTTTTAGAGCAGTACATCTTTGACCATTATAGGACAATGAGCCTGAAATACATTCTTTAATTGTAAGATCTAAATCAGCATCTGGAAGAATAATTGCAGGGTTTTTAGCTTCTAAGCCTAGAACTAATCTGAGTCTGTTTTTATTTGGGTGTTGATCTTGCAAAGCTACAGCAGATGAACTATGACCTATTAAAGCCAATACATCAACAAATCCTGTCTTCATTATTGGCGGACATATTTTTCTACCTCTACCAAATAAAATGTTTACAACTCCTGGAGGGAAACACTCCTTAAAAGCTTTAAGTAATGGTGAAATAAGTAAAACTCCATGTTTAGCAGGTTTAAATATCGTCGTATTACCCATGAGAATAGCAGGTATGAGAAGACAAAAAGTTTCATTCAAAGGGTAATTGTATGGTCCAAGACAAAGAACTACTCCAAGAGGGCCTCTTCTAATGTGAGCATGAATTCCAGAGTCTTTTTCAAATCTAGAAGAAGACCTATCAATATTTTTATACTCATCAATAGTATCATAAATATATTTTACTGTTCTGTCAAATTCCTTTTCAGAATCAGTTTGATTCTTTCCTATTTCCCACATTAGTAGCTTAACCACTATATCACGATGATCTTGCATTTTGTCTGCAAATCTCTTCATGCACTTTAGCCTATCTCTTACTTTCATTGTTGGCCATTTACCTTGTCCTCTATTAAATGCTTTCTTTGCTGACTCAAGCGCTTCTATTGCAGAATCAGAATCCATGTCAGGTATAGAACCTAAAAGAGTTGGAGTGTATTCACCTTCCTCTTTGATATCTATGGTAGAAAATACTTCTGAAGTATCCCCCTCCCATTTTTTTAGTTCTCCATTAACTAGATATTCTCTACAATGAATTTCATCAATTTTATATTTTTCCATGGATACAGTTTTTATATTAAAAGACGAAGCGTGTCTGGTTTTTCATTTAAATATTCTCCAAAGAAACCATTTTCTTTCATTTTTTTCATCAAGTCTGATAAATCTTTAGAAAATTTTAACTCTATTCCAACAATCGCTGTTGTATACTCTCTATTATTCTTTTTTACGTACTCAAAAAAAGTAATATCATCATTTTGACCTAATACGTTGTTGACAAATTCTCTAAGCGCCCCTTTTCTTTGAGGAAATTTTACAATAAAATAATGTTTTAAATTGGAGTAAAGCAAAGCTCGCTCTTTTATTTCAGCCATTCTAGTAATATCATTGTTACCTCCACAAATGAGTACACCAATATTCTTATCTGAGATATCTTTATCATAAATTTCGAGAGCAGAAATACCAATTGCTCCAGCTGGCTCAACAACTATTCCATCCTTATTGTATAACTCAAGTATGGTTTGGCATATTTTACCTTCAGGGACAATTATTAAGTCATCTAAATGCTCTTTGCAAATCTCAAAAGGTATTACACCAATCTTTTTTATTGATACACCATCTACAAAATTGTCAATTTTTTTTAATTCAATAATCTTGTTTTGCTTCAAAGAATCAGACATGGCTGGAGCTCCTTGAGCTTCAACTCCAATAATTTTTGTTTTAGGAGATAACTCTTTAAATACAGATATAATACCCGCAATTAGACCTCCCCCACCAATTGGGATAACCAAATAATCAAAATGTTTATCAATTTGATCTAAAATTTCGAGTGCAACAGTACCCTGTCCCTCTATTACCTCCTTATCATCAAAAGGATGAATAAATACAGTATCATTATCCAATTGCTTTTGCGCTTCTTTTTGAGCATCATCAAAAGTATCTCCAACTAAAATAATTTCAATAAAATCACCCCCAAACATTTTTACTCTTTCCACTTTTTGTTTTGGCGTTGTTTCAGGCATATATATCGTACCAAATATTTTTAATTTGTTACATGAATAGGCAACACCTTGAGCGTGATTACCCGCACTTGCACATATAATTTTTTTTCCATCTTGGGTATCTTCCAGATTTAATGATTTAATTTTGTTAAAAGCTCCCCTAATCTTAAAAGAACGAACTTTTTGAAGATCTTCTCTTTTAAAAAAAATTCTACAATTTAATTTTTCTGATAATCTCTCGTTAAGATTAAGCGGAGTAACAATAGAAACATCTCTAAGATTTTCAGATGCTTTTCTAACTCCTTTTAAATCAGGTATATGCATTTTATAATGCTTTTTTCATTGAAGTCATATGTTGTCTTAATTCATCACCAATGATTTCAATAGAGTGGAATCTAATAGATTCATTGATTTCAATTAATTTTTCATTATCAATTGAATTCGAAGCATTAGACATTTGATCTGAACCAATTACATCACTATTAAGTTTTTTGAAGAAACTGGATAATAATGGAATTGCGTCATTATTAAAAAGATAGCAACCATATTCTGCTGTATCTGAAATTATATGATTCATTTCGTACAGTTTTTTTCTGGATACTAAATTTGCAATTAAAGGAAGTTCGTGTAGGGATTCATAATAAGCAGATTCTTCCTTGATACCAGCCTCTACCATGGTTTCATAGGCAAGTTCAACCCCAGCTTTTACAAATGCAACCATCAATATTCCATTATCAAAATACTCCTGTTCAGATATTTCATCTTTAGTTGGATTGGTTTTCTCAAAGGATGTTTGATTTGTCTCTTCTCTCCAATTTAAAAGCTCTTTATCATCATTTTCCCAATCTTTCATCATTGTTTCAGAAAAATTTCCTGATAATATATTATCCATATGTTTGATAAATAATGGTGATAATATATTTTTCAGTTCTTCTGATAATTCATATGCCCTGACTTTTGCTGGATTTGAAAGCCTATCCATCATGTTTGTTATTCCACCGTGTTTTAAGGCTTCCGTAATTGTTTCCCATCCATGTTGAATCAACTTTGCAGCATATTGTGGATTAGTTCCAAGTTCCACCATTCTGTCAAATGACAAAATAGAACCTGTCTGAAGCATTCCACATAAAATTGTCTGTTCACCCATTAAGTCTGATTTTACCTCCGCAACAAATGAAGAATCAAGTACTCCAGCTTTATGAGATCCAAGTGAAACTGCATAAGCTTTTGCTGCATCGAAACCAATATTATTTTTATCATTTTCTGGATGCACAGCTATTAATGTGGGAACTCCAAAGCCTCTGAGATATTCCTCTCTTACCTCTGAGCCAGGTGATTTTGGTGCAACCATTATTACAGTTATATCTTCTCGAACTTTAATTCCTTCTTCTACAATATTGAATCCATGGGAGTACGATAATATTGAATTTTTTTTCATTATTGGCATAAGTTGTTCAACCACAGGAGTATGATTTTTATCTGGAGTTAGGTTTATAACTAAATCAGAATTTGGTATTATTTCATCAAAATTTCCAACATTGAAATCATTTGAAGATGCATTTATAAAAGACTGTCTTTTAGAGTCTATTGATGATTGTCTTAAAGCATAGGATATGTCTAAACCAGAATCTCTCATATTCAATCCTTGATGTAACCCCTGAGCACCGCATCCTACTATAGCAATTTTTTTATCTTTTAGAAAATTAACACCATTTTGAAACTCAGACGAGTCCATAAACCTACATTTACCTAATTGCATAAGTTTTTCTCTAAATGATAGACTATTAAAGTAATTCTTCATTGTGTTTATTTTTGGTTTTTAAAAGTATTTAAAATTTCTGATATTCCCATCTTTTCTTTTGAAACAGCAATTCTTCCTGATCTTGTAAATTGTAAAAGACCATATGATTTTAAATCCTTGTATAGTTTCTCAGTATCATCCCTAAATCCTGTTTTTTCGATAACAAAAAATTCTGGATTTACAGTAACTATTCTTGCATTCGAATCCTTAATGACGTTTTGGATATGTCTTTCCTCAAATAAGGAAGAGGATTTCATTTTGTAGAGAGCTGACTCTTGAAATATTGTTTCTGAATCAGTATGATAAAATGCTTTTATAACTTCTACTTGTTTCTCAATTTGTTTTACAACTTTTTCAACGCCAGACTTGGTCATTTTTACAACTATAATAAATCTAAAAACATCCTTAATTTCTGACTCAGAAGTACTAAAACTCTCGATATTTATATGTCTTTTGAGAAAAATAGCAGATAATCTGTGAAGCAGACCAACATTATTCTCAGTGTAAACAGATATTGTAAAATTCTTTTTCTTCTCCATGTTAACTTAGTCTTACGTCTGAAACAGATGCTCCTGATGGTATCATTGGAAATACATTATCTTCTTTCTCTACACATATTTCAAGAACATATGGTTTTTTTGATTTGATCATTCTTTCTACAGCAGGCCTTAGATCCTTTCTATGATTGACTCTCTCTGAATCTAAATAATATCCTTTTGCAATTGTTACAAAGTCTGGATTAATCATTTCTGTCGAGGCATATCTTTTATCAAAAAAAAGTTGTTGCCATTGACGAACCATACCTAGAAAGTCATTATTTAAAATAACTATCTTAACTGGGATTTGAAGCTGAAATATAGTACCTAATTCCTGAATTGTCATTTGATAACCTCCATCACCTATAACTGCAACAACCTCCCTATTCATTGCGCCCATCTTTGCACCCATTGCAGCAGGGAGAGCAAAACCCATGGTTCCTAGTCCACCTGAAGTAATATTACTTTTTGAGTGAATGAAGTTCGCATATCTGCAAGCAACCATTTGGTGTTGTCCTACGTCAGTTACGATTATAGCCTCACCATTTGTTTGCTCGTTAATTGCAATAATAGATTCTCCCATAGTCAATCCTTTTTTTGAGGGATTTAAATCAGAGTTAATAACTTTATCAAATTCTATTTTCATTAAGTCATCAAATTTTGAAATCCACTTTTCATGAGATCTTTTTTCAATTTTCTCGGTAATTAACTTTAAAGACTCTTTACAATCTCCTATTATTGGAACTTCAACCTTAATATTTTTATTTATCTCCGCTGGGTCAATATCCAAATGAATAATTTTCGCCTGATTAGCGTAAGTTTTTGGATCTCCAGTAACTCGATCATCAAAACGCATACCAATAGCAACAAGCAAATCACACTCATTAGTCAAAAGATTTGGACCGTAGTTACCATGCATTCCAACCATTCCTACATTAAGTTCATGAGATGTTGGGAGGGCTGACACTCCAAGAATAGTCCATGCAGCAGGTATACCAGACTTTTCAACGAAACTTTTGAACTCGACCTCTGCATTTCCAAGTATTACTCCCTGACCCCAAACTATAAATGGTTTTTTTGCCTTATTTATTAATTTAACCGCATCATCAATAGAAGAGTTATTTATTTTAGGAAGTGGATTATAGCTTCTTATACCTTTGCATTTAGAATATTCATAATTAAATAATTCAAATTGAGCATCCTTTGTAATATCAATTAAAACAGGGCCAGGTCTACCTGATTTTGCTATGTAAAAAGCTTTTGCAAAAATCTCAGGAATTTCAGAGGCTTTTGTGATTTGATAATTCCATTTTGTTACTGGCATTGATATACCAATAATATCAGTTTCTTGAAATGCATCGGAACCTAAAAGGTGAGATGGTACTTGACCAGTAATACAGACTACAGGTGTAGAATCAATTTGAGCATCAGCAATTCCAGTTACAAGATTTGTAGCACCAGGGCCTGACGTGGCAATAGCTACTCCAACTTTACCAGATGATCTTGCATAACCTTGTGCAGCATGAATAGCACCTTGTTCGTGTCTTGCAAGTATATGTTTTAGTTTATCTTGGAATTTATAAAACTCATCATAAACTGGCATTATAGCTCCACCTGGATATCCCCATACTAAATCAACACCTTCATTTAACAATGAATGTATTACAGCTTCAGCTCCACTTATCTTTTTTTTCTTCATAATTTTATTCGTCAGTTACACACCCATTTGATGCATTTGAGACTGATTTAACATATTTATACAAAATTCCTTTTTTGATTTTAAGGTCAGGTTTAGACCAATTTTTAATTCTATTTTTTATTTCATCATCTGAGAGATCTACAAAAATTTGATTATTTTCAGAATCAATGGTAATAATATCTCCATTTTCTACAATTGCAATTACTCCACCATCAAAAGCTTCAGGAACAATATGACCTACAACAAAACCATGAGTACCTCCCGAAAATCTTCCATCAGTAATTAATGCAACATCTTTACCAAGACCAGCTCCCATTATAGCAGAGGTAGGCTTTAACATTTCTGGCATGCCAGGACCTCCTTTTGGTCCTTCATATCTAATTACAACAACATCTCCTTTTTTAACCCACGATTCTGCTATTGCAGTCAAACATTCAAACTCACTGTCAAAAACTTTAGCTGGACCTGAAAATTTCAATCCCTCCTTACCTGTAATCTTTGCAACACATCCCTCTTCAGCTAGATTTCCTTTTAGAATTTGTATATGGCCAGATTCTTTGATCGGATTACTAAAGGAAAAAATTATATCACTAGACTTTAGATCAGGTGATTTAATTTTTGAGAGGTTCTCTTCTAGAGTTTTACCAGTAACTGTCATACAATCTCCATTAAGCATGTTATTCTCTAGCATGTATTTAAGAACGGATGGAACTCCTCCAATTTTATGAAGATCCTTCATTAAATACTTTCCACTAGGTTTAAGATTAGCAATGTAAGGGGTTGAGTCGCTGATTTCTTGAAAATAATCAATCGATAAATCTAAATTTGCAGCTCTCGAAATTGCAAGAAAGTGTAAAACTGCATTAGTTGAGCCACCTAGAACAGTTATAAGTCTTAATGCGTTCTCTAAAGATTTTCTTGTTACAATATCAGAGGGTTTAATATCTTTTTCTATTAGTAACTTAATTGAAGATCCTAATTGAGCACATTCACTGACTTTTTCATTACTTATTGCAGGATTAGATGAATTATAAGGAAGAGACATACCCAGGGCTTCAATTGCTGATGCCATAGTATTGGCAGTATACATTCCACCACATGCTCCTGCACCAGGACATGCATTTTTAATTACATTCTTATATTCTTTATCATCTATCTTACCTGATACCTTCTCACCCCATGCTTCAAATGCTGAAACAACGTCTAATTCTTTGTTGTTATAACAGCCTGAGTCAATTGTTCCTCCGTAGACAAGTATACTTGGCCTATCAAGCCTTAACATAGCCATCAATGCACCGGGCATGTTTTTATCACAACCAACGACAGTTACTAGACCATCATAAGACATAGCTTGAACAACAGTTTCCATGGAATCAGCAATAATATCCCTAGATGGAAGAGAATATCTCATGCCAAAAGTTCCCATAGAAATACCATCACTTACCCCTATTGTATTGAATATTAATCCAACATATTCAGAGGCAGAAATACTATTTTTAATCTTAACTGATAGATCATTTAAATGCATGTTACAAGGGTTACCTTCATAGCCAGTGCTTGCGATACCAATAAATGGTTTATCAAAGTCTTCTTCAGATAAACCAATGGCATGCAGCATAGCTTGAGCAGCTGGCTGAGAGTCATCTTTTGTTACTACTCGACTGAATTTGTTATACATAATATTTAATTATATGATAAAATTATTACCATGATACCATCTTTCCGTATCTTTTTACATAATTTAACTATGTTCAAAGAAATATTTTATGTCATAAAATACTAATATTTAATATTTTAATAAAATTAATATATCATATCCAAATTAAAAAATATCATTTTCGAATATAAATAATTAGATTTGAAATCAATTATGGAATATAAAGAGATTGATAACATAATTAACTCACAAGTAAAATTTAATAAATCTAATTCTAATTCTGTGAATTATAGAATTCAAATTTTGAATTCATTATTAAAATCTATTGATAGAAATGAGGAAAAGATTTATGATGCCTTAAAAAAAGATCTAAATAAACATGAATTTGAATCTTTTTTATCCGAGATACTTTTAGTTAAAAGAGAGATTAAATTATTCACAAATAAACTTAATAGATGGTCTAAAAAAAAGAAAGTAAGAGGCTCAATATTTAATTTTCCATCTAAAAATTATTTAGTTCCAGAACCATATGGCAATGTACTAATCATAACACCTTGGAATTATCCTTTCCAATTATCTTTAACACCACTCATTGGTGCTATAGCAGCTGGAAATTCAGTAATAATTAAACCATCCGAGTTAGCCCCTAATACGTCCACTGTTTTAAAAGATTTAATAGAATCTGTTTTTCCAAGAAACTTGGCATGCGTAGTTGAGGGTGATGCCGAAATTGCAAAGTATTTATTAGAAAAAAAATGGGATTATATTTTTTTTACAGGAAGTACAAGAATTGGAAAAATTATCGCTGAAAAAGCTGCAAAAAACTTAACACCAATTACACTTGAACTTGGAGGAAAGAGCCCATGTATTGTTGATACTGGAGTGGATTTAGATAAAGTAGCTAAAAGAATTGTTTCAGGAAAATTTGTGAATTGTGGCCAAACATGTATAGCACCTGATTATATAGTAGTTAATAATCATGTAAAAGATGAGCTAATCTCAATGATCAAAAAAAATATAATATCAACTTATGGAAATTCATCGATTAAGTCTGACAGCTATGGAAGAATTATTAATAAAAATAATTTAGTTAGACTCAAAGAAATTTTAAATAAGAATAATGTTGAATTTGGGGGTAAAATTGAAGAAGAAAAACTTTTTATTGAACCTACTTTAATAATTGAACCAGATTTAAACTCTGAAATTATGAATGATGAAATATTTGGGCCTATTCTGCCTATTTTATCATATGAGAATGAGAATGAAATTCAAACAATCATTGAAAAAAATCCATCACCACTTGCATTCTATATATTCTCAAAAAATCAGAAGTTCATTGATAAACTTGTTCAAAATAATAAGTTTGGAGGGTGTGTTGTAAATGATACTTTAATTCATTATGTAAATCCAAATTTACCTTTTGGAGGTATTGGTACAAGTGGAATGGGAGCATATAGAGGTAAGTTTTCATTTGACACATTTACACATTACAAACCTATTTTGGAAAAAAAATCAATGATCGATTTACCATTTAGGTACGGCCCCTATCCTGAATCGTTTAGTCTAATAAAAAAAATACTGGATAAACTTTAATATGGAAAAAAGTGTGACTGATGCAATTAATTTTAGAAGATCAGTTAGGAAATTTGACCCAAACAAAGAGATTGATACTGAGATTGTAAAAAAGTGTATTGAAAATGGTGTATTAGCTCCTACAAGTAGTAATCTACAGTTATGGGAATTCTATCATATTACAAATAAAGATTTATTAAGAAAAGTATCTAAAATTTGTTTTGATCAACCTGCTGCAACAACAGCAAAACAGATAGTAATAACTTTAGTCAGAAGAGATCTCTGGAAAAAAAGAGCTAATCAGAATATTGATTTTTTTGATTCTAAAAAGCAAAAGCTAAACCAAAGACAATATGATTTGACTAAAAAATATTATACTAAAGCCGTTCCATTAGTTTATAATGACTTTCTTGGTATCTACAGCTATTGTAAATATTTATTAGCAAATTTTCTAGGATTTTTTAGAGTAATGTATAGACAACTTAGAAATTCTGATACCAGAGTTGTTGCTCACAAAAGTGCAGCTTTAGCATCTCAAAATTTTATGATAAGTATGGCAGGATTTGGATATGATACATGTCCGATGGAAGGCTTCGATTCATTAAAATTAAAAAAGCTACTAAAACTAAATTCAAAGTCAGAGATAAACATGGTAATTGGGTGTGGAATTAGATTAAAAGAAGGGGTTTATGGAGAAAGATTTAGGATTCCATTTGATGATGTATATTTTAGAAAATAACTTAGTTAATTGATTCTTCTATTGATTTCTCAAGCCAATTTTGAAACTTTTTATCTGAAGTGAACTGAATTGGTTCAGATAAAATTTTACCAGAAGGAAGCATCGCAACATAGTAAGGTTGAGAAGCATTATTAAAATTTATTTGCTGAAAAAGAGACCATCTTCTTCCAATATTATTTATATACTGAATTCTTCCTGATTTATTAATGTATTTAAATTTCTCATTATCTGATAGTTCAGTTCTATCATCTACGTAAAGGGAAATTATAACATAATTATTATCTAACAACTCAAATATTTTTGGTTTTGACCATACATTTTCTTCCATTCTTCTGCAATTAGCACAGGCCCAACCTGTAAAGTCTAATAATATAATTTTATTATTCTCTATAGCATATTCTTTTCCTTCATCATAATTTTTAAAACAATTTAGACCCAAAGGACATTCATTTTGTTTTTCATCAACAGAATAGAACTCAGGAGGAAGAATACCACTTAAGAGTCTCACATTTTTGCTATCATATATACCACTTAGTAAAAAAAATGAAAATAATAAAAACACCCATCCTGATATGCTTTTATAATTGAACTTTAGCCTACCAAAATAAGAGCCAAATAAATAGAGTGACATGGATAGAAAAATAATAACCCAGATAAGAATGAAAATTTCACGCTTTAAAATACCCCATCCCTCAACTAAGTCTGCATTGGAAAGAAATTTAAAAGCAAGAGCAAGCTCAATAAAACCAAGAGAAACTTTAAGTTTCTTTAGCCAAATTCCTGATTTTGGGATCAGAGATAGATATTTAGGATAAAAAGCCAATAAAGTAAAAGGAAAGGCAAGTGCAACTCCAAATCCAAACATACCATATGTAAGCTGTGTTGCCCCAGATTGAGCAGATGACAGTGAACCAGCTAGTAAAGATCCTAAAATTGGACCTGTACATGAGAATGAAACAAGAGCAAGTGTAAGTGACATGAAAAAAATTCCAATAATTCCTCCCTTATCTGATTTCTTCTCAGAACCAGATATAATATTACTTGGAATAACTATATCAAAATATCCAAAAAATGAAATTGCAAACAAAATGAATACAACAAAGAATGTAATGTTTACATAAACATTGGTAGAAATAGTATTAAGTATATTAGGGTTTAGGCTATCAAAAACATGAAATGGGATACTTAATAAAATATAAATTAAAACTATAAATCCACCGTAAAGTGATGCTGAAACAGCACCACTATAACTGAGTTTAGATTCATCTATAAAATAAGATACAGTCAGAGGTATCATAGGGAATACACAAGGAGTTAACAATGCTAAAAATCCTGCAAGTAAACCAAATATGAATATTTCAAAATAATTAGACTTTTCAATAAAGTTATTGGAATCATAATTTGATTTATCTAAATCAAGTTCAAGTGCACTATACCTTCTTACATCTTCTAAATTTACATTATCAGACTCAGTTGTAATGATACTATTATCAAAAACTACATTAAAAGTCTCATTTCTAAAAATACATAACTCATCATCACATGATGAATAGTCAATTTCAACTTTAATTTGATTTAAATCTTTATCTAATAACTTTATATTTTGATTAAAATTGGCATCATTTTCATAATAGAACAGGTCCATTTTAAAAACATTATCAAAGCCTACTATATAATCATCCTCATTAAATAATTCGTCTGCTTCAAAATCTGAGATATTATTAATGAATTTAAATGAGGTAGGCAGAGCACCTTCATCAGGAGAAAATTGAGAATACAATTTCCAGCCATCTAATATTGATGCACTAAAAGAAATATTGTATTCTGTATCATTGATTTTATTCACATCATATTCCCACTCAACCGGTTCAATATCCTGAGCATTTAAAGTGAAGATTGATATAAAGGTGAAAAATATTTTTCTAGTCATTTTTCTTAATTATTAAATCACCTTTTAATTTTGTCATATTATGGGTATTAGACAAAATATGTTTTCCAGAATCTGAATTAAATATTTTTATAACTTCCTTATAATTGAAACCAAATTCATGGAATAGGTTATGAACATAAAACTCTAAAGGTTTCTTTTCCATCAGCATTTCAATATTAACTTTAATTGAATCTGTATTGTTTACAAAAAGTTGATTTTTTGTTTCTTTCATTATTTCATCTACAAATATCTTAGTTGATTGTAGGTTATTAATTGTTGTTTTGAACTTTAACATAACATTATCATCAAATTCATTAAATGATGGAAGCACAGAATTTCTAATCATATTCCTTTGATAATCTTCACTGGAATTTGATGAATCCTCTCTGAAATCTACAGAATTTTGTTGTGCATAATCTAAAATATCAATTTTTAAAATATTTAGGAGTGGTCTAAATATTTTTTGAGAACTTGATGTAATACCTAATAATCCGTTAATTCCTGATCCTCTAGAAGAATTTATAAGATATGTCTCGATTTGATCATCTAAATGGTGAGCTGTAACTAAATAATCAAAATTGAACTTTGATAAAAGACCGTCAAACCAATTATATCTTAATTTTCTTGCCCCCTCCTGAATACCCATTTTATTCTTTTTACAAAATTCAATGGTGTTAAATTCATTAGTATAACAATGAATTTTATGCTTTAAGCTCCATTTTTTTACAAAATCATGGTCTATATCACTTTCTTTTGATCTTAATTTGAAGTTGCAGTGAGCAATAGAAAAGCTTAAATTATTTTTAAAGAAAAGATTTGCTAGAACCATACTGTCAACTCCACCGCTCACAGCTAATAAAAAATTACATTTTTCATATGCTTTGACCTTCTCTTTTAAAATTTTTTCAATTTTATGTTCCACTTGGTAAAAATAATTAAAGTTTAGTCAAATAACTGCCTAATAATATTTTGCATTAAAAAAAAAATTCTGAACTTGTAAAATATTATCTACATTGGAAGACACTAGCAAAAAGATTATACCCCTACAAATAGCAATTTTACCTCTAATCTTTTTGGTAGTTCTATTATCATTTAATCTATATGCAAACGTATTTATTTATGATGCAGATCCATTAGCTGGTTCAAGTCAATTCATTCTAATACTCAGTGGAGCATTTGCAGCTATGATTGGCAATCTATACAATGTTTCTTATAAAGATGTGGTTAATAGCATCTCAAATAGTATTAAATCAGTTACTCCTGCACTAATTATATTATTATGGGTAGGAGCTCTAGCTGGTACATGGATGATTAGTGGTATTATCCCTTCAATGGTCTACTATGGATTAAAAATTCTTGATCCCAATATATTTTTGCCAGCATGTATAATTATATGTTCAATTATTTCAGTAGCGACTGGAAGCAGCTGGACAACATCAGCTACTGTTGGTATCGCCCTTGTAGGTATTGGAAAAGCTTTGGGAATACCAGCAGGAATGGTTGGTGGAGCAGTAATAGCTGGCGCTTATTTTGGAGATAAATTATCTCCCCTAAGTGATACTACAAATTTAGCTGCAGCAGTCTCAAAAGTTGATTTATTTAAACATATTAAATATTTGACATATACCACGATTCCAAGTATTTCAATTACATTAATAGTATTCATTATACTTGGTATTAATCAATCATCCAGTGGAGTAACTGACAATTCATTTTTAATTAATACAATTGAAAATACATTTAACATTTCTCTAGTATTATTTATTGTTCCAATTATTGTGTTAATAATGATAGTTAAAAAAACTCCTCCAATAAAAGCTCTTACGTTAGGTACACTTTTAGGTGCACTATTTGCTGTTTTGTTTCAACCCCAAATAATTAATGAACTTTCTGATTCCTCAAATAGCTCAATTATTGCTTCATACAAAGTATTAATTGACACTATTACAAGTGATGTATCAATAACTACTGAAAGTGAAATTTTAAATGAGCTTTTTTCTACTGGTGGAATGATTGGAATGTTAAATACTATTTTTCTGGTGATGGCTACGATGATTTTTGGAGGTTCAATGGATGCAATTGGTGCTATTAAATCTATAAGCAAAGCATTGTTAAATTTGGCTGATAATATTTTTAAATTATTTGCTAGTACTGTTGCATCTTGTCTAGCATTAAATTTAACTGCCTCTGACCAGTATTTATCAATTGTTGTCTCTGGCAAAATGTTTGAAAAGGCATTTGAGGATAAAGGTCTAGCTCCTGAAAATCTGAGTAGGACACTAGAAGATTCTGCCACAGTTACCTCTGCACTAATTCCATGGAACTCTTGTGGTGCCTATCATTCATCCGTCTTGGGTGTAAGTGTGGGTGAATATTTTATTTATGCAATATTTAATTGGATAAGCCCTTTCATGACTTTAATATATGCAGCACTAAGAATAAAAATTAGGACTTTAGGAATCAAAAATTAATAATATAAAGTCATATTCGTATTTTTGTAAAATACTATTAATATATGAGTAGTAAGAGATCAGCTAGCACAAACAAATTTAAAGTTGTACTTGGCTACATACTTCTATTCATTTCAATTATACTTTTCAGCTCTTTTATTTCATACATGTTTAACTGGAAAGTGGATCAAAGTAATGTTAATAGTCTATTTGATAGAGATGTTCAAGTGGAAAATATATTAGGAAAGGTAGGGGCATCTATAAGCCATTTTTTTATTTTTAAGTTATTTGGGATTGGAAGCTTTGTCGTTCCAGTCATCCTTTTTATATCATCTTACTTTATTCTCTTTAATAAGAAAATATCACAGTTAATTAAGAATATAAATTGGCTATTAGTCTTAATGATTTGGACTATAATATTCTCAGGATATATTAGCAATTATTACCCATTACAGACAGGTATCAAAGGTTTTGAACTAAACTCATTTCTAAAAGCATATATTGGAGATACTGGTATTATTATAATTTTATCCTTCATCTTACTGACATCAGCTGCAATAGTGTGGAACTTAACTCCTAATTCTTTTTTATATCTATTAAAGAAGACAAAGAATTCAAAAGTTGATAAACCAGACTCAAATAATGAATTAAATGAAAGCTTAAGTATTGAATCTGATATTGAAACTACTGATTATGAGGAGGATAAAGCTAAAATTGATTCAAATGATTTTTCAATTGACTCAGATGAGATATCAATGGAAGTTGAAGAAATTAACTTTGAAGAAAAAAGCAATGAAAAAATAAGTTTTGATAGGGTAAAATTAAAAAAGTTTGATCCTACTCTAGATTTAAGAAATTTTAAAAATCCAAGTATTGATTTACTCAAAGATTATGGCGATGGTACAATAAAGATTGATCAAGATGAACTAGAGACTAATAAAAATAAGATTGTTGATACATTGAAAAACTACAATATTGGAATTAAGCAAATTAAAGCAACGATTGGCCCAACAGTTACTCTATATGAAATAATTCCGGATGCAGGTGTAAGAATTTCAAAGATTAAAAACCTTGAAGATGATATTGCATTATCTCTCTCTGCTCTTGGGATAAGAATAATTGCCCCTATACCAGGTAAAGGCACAATAGGTATTGAAGTTCCAAATAAGAAGAAATCAGTTGTATCAATGAAGTCACTTTTGTCTTCTAAAAAATATATTGAATCAGAAATGGAACTTCCAATCGCTATTGGTAAAACTATTAGCAATGAAACTTTCATAGTTGATCTTACAAAAATGCCTCATCTACTTATGGCAGGAGCGACTGGACAAGGTAAATCAGTGGGTATTAATGCAATTCTGACCTCTATTCTTTATAAAAAACATCCAGCTGAAGTAAAATTTGTTTTAGTAGATCCTAAAAAGATTGAACTATCAATTTATAATAAAATTGAGAGGCACTATTTAGCAAAACTTCCTGAATCTGAAGATGCAATTATAATTGAAAATGATAAAGTCATAAATACTCTAAACTCATTATGTAGAGAAATGGATAAAAGATATGAATTATTAAAAGATGCTATGTCTAGGAATATAAAAGAATATAATGCGAAATTTATATCAAGAAAGCTAAATCCAGAAAATGGTCATACATTTCTTCCATACATTGTTCTTGTTATTGATGAATTTGCTGATCTAATAATGACAGCAGGAAAAGAGGTTGAGACACCTCTTGCAAGACTTGCTCAGCTTTCTAGAGCTGTAGGTATTCACCTAATAATAGCTACTCAAAGACCATCTGTTAATGTTATAACAGGACTGATAAAGGCTAATTTTCCAGCACGAATTGCATTTAGAGTTACTTCAAAAATTGACTCAAGGACAATACTTGATACTGGAGGTGCTGAACAGTTAATTGGAAGAGGGGATTTATTATATTCTCAATCAAATGATTTAACCAGAATACAATGTGGATTTATAGACACTCCTGAAGTTGAAAAATTATCAGATTTTATTGGCTCTCAGACTGGTTATGCATCGGCTTATGTCCTGCCAGAATATTCAAAAGAAGATGTTAATTTATCCTCTGAGATTTCTATAAATGAGAGAGATTCAATGTTTAATGAAGCAGCAAGAGTAATAGTGACTAATCAACAAGGCTCAGCATCATTGTTACAAAGAAAACTTAAACTTGGATACAATAGAGCTGGAAGGTTGATTGATCAAATGGAAGATGCAGGTATTGTTGGACCGTTTGAAGGAAGTAAACCAAGACAAGTGTTGATTTCAGATTTAAATTCATTAGAATCTCTTTTGAGTGGTAAATAATTTTAACATATTTAAGGCTCTCGTTTTATTAATCTTTGGCATTAACAATATATTCAGCCAATCTGCTGAAGAAATTCTTAAAATAGCACAAGAAAACTCATTGATTTTGACTGACTCTTATTATAAATTTAAAATTGAGTCAAAAGTTGATAATCCAATGTTACCAATAACAGGCGAAATTTTTACAAGAGGAGAAAAATACTTTATTGATACAAAATATATTGATCAAATTTATGATGGAGAAAATATTATCACAATTGTTCATGAAAATCAGGAAATTATAATTGGTAATTCAGATATTCCCCTCTTTAACTTAACTCCGCATCAACTTTTAAATTTTTTTATTGAGGATCATAAACTTGATAAAATCAGCAACTCAAATAAATATATTATTAAGGCTATTAGTGAAGATGATGGTATTATTTATTTTATTTCGATTAATTCTTCTAACTATTCAATTGAAAAAATAGAGATGAGGGATTCATCAAGTATGCAGGTAATAAATACCTTTTTAACATTAACTTATGATTATAATTTATCTGTTCCATTGTCTTTATTTAAATTTGATATTAATAAATATGAAAACTATACAATAGTCAAATAAATTGAAAATACTTGATAAATACATATTAAAATTCTACCTAAGCAGATTCATAGCTGTTTTTGCGATATGCTTCCTAATTTTTATAATACAAACTTTTTGGTTGTATATAGATGAACTTGCAGGAAAAGGATTGGACATTTTCACGATAGGCAAATTTTTTATATATTTTTCACCCAAACTTGTTCCACTTGTTTTACCCTTATCAATACTTCTAGCCTCTTTAACAACTTATGGCACTCTGTCAGAAAACTATGAATTTATTGCGATGAAATCTAATGGTATATCCATTGTTAGAAGTATGGTAGCATTATTAATATTTCATATTTTTCTTGGAATTGGATCATTTTATTTTTCAAATCATGTTGTAACATATGGTGAACTTAAATCATACAATTTAAGGAAGAATCTAGCAAAACTTAAACCTACCCTTAGTATACGTGAAGGAATATTTAATGATATTGGTAACATGAATATTAAAGTCTCTAGGAAATATGGTGATAATGAACAATATCTTGAAGATATTATACTTCACAATATTTCAAATGATGAGATTAATCGTTTAGTAATCAAAGCAGAAAGCGGAGAGGTCAGAAATGAAAATGACAATTACCTTCAATTAATTTTAAAGAATGGTAATAGATATGAGGATATTGTTGCTTCGACTGCAGCTGAAAAGCAAAGGTATCCTCATACCAGAGCATCTTTTGAAGAATATGTACTTAATATTGATATATCAGATTTTAATAATGTTGATCTTGAGGAGGAGACATACAAATCCACTTATAAAATGCAGAAAATAAATCAACTAAAGAATAGCTCTGATACCTTGAATAAAAAATTTGAAGAAGATAAAACTATATTCGCTAAGAGTTTTTTATTAGGTCATACACTAAAAAAATTACCAAATCTAAATCCTGATCAGGTTGAATTAGATGATGATTATATTAATGGATCCTTATTAAAAATTCTTGATTCTCCTGAAGTATATGTAACAAATGGAGTTTTATCAATGGCAGATGAAGAAGTAGATATATACTTAAGACAATTATCTAACAAGAAAAAAACTTTTTTCTTACAACAAAAATTAATTAATCTTCACAAGCTTACCATTAATGAAAGATATAGTCTGATTTTTGCATGTATTTTTTTATTTTTAATTGGTGCATCCTTAGGTGCAATTATTCGAAAAGGAGGACTGGGACTTCCTCTAGTATTATCTATAATTATTTTCTTGACATATCACTACATCGGCGTATTTGGAAAAAATGCTGCAGAAGATAATACTATTAGTCCATTTATTGGTAGTTGGATTTCAACGTTTGTAATAGCTCCTTTCGCAGTTTATTTGACAATGTTAGTATCAACTGATAGAGTAATTAGGTTTTCTCTATTTGATAAGGCAATTGAAATTTTTAAAAAAATTAAAATAAAAAATGACTGAAATCAAATTAAATAAAATTGAGGATGCAATTGAATCAATTAAAAGAGGTGAAATAATTATAGTAGTTGATGATGAAAATAGAGAGAATGAAGGTGATTTCATAACAGCTGCCGAAACAATTGACTCCTCAAAAATTAATTTTATGGCAAAAAATGGGAGAGGCCTAATTTGTGTACCCATGTCAGAGAAATTATGCTCGAAACTACATTTAGAGAAAATGGTTCCTAATAATACAGATCCACTGGAAACAGCATTCACAGTATCAGTAGATTTAAAAGGCAATGGTGTAACATCAGGTATCTCAGCTTCAGATAGAGCCAAAACTGTACAAGCTTTAGTAGACAGGAATACAAAGCCTGATGATCTCCAAAAACCAGGACATGTATTTCCTCTTATTGCTAAAGATGGTGGTGTGTTAAGAAGAACTGGGCATACAGAGGCTGCTATTGATTTTGCAAGACTGGCTGGATTTAAATCAGCTGGGGTTATTGTGGAGATTATGAATGATGATGGTTCAATGTCAAGATTACCAGAGCTGATGGAAGTAGCAAATAAGTTTGATCTTAAGATTGTCTCTATTGAAGATTTGGTTGCTTATAGAATGAAGAATGATAGTCTAATAAGTAAAATTTTTGATGAAGATATTGACACTCAATTTGGAAGATATAGGCTGAGAGGATACAAGCAGACTAACAATGATCAAATCCATATAGCTTTATCTTTAGGTGAATTTAATAAGGATGAATCTATATTAACAAGAATAAATTCCTCGGTTGTTGATAATGATGTTACTAAGATTTTATCTGGAACCAATGAAAAGAAATATGATAAGATATTTGAAAAAATAAATAAAGAAGGTAAAGGAGCAGTCATATTCATTAATCAAAATCAATCTCCTGATGATATTCTAAAAAAATTAAAATCTTTCAACAATAAAAAGGATAAACCAAAAATTGACTTTAAAGATTTTGGAATAGGTGCTCAGATACTTCATGATATAGGAATTTCAAAAATAAATTTGCTAAGTAATTCAGAGCAAATAAATCGTGTAGGACTTTCTGGATACGGTCTTACTATTAAAAAGCGTACTAAGTATTAAAGGTATCCATCCATAGTTTTACAGCCATATATATTACCATAATTAATAGTGTAATCCTAATTACTTTTTCTCCTCCTTTTCTAACTGACCATATACTCGAGAACCATGCTCCAATAATTGATCCAAGGACCATCCAAAAACCAACAATCCAATCTACTTTTCCTTCTATAGCAAAAATTAATAGTGCTGCAAGAGAATAGAAAAATACAGCAAATGCTTTTATTGCATTTGTTCTAATTAAATTCACTCTATTTACGGTAGTTAATAAAAGCATTATTACAATTCCAACTCCAGCATTTAAAAATCCACCATATATTCCTATAAAGAAAAAACCTAGTAGTGCATAAAACAAATATTTACCATTTAATCTTTCAACAAGCTCATTAGATGAAATTGATTTTGTATTGAAGACAATAATTAAACCAATTGAAATCATAATTATCGCAAGAAATCTTTTAAAAGTATCTCCGTCAATATCAACTGCAATACTAGCACCAATAATAGCACCAATAAGAGCTGAAAATCCAAGGAAGATACCATATGGGTATGTTTTAATTCCTTTAGTTGTATATCCATAATTGGCAACAAATGCAGAAAAAATTATCATTAACCTATTAGTACCGTTTGCTGTTACTTCATCCATTCCAAGAAACAAAATTAGCACAGGTAATGTAACTAAAGAACCTCCACCAGCTAATGTATTTACAACTCCTGCAAAAAGACCAATACCTACTAGAATTAAAATTGAATAAAAATCAAGAAGCATAAAGCTAAAAGTAACATAATAATTTTTGATTTAGCTTTCTATAAAAAATATTTTATCTACAAAATCGTGTATATTTGCAACTGTATTTGGAGAAATGGCAGAGTGGTCGAATGCGGCAGTCTTGAAAACTGTTGAGGGTCATACCTCCGGGGGTTCGAATCCCTCTTTCTCCGCAAAACCCTGATTTTTTTCAGGGTTTTTTTTTAAGTCAGTCAAGATTTTAGAGCCTATTTCAATTAAGTATTTATCTCCGTTAACTATTGCGTCACTAATCGAATCAGCTATTTCTAAAATGGTGTAGACTTTTTTTAATCCTAATTTAACTGATACATTTTTTTCTTCTTCTCCACAAACTGCTATAACAGGTTTTTTATATTTTCTTGCTAAGCTACTTATACCACTTATTACTTTTCCTTTTTCAGTTTGCAAATCTATTTTACCTTCTCCTGTAATTATTATGTCAGAGTCCTTTATTTTTGATTCTACTTGAGTAATTTCTATCAAATTCTTTATACCTGAAATTAATTTTGCTCCAAGTAAAGAGACCAGCCCACCCCCAACTCCTCCAGCAGCACCTGAGCCAGGCATGTTTGTAACATTGGGATAATCATATTTAATTAAAATTGATTGTAAGTTAATTAATCCTTGATCTAATTTTTTTATTTCAAGTGAGTTTGCCCCTTTTTGTTTAGCATAAACAAAAGCTGCACCATTCCTTCCATATAGAGGATTATCAACATCACATATAACATTAATAGTAATTTCTTTAAAATTAAAATTGACCTGACTATCATCGATATGATCAATTGATTTAAGATTTTTTCCTATTGGAGATAATTGTTTTTTCAACCTATCATAGAATTGAAACCCTAGTGCTGAGGCTATACCTACTCCCCCATCATTTGTGGCACTTCCTCCAATATATAGGTTTATTGTAGTCAAACCTTTATTAATTGCATCTTTAATTAATTCACCAGTTCCAAAAGAGGATGTATTCATGCAGTTTTGTTCTTCTTTTTTAAGCAAGGATAACCCTGACGCTGATGACATTTCAATATAAGCTGTTAGGTCTGAAAAATAATAAGTAGACTTTATTGGACGAAACAAAGGATCATTAACAATCAATTCAACAGGCTTAAGACTTAAATGATTATTTATTATATCGATTGACCCTTCTCCTCCATCAGCCATTGGACATGATATTATTTCATCTTTAGTTTTATTAATTTTTATACCTTTTGTAATAGCATCACATACTTCAGCAGCATTTAAGGAACCTTTAAATTTATCAGGAGCAATTAAAATTTTCATTGCAAAATGGTTTTTCTAACTATTGTAAACAAAAATAGATTATTTTTAAAATCGGAATATGAATCTTAATTCAAAAAATATTAGCTTAATATCAGGGCCTTTAGCTTTTATAGCTGTTCTGTTTTTCTTTAATCCTGAAAGCCTAAACCCAAGAGCAAATGCTATACTTGCCTCAACTATTTGGATAGCAATTTGGTGGATTACAGAAGCTATACCAATAGCTGTAACTGCATTATTACCAATTATATTGTTTCCACTTACTGGTGGATTGGGATTAACAGAGACAACTGCATCATTTGGGCATAAGTATGTTTTTCTTTACATAGGTGGTTTTATAATTGCAATCGCAATTGAGAAATGGAATTTGCATAAACGAATAGCGTTGAATATTATTAATTTAATTGGAACTAACATTGTAAATATCATTCTTGGTTTTATGATTGCTACTGCATTTATGTCAATGTGGATATCAAATACAGCTACAGCTGTTATGATGTTACCAATCGCAATTGCTATTGTTGCTCAGTTAAGGGATAACCCAAATACTATTGAGGACGAAAATTTAAATTTTGGCAAAGCTCTAATGTTAGCTATTGCTTATAGTGCATCAATCGGTGGTGTTGCTACTTTAATTGGGACACCACCTAACCTTGTATTAGCTGGTGTTGTAGAGGAAACTTTTGGATATGAGATAACCTTTGCTAAATGGTTCCAGTTTGGTTTTCCAATATCAATTATTCTTTTATTCATATGCTGGAAATATTTAACAAGTATTGCATTTAAGTTTAAACAGAAAACTTTTCCTGGTGGAAGAGAGGAAATTTACAAACAGTTAAATGCTTTAGGAAAAATAAGCTATGAGGAGAAATTAGTGTCTGGGGTTTTTGCATTTACTGCATTTGCATGGATAAGCCGTTCCTATTTACTTGAATCAATTATACCTGGAATTGATGATACGATTATAGCTATGATCGGAGCTATCATAATATTTTTGTTACCTACAAAAAATAGGGAAAGAAAAATTTTAAAATGGGATGAAGCAGTTAAGTTACCATGGGGAATTTTATTATTATTTGGTGGTGGTATGGCTCTTGCAGCAGGGTTTAAAGACAGTGGCCTTGCATTATGGATAGGTAATCAAATGACTTTATTGGATGGTATCTCATTAATACTTTTAGTCTTCATTTTAATAGCATCTGTTAATTTTTTAACAGAAATTACATCCAATCTTGCCACAACTGCAATGCTTCTACCTATTCTTTATCCGATGTCAATGACAATTGACGTTCATCCATTTATATTGATGGTATCTGCAACTGTTGCAGCTTCATGTGCATTTATGCTTCCTGTAGCTACTCCTCCAAATGCTATAGTTTTTGGATCAGGTTATTTAAGAATTCCTGATATGGTTAGAGTTGGAATATGGATGAACTTAATTTCAATTATACTTTTAACGCTATTTGTTTTCTTTCTTCTTCCATATTTATGGGATTTTGATCCTATGATTTTTGTAGTGCCAGAATAATATTGATTCTTTTTTTTAATTTTAAATATGAGACTTTATTTTATCGCTTTCCTATTATTGGTGCTGTCGTGTGGAAATCTTAATAGTCAGGAGGGGTCTAAAATTGATCTTAGAAATGTTAATGTTGGAACAAAAAGACTTCCAACAATTTTTTTATTTGGAGAAGAATATACTGCTAGAAATAGAGATGATTTACTTAGAGGTATTTTAAAGTCTCAATTTTACAGACCAGATTTAAATATCATTATTAATCTTGAAGAATTTATTTCAAAAAGAACATTTAGCTTCAGACATAAAGGCCCTATTGATATTATGGTTGACGGAAAAAGATTAAGGAATCAAAATGTTTACAATACTAACTCACTTTATGGCCAAGAAAGAGATCAAAGATTACTTAAACTAATCAATGAAGTAAAAAATGTTAGAATTGACAGTAATCTTAATGGGATTTTAGAAAGAAGAGTTATAAAAAAAGAAATAGAGTCTATTAACGATCAAATTGCAAAACTTGTTAAAAAAATAAGACCAGAAATTGAAAATGATACAATATATGTGACTGAAAAATCTCAAGAAAAAGCATTAAGAAAATTTTATAGAATAAAGAATAGACAGGAGAAAAGATTTGATGAGACCAAATTAATTGAGATAAATATCATTACAAATTAATCAGCCTAAATTTTATTTTGTCAGTAGATTTTAATTGTGATAAATAGTTTAATGAACTTATGTTAAGCTGAAGAATCCTTGGGTACCCCCCTGTGGTTTGGCAATCTCTATGAAGTATAATCATTTTACCAGATGGAGTCAATTGAACAGAACCTGGCAATACAGGTGATGAAATAATTGATTTTGTACCAACTTGAAGTTTTTCAACAAGATTATAAGCCATTCTGTTATTAGTGCTAATGGTAAATTCATTTTTAAACAATTTATTTTTTGAATTACTAGACAGTAAATCAAATTCAGGACCTTTGAAAACTTCTATTGATCTATTTAATTTAAAATTAAATCTATCCCATTTTAAAATTTTATTTTTAGATTTTTTTGAAACTTTTATTTCATCATTTTTCTTTAAGAAGTATGAATCAGTAATATTACTAAAGAATGCCTTACTACCAAAAATAGACTTTACCTTAAGACCTCCTGAAACAGCTATATAGCATCTAGCACCATTAATAGTATTATTTAATTTTAATGTGTCTCCTAACTTGACATTAATTGGTTGATACATTTTGACAGGCAATTTATTGATTAGAGGATTAAAATCTCCACCAGTAATGGATATAACATAATTACCATTAAAAGCTAGGGTTGGTCCAGTTAGTGTAATCTCGAAAAGAGATTCATTTTTTTTATTATTGACAATTTTATTTGCAGCCCATGCGCTTTCTTGATCCATAAAACCAGAGGTTGGTATTCCAATATTTCTATACCCATGTCTTCCCCCATCTTGTATTGTTGTGAAAAGACCTGGCTGAATTACTTTAATCATTTATTTATAAATTGGTTTTACTGAATTCTCTTTTTTCATTTGTTGATATTTTTTGCTTGATATTTCAATAAATTGAATTTTATCACCAGGTTTAGCAAAACAGGGATTTTTAGATTTTAAATCAAAAAAGTCTAAAGGTGAAATACCAATAATATGCCATCCTCCAGGACTATCTTGAGAATAAATACATGTTTGGTTTAATGCAATACCAATAGAACCTTTTTTTATATTTAAAGAGGGAATTTCTTTTCTTTCACAATGAAGTTTCTCATCAGTAAAACCCATATACATGAAACCAGGTAAAAATCCCATTGACAAAACATCATATATTTTTGATTTGTGAATATTTATAATTTCTGATGGAGATAGTTTTTTTTCTTTTGCTAAATTTTTAAGATCAACTGCGTATTTAAAATCATAACAAACTGGGATTTGCCATATTTTGTTATACTTAGAGAGATCATCCTCTGTGTCTTCAATTTTTTTTAATTTTTTGATAAGGTCATCAGCTGAAATTTTAGTTCTATCAAAAATTACTAGAATTGAATTAATAGATTGCACAATATCTAAAATACAATCATTCATGTGTGTCACAATTCTTTTTTTAGTATTGGAAATATTACTAATTAATTTAGAATTGGTTGGACAATTATATGATACTAAAATAGACCTCTCATTAAAAACAAAATATGTTTTAGGATTACCTTCCATTAAATTTTTTATTTATTTTTTTTAGTATATCGATAGAATTATTAGTATCAGAATGAATACAAATCGTGTCAAACTTTATTTTTTGAAAATTTCCATTTATTGTTTTTACAGTATCAGTTTCTTTAATATTTCTTATATGTTCTATAACATTATTCGGATCTGTAATTAAGGCATTTTCATTTTCTCTAGAAACTAAACTTAAGTCATCATTATAATTTCTGTCTCCAAACACCTCATAGGTAACACTGAACCCTCTTTTTAAAGCTTTCTTTTCAATTTCAGATTTATACGGAATATATAGAGAGTATTTTTTTTTGAATTCTTTTAATGTATTCAAGTATAAGTTGGAAAGGTCAGCATCTATTATCATCTGATTATAAAGTGCCCCATGAGCCTTAATATGGTTTAAGGTAATACCATATGAGCTTGCAATTGACTCGAGAGATTTAATCTGAGAAATTATACTGTGTGACAATTCAGAAGGTGAAATATCTATTTTTTTTCTTCCAAAATTAATTTTATCTGGGTAAGATGGATGAGCTCCAATTTTTACTTTATTTCTAATTGAAATTTCAACACATTCAATCATACTTCCATTATCTCCTGCATGACCTCCACAAGCAATATTACATGAATCAATTAGTGGCATAATAATATGCTCATTATTAAGACCCTCACCTAAATCACAATTAATATGTAACATTATATAAGAGTAATTAAACCTTTAGCTCCAAGGATTATTGATAATATGAATATCACAGAACCTAAAATATTTTGAAATTTATAACGATATCTTTGGCTGATTATACTTTTATTATTAATTAACCATAAAAGAATGATTGCTATAATTGGTAGCAAAAGGCTGTTAGAAAACTGAGCAAATTTTATTATTTCAATTGGATTCAACTCTACCATTGATGCAATTACACCACTAAATAAAATAATGATCCAAATAGCTCTAAATTTTTGACTTTTTAATGAATCATCCCAGTCAAAGCAACTTTTGGCAACATAAGCCGCAGCTAGTGGTGCTGTAATGGAGGATGTAATGCCTGAAGCAAATAAACCAATTCCTAAAAAATAGATTGCAAATTTTCCATATAGAGGTTCAAGACCTTTAGCTAAGTCAATTACCCCATTTACATCTTTATTATTTACAGATGCAGCAGTTATTATAATTGATAATGAGATTAGACCACCAATCAGAATTGAGAAAAAACTTTCAAATCTTGCAACTTTTAACTTGTTTGAAGAGCCCCACTTTTCAGAAACCAATGACGAGTGAAGAAATAGGTTATATGGGACAACAGTCGTACCGACTAGACCTAGAACTACCATTATATTAGTTGAATTTAGTTCTGGTGACAAAATTCCATTTAATAGGCTTTCAATGTTAGGTTTAGTCATAATTGCAGTAATAAAAAAAGAAATGCTCATAATTAGAACTAATAGTACAAGAAACCTTTCTAAAATTTTGTAGTTACCTTGATAAAGAATTATGAATGCAATTAGCCCAATAAAAATTGGTATATAGTTAATTGACTCTGAATTTAGAATTGCAGATATTCCCAGCGAAGCTCCTGTTATATTTCCAGCTTCATATGCTGCATTTCCAATTAATATTGAACAAATAATTAATACTAAAAAAAGTCTATTAATAAATTTGGACTTAATATTAATTCTAATAACCTCTGCTAAGTTCATCTTTGTAATTAATCCAATCCTTAGAGACATTTCTTGAAGAACAATCGTAGAAAAGATTGATAAAATAATAGCCCATATTAAAGAATAACCAAATGAGGCTCCTGCGATAGTGCATAGAGTGACAGTACCAGGGCCTATAAAAGCAGCAGCAATTAAAGCACCTGGTCCTATATCTCTTAACCATTTCATTATGGGATATATATCTTATCTCCGAGAAGTATAGCATTAAGAAAGAGTCTATTAGTTCCATACCATGCACCTCTAAAATTAGGGTTATCTGCAAACATTACAGCAATTCCCTTACCAACTTTAGACACAACTAAAGAAACAGATTCTTTTATTTTTGACTTATTATTTTCCGAAAGAAATCCATCAATCAAGGAATCATCTGTGTATCTTACAACTGACGAATAACTATTTTTTGAAGGTTTAAGCCATATTGAATTATTCTTGTATAGTGGCAAAGTATTATTCTCATAACCAAAAGCTAATGGATGAGTTAGATCTATCATTGAATTTAATATAACACCCCCAATCTGCTCCTTACCTGTATTTTCTCTTGCATCTCCATAAGCAAGGTAATTTATTTCATCAGATTCTTCTTTTTCAAGAAGACTTTCATCAACTATGTTTTTATCAATTAGAAATTTAGATCCACTTCCAATACTTATAATTGTATTACCATTTTCTGCCCATGTCTTTATTTTTTCAATCTGACTATCAGAGAACTTGTAATTTCCAGAAACTAATACAAGTACATTGTATTTATCCATTGAAATATTATCAAAGTTTCTGATTGGAACCTTTGTTATTGGCATTCCCACTCTTTGATCAAGTAAATGCCAAACCTCACCAGCTTCATATGCTCTAACACCAGTTCCAATTAGCATCATAGCACTTGGTTTATTAACTGGCATAACGTATCCACTTCCTAAATCAATTCCTGACGAGCTAAGTCCACTCTCAACTGAATAAATATTAACATTATACTTTTTTTGAACACTTTTCATTTTCTCATAAAGTTCATTTGGATTTAATTTCTTCTGAATTGATAATGGGATTATAAGAGAACCATAACTAAAGGTCTTACTGCCAGATGAAGTCTGAATTGTAAATGGTTTAAATGATGCAGATGTTAATACGTCATTTTTTAATAGGTCATATGTTACAGCAGGAATATTATAGTCTTGGGAGTCTAATATATATGCATAATTTGATTGAGAAAATGTATTAACCTCAAAAAGACCATCAATATCGTCAACTTCTGTTCCTGCAAAATCTTTATTAGATGAAGAATAATCTATATCATAAATATTTGCCATTGACCAAGCTGATGCATCATAAAAAACACTATCTCTATATTTCTCGTGCGTTTCAAAGAATGAACGAACCAACCTATAGTTTTTTTGAACTGTTGGAACATAGAACTGATCTTTATCTCTTAATACCTTAATATCATGAATTTTTAATTTGTCAATAAATGCTTTGGTTTTGTTTTTATCATTACCCTGATTAAATATGTATCCTCTTACTTTTTTTCTGGATGAATCTGTTAATGCTGACTTGTAAAAATTACTTTGATAGTCTTTTAGTTTCTCTTTGTTTGCAACAGAAGCTTTAACAGTTGTCATACCAGATATATATTGGTTTTTAATTGTAAATGGAAAAGTAATTTCACCAAATTGAGTTTTTTGTTTAAACCCTCTAGAACTCGCTTGTTCAAAAAGAAGTCCAATTCCACCTAAATAATCTGGGTATGCAGATCCATAACCTGGATAGGTTCTATCAAATATTTCTCTTGTAAAATAAAGAGTTCCTATTTCATCTAATGCTTCCGCAAAATATGAGCCAAATAGAAAATTAAAATATTCATAATTCTCTTTAGGAATAACAGGATTTAGAGATCCGTTTGGTTTAAATGGAACAAAGAAATAAGTACTGTTTGTACCCATTTCATGAAAGTCAGCAGTAACATTTGGTTTCCATGAATGGTACCATTTAAGCTTACTTCTACTCTCCGGGTGAATCCCCAAATACCAATCTCTATTTAAATCAAACCAGTAATGATTTGTTCTTCCTCCAGGCCAGTATTCATTATGTTCAGCATCTTGAGGATCATCGACTAGAGGTGATCCCTTATATGTGTTTACCCAATGGGTATGTCTGTCTCTACCATCGGGATTTAAAGTAGGGTCAATCAAAATAACAGATTCAGATAAATATTTGCTTATTTCATCTGATTTTGATCCTATGAGAGTATAAGCAGTTAAAAGCGCTGCCTCAGATGTTGAAGGTTCATTTCCATGTACACTGTAGGCTAAATTGATTATTACAGGGAGATCCTCTGGTTTTGATTCCTCTAAATAATTTGGATGTTCAGGATTTAGATATGAGATATGATTTTCACGAATTTTTTCTAGTTCAAGAATTTTATCAGATGAACTTATTGCTAGTATTACGAGCTTTCTTTTCTCATATGTCTCTCCATAATGCATTATTTGTGCTTTATCTGACACGTTAGATAGATATTCCATGTATGAGACAATTAGATCATGTCTTGTTTGCATTTCTCCAATTGGATATCCCAAGAATTCCTCAGGTGATTTAATATTCTCGTCAAATGGAGCATATTTTTCGTAATAATAATCTTGAGAAAATAATGAACCAATAAATAATAAGTTTAATAATAGAATCTTTTTCATAATAAATTAAGTTTATATAAATATATTCATTTTGATTTTTTTTAACACCTGTAATTTAAGTATTTACTTATATTTGGAATCATTAAAATCCATTTATGAGGAATATTGTAGGAGTAATTTTATTTCTGTTTTTGAGTATTACTGTCCATTCTCAAAATTATTGGCAACAAAATGCTGATTATAAAATTGAAGTTGATGTTAACGAAAGGAATAACACCTACAAGGGTAATCAAGAAATTGTCTATAAAAACAATTCAAGAGATACATTAAATAAAATATTCTTTCATCTCTATTTTAATGCATTTAAAGTAGGAAGTGACATGGCTGTAAGATTAATAAATGGAGATGATGTTAATACTAGATTTGATGTTGATATAAGTGAATTAAAAGCTGATGAAGAAGGTTTTTTAAATGTTACTAATCTTAAACAAGATAACATAAAAGTCGAAACTTATCTATCTGATACTATTCTTGAGGTAACACTTGCTAAACCCTTAGAGCCAGGAGATTCTTCAATTTTTTCTATGAATTTCAATGGACAAGTCCCAATTACAATAAGAAGAGCAGGAAGAGATTCACCAATGGGAGTCAAATTTTCGATGGCACAATGGTATCCAAAAATATCTGAATATGATTATGAAGGATGGAATACTGCCCCATATACCGGAAGAGAGTTTCATGGTGTCTGGGGAGATTTTGATGTAACTATAAAAATAGATAAAGATTACATTGTTGCGGCTTCTGGATATCTTCAAGAGAGCGACCCTTCAAACCCCAAACTTGGAAAGATATCTGGTAATAAAAGAATATGGAATTTTATTGCTCCAAAAGTTCATGATTTTACATGGGCTGCAGATCCTGATTATATTCATGATGTATATGAAGGACCAAATGGTGTTAAATTGAATTTTTATTATAAAAATGATCCTAAAATTATTGACAATTGGAAAGCTGTTCAACCAGTTACTGCAGAGCTTATGGAATTCTTTAATGAGAATATAGGAGTTTATCCTTACAAGCAATATTCGGTAGTTCAAGGAGGAGACGGTGGAATGGAATATTCAATGCTTACTCTAGTTAACTATGGTAATGAATTTGTTCCACTAGTGAGTGTAACTTCTCATGAACTCGCACACGCATGGTTTCAGGGTGTATTAGCCACAAATGAAATGAACCACGAATGGATGGATGAAGGTGCAGCTAGTTTCTTTGGTGATTTAGCAGAAAGTTTTGTTCTTGGTTCTAATTTTATTAACAGCATAAGAAGTTCATACGCAAGTTATATTAGACTAGCAAATTCTGGACAAGAGATGCCTCAATCAACAAATGCAAATAGATATAAGTTCAATAGAGCATATGAGTCTACTGCTTATTCAAAGGGTTTCGTTTTTTTAAGTCAATTAAGATACATAATAGGTCTTGATGCTTTCAATGAAACCATAAAGAACTATTATAATACTTATAAGTTTACACATCCTCTTCCTAATGATCTGAGAAGAATTGCTGAACAGTCATCAGGAATACTCCTAAATTGGTACCTGACAGATTGGACTCAAACAACAAACAAGATTAACTATGCCATCAATCAAGTTGAACAGAGTAAAAATAAATCTTTAATTACATTAGAAAGGATAGGTTTAATGCCAATGCCACTTGAAGTATTAGTAGAATATAAAGATGGCACTGAAGAGTTTTACTATATACCTATTTCTTTAATGAGAGGTGAGAAGAAACAGCCTTCATATGCGAAGAGTTGGACACAAGTTAAGGACTGGTCATGGGCATATAAAAAATATACCTTGGAAATCAATAGTGAATTAGAATCTATCAAATCTATTGATATAAATCCTACGGGACTTATTGCTGACACTGATAATTCAAATGATATAATTATATTCGATTAAAATGGAGAAACTATTATTAATTTTTGAAAATATTTCATCTCTTAATAGGGCCTTAATCATTGTGTCTGGAATTACTCTTTTCTGGGTAATTGAGGGGATAGTTCCTTTTAAATTTCTCAACTACAAAAAATGGAGACACTCAATTCCAAATTTTTTATTAACACTTACTACGATAATTGTAAATTTTTTCTTTGCATTTCTTCTAGTTTTTGCTGCTGATTGGACAAATGAAAACAATTTTGGAGTTATAAATCTTGTAAATTCATCATCAACATTAATTAGCATAATCCTAGGACTATTAGTTCTAGACCTGATTGGTGCTTATTTACCCCACCTCGTTCAACACAAGGTTAAATTTCTCTGGTATATTCACATAGTCCATCATACCGATCATAAAGTAGATACTACTACAGCTAATAGGCACCATCCTTTTGAGAGCGTCGTGCGATTTGTATTTACTTTTATTGGAATTTTTGTTAGTGGAGCGCCAATAGGACTTGTCTTAATGTATCAATCCTTATCTGTAATAGCATCTCAATTTAATCATGCTAATATTCAGATTTCTAATAAAGTTGACAAACTCCTTAGCTATGTTATTGTATCTCCTAACATGCATAAAGTTCATCATCACTTTGAGCTTCCGTACACTGATTCAAATTATGGAAATATTTTTTCAATATGGGATAGAATATTTGGAACTTACATGGAGTTAAGTAAAGATAAAATAACATACGGGGTTGATACTGATTTAGATGAAATACAAAACTCTAAGTTTACTAGTCTGATTAAAAGACCATTTAAAAAATGGTATAATCACTTCAACTAATTCTTTCAATTTCAGATAAAAAATTACTAATATCAATTGAAGATTGACTTCCACTTTTCATGTTTTTTAATTTAAAAATATTAGATTTTACCTCTTCATCACCAATAATCACAACATAATCAATTCCTTTTTGATTTGCATAATCTAATTGCTTTTTGATTTTTACATTTGAAGGATATAACTCACAAGTGATATTTTTTTCTCTTAATTTGTCTAAATACGATAGAATACTGTCTAGTTCAAGGCCAAAATTTAAAAAAAGAAAAGATTTTGAGGAATTTAATTCACTTGGAAATAATCTTAACTCATCCAATATCATAAATATTCTATCAAAACCAAAAGATATTCCAAATCCACTTAGTTTTGGATTATTTTTTTGAACTAGATCATCATATCTTCCCCCTCCTCCTATTGATCCAATTTCGTACTCTTTTGGTGAGGATACTTCAATGATTGTTCCTGTATAATAACTAAGACCTCTTGCAAGAGATAAATCAACTTTGATATTTATATTATTTAAATTAAATTTTTGTGAGGTGTAAATTATTTCATCAAGTAAATCAACTCCATTTAAGAAAATATTATTTGAATCAAAAATATTCCTTAAATTTTCGATTTTCTCTTGGTTAGTCCCTTTAATATCAAGAAGAGACTTTAATAAATTAATTGAGTCATCTGATAGGTTTCTGCCTTTTAATTCTTTCATAACTCCATCGATTCCTATTTTATCTGTCTTGTCAAGAACAGAGGCTATTTCTGTGACAGTTTCCAACTTCATTAATTTGGAAACCCCCTCTAATATTTGCCTATTGTTAATTCTGAGATCAACTTTTGGAAATCCTAATCTATTGAAAACAGAGTCATAAACTTTAATACATTCTAATTCTTGTAATATATTTGACTCACCAATAATATCAACATCACATTGAAGAAACTCTCTATATCTTCCTCTTTGAGGTCTCTCTGCTCTCCAAACTAATTGAGTTTGGAATCTCTTAAATGGGAATGAAAGATCATTTAAATTTTGAGAGATAAATCTAGATAGTGGCACAGTAAGATCATACCTTAAAGCCTTATCAGATAATGAATTAGAAAATTTAGATAGTTTGTTATTTTTAAAAGCATCTATATCAGCTTTCTTAATTTTATCTCCTGAAGACAATATTTTAAACATTAAATTATCCTCATCATCACCATATTTTCCTGTAAGTGTAGTTAAATTTTCAAATGAAGGAGTTTGAATCTCTTGAAAATTAAATGATTTAAAACAATCTTTCAAAACATTTAGTAAATATTCTCTTTTTTTTAATTCTAAAGAAGAAAAATCACGGGTACCCTTTGGTGTATTAAGTTTTTGAGACATCAAAAAATAATTTGATAATCAGTATGTAATAAAGTTATGAAATTATTTCTTTTCAGGCTGAAGCTCGAAGTTTAATTGAGCAGAAACTTCTCTATGAAGTCTTATTGAAGCCTGGTAACTTCCAATTCTTTTTATAGATTTACCAGGTATGGAAATATTTTCTTTTTCAACCTCAATCTTCTTATCAAGGAGGCTTTTTGCTACATCAGCATTTGAAATTGAACCAAATAGCTTACCGTCTGGACCAACTTTAGCAGAAATTTTAAGTTCTAATTTAGAAATTTTAGCTGCGGTTTTTTCAGCTGCTTCAATTATTGACTTTTCTTTAAATGCTTTTTGCTTCAAATTCTCAGCAAGTACTTTTTTTGCAGATTCAGTAGCCAAGACAGCCTTTCCGGTAGGTATCAAAAAGTTTCTACCATAGCCTGCTTTAACAGAGACTAGCTCATCTTTAAAACCAACATTTGCAATATTTTCTTTAAGTATAATTTCCATAACTACTTTAATAAATCTCCAACATATGGTAGTAGACCAAGGTGCCTAGCTCTTTTTACAGCTACTGCTACTTTTCTTTGATACTTGAGTGAAGTACCAGTTAATCTTCTTGGTAAAATCTTTCCTTGCTCATTAATAAATCTACTTAAGAAATCGGGGTCTTTGTAATCAACATATTTAATACCTGATCTCCTAAACATACAATACTTTTTTGCTTTTGAAGTATTTATGTCAAGTGGAGATAAATATCTTATCTCACCTTCATTCTTAATTTTAGATTGTTCTTCAATACCTGCCATAATTAACTTGCCTTTTTTGTATTTCTATTTCTTCTTTTTTCAGCCCAAGCAATTGCATGTTTATCAAGAGTAACTGTAAGATACCTCATTACCGTTTCATCTCTAGTAAATTCAACTTCAAGAGAAGATACAATGTCCGCTGGTGCAGTATATTCTAATAGATTATAAAAACCACTATTCTTGTTTTCAATGGTATATGCTAGCTTCTTTAACCCCCATACCTCTTTATTAATTATTTTTGCTCCATTAGACTTTAATGACTTTTCGTATTTGTCTACAGTCTTTTGAACTTGCTCTTCTGAGAGGGCAGGATTTAAAATAAACACAGTTTCGTAGTTTTTCATCTTAAAATCTTAGGCCGCAAAATTAGGGTATTAAATATTATCTGCCAAATTTATTTTACGGTTAAACAGATACTAAACTGGGTCAACATCTACAATGATTCTAACACTTCTGTATTTAGAGATAGAATCAAAACTTTTTTGAATTTTCTGAAAAACATTTCTAAATTCATTAAGCTCTTTTAGATTTCTGAGTTTAATTAGAAATTCTTTGTGATATTTATTCTTAATTCTAGAAATATGTGGGTATACAGGTCCTAATATTACTCCTTTAAAATTATCTCTTACAATGTTATTTAACCAATCTACAGAACTATTTAATTTTTCATAACTTCTATCCTTAATAGTTATTCTAATCAATCTCACATAAGGTGGATAATTATAATCTTTTCTTTCTTCTAATTGATTTTCATACATTTTTTCATAATCATAATTTATAACATGTTTGATGATGGGATGTTCTGGTTGATAAGTTTGAAGAAAAACTTTACCAATATCACCAGATCTTCCTGATCTTCCTGCGACTTGAGTTAATATCTGGAAAGCCTTTTCATGAGCTCTAAAATCAGGAAAATTTAAAAAATGATCAGTGTTAATTACACCAACCAAACCAACATTTTTAAAATCAAGACCTTTAGTGATCATTTGTGTTCCAATCAGAATATCTATTTCATGATTTGCAAATGAATTAATTATTCTATCAAAAGAAAATTTTCCTCTTGTTGAATCCCAGTCCATTCTTTTCGTTTTAGCATTTGGAAAAATTTCTTTAACAATTTCTTCAATTTGCTGTGTTCCGTCTCCTTTATAACTCATGGTTTCAAGTCCACATGAATTACATTTAGATTCAGCCTTTGAAGAAAATCCACAATAATGACACTTAAGCATATTTGATGATAAATGGTATGTAAGACTGACATCACAATTATCGCACATCACATTTTGACCACATGAATCACATATCCATTGTGGAGAATAACCTCTTCTATTCCTGAATAAAATTATTTGTTTACCCAGCCCTAAAGAATTATTAACTTCCTCTACTAATTTTTCTGAAAATATTGAACTAAAGCTATTTTTAATCTCACTCCTCATGTCTAAAGGAATAATATTTGGCATTTTAACATTCCCAAATCTATCTTTTAATTTCACGTAACCATATTTATCATTTTTGGCATTACTAGTAGATTCTATAGATGGAGTCGCAGATCCTAAAACAACTTTTGAATTATTAAGTTTTGATAAATATACTGCAGCATCTCTTGCATTATACCTTGGTGATGGATCTTGCTGTTTATATGAAGTTTCATGTTCTTCATCAACTATAATTAAACCAAGATCATTAAAGGGAAGAAATACTGAAGACCTTGCACCCACAATTAGTTGAGCAGATTCCCTATTTTTATTTATACTTTCCCAAACTTCAGTCCTTTCATTAAGAGAATATCTTGAGTGAAACACTGAAATTTTATTACCAAAATTTAATTTAAGTTTCTGAATGATCTGAGTTGTCAAAGAAATTTCAGGAAGTAAATAAAGAACTTGTCTACCTGATTTTAGATAAATTTCTATTAGTTTTATATATATCTCAGTTTTTCCGGAAGATGTAACACCATCAAGAAGAACTACATCTTTATTTTTTAA
>CACNIG010000004.1 GCA_902620455.1 uncultured Bacteroidota bacterium
TGATATATTACTTATTATAGTAATAATTATAAGTGTAGTACTTGTTGCGCTTGAGACTGTTGGATGGATTAACGAAAAATACTATAACATTTTAAATATTGCAGAGTGGACGATAACAATATTATTTACTGTTGAGTATATTCTCAGAATTATTTCAATTCATCATCCAAGTAAATATATATTTAGCTTTTATGGGATTATAGATTTACTTGCAACCATCCCTAAATATGTATCACTAATATTTATAGGTGCTCAACTTGAGACAATGATGGCAATTAGAGCTTTGAGAATACTTAGGATATTTAGAGTTCTTCATATATCTAGATATATTGGGGAATCAAATTTCTTGTATAGATCACTTCTAGTTAGCAGAGCAAAAATTATAATATTTCTTCTATTCGTCTTGATTATGTGTATATTATTTGGAACACTTATGTACATTATTGAAGGTCCACAAGCTGGATTTAATAATATTCCAGAAAGTATTTACTGGTGTATAAGTACGATATCAACGGTTGGCTATGGAGATATTGTACCATTAACAGGTATGGGTAAGTTTCTTGCCTCAGTATTAATGATATTAGGTTATGGGATAATTGCAGTACCAACCGGTATAATCTCAGCAGAAATGGTTCAAAGTAGAAAAAAAGTAGATGTTAATACAAGAGTTTGTGCTGAATGTTTATGTGATAAACACAAAGACAATGCTATATTCTGCCATCAATGTGGTTCTCATCTAGAAGATGACAAATAAAAAATTAATTTATATAACTGGCCCAACAGGAATTGGTAAGACAGAATTAAGTATTAAAATAGCCAAAAAGTTAAAAACTGAAATTATTTCCTGTGATTCAAGACAGTTTTTCAAAGAACTTAAAATTGGTACTTCTCCACCATCTAGGAAACAATTAGATACAATTAAACATCATTTTATTCATAATAAAAGTATTCATGATGATTATAATGTTGGAAAATTTGAAAAGGATGCTATTAATCTAATAAATAGTCTTTTTTTAAATTATGATAATTTAATTCTTGTGGGGGGTTCAGGTCTTTATGCAGACTCAATATTGTATGGTATTGACAAATTTCCATCTATTCCAATAGATATAAAGAAAATGATTAATAAAAAGTACATAGAAAATGGAATTGAATATTTACAGGAAAAATTAAAGAAACTCGACCCAGAATATTATGATAAAGTTGATAAAAATAATTCACGCAGACTCATTAGGGCACTAGAGGTAATTGAAACCTCTGGTAAAAGTTTTACTTCTTTTAGAAAAGCTGATAATAAGGAAAGGACCTTTAGCAATGAAGTCATAATTCTTAACTGTGAAAGACAAATTCTATATTCTAAAATTGATAAAAGAGTAGATATAATGATTAAGAATGGTTTAGAAAATGAGGTATACCTTTTAAAAGAATTTAAATATTTAAATACCTTGAATACTGTTGGATATAAGGAATTTATTAATTATTTTGAAAATAAAATATCTTATGAAGAGGCAATAGAAAAAATTAAACAGAATACTAGAAATTATGCCAAAAGACAAATAACTTGGAACAAAAAATATTCTGATGCTAAAAAAATAGATATGAGTAAAAACGTAACAGATAACATCAATAAAATTTTACAAAAATGAAAAAATTAATTTTTACAATACTTATCATCATTAACAGTACATATATATTTTCACAAATAGATTATAAAAATCAGTCATTTAACATTGGTATTGAAAGCATAAATGAATTCAGAGATTTTCTATTAATTAAAAATGATGCTAATTATAAATCGGAAATGGAGCCATTAATTAAATGGGGTATAGATAATTTTAGAAAATATGGTTTTGATGTAGAAAGACTTGAAACACCTGAATTACCTCTTCTTTTAGCATCTAAAATTATTTCTGAAAAAGCAAAGACTATTTTAATATACCTTCAATTTGATGGGCAACCAGTTGATAATTCAAAATGGGAGCAACAGGATCCATACAGAGCTGTATTAAAAGAAAAAATAAATGAAAAATATGAGATAGTCGATTGGGAAATATTAAAGGGTATTTCTATGAAAGATATTTTAGAAAAGGACCTAAGAATTTTTGCTAGATCATCATCTGACGCTAAAGGACCAGTAATGATGATGTTAAGTGCTCTTGAGATAATGAGGAGAAATGATATTGAATTAAAGTATAATATTAAAGTTATAATGGATTTTGAAGAAGAGATTAGTTCACCGAATCTTGCAGCTGCAGTCAAAAAATATTCTTCAAAATTAAAAAGTGACGCACTATTCATATTTGATGGTCCTAAACACCCATCTAATTTACCCACATTAACTTTTGGTGCTAGAGGAATATCTGATATAAGGTTAATTACTTATGGACCAATTGTACCTCAACACAGCGGACATTTTGGCAATTATGCTCCAAATCCCGTCTTTAGAATGTCTGAGATTCTTTCATCAATGAAAGATAAAGATGGAAGAGTTGTAATAGAGGGCTTTTATGATGGAGTAACACTTGATAAAGAAACTAAGGCAATATTAGCAGGAGTTCCCGATGATGAAAAAAAAATGATGGAAGATATGCAATTCAATACTTTTGATAATGTTGGTTCAAATTATCAAGAATCAATTCAGTACCCTTCTTTAAATGTAAGGGGAATTGAATCTGGATGGGTTAGAGAGGAAGTAAGAACAATTGTTCCATCTGAGTGTATAGCTGAAATTGATGTTAGACTTGTATTAGAGTCTGATCCTAAAAGGCTTCATAATCTAATTAAAAAACATATTAAAGATTTAGGATATGTTATAATGGATAGAAGGCCAACAAAGGAGGAGAGATTAAAATATAATAAAATTGTGACATTTATATCAACTTTTGATTATGATGCATTTAGAACTGATATAGATTCTGATATTGGTAAGTGGCTGGTAAAATCATTAAAGAATACATTTAATACAGAACCTGTTAGAAAGAGAACTAGTGGTGGATCAGTACCAATATCACCATTTGTAAACACTTTGGGAATTCCTGCTGTTACAGTTCCAACAGTAAATCAAGATAATAATCAGCACAGCCCTAACGAAAATATCAAGATTGAAAATTATATTACTGGAATTCAAACCTATTTAGGTATTTTAACTGATAATTTTTAATGCTTTGTAAATTTAAGCACTCTGAATCTATCTTTAAAAAATAAAAAATGAAAATATTTAAACTTACAATTATATTATTGTTCACATCTATCTCACTTTTTAGTCAAAGAGAATACAAGAATGAAATTTTTAAACAAGGAATTGATAATATTGATGAATTTATTGAGTTTCTATCTTATCCAAATGATGCAAACTTTAAATCCGACATATATGAGTTAATTGATTGGACCGAGAATAAGTTTAAATCACTTGATTTTAAGATTAACAGGCTTGAAACAAAAACTATCCCTCTTTTATTAGCATCTAAACATATTAGTGATGATTATAAAACTGTGCTTATTTATATGCACCTTGATGGACAGCCTGTAGATCCAAAAAAATGGAATCAAGAAAATCCCTTTATTCCTGTTTATAAAATAAAAGATAATGAAAGTTTTATTGATTATGATTCAAATAAAATAGCTGATATAGATTATAAAACTCTAGAGGACAAGGACATTAGAATATTTGCTAGGGCCTCCTCAGATGCTAAGGGTCCAGTAATGATGCTTATTCAAGCATTAAAATTTATGAACTCTAATAATATTAATCAAAAATTAAATTTAAAGCTAGTTATGGATTTTGAGGAGGAAAAAGGTTCACCAAGCCTCCCTGAAGCAGTAAAGAAACACAGTTCCATTCTTAAAAGTGATGCATTATTAATATTTGATGGCCCTCAACATGTAACAGACCTTCCAACTTTAAATTTTGGAAATAGAGGAATATCATCAATTACATTAAAGACATATGGACCAATTGTACCACAACATAGTGGACATTTTGGTAATTACGCGCCTAACCCAGTCTTTAGAATGTCAAATATATTATCATCTATGAAAGATGAGAATGGGGTTGTAAAAATAAAAGGATACTATGATGGAATTACTATATCAGATCAAGTGAAAAAATATTTAGATAATGTCCCTGATGATGAAGAAAGCATGATTGATAAAATGCAGTTTAAAAAACCTGAATCTGTTGGAAATTCATATCAAGAGGCTATTCAGTACCCTTCATTAAATGTAAGAGGGATTAGAGCTGGTTGGGTAGAAGATGAAGTAAGAACAATTGTTCCATCAGAGTGTATTGCTGAAATTGATGTAAGACTTGTGATCGAGTCTGATGGATACAGACTTCATGATTTAATTAAAACTCATATTAAAAATTTAGGCTACATAGTACTTGACCATGAACCTTCAAAGGCAGAAAGAATGAAATATGATAAAATTGTAAAATTTAACTCTACAGTATCATACCCTGCATTTAGAACAGACATTGATAGTGATCTTGGGAAGTGGCTATCTAAAGCACTTAAAAATACATTTGGAGTTGAACCTGTTCTCAGAAGAACTAGTGGTGGCTCTGTTCCTATTTCTCCATTTGTTAATGTTTTAAATATTCCTGCAGTTGGTGTACCTACTGTTAATAAAGATAACAATCAACATAGTCCCAATGAAAATATTAAGTTAATTAATTATATAAAGGGAATTGAAAGTTTTGTTGGTATACTTTCCTCTGAATTTAAGTAGATAAAAACTCTATAATATTACCTTCTATTTCTTTTAATAAATTATTTGATTTTCTTGGCTCAAAGGTATTTCCAGTTATTAAATTAAATAACTCAATATATCTATTAGAAACATCATCAATAATTTTATCAGTAATTTCTGGTAATTCTTGATTTTCTTTTCCTTGAAAATCATTATTAATTAACCATTGTCTAAAAAACTCTTTCGAAAGTTGTCTAGGTGGTATTCCTTTATTAACAGCTTCTTTATAGCCATCAATATAGAAATATCTAGAAGAATCTGGAGTATGGATTTCATCAATTAGATATAATCTATTTTTATTATCATATCCAAATTCATATTTTGTGTCTACTAGAATCAGTCCTCTTTCTTCTGCAATTTTAGTACCTCTTTCAAATAATTTATGAGTAATTTTTTCAACCTCCTCATACTGATCAATTGATAAAATATTTTTTTTCAATATATCAGATTTTGATATGTCTTCATCATGACCAAAGTCAGCTTTTGTACTTGGTGTAATAATTGGTTCATCAAATTTTTGATTAGAAACAAGACCGTTAGGCATCTTAACACCGCATATGCTTCGTGCACCTGACTTATAAAGTCTATCAGCATGACCACTCAAATAGCCTCTTATCACCATCTCAATTTTAATAGGTTTTAACTTATGACCTATTGAAACATTTGGGTCAGGAGAGGAAATTAACCAATTATCAATTATGTCTTTTGTAGAGTCTAACATTTCAACTGATATTTGATTAAGCACTTGTCCTTTATAAGGAACAGAATTAGGCATAACAATATCAAATGCAGATATCCTGTCAGAAGCAATTACTACCAGAATATCATCTTTGATGGTATATACATCTCTTACTTTACCTTGATATTTAGAGGTTTGACCTGGAAAGCTAAAGTCTGTTTTGTAGATGCTATTCACAAGTTATCTTTTTCAACGTTGTTATAAGCATCAATAACTTTTTTTACAATTGGGTGTCTTATTACATCTTTATCATCAAGATAAATAATTTTAATGCCCCTCTTATTTGATAAAATTTTAATAGCTTCTCTTAGTCCAGAATTCTCCTTTTTTGGTAAATCTACTTGTCCTGGATCACCTGTCACCATAAATTTAGCATTCATACCCATTCTCGTTAGAAACATTTTCATTTGAGCAGGTGTCGTATTTTGAGCTTCGTCAAGAATAACAAAAGCATTGTCAAGGGTTCTACCTCTCATAAAAGCTAGAGGAGCAATTTCAATAGTGCGATCTTCTAAAAATTTTTCAAGTTTATTTCGAGGAATCATATCAGTTAATGCATCATATAATGGTTGCATATAAGGATCTAATTTCTCTTTTAAATCTCCTGGAAGATATCCAAGATTTTCACCAGCTTCAACAGCAGGTCTTGTTAAGATAATTTTTTTTATTTCTTTTTCTTTTAAAGCTTTAACAGCCATAGCGACACCGGTGTATGTTTTTCCAGTACCAGCTGGTCCAACAGCAAATATTAAATCATTTGTTTCAATTGAGTCATTAAGTTTTTTTTGATTAACAGTTTTAGCTAAAATTGGTTTTCCAGATATTCCATGTAAAATTAAGGAGGGTTTTTCACCATTAAACTTGATATCCTTTACAACTATATCATTAATAACATTGGGATCCATTGAGTTAAACTCTGAATAATAATTTAAAAGACTTCTAAATTTTTTATCAAATTTTTTTAATTCTTTTTTATCCCCAAGGGCTTTAATAGTTTGTCCTCTCTGAACTAATTTAATCTTAGGAAAACTTGATTTTAATGAGTTTAAGTTATCTCTAGAAAAAAAATACTGTGGATCAACATCTGTTAACTCAAATTGAAGGTCACTCAATAGATTGTATTTAAAAATTTGTTATAGTAGATTATTTGATTCAAATTTACATAAATTTTGTAAAGTTTATCAATTAAATGGCTATCATAACATTAACTACTGATTATGGAAACAAAGACTATTCAGTAAGTTCTCTAAAAGCAAAATTAATTAGCAATATAGATAATATTAGAATAGTTGATATTAGCCATGATATTAGTCCATTTAATCTTTCTGAAGCTGGATATGTTCTTGAGGGCGCATTCAGAGATTTTCCAAAGGGAACAATACATATTTTAAGTGTAGATTCAGAACTAACTCCTGAAAACAGACATATTGCAATTATGTACGAGGGAAGTTTTTTTATAGGGGCAGATAATGGAGTATTCTCTTTAATTTTTAGAGACAAAAAACCCGATCAAATTGTGGAAATTAACATACACAATAATTATAATAATAATATTTCTGCTGATGAATTATTTGTTAAAGTTGCATCTCATATAAAAAGGTCTGGGCCATTAAATGTTGTTGGAACTGAAATAGAGAAAATCAAAGAAATTACAAATTTAAGACCTGTTATTAATAAAGAAATCAATCAAATATTAGGTAGTGTTATTTATATTGATAATTATGGGAATGTTGTAACAAATATCACAGAAAAATTATTTAAAGAAATATCAAAGACAAGGCCGTTTATCATTAATGCAAGGAATGTCAAATTTTCAAAAATTTACAAAAATTACTCAGATGCAATAGACTTTAGTCTTGAAAAAAAAGATAGAGAAGAAGATGGTAAGAAGATTGCTATATTTAATAATCTTGGGTATTTACAGCTTTGCATATACAGGAGCAACCCTCAAACAGTTGGAAGTGCTAGCACTCTCTTTGGACTGAATTATAGAGATGTAGTAAGTGTGCAATTTTAGTGTTTGTATTTTTTAGATAACTTTTGTTATTAATTGTAAGAAAAATAGTTTCATTTAAATATATTTGAAAAAAAGCATATGAAATTTATTGTTTCATCCTCCATTTTATACAAAGAACTTCAAACTTTAAGTGGAGTTATAAATTCATCAAATACGATCCCAATACTTGACAACTTTTTATTTGAAGTTGACAAGAATAAACTCACAATAAGTTCATCTGACCTCGAGTCTACAATGACAAGCCAAATTGATATTGAATCAACTTCCAATGACAAAATAGCAGTCTCTGCAAAACTTTTAACTGATATTCTTAAGACGTTTTCAGAACAACCCTTAACCTTCATAAAGACAGAAAATAATACCATTGAAATTAGCGCAAGTAATGGTAAATACTCTCTTGCATATCTTGAGGGGGAAGAATTTCCTAAACAAGTTGAAATACTTGATGCACACGAAACTATATTAAATAGCGTTTATCTTGGTAATGCTATAAACTCAACTATTTTTGCTGCGGGAACTGACGATTTAAGACCAGTTATGAGCGGAGTTTTTTTTCAGTTTAACAGTGACTCCCTGAAGTTTGTAGCAACAGATGCGCACAAGCTAGTTAAATTTGAAACTTCAGAATATACTGCCAATAATGTATCTGAATTTATAATTCCTAAAAAGCCTCTACAAATTTTAAAAGGAATCCTTCAAGCTGAAGATTTGGACCTAACAATTCAACACAATGATTCAAATGCAAAATTTACATTTGGAAAATCATCGATAACATGTAGATTGATTGATGGAAAATTTCCAAACTATGAGGCTGTTATCCCAAAAGAAAACCCTAATGTATTAACAATTGACAGGCAATTATTTTTAAATTCTGTTAGGAGAGTTAGTATATTTTCTAATAAAACAACAAATCAAATCAAACTTAAAATTGCAGGTTCCCTACTAAATATTAGTGCTGAGGACTTTGATTTTAGTAATAAAGCCGACGAAAACCTAGAGTGTCAATATTCAGGAGATGATATGCAGATTGGATTCAATTCTAAATTTTTAATTGAAATGCTTAATAATTTAGATTCAGAAATAATAACTCTATCAATGTCTCATCCAAATAGAGCAGGTATAATTAGACCAGTTAATGATGATAATAACGTCAAAGAATCAATAACAATGTTGGTAATGCCAGTTATGTTAAACGACTAGTTTACCTCTTCTTCAACACCTTTAGAGGCAATCTTATAAACTCCTTTTTTTAATTTTTCCCTTATTGAGGCAAAAGCATCAAGTGTCTCATTGATATCATTCTCATTATGAGATGATGTAGGAATTAATCTCAGGAGTATTAATCCCTTAGGAATTACAGGATAAACAACAATGGAACAAAATATTTGGTAATTTTCTCTTAGGTCACGAACTAATGCCATTGCCTCAGGAACACTTCCCTGCAAATAAACTGGAGTTACACAGCTTTGTGTAGAACCAATATCAAATCCTCTTTGCTTTAATCCAGTTTGAAGCATATTTACATTTTCCCATAATTTATCTTTTAATTCGGGTTTTGTCTGAAGTAATTCTAAACGTTTTAAAGCCCCTATTACTAATTGAATTTGGAGAGATTTTGCAAACATTTGTGATCGCATATTATATCTAAGAAAACCTATTATTTCTTTATCTCCAGAAATAAAGGCACCAGTAGAGGCCATTGATTTAGCAAATGTTGCAAAGTAAACATCTATTTGATCTTGAATACCCTGCTCTTCCCCAGTTCCTGCACCAGTTTTTCCAAGAGTTCCAAAACCATGAGCATCGTCAACAAGCAGTCTAAACTTAAATTTATTTTTAAGTTGGACAATTTCTTTTAGTTTTCCTTGTTCACCTCTCATCCCAAAAACGCCCTCGGAAATAACTAATATACCACCGCCTGTTTGTTCTGCCATTTTAGTTGCTCTTTCAAGATTTTTCTCGAGACTTTTCATGTCATTGTGCTGATAAGTAAACCTTTTTCCTAAGTGTAGTCTTACACCATCAACAATACATGCGTGGGCATCAATGTCATAAACTATAATATCATTTTTAGATACTAAAGAATCAATGGTTGAGAGTATTCCTTGATAGCCAAAATTAAGGAGATATGCAGATTCCTTCGAAGTAAATTTTGCAAGTTCAGATTCTAACTTTTCATGATATTTTGTATGACCTGACATTAATCTTGCTCCCATTGGATATGCACTCCCATAGGCTTTTGCAGCTTCAGCATCAACTTGTCTTACTTCAGGATGATTAGCCAAACCTAAATAATCATTTACACTCCAAGTTATAACTTCCTTGTCGTTAAATTTCATTCGATTTGATATAGGTCCTTCTAACTTTGGAAAAGCAAAATAGCCCTCAGCTATTGAAGCCCATTTTCCTAATGGACCTTTATTTTTATAAATTTTATCAAATAAATCTTGCATAATCTCAAATATAATTAATTGTATTCTTTTTTGGTTGATAAAAACTTCTATCATAAAATCCTTGATTATTCATCCACTCATCTGAATAGATTTTAGAGAGATACCTAGATCCGTGATCAGGAAAAACAATAACTACACAACTATTATCATTAAATTCATTTTCATCATTAAGTATTTTAACTGCTTGAAATGCAGCTCCAGATGTATATCCAACGAATAAGCCTTCTTTTAATGTAATTTCTCTTGACATATGTGCACTGTCTGAATCAGTAACTTTAACAAACTTATCAATAATTTTGAAATCAGTAGCTGAGGGTACTATGTTTTTACCAAGACCTTCAATTCTATATGAATAAATCTCATTTTTATCGATTTCACCAGTCTCATGATATTTTTTTAATATAGAGCCATAAGCGTCGACACCTATAATTTTTATGTTTTTATTTTGTTCTTTTAGGTACCTACCAATTCCAGAAATTGTACCACCAGTACCACTACAGGCAATTAAGTGAGTTATATCTCCATCTGTTTGATTCCATATTTCAGGACCTGTAGTTTCATAATGAGCTTGAACATTTAAGTCATTAAAATATTGGTTAATATATACTGAATCTTTTATTTCATTATTTAATCTTTTAGCAACCTCGTAATATGATCTAGGATCGTCTGATGGAACATTTGAAGGGCATACATAAATTTCCGCTCCAAGACATTTCAACATATTAATTTTATCCTTTGATGCTTTAGAACTAACCGCAAGTATGCATTTATAACCTTTCAAAAGAGATACCATAGCTAGACTAAAACCTGTGTTACCAGAAGTAGTTTCAATAATAGTACTTCCCTTTTTTAATATCTTTTTTTTCTCTGCTTGATTTAGAATATGAAGAGCAATACGATCTTTATTCGAATGACCTGGATTGTATCCCTCATATTTTGTGAAGTATTTGCCCGGAAAGCCATCACAAATTTTATTAAGTCTTACAAGAGGTGTATTACCAATAAGTTCTAAAATATTATTGTAAGCTTTATTGTCTATAGACATTAGATCAAAAGAATAAGGTGCAAATTTAAAGAAAAAAACTAGTAATCACATGAAAAATCTCCAATAGGAGAGCCGTCTGGAATTTTTGATTTGCTAACTGGTATATATTTATCCGGATTAATAATAAATTCATCAATTTTATTTACTAAAAAATCATTATAAACATTAGGATTAGACCTAAGTTTCATTGATAAATACTTAATATTTGACAAAATAATCGACTTAGATAAATCATTAGTATTGCTGTTATTAAATGCCATAAATAGATGATCCAAAAACAAAGATGATGTATTATTATTTAAGGATAATTCATATTCGTTCATTTTTCTATTATTAAAAATAGAACTGCTAATCGTCTTCAAATAATCATCTAAAGTAAGAATAGTCTTTCCAAACATATTTTGTTGGTTTACTCTATTTAATCTCTCTGAGTTCAAAAGAAAGTTCATAGTATGGTTTATTATAGAGCTTGATGCATTTATATAATCGAAAGTGACTCCTGTCTTTGAGGCAAAGTTTTCTCTAGTCCTAGGGTTTCTAAATGATCTAGGAGTTAATATATTTACTAAGTTATCAGGCAACACTAAATTTTCTGTTGATAAAACTTTAAGCAATGATTTTAAAGATTTTACTTGGAGATCCTTATCTACTGGTTTCACTTTATAATTGTTATTATTCTTTACATAATAGAGATAATTTAAACCACCTATTGCTTTAGCTGCTGCTTCAATTTGATACCTGTGCAACATATAAATTGGTACCAGAATATCTTCAATCCTATCATATGCCTCACCATATTCAAGGTTTTCTAAATCTAAATTTTTTAATGCAATTTTTCTTATCTCAAGTAATTTTTCAAGTTCTTGGTATGGTAAAGAACCATTATCCCATAAATGAGAATACGGGCTAGCACTTCCTACAGGCCTGGAATCAGAGTCACTTAAAAAATATAGATCTTCTTTTTCTGCATCCTCAATTATTTTGTTTAATTCTAAATTTTCATCTTGATTTTTGGAAAAATCTGAATAAGCATATTTTACACTTACTACATCCCATGGTCCAATATCTTTTGAATAAGCATTGTCAATATTAATTGACCCATTTATTAAATCAATTTTTGGATGAGGATAGTCCATTACAGAAGATCTATTATTTACACTAGAAAAAAAGTTATGAGCAAATCCTAGAGTATGTCCAATTTCATGAGCAGAGAGTTGTCTAATCCTATCCAATGATTTTTCTTTAATTAAATCCTTATTCTCTTGACTAAGAGGATTATCAATCAGCCCACTTAAAATCATATAGTCTTGTCTAACTCTGAGACTCCCTAAACTTACCTGACCTTTTATTATTTCTCCAGTTCTAGGGTCTATAACACTTGCGCCATAACTCCACCCTCTAGTTGATCTGTGAATCCATTGGATAAGATTGTATCTAACATCCATTGGATCAGCATTTTCTGGAAGAATTTCGATTCTAAATGCATCCTTGTACCCTGCACTCTCAAAAGCTTGATTCCACCAATTTCCTCCCTCAATAAGAGCACTCTTAACTGGCTCTGGTGTGCCATTATCAATGTAGTATATAATTGGTTCAACAGGTTCACTTAATTCTTTATCTGGAAATTTTTTATTAAGCCTGTGTCTTACAATGAATCTTTGCTCGAGTTTATCATCGATAGGTGTTGAATAGTCATAAACAATGAATGGATTACTTCCACTTCTGGGATCAAATTTTCTCATCTTGAAATTATCATCTGGAAGTTCAACAAAGGAGTGATGCTGATTAACAGTTAAGTTTGACGGAGATGGAGTGACACTTCTTACAAGAGAACCAGATGGGATACCTGTAAAAGTAAGTAATACATCAAACTCAATATTTTTAGGAAAAGCTTTTGTTCTATCTAAATCAATCGCAGACATTGATTCATTAATAGAATATAAGCCTGAATTAGTAGATTTAAGTCTTTGAGCAACTCCATGTGCATCTTTCATCAAAAAAGGAGTTAAATCAACTTTAAATGATCCATTAGAATATTCAATTATATCAAATCCAAATAAAACAGATCTTGCAAAAGCTTCCTCTACAGCCTTATTTTCAAGAGGATTTAGTGAGTTTGAGATATATCTAAGATTTGGTTGAATTAGTAAAATTTTATTACCCTTTTTTGTAAAATAGACAATTCTTGAGTTTCCAAGCTGACCCCTGTCAAGACCTAAGTCATTATTTCCAACCCCTCTACTTAGAGAATTTATATATAGAAATTCTTTATCTAAATCTTCAATATTTAAAATTATTTTACCTGAATCATTATCATATGTAAAGTCCATAAATCCCTGAAATTCATCTATTTGAGAAAATAGAAAAATAGGTGTAAAAATTAAAAGCGGTAGAGTTTTATTCATAATCAATATTTTTAGAAATATAATTTTTTTTTTTGAATCCATATAATTAATTTAAGGCATGTTTTCAAAAGAAAATATTAAAGACATTAAGAAACGTATTGATACGTTAAGGGGGTATCTTTGACGTTAAGTCAAAAGAGGAAAATCTTCAAGTCCTAGAAGAAAAAGTTTCAAAACCTGATTTCTGGTCAGATCCTAAGACAGCTCAACAAACTGTTAAAAAAATTCAGATTATTAAAAAACAATTAGTCGATTTTAAAAATCTAAACTCAAAATATGATGATGTTATTGTTCTTAGTGATTTCCTTGCAAATAATGAAATAACTGAAGATGAGATAAACATATCTTACGATGAGTTGCTTGAAACTTTAGAGTATTTAGAGTTTAAAATGATGCTTAACAAAAAGGAAGACTCTATGAGTGCAATTCTTCAGATTACTGCTGGCGCAGGAGGTACAGAATCATGTGATTGGGCTGAAATGCTTTTAAGAATGTATTTAATGTGGGGAGAAAAAAATAATTTTAAGATTAAAGAGTTAAATAATCAATCAGGAGATGTTGCTGGCATTAAAACAGCTACTATTCAAATTGATGGTGATTTTGCATTTGGATGGCTCAAAGGAGAAAATGGTGTTCATCGTCTGGTTAGAATTTCTCCTTTTGATAGTAATGCAAAACGACATACATCATTTGCATCTGTGTATGTTTACCCACTTGTTGATGATACAATTGAAATAAATATTGCCTCATCAGACCTTGAATGGGAAACCATGAGGTCAGGTGGTGCTGGAGGACAAAGTGTAAATAAGTTAGAAACAGCGGTCAGACTTAAACATAAGCCAACAGGCATTACTGTTGAAAATTCTGAAACCAGATCACAACTTGATAACAAAGAGAAAGCATTAATGTTGTTAAAATCTCAGTTATATGAGATTGAGATCCAAAAAAATAATGAAGAAAAAAAGAAAATTGAGGATTCCAAAAAGAAAATTGAATGGGGATCTCAAATAAGAAATTATGTTCTTCACCCATATAAAGTTATAAAAGATGTAAGAACTGGTTTTGAATCTGGAAATACCGAAAATATTCTAAATGGTGATATTAATGAATTGCTCAAGTCTTATTTATTAAAACGTTAATTAATTGTAAATACAATTGGTTTGTTAAAATATTAGAGTACTTTCGCTAAAATTATTAAACATTTTATATGAGTACAGGATTAGTAAAATTCTTCAACGAGACCAAAGGTTATGGTTTTATTAAAGAAGATGATTCGGATACAGAACATTTCGTTCATGTTTCAGGTCTTATTGACAGGATTACAGAGGGAGATAAAGTAGAATTTGAATTAAAAGAGGGTAATAAAGGTTTAAATGCAATCAACGTAAAAGTTATTTCGTAATCACACCTATTACACTATAAAAAGCCCTTAATGGGCTTTTTTTATATATAATATTATTTTTATTTAAAAACTAGAATGGAATATCATCTTCATCTTTGTTTAAGGGTTCACTAAAGTCACTTAATTTATTATCAGGATTAAGTTTAGACTGAAACTCAAAAGAAGAATCAAATCCATCAAGATCTTCAAACTTTCCAAGATTAGCTATGAACTTTAACTTTATAGAATCTAAAGCACCATTTCTATGCTTTGCTACAATAAATTCACCCTGACCCTCAGAAGGAGTCTTCATTTCATCATCCCACTCGTTAATTCCATAATATTCTGGTCTATATAAAAAAGAAACAATATCTGCATCTTGCTCAATAGCTCCAGATTCTCTGAGATCTGAAAGAATTGGTCTTTTAGTACCTCCTCTTGTTTCTACTGCCCTAGAAAGTTGAGATAAAGCAATCACTGGAATATCAAGCTCTTTTGCCAAAGCTTTAAGATTTCTCGAAATTGTTGAAATTTCTTGTTCTCTATTTCCAGCTTTTATAGATGAACCAATATTCATTAATTGTAGATAATCAATAATTATCAATTTTATACCATGGGAGGAGGCAAGTCTTCTTGCTTTTGCTCTTAATTCAAAAATAGTTAATGATGGACTATCATCTATATACAAGGGAGCAGATTCTAGATCCGAAACTTTAATATTAAGTTGTTGCCACTCATGTTCTGCTAATTTTCCTGTTCTTAGTTTATCAGAGACAAGACCGGTCTCTGATGAGATTAATCTTGTTATGAGTTGAACCGATGACATCTCTAAGGAGAAAAATGCAACAGGTATATTCTGCTTAACGGATATATCTCTAGCCATTGAGAGGGCAAATGCAGTTTTACCCATTCCTGGTCTAGCAGCAACAATTACTAGATCACTTGGTTGCCAACCTGAAGTTAATTTATCAAGTTTATCAAAACCTGTTGAAATTCCACTTAAAGCTCCTTCTCTTTTTTCAATCTCCTCAATTCTTTTTTTAGCTTTGAGAACAAGAGTTTGTGCTGTTTCACTTGTTCCTCTTAAATTTCCTTGAGCAACATCATATAATTTTGACTCTGCTTCATCTAATAAATCCATTACATCTGATGTTTCATCATAGGATTTTTGAATGATTTCATTTGAAATGGTTATTAATTTTCTCTGAATATATTTTTGAAGTATAATTCTTGAGTGAAACTCTATATGAGCAGATGATGATACTTTCTGTGATAGGTTTATCAGATAAAAATCTCCACCTACAGTTTCAAAATTTTTATTTTTCTTAAGATCTGCAGAAACAGTTAATAAATCAATTGGCTCAGACTCCCTAAATAATCTTTCAATAGATTCGTAGATAAGTTGATGAGATTTCTTGTAAAAAACTTCAGGAGATAAAATCTCTATTATTTCGTTAACTCCTTTTTCATCAATCAGCATTGCACCTATGACAGCTTCTTCTAGATCAATTGCTTGAGGTGGAATCTTTCCATCAGACAGGTTTACAATCGAGGAATTATCATTTTCGTATATTTTTAAGGGATTCCTATTCTCCATATGGTAAATGTATGGAAAATGAAAAATTTAAATTCACAATTCTTTAATGAAATCAAAAATTTTTTAAACAAGAAAAATGTTGATAAGTATTGAAAAATGTTAATACAGAAATTTAACCTCGAAAATTTCCAATTTTTGTGAACTTTTTTCTGCGATTGTTGATCATTTTATTTTTTGGTAAGGACTTAATTTTTTTATGAAATAATAAAATATTTTCTTTTACAGATTTAAAAGTTTCATTAGGATCATAATGAGCTCCTCCAAGTGGTTCATTAATAATTTTATCAATAAGCTTATTTTTAAGCATATCATGGGCAGTCAATTTAAGTGCTTCTGCAGCCTCTTCTTTATGTTCCCAGCTTCTCCATAGTATAGAAGAGCATGACTCAGGAGATATTACTGAGTACCATGTATTCTCGAGCATTAATATCTTATCTCCCACTCCAATACCTAAGGCTCCACCAGATGCGCCTTCACCAATAATTATAGAAATTATAGGAACTTTAATATTCATCATTTCATAAATATTCCTAGCTATAGCTTCACCTTGTCCTCTTTCTTCAGCATCTTGGCCTGGATAAGCTCCAGGTGTATCTATTAAAGTAACAATCGGAATGTTAAATTTTTCAGCATGCCTCATTAACCTAAGTGCTTTTCTATACCCCTCGGGCTTTGCCATGCCAAAATTTCTATATTGTCTTGTTTTTGTATTATAACCTTTTTGAGTTCCAATAAACATAAATGATTGATTATCTATTTTACCAAGACCACCAATCATAGCCTTATCATCACTTACATTTCTATCACCATGCATTTCTAAGAAGGAATCACCACAAATATATTTAATGTAATCCAAGGTGTAAGGCCTGTTTGGATGCCTTGAAAGTTGAACTCTTTGCCATGCAGACAAATTTCCATAGATATCTTTTTTTGTTTCAACAAGCTTTTTTTGAAGAAGATTGTAAGTCTTAGTGATGTCTACATCAGATTCATCCTCGATTGACTTACACTTGTCTATTTGATCTAAAATTTCTTTTATTGGAACTTCAAATTCTAAAAACTCCATACTTAAAAATTTATGTAAATATAGTTTAATTATTAATCTATCTAATAGCCTTTTTTAATAGAAAAACTGCAATCATTAAAAAAATTAAAAGAATTCCCCATGATGCGATTGCAGGAGAAAAATTTGACTTTATTACTAAAACACTAAAAATTTTATCTAAAAAGATAAATAAAAAACCAAGAGATACACCTATTGCTAAATTACTACCTGTTCCACCTCTTCTTTTAAAAGAGGAAACGGATAATCCTATTAAAGTTAGTATAAAACATGAAAGTGGTATTGTATATCTTTTATGTCTCACTAGCAAATGAGAGTTTATTAGGGGTGACCCAGCTCTTTTTTCGTATTTAATAAGTCTATTTAATTCAAAGAAATTTAGTGTTTCAGCAACATAATTTAATGGAGCTAGATCATCTATGTTAAAGTCCAATATTGTGTCTTTCCTTGTTAATCTTTCAACGTACTCTTCTCCATCAATAATTTCTCTTTTCACATAATTTGTAAGTCTAAGAATTGAATCATCCCATCTAATAGTAGTGGCAGAAATTTTATGCTTTAAAACATTTCCATCAAAATTCTCAAGTGTAAAATTCAATGCTCTTTTTCTTGAAGGGTCATAACTACTAGCATATATGTATTCATTTTCATTGATTTGTTTGAAAAGTCTTGATGTATTTCTTTTACTATCTGATTTGATGTATTCAGAAATAAATTCATTAAAGTTTTGATTAGATTTTGGTACAATAAACATTCCTGAGAATAGCGCTAATAAAACTATAACTGAAGCTGAAATGAAATATGGTTTGGCAAATCTGCGAAAAGAAAGGCCTGAGGAAAGAATCGCTGTTATTTCAGTATTGTTAGCTAGTCTAGAGGTGAAAAAAATGACTGCAAGAAAAAGGAATACAGGATAAAGTTGGCTGCCAAAATACCAAACAAAGTCTGTATAATAACCTAGAATTAAATCTGCAGGCACTTCATTCTCTCGAAATTTATCAATTTTCTCGGCAAAATCTACCATAATTCCTATTGGGATAAATAGGCCAAACATTACAAAAAAAGTACTGAGATATTTTTTGATTATATACTTATCTATAATCTTCATCATTTCAAAAATAATAAAGTAATTAACATCAAAAATAGATTGTTAATTATTTATATATAATTTGTAATAAAAAGAATTTTGATACTGACAGTTTAATTATACATTTACAAACAAAATGAGCAGGAACCTAGATAATCTGGTAATACAAACAAGGAGGGACATACTAAGAATGGTTCATGCTGTAAATTCTGGCCATCCTGGAGGCTCTCTTGGTTGTGTGGAGTTTTTTGTTACACTGTACAACAAAATAATGAAACATGATCATGACAATTTTTCAAATGACATATTTATTTTATCAAATGGACATATCTCACCAGTCTATTATAGTACATTAGCAAGAGCTGGATATTTTGATATAAAAGAGCTTAGCACTTTTAGAAAAATTAACTCAAGACTGCAGGGTCATCCTACAAATCATGATAATTTGCCTGGTGTTAATATATCATCTGGTTCGCTCGGTCAAGGTTTGTCAGTTGGAATTGGAGTAGCTCTTTCTAAAAAATTAAACAATGACAATTCGCTTGTTTATGTTTTAACTGGTGATGGAGAACTTCAAGAAGGACAAAACTGGGAAGCATTTATGTATGCATCAGCAAATAATGTTGACAACATAATTGTTACAGTCGATTTTAATGGTCAGCAGATTGATGGATCAACAGAAGATGTATTAGATATCGGTAATTTAAAATTAAAGCTTGAATCTTTTAATTGGAAAGTTCTTGAGATTGAAAATGGAAACTCTCTGGAGGATGTTTATAAAACCTTAAATGAAGCAAAAGATAATAGTATGAAAGGTAAACCAGTTGTAATACTTATGAAAACAATTATGGGAAATGGAGTTGATTTTATGATGCATAGTCACAAATGGCATGGTGTAGCTCCAAATGATGAACAACTAAAGGAAGCATTAAATCAAAATCCCGAAACTTTAGGAGATTATTAAGATGAAAAAATTTATTAATCAAGGGAATAAAGACACAAGATCTGGTTTTGGTGAGGGTCTTACAGAACTTGGTAGAAATAATAGTGATGTTGTAGCACTTTGTGCAGATTTAACAGGTTCTCTGAAGATGAATACATTTGCTGATGAAAATCCTGAAAGGTTTTTTCAAGTAGGTATTGCTGAGGCAAATATGATGGGACTTGCTGCTGGATTGGCTACTGGAGGTAAAATTCCCTTTACTGGCACTTTTGCAAATTTTTCTACTGGAAGAGTTTATGATCAAATTAGACAATCAATTGCATATTCTAATAAAAATGTAAAAATTTGTGCTTCTCATGCTGGAGTAACATTAGGAGAAGATGGTGCCACTCATCAAATTCTTGAAGATATTGGACTTATGAAAATGCTACCAGGTATGACTGTAATTAATACATGTGATTTTAATCAGACTAAATCTGCCACAATTGAAATATGTAATTTTGAAGGACCAGTATATTTAAGATTTGGCAGACCCAAAGTTGCAAATTTTACAAATCCACTTGATAAATTTCAAATTGGAAAAGGTATTTTATTAAATGAGGGTAATGACGTTACCATTGTTGCAACTGGTCATCTAGTCTGGGAGGCGATACAAGCAGCAGAGAAATTATATGAAAATGGTATAAATCCTGAAATTATTAATATTCACACTATCAAACCACTTGATGAGAAAATAATTTTAAAATCAGTAAAAAAGACAGGCTGTATAGTATCTGCTGAGGAACACAATATATTTGGTGGATTAGGTGAAAGTGTTGCTAGACTTCTAACATCGAAGGCTCCATACCCCCAAGAATTTGTTGGAACTAATGATACATTTGGAGAGTCTGGAACTCCAACTGAACTTATGAATAAATATGGCCTTAATATGGATTCTATTTATGATGCAGTGATGAATGTAATGAAAAGGAAGGCCAAATGAGAATATCTGTTTTATTTTTTTTATTTACATCAAGCATGCTTTTGGCTCAAGGGAGTCTTGGTGTGAATTTTGGTTTAAATGATGATAATTTTGGTTCTATTGAAAATATTAAAACTAAAGTTGATGATTATAATCTTGATCTAAAAAACTCAACTGGTTTTCAACTAGGTGTTTTTACCGAAATTGACTTAATTACTTTTTACATAAGACCTGAGATTAATTTAATTTTTTCAAAATCAAAAAATGGTACTGCTTTTACAAGTCTGGATAATAATACCTCAATGATAAATGAATCTATTAATATTGCTGAACACTCATACAAATCTACAGATATTCAAGTCCCAATTATCTTTGGATACAAAATCTTTGGTCCAATCAGCCTATTTGCTGGGCCTACTTTTAAATACAATTTATCAAATTCAAGTAATTTTGATCTGGAAAAAATCAAAGATAAATATAATTTAAGCATATTACTTGGAACCAGAGTCAAAGTTAGATCTTTTAGTGTAGGTTTAAGATATGAGAGGGGCCTTAACAGTGATGAATTACTTATAATTAATGCAAATGGTATTGACCTTGATGATGCAAATGTGGATACAACAACCAATAAATTATCACTAAATATATCTTACGATATACCTTATGATATTTTTAAAAAGAAAGATTAATTATTAGGATCTAAATAATCTGGAGTTCCATCATTGTTAGAGTCATCAATAACATTATCGTTATTTTTATCAATTTCATTTATTGTTAAAATACCATCACCATCATCATCAACATCATACATATTCCATAAATTATCACCATCAGAATCATCCCCAAAAGGTTTACCATCTCCATCTACATCTTCAAAAATTGAAAGTATTCCATCGTTGTCATGATCTGTCGGTGTGTAGGTCATTAATTTAACTGAAAAGATTAAGGGAGAATATTCTGGAATTCCTGAGGAGGTATTCTCAAAATAACCTATTCCAGATGGCATAAAGAATATACCTACTCCAAACGAAGTGTAAGATATTGTCCCATTTGAGTTTTCAGTAAAGTTTCCTGTTTTAAGCTCTGAAACACCTTCTCTAAAACCTTCTAAGGAATTAGCAAGGTCTAACCAGATTGGAAATTTTCTATTATCAAAAACATACCCATCAGTTAAAAGTCCATCATAGGCAATATAAACAGAATCAGCTACTGATGGTTTTTCATTGAGTCCTTCTCTAGCAATTATATAATAAAGATTATGACTGACATTATCTCCATTAGAGTCTGTCACGTTTATAGTTTTGACATTAGCTAAGTCGTATAGAGATTGTCTAGATGAATTAAAATCGGTTAGTGTATCAATTTTAACATCAACATTAATTTGATTAACAAAGTCCTCATAATTAAAAGTATGAGTTCTTAAATAATCCTCTAAAAGTTGATGATCAACATTTACTTGTTCACTATATTCCCTTATAACATACTCAGGATCGTCATCATCTTTCTTACATTGAGTTAATATCAAAAATAAAGGAATAAGAAAAAGTAGTTTTTTCTTCATAATTTAGTGCGAAGATACAATATTACTTTATTTAACTATAGTGTATTAAGATGAAAAAAGACAATTCCAAAAATATTATTTTAGATTATCAAGATGTAGAAAACAAGATAAAAAGAATTAGTCTCGAAATTCTTGAAGATAATATTGATCAAAAAAAATTAATTCTTTTTGGAGTATCAAAAAATGGAAAAATTATTGCAAAAAAAATTATTGAACTAATAAAAAAATATTCTAAAATTGATCTTGAACTAATTGGTGTTGAAATTGTTTTGAATTCAAAAAATGTATTAAAGTTTGACAAGAGTTTTAGAGTAAATAATAGATCGGTAATAATTGTGAGTGATGTTTCCCAATCTGCAAAAACTCTTCAGCTTATAATAAGTAGTCTAATGTCTCAAGACCCCTTTAAGATCAAAACTGCTGTAATGGTTAATAGAGATCATTCCTTATTTCCAGTTAAAATTAACTTTTCAGGACTAAACTTATCTACATCTGTAAATGAACACGTTGATGTAAGTGTTAATAAAGATGAAGAATTTACAGTTTATTTAAACTAATTCATTGATTAGCTTAATTGTGTCATTTACCTCTATATCATCAGTTATGATTTTAACATCTGATTTTTCATAGAAGAAGCTTCTTTCAAACAAATGCTTTGATATAAAGTCTCTCAAATCCTCATCATCTTTTAAATGTGATATAAGTGGTCTTTTAGCGATCGAATTCTTTAATCTTTTAACCAATGTATTGACATTTGCTTTTAAATATATAGAAAGTGAATTAGTAGAATTAAGAATAATATCTAAATTATTATCGAAACAAGGGGTTCCACCTCCTGTTGAAATTATTTTCTTCTCTTTTTTTGAAGATAACTGATCAAGGTATTTATTCTCAATTTTTCTAAAATAAACTTCATTTTCTTGATCAAATATATCAGAGACTTTTTTACCTTCCTTTATCTCAATATAATCATCTAGATCATAAAACTTATAATTAATTTTTTTTGATAATGATTTACCTATTACAGACTTACCTGCACCCATGTAACCTATTAAAAAAATAGTGTTAAAAGTTTTATTCATATTAACAAATTTATAATAAAAAACATCATTGATTAATCAATATTTCAGTGTATATTTGACATCTTTTTAAGACCTGGTAGCTCAGTTGGTAGAGCATCTCCCTTTTAAGGAGAGGGTCCTGGGTTCGAGCCCCAGCCAGGTCACTACCCTTTTTTTAGCCTACGTGGTGAAATTGGTATACACGCTACCTTGAGGGGGTAGTTCGAATTTTTCGAGTGCTGGTTCGAGTCCAGTCGTAGGCACAATACTTCCCACGATATTAGACTTTCTATTTCAACATTAAGGTTAAACATTTACTACTATATTACTACTTTTTAACTTGGGTCACAACTTGTGAAGTTGGGTTTTGATAATGTATAATTAGATGCACCATCAGAAAATTTATTACAAATTGTCACATTATTGACATTCCAAGGGGACAAATCAATATTGAAGGATATATTGTCTTTGAACATTTCAATCATATTAGTCACTTTACTTACATCCCAATTTGAAACATCACCGCTAAATTCAGAACGTGCAAACATCTGCCCCATTAGTAAAACATTACCTACATCCCAATTTGATATATTGCCATTAAATGGCGAATTATCAAACATTTCACTCATAGTAATCACATTACTAACATCCCAATTTGATATATTACCATTAAATTCAGAGTCTTCAAACATAGAATTCAATCTAGTAACATTACTTACATCCCAATTTGATATATCACCATTAAACTGACTGTTTTGAAACATAGCATACATATCTAAGACATTACTTACATCCCAATTTGATATATCACCAGTGAAAGCAGAATCTTTGAACATTCTTGACATATCTGAGACATTACTAACATCCCAATTTGATATATCACCAGGTGGTGAAAAGTTGTTAGGAGGAGATGAAAACATTCCAACCATAGTTGTCACATTACTCACATCCCAAAAACTTAAGTCATAGCCAGCATTTTGTCCATTAAACAAATTGCTCATATTAGTTACATTGCTAACATCCCAATGTTTTATAAGGTTAGTAGAAATTTGATATTGATATGCATAGATGATTGAAAGGTCTGTTACTTTTGATGTAATTACTTTATCTAGAGCACCAGTATCTCCAGAAGTAATTTTGTTTCTTAATGATTCATTATCAATTACTTCCCACTCTCCATTATCTAATGTTCCAGGAAGATTTAACCCCTCTACAATTACTTTATCGCCCACTTTTGCCTCTGGACCTGCTACGATAGTTACACCATTTGAATGTATATATATATTAGGGTCATTTGTTGAGGCTTCAGTATTGTTAGATTCAGAATTTGATGTTTCTTGATTTTCTGTATCATCATTTGATTCCTGATTATTTGTTGAACCAGAGATTCCATTATTTAAACAAAAGTCATAAACAAGTTGTGACTTTGTCTTTTTATCTAAAGAACCACCATCATTTACAATTGTTCTTATTAAATTCTGATTCATATCATAAGCTGAAAGCATTACCTCAAGACCACCATTTAAATCAATCGTGTATGACTCAACTAAGACAACCTTGTCGTAGTCCGGTAAACCTACTGTAACACCATCAACGTTATATGCACCTACTCCAAGGTCATCAAATGAAACCTCTGTGAAATAAAATTGTACATCAGCTCCAAAAGAAGCATTACTGTTCTTTACATAGCAATTTCCACTCAAATAATATGAGTTCCATATAATATCATTGTTTTCAGTTAATCCAATTTCCCAAGAAAAAGTTCCTACATAAACATTATTTTCATAATACTCAAATTCATAAAAACCAGCAGCTCTCTGAATCCATAGTACTATGGATAGCTCTATAAGAGCGAACTCTCTATTAAGATTATCAATAATATCAACTAAACCAATAATCGTATTTTGAGCATCTTCTAAATCTAAAGTCTTTTGACTTAACAAAGAATTTGATTCCTCTAATGCAACTTGAGCAGCATTTAATTGAGATTGTACATCATTTATTTGAGATTCTAAATTTGAATTTTCTGCAACTTGGGATTGTAAAGCTGATATCTCTGAATTCATAGCAGATATCTGGGCATTTAAAGCAGAGATTTGCGCATTTAATGATGAAATTAATGCTTGACTATTATTATCTGCTGTTGAGTCCTCTTTACTACACGCAAAAAAAATAAAAAAAATTATTATTAAGGTTTTTCTCACTACTCTAACTTATAAAATTTAAAGTACTACTTTATTACTACTTTTTCAATGTTTATTTACTTATTTTCAGGGAGTTAGAATTATAAGCTATTGATAATCAATTATTAGAGTAGTGACACTAAGACCATTTAACAATTGAGGGGGTAGTGAGCTTAAGCTCGTGCTGGTTCGAGTCCAGTCGTAGGCACAATTATTTCCCCTTAAAAATATTTTTAATTCTAGAGAAAATACCCTTGGGTTTACTTTCCTTCTCTACTTTCTCCTCAACTACTGACTCTACTTTCTCCTCAACTTCCGTCTCAACTTTCTCCTCAACTACCGGCTCAACTTTCTCCTCAACTACCGGCTCAACTTTCTCCTTATCAGGTTTTTGAATATTAGGAGTATCTATTTCTTTATTTAGTTCAACTTCTTTCATCATTTTTTCTTCCATTTCCTTCCCTTTCTTGAAAACAAAAGTTTTTTCAAGATTTCTATTAAAAAGCTCTGTATCAAACTCTCCATTATCTTTTTTTAATTTAAACCATTCTCCTCCTTCAAAAACTTCTATATCCAGGGTATTAATACTCATTGGACTAAATGTTGCATACCACTCAGTTGGGTCCGCTCCTTTAGATTTTCCAATTTCTGCCATTTTATCCCATAATAAAGGGTTTACTTTAGATTTATGTTTATACTTGGCAAAAGTGACAAATAGTGAGTTTAAGTTAGTTACTAACCTTGCACAACCAATATATTTTTCAAATTCCTCTGGAGTATTTAAATCAAATTCCTTATTACCATCATTAAATCTTTTAAATGCTGAATATTCCCATTTAGAGTTAGTTGTAAACCAAAGACCTGGTTTTTTTACTTTAAGCATCTTTTCGGTCTGCGATGTTAGCAATTTACCTGTTTTAAAAATTTCAATAAGGTGTGAGAGAGATGTGTAATGATACAATATAGTTTTTTCCATAAATCAAAGATATGAATTGATTTACTCTTTTTACTTATTTTTGTAATATGAAATCAATCTTTGATAAAGTGTCAAATGACTCTAGTAAAGTTGTAATTAAAAGGTACAGTACATCATTTTACTTCTCAAGCAATTTACTTTCAAAGTCAATAAGACAAGATATTTTCAATATATATGGCTTTGTAAGACTTGCTGATGAAATTGTTGATACATTTCATGAATTTCCGAAGAAAGAATTACTCAGTGAGTTTGAGAAGGAACTATGGAGAAGTATTGACAACGGAATAAGTCTAAATCCTATTTTAAACTCATTTCAGTTGACTGTAAATAAATACTCTATCCCAAAAAACCTTATTAGTTCTTTTTTAGACAGTATGAAAATGGATTTAGAAAAAAAAGAGTATGACACAATAGAAGAATATAAAAAATATATATATGGTTCAGCTGATGTAGTTGGGTTAATGTGTCTAAAAGTGTTTGTTGACGGCTCAGAAGAAAAGTATAATGAACTTAGTCCTTTTGCAATATCATTAGGTTCTGCATTTCAAAAAGTAAATTTTTTAAGAGACTTAAAAGATGATTCCAAAATTTTAAATAGAGTGTATTTCCCAAATGTCGACATGAATAATTTTAATGAAGAGTCAAAAAAAGAGATAATAATTGAAATTGAAGAAGATTTCAGAAATGCCATCAAAGGTATTGTAAAACTGCCAAAAAATTCAAGATTTGCAGTTTACATAGCTTATAGATATTATTTTAAATTATTAAAAAAGCTAAAGAGAATTTCATCTGAAAATATTGTTAAAAAAAGAGTTAGGATTCATAATTTCCAAAAGTTTGTTGTAATTGCAAGGTCTTATGTTAAATATCAATTAAATTTAATTCAATGGATATAGTTATATGGATTTCCACTCTTGTCGCAACATTTATAATTACCGAGTTTACAGCTTGGTTTAACCATAAGTATATCATGCACGGACCATTGTGGATTCTTCATAAAGATCATCACAAAAAAGACCACAAATCATGGTTTGAGAGAAATGATCTATTCTTTTTTTTCTATGCTTTTTTAAGTGCAAGTTTTGTTGTTATGTGGGGGCAAGGCTTTTGGCTTGGTCTTCCAATTGCAATAGGCATTGGTTTATATGGTCTTGCATATTTTATTGTACATGATGTTTTTATTCATCAAAGATTTAAATTTCTGAGAAATATTGATAATAAATATGCAAGAGGTGTTAGAAGAGCACATAAAATTCATCATAAAAATATAAACAAAGATGGTGGAGAGTGTTTTGGTATGCTTATAGTTCCTTGGAAATATTTTAAATAGTTATTCTTTTTTCCAGTTATAAGCAAAATTACAGTATGAGCTATCAGCATTCACATTGACATAAGTGTCAACTATTTTTTCTTCCATCCACTTCTTGATTGTCTTAAGTTGTTTCTCAGTTAAAGCAAGCTCTTTAATCTTTACATAATCTTGAGAAAAGTCTGCAACATGCTCTTCAAACCTGTTAGAAATTTTCAAAATTTTATATTTTGAAACACTATTATCAGAGTTATCTAAAAGAGGCATACTCATCTGATTATCTTTAAGGTCCTTTACTTGTGAATATAATAATGGATCCATTTTTGTTAACTCAAATCTTGTGTCATTAGTACTTGGATTAATGAGCACTCCTCCATTCAATCTAGTTTGCTTTTCATCAGAGAATCTTAAAGCCGCATCTGAAAAAGTAATTTCACCGGAGGATATTCTCTCTCTAATTTTATCAATTTTCTCTTTTGCTGATTTTAATTCATCATCAGAAATTTTTGGAATTAATAAAATATGGCGAATGTCAATTTCTTGGCCTCTAACATTATCAACAGCTACGATATGCCAACCAAAATCGGTTCTAAATGGTTGAGATATTTCACCTTCTCTTAAACTAAATGCAACATCTCTAAATTCTTTTGCCATCCTAGGCTTCTTCCTATTAAGTGTATACTTGCCACCCTTGCTTCTAGAACCAGGATCTTGAGAATAAAGCAAAGCCTTAGATGCAAAACTCATTCCGCCTTCAAGAATATCCTCTCTAAATAATTTAAGTTGATCCACAATTCTTTGATTTTCTTCTTCAGACACTTTTGGCTCAACAACAATCTGAGCAATTTCTAGTTCTGTACCAAATACTGGTAAATCTATTTTTGGAATAGCTTGAAAAAACTGTCTTACTTCTTCTGGAGTGATTTCTACTTTTTCTACAATCGACTCTTGCATCATCTCAGATAATCTTTGAGTCTTATTTATTTCAAAAAGTTCATCTCTAAATGAAAGCTCATCTCTTTTATTATAAAATTCTAATACTTTATCAATTCCTCCTAACTGTTCAGTAAAATATTCCAATTGTCTATCAACATAATCATAAATTTCATTATCCGAGAGTTCAAGACTGTCTTGAATTGCATGATGTGCATAAAGTTTATCTTCCATTAGCTTACCTAAAAGCTGACATTTTGAAACACCCCTAGTAGAAAGACCTTGAGATTCCATATCAATTAAGACTTTATCAATATCAGAGTCTAATATTATAAAATCTCCAACTACTGATGATATTCCATCAACTTTAATTTTTTCTTGTGTAAATGAAAACTGAAAAATTAATAACACTAATAAACTACTTATAAACTTCATATTTCTTTGATTTAATTGCATCGTTTAATATTTCTTTATTAATACTTTTAAGAATGTCTAATTTTCTTTGATTTATGATTGTTGCCTTAATTCTATCATAAAGATATGATTTTGGAGGAATATTTCCTGATTTTAACATATCATCAACTATAAAGAAATTAATATAATTGGATTCATCTATAGTAAAAAGTCTATCTTTTATAAAGTATCTTGACTTATTACTCTGGTTGATAAAATTGATTGAAGCAATAACATCTCTTTCGGTAAACCAAATTGAATCGTCAAGTTTTAGATCTGCAAATTGAAAATTTAATGAATCTAAAAAGTACCTATCTTGCTCACTCATCCTTAAAATATATCTTCTTATTCTATTAATATTAAGATTATCATCAGGGACCTTAACATATCTGTACTTTACAAGATTCTCATTAAGCTTGAAATTATTTAAATTCATGGAGTAAAATGAATCTATTTGCTCATTTGTCACTATTGAGTCAATTCTAGAATTTACTATTAAATCTTTGTATGAGTTTATATATAGGTCAACTCTGTAATTATTTACAAGCTCATCAATTTCAGCTCTCTTTAATTGTGATAAATTAATAATTGATAAGTCATATAGAACTTTTTCTTTTGCCCAAGTTTCAATAAAATTTGAAATTTTAATTAAGCTATCATCACTAGATACGTAATTAGGTAAATCATCTTCATATAAGAAGTATTCCCCTGCTCTAGCTACAAGATTATTCGAATCATTATTCGAAAAGTTTGAGCAACTCTCTAAAAAAAGGCATAACAATACTGTGATAATTATTCTTTTCAAAGTTATATTTTTGGTGGGCTATAGTTGGGTGCCTCTTTTGTAATTGAAATATTATGAGGATGACTCTCTCTAATTCCAGAACCAGTAATCTTAACAAATTTTGAAGATTTTTTTAATGAAGGTATATCTTTTGTTCCACAATAACCCATACCAGATCTTAGACCACCAATAAATTGATGTATACTCTCATTTAGCTGTCCTTTATATGGCACCCTTCCTACTATTCCCTCAGGGACTAATTTTTTATTATCAGATTGTTCTGATTGAAAATACCTGTCCTTACTTCCTTTTTGCATAGCCTCAACAGATCCCATACCTCTATAAGTCTTAAATTTTCTACCATCATAAATAATCGTTTCTCCAGGTGACTCCTCTGTACCAGCTAAAAGAGATCCAAGCATAACGGAATCAGCTCCTGCTGCAATAGCTTTTGAAATATCACCGGTATATCTTATACCACCATCAGCAATCAAAGGTATTTTCGAATCCTTTAATGCTTCTGATACTTCTAAAACTGCAGATAATTGAGGATAACCTACACCTGCGACTACTCTTGTTGTACATATTGAGCCTGGTCCAATACCAACTTTTATTCCATCTGCACCATTCTCCTTCAAATAATCTGCTGCATCTGCAGTTGCTATGTTCCCAACCACGATATCAACACCATTAAATTTATCCTTTAATGTTTTGAGAACATCTCCCACCCTACTTGAATGAGCATGAGCAGTGTCAACTACAAGTGCATCAACACCAGATTTAATTAAATATTCAGCTCTTTTTTTAAAATCTTTATCTGTTCCAATTGCTGCAGCTACCATCAATCTACCTAGTTTATCTTTATTTGAAGTTGGTTTCTCTGAGTGCTTGTTAATATCCCTAAATGTTATAAGACCTATTAATATTCCTTTTTCATCAACAACTGGTAATTTTTCAATCTTATGAGTTTGAAGGATATCTTCGGCCTGTGACATAGATGTACCCGCCTTAGCTGTAATTAAATTTTTATTAGTCATAACCTCAGATAATTTCTTTAAGTTATCTTTCTCAAATCTTAAATCCCTATTAGTTACTATTCCAATTAATTTTCCTGTTTTTGAAACAATTGGAATACCTCCTATTTTGTACTTTTTCATAGAATTTTTAGCATCGATAACCAAAGAATTTGAATCTAATGTAACTGGATCAATTATCATACCTGACTCAGCTCTCTTAACCAATCTAACTTCATTTGCTTGTTCTTCAACAGACATATTTTTGTGAATAACACCAATACCTCCTTCGCTTGCAATAGCAATAGCCATTTTACTTTCAGTTACAGTATCCATTGCAGCTGAAACAATTGGAACATTCAAGTTTATGTTCTTACTGAATTTTGTTTGAAGAGATACATCTGAAGGGAGAATTTCTGAGAAAGCAGGGACAAGAAGAACATCTTCGTAAGTTAATCCTTCTCCAACAAATTTAGATTTAATCATGGTGCAATTAATTATAAACTAATTGCATGCAAATATACAAATTAAAATATAGTAAGCTAAAATAGTATTGACAGACCTATTAAAACAAAAATAAATGACTTAAAATAAACTATTTTTTTATTCCTAGAATCAATATTTAATAATGAGATTAATCTATTAGAAGCAAGTGACACAATTGAAAATACTATTAATGCTTGTAATATAAATATAGCTCCAAGAATAATAAATTGAGATGATGTGGAAATAGTATCAGAAAAAAGAAAATTGGGGAAATATGCCAAAAAGAAAATTAGAACTTTTGGGTTTATTAGATTCATATACACTCCTCTTAAATAAAAGTTTTCTTTCTGTCTCTCACTTATTATCCTATCTTTTTTAAATTCTTGAAAAGCTAAATAAAATAGATAAACAGATCCGAAGTATTTGAAGAACATAATTACATTATCATTTTGCTCAATAATAGCTGATAACCCAAAAGCTAAAACCAAAGTATGGACAATAAGACCAGAACATAACCCAAATGAAACTAAAAGACCGGATTTTTTATCTTCAAGACTCTGATTAATAACAAATAAGATATCTGGACCAGGCATTATGGTAAGCGCTAATGATGATATAAAAAACAATAATATTTGATCCATTTGTTGAATTTAATTATTATTTATATTTGAAGCCTAAATATTTTAAATGAATAATATTGTCCAAGAACTTGAACCATTAAAAGATAAACTTAGAAATCACTCTTTATACAATAATATTAAAGATACTGAAGACCTTAAAATTTTCTCAAGCGCTCATGTTTATGCAGTATGGGATTTCATGTCTCTTTTGAAGTTTCTTCAAATTAAATTAACCTCAACTTCACTTCCTTGGTTCCCAAGCGAAAATAATACTACAGCAAAATTGATTAATGAAATTGTAGCAGGAGAAGAAACAGATGAAGACCAAAATGCTAACCCAATGTCTCATTTTGAAATGTATATCAACTCAATTCAAGAATTTGGGCTTGACACTGATGAAATTCTAAATAATATTAACTCATTAAATAAACTTGAATCAATTGAGGAGGATATTGACAAATTAGATATTAAAAATTACGTAAAGAATTTTTTAAAATTTACATTCTCCGTAATTAAAAGAGGCAATGTTCATGAAGTTGCCTCAGTATTTACATTTGGTAGAGAGGATTTGATTCCTGATATGTTTATCCCATTGATAGAAGGAATAAATGCAGAGAATAATAATTTAGACAAATTAATTTATTACTTTAAAAGGCATATTGAGGTAGATGGTGACCTGCATGGCCCAATGTCTATGGAAATGTTATCTTATTTGTGCAATGATGAAACTAAGAAAATATCAGAGGCAAGCTCAATATCAAAAGAAGCCCTTCTCGCAAGAATATCATTGTGGGATGGTATTGAAAATGAAATAAAACAAAGAAAAAAAAACTATGAAAAAGCTTAATACTCTTTTTCTAATATTAACTCTCTCAACTGGATGTTCTCAAGAAATTGTTTCTAGTAAATATGCTGAATCAATTAATTCCAATGATTTAGAAGATCTTTTATCGGTTTACTCCTCTGACGGTTTTGAAGGAAGACAAACTGGTACGAAAGGCGATAGAACTGCTGCTAATTTTTTAAGAGACTTTTATATTTCTAATAATATAGGACCTGCCTTAAATACAATTGATTACTTCCAACCATATCAATTAAATCTTCCAGGTAAAATGTACACATTTAACTATTCATTCCCATCTACACTCAGAGGATACGACAGATATGCTCAAGGTGATAATTTTGTAGATACTCAAAATGTTGCATCTGTGATTGAAGGTGAAATTTACCCAGAGAGTTACTTGATCATAACAGGACATTTAGATCACGTAGGAATTAATGGTGATGAAGTTTATAATGGTGCAGATGACAATGGAAGTGGAACTGTTTCTATTTTAGAAATTGCTCAAGCTTTTCAAGAAGCAGTTGAAGATGGGGTTAGACCAAAAAGGTCTGTCGTCTTTCTTCATGTATCTGGTGAAGAGGAAGGTCTACTGGGATCAGAATATTATGTAAATAACTCACTTTATCCTCTAGAAAATACATTTGCTACTTTAAATCTTGATATGATAGGTAGAACGGATCCTAATAGAGGCTATGAAGATGAAGAATATGTTTATTCCATAGGGTCTGACAGGATTTCCAAAGAACTTAAGAAAATATCTGAGAGAATAAATGAACAAACAGAAAATTTAAAATTGGACTACAGTTTTGATATTCCAAATGATCCAAATGATTTTTATGAAAGAAGTGATCATTTTAATTTTGCTAAAAATAATATTCCTGTCATCTTTTTTTTTAGCGGAGTACATGAAGACTATCATGGGCCTGGTGATACGTATGATAAGATCAGATATGATTTATTGACAAAAAGGGCAAGACTCATTTTTCACACAGCATGGGAATTAGCTAACATGGATAGAGATCTTGAGTAGATTATTTTAGTTTGATTGGAAACTTCTTCACTTGAGAGTCAACAATCAAGTACATGTCTGGATTTTTCAGTTCTTTTTTTCTCTAAAAACATTTGATTAAGGTATGCTAACCATGTCTCCAAGAAATAATGCATTTAGAAATAATCTATTTGTACCATACCAAGCTCCTCTAAAATTTGGATTATCAGAGAACATTATTGCTCTACCTTTACCAATTTTAGAAACTAATAATGAAACTGTAGACTTAATTTTTTCATAATTTTTATCAGTAACAAATCCATCAATTAAAGGATCCTCTGTATATCTTACTACAGATGAATAATTGTTTTTTGAAGGTTTAATCCATATAGTATTATTTTTATATACTGGTAAATTTGTGTCTTCTAATCCAAATCCTAATGGATGAGTTAAATCTACATTTGTTCTTAAAATAATTCCTCCAATCTGTTCTTTACCTTTATTATTCATTGCATCAACGTATGGAAGATATATATCTTTTTTTAGATCATTCTCTGGCTTAAGTATCTCCTCTTTTACAATTTTATTATCAATCAGAAACTTTGAACCTGAACCAATAGATATTATTGTATTACCTCTGCTAGCCCAATCCTTAATTTTCTGTATTTGAATATCATTTAATTTATAATTACCTGAAACAATTACCATTGTTGAATATTTATCTAATGAGATTCTATCAAAATTTCTAATCGGTATTTTAGAAATAGGCATGCCAACTCTTTGATCTAGAAGATGCCAGACCTCACCAGCTTCATATGCATTAACTCCAGTTCCCACAAACATCATTGCTTTTTGCTTTTTAATTGGTGATACATATCTACTTCCTAGATCAATACCGCTAGAGCTTAGACCAGATTTAACTGAATAAATATTAACATCAAAATCTTTTTGAATAGATTTAAGTTTTTCAAATAACATATCAGAATCTATATCCTGAATACTAACAGTTATAACAAGTGATCCATTATCAAATGATTTTAATCCATTACTTGTATTAATTCTAAATGGCTTTAAAGCAGTAGAAACCTTGATTTTAGAATTAAGTAAAGAATTAATTACTGCAGGAATGTTATAGTCAACTGAATTGATTAAATATGCATAGTTTGACTTATCAAACGAATTAGTATTAAATAAGTCATCTAAATTCTTAATCAAGGTTCCTTCAAAATTTTTTGACGAAGGTACATAGTCAATATCATAAAAATTTGCAACTGACCATGCGGATGCATCATAAAAAACACTATCAATAAACTCTTTATCTGTTTCAAAAATAGATCTTACAACTCTGTAATTCTTTTGTTTAGTTGGAATAAAGAAATTGTTTTTATCCCTTTGAACTTTAATATTATGCATCTTTAATTTATTTATAAATGCTTTAGTTTTATTCCTATCCTTACCCATTTTAAAAGAGTAGCCTTTAATTCTTCTTTTGTCAGCTTCTGTAAGCGCAGATGGAAAAAAATTTTGTTGATATTCTTTTAATTCATCCTTCATTGCAACTGAAGCCTTTATTGTATTCATGCCTGAAACATATTGATTTAATATTGTAAAAGGAAAAGTTAACTTACCAAATTGGGTTTCTTGTAGATGACCTCTTGAACTGGCTTGTTCAAACAACATTCCAATACCACCCATAAGATCAGCGTATGATGAACTGTAGCCAGGATATGTCTTATCGAATAATTCTTTTGTAAAATATAGTGAGCCTAATTCATCAAGACCCTTTGAAAAATATTGACCAAAAAGTGACCAAAAATATTCATTTTCTTTAGGAATTATTGGATCTTTAATTGCATAAGACTTCCATGGAACAAACATAAATGTGCTATTAGTACCCATTTCGTGGAAATCCATAGTTACATTTGGATACCAACTATGATGAAAATTTAGCTTTCCTCTAGTTTCCGGATGGATACCAAATAACAAATCCCTATTTAAGTCAAACCAATAGTGGTTAACTCTACCTCCCGGCCAATACTCATTGTGTTCTGCATCTTGAGGATCATCCACCAATGGTGAGGCTTTATAACTATTCACCCAATGAGTATGTCTATCTCTTCCATCTGGGTTTGAAACAGGGTCTATAAGCACTATAGAGTTTTCCAAATAATTTTTAATTACTTCTGTTTTTGAACTAACTAATGTATAAGCTGTTAGCATTGCAGCTTCTGATGTTGAAGGTTCATTTCCATGTATACTATATGAAAGATTAATTATAACAGGAAAATTTTTAGGCTTTTCAGAATTATTATAATTTTTATTATCAGGGTCTATATAAGATATATGTTCATTCCTAATATTTTCTATATTTTGAATTTTCTCTGGTGAACTAATGATTAAGTATATTAACTTTCTTCCTTCATATGAAGTTGCAAAAGAGAAAATATCAGCTTTATCTGAAACGTCAGACAAATATTCCATATATGAAACAATTAAATCGTGCCTGGTATGCATTTCACCGATAGGGTATCCTAAAAATTCTTCTGGTGATTTAATATTTTCATCAAACGGAGCATATTTTTCAAAATAATAATCTTGAGAAAACAATGAACCTGTAAATAGTAAGTTTAATAATAGAATCTTTTTCATATAAGTAAAGTTAAAGAAAAAACCCCTCATTAGCTGAAGGGCTTGTTTTAAACGTGTAATGTAACGGTTAACTTGGGTGGAAGACCGGATTCGAACCGGCGACCTCCTGAACCACAATCAGGCGTTCTAACCAACTGAACTACAACCACCATTTAGGTGGCAAAAATAGAGTTTTTGAAAATTATATTAAAGGAAATTTGAAAAAATTAAAGTAAATCAAAGATATTATTTACTGCAATATTTTTTCTTGACTGAAAAGCTTCAGCATACTCTTTGTCAATTAGCCTGCCATAGTTTTTAGCTCTATATTTAATACTCTCAATGAAGTTTTCTGAATTAATCTTTGTAGACTTTGAATTTGAGTCTTTAAGAACTTGACTTTGAAAAGCCAAAATAGCTTCTTTCTTAACTTCAATAAACTCTGATATATCAATTAGCACATCAGGCTTAAAATCATTCCATTGCTGATAGTTTAAGTTTACCCTCGGCCTCCAGGGTTGTTGGACCTTATCGTCATGTTTGGTTTCTAATTTTGAAAGACCACTCAAAAAAGCTGCTTCATAAATTAAATCAGAAGCTTTACCATGATCAGAGTGTCTATCAATTTGAGTTGGTGAAAGTATAATATCAGGCCTAAATTGTCTTATTACTTTGATGATTTCAATTTGGTTTTCTTTATTATTAAAAATAAATCCATCTTGAAAACCAAGATTAATTCTAAACTTTGCACCAATTATTTTAGATGCAGAGTTAGCTTCTTTATCTCTTAACTCTGGAGTACCGTTAGTACCTAATTCTCCCCTTGTAAGATCAATAATACCTACGGTTTTACCTGATGCAGTTGATTTAGCGATCGTACCACCACAACCCATTTCAACATCGTCAGGATGAGCCCCAAATGCTAAAATATCTGTTTTCATTTAATAGATGAATTTATTGCTTGGACAAGATCTTCATAAAGGTCTTCATGCGATTCAATACCTGCCGATAATCTAATGAGTTTATCCCCTATTCCCTGAATATCTCTTTCCTGTTGAGTCATAAGCCCATGAGATGTTTTCATTGGGAAGTTAACAGTTGTCTCAACACCAGCTAGACTCATCCCTGGTTTGATTATTTTAAGAGATTTTAGAAAAGTGTAAACATCGATATTCTCATTCAGGTCAAAAGACATCATAGCACCAAAATCATTCATTTGTTCCTTAGCAATTGAATGAGATGGATGAGACTGTAAACCTGGATAATAAACTTTTGAAATATTTTTATGATCGTCTAACATTTTAGCTAGTATTTTAGCATTTTCTGTTTGCTGTTTAACTCTAACTAAGAGAGTTTTCATACTCCTCTCCAATAGCCATACTGTATAATCACTAAGATTTCCACCAAAGTTTTTTGCTGAATTGAGAATATTTTCAATTTTTTCTTTAGTGCTAATTACAGCTCCAGCAGAAATATCACTATGACCACCAAGATATTTTGTTGCACTATGAATAACTATATCTATTCCATGATCAATTGGATTTTGATTAACTGGACTCGCAAATGTATTATCAATCATAGTCCAAAGATTATTTTGCTTTGCTATTGAAGAGACTGATTTTAAATCAACTATTTTAAGAAGTGGATTACTCGGAGTCTCAATATAAATTCCAACGGTATTTTTTTTAATTTGAGCAGAAAAGTCTTCTGGGTTTAGACCTCCAGTGAACGAATATTGGATTCCAAATTTATCAAATTCAGTTTGAATGAAATTTCTTGTACCTCCATATAAATCATTTTGAAAAATAATGTGATCACCAGTTTTAACATTTGACATTATTGATGTACTGATAGCAGCCATACCAGACGTAAAAATAAGTGCTTTCTCCCCATTTTCGAGTGAGGCAATTTTTTTGGATAAAAACTCTTGGTTTGGTGTATTAAAATATCTTGGGTATGGTTTCTTTTCTGAATCTCCGCCAAACCAAGGATAAGTAGTTGACATGAATAAAGGTGATACTATTCCTTGATACATAGTATCCTTAATTTCACCTTCATGAACGCATCTAGTAGAGAATTTATTCTTATTGGCCATCAGTTATCCAAGATACAATTTCTTGGGAATCTGGTCTAGTCCTTGGAGAAATAATTTTTTCAATTTTACCTTCTGTATTTATAAGATATTTCTGAAAATTCCAAGTGACACGAGAATCTTTAAATTTATTCTTAGATTTCTGTGTTAAGAATTGATATATAGGATGTTTTTTTGAGCCTTTAACTATAATTTTACTCATCATTGGAAAGGTTACTCCATAATTCTCCTCACAAAATTCAATAATATCTTCATTATTACCTGGTTCCTGCCAAAGAAAGTCATTGGACGGAAAACCGACAATCGTAAAATTAAAGTCTTTGTATTGAGAGTAAAGTTCTTGAAGAGCTTCATACTGATAAGTTAGGCCACATTTTGAAGCCGTGTTAACTATCATAATCTTTTTACCTTTAAGTTCAGAGAAGTCGAAGATATTTCCATAAATATCAGCTACCTTAAATTGATATATAGAATTATCCACGGAAGTTTGTGCACTTAAAGTTAAACTCATAGTTAAAAGTATTGAAGTTAATAAAAGTCTCAACATAACGATGCAAATATACTTTTATAACCCAAGGAAGATTCACAAATAATTGTTAAATAGAATTCACTATTTCTTTGAAAAAATCATATTTAGTGGAAGCACCGCCAACTAGAACTCCGTCTACGTTGTCTGAAGCTAAAATTTCTTTACTATTTGATGGGTTTACACTTCCACCATAAAGTATTGGGATATTTAAACCTAATTTAGACAACTTTGATTTAACATCTGAATGAATTTCGTTAATATGACCTATTGAAGCAGTTTCGCCAGTTCCTATAGCCCAAACAGGCTCGTATGCTAGAATAATTTCAAAATCATTATTTAATGTATCAAAAGGTATTTGATTAATCTCTTCAAAACAGAGAACAAACGGAAAACCAATTGGTATAATTTCTAAAAGAATACTTTGTGGATTTTTCTCTCTTATCCTTGTCTCTGAATGAGAAACTAAAGACCTATTAATATTAATTTCCTTGAGATTTTTTAGTGTAATTCCTCCAGTATCTGATTTTGATTCAGCAGAAGTTAAATTTTGAGATATAACTTCAATATTTGTAGTGCTTAAAATTTGATTTACTTCATTTAAATAAAGATGGTTAGGAGATACCATAACTCTAGTTTTATCTTTGGTAACAAGTTCTAATAATGAGTGAGCAAGGGAAATTGATTCTTTGTGACCTAAATAGTTTTTCCAATTACCAATTATAATTTTTTGTTTCATTTTTTATTCTTTTAGTAAAATTTGAGCAAAAACTGAATAATTTAAGATATCCTGAAAATTTGCATCAATTCCCTCACTTACATTAGTCTTTCCATCATTCTTTAATATACTTTTCATTCTATATATTTTTTGTATAATTAAATCTGTAAGACTTACAATTTCCATTTCTCTCCAAGCTTCTCCATAGTCATGATTTTTATTGAGCATTAATTCGAAAGTTTCGTTCACATTCTTATCATATAGCTTAATTATTTCATCTGCATCTAAATCTGGTTCATCCACAATACCTTTTTCAATTTGAATAAGCGCCATTATCGAGTAATTAATAATTCCATAAAACTCAGCAATTTGATCCTCGTCAATTTTATTAGCAATATTATTTTGAAGATTTCTAATTCTTTGTGCTTTAATATTAATCTGATCGACCAATGAAATTATTCTTAAAACTCTCCATGATGATCCATAATCAGCATTTTTATCAATAAAAATCTCCCTTGATTTACTTATTACATTATGATATTGTTCCTTTGTATCTTCCATATTAGATTTTAATATAAATTTGGAAAAGTAGTTAAAAGTATGACATTAAATTGTAACGGAAAAATCCTTGATTTACATACAAAAAAAATTATGGGAATTATAAATCTATCCCAAGATTCTTTTTATGACGGAGGAAAATATGATTCAATTGACAAGGTAAATGCTCAAATTTCCAATTTGGTTTCAAATGGAGCTGAAATAATTGATATTGGGGCTGCTAGCTCAAAGCCAGGATCTAAATTAATAGATCCAAAAAAAGAACTTGATATAGTATCAGATTATATAATTGAGCTATCTAATAATTTTAGAAATATTCATTTATCAATTGACACTTATAACTCAGATGTAGCTGAATTTGCTTTATCAAAAGGTTTCTCAATAATAAATGATATAAGTGCAGGGAGATATGATTCAAATATTTTTAACGTTGTTAAAGATTATAATGCAGGATACATATTAATGCACATGTTGGGTGATCCAGAAAATATGCAGGAAAATCCAGAATATAATAATGTCGTCAAATCGATTCAAATATTTTTAAAAACCAAAATTCTAAAACTTGAAGAATTAGGTTTTAATAATATTATTATAGATCCAGGATTTGGATTTGGTAAATCTATTGATGATAATTTTAAAATATTAAAAGAACTAGAGTCATTCCAATCTCTTAATAGACCAATTATAGTTGGTTTATCTAGAAAATCAATGATTTATAAAACTCTTAGTATTACTCCTGAAGAATCTTTAAATGGTACTACTGCACTGAACATTTTAGCATTAGAAAGAGGAGCAAATATTTTAAGAGTTCATGATGCAAGAGAGGCATTACAATGCATAAATCTCTTAAAAAAATTAAACTAATTCTTCGACAAATTGTTCTTCATATAATTTTTTGAACTTTCCGTTGGAAATACTTAAAAGCTGTTTATGATTTCCAGACTCTAATATTTTTCCATTTTCCATGTAGATAATTTTATCTGCTGATTCAATTGTTGAAAGTCTATGAGCAATTATAATTGATGTTTTACCCTTTGTTATTTTTTTTGTAGCATTTTTTATTAATTCTTCTGAATAAGAATCAATTGATGAAGTTGCCTCATCAAGAATTAAAATATCAGGGTTGTTAACTAACACACGAAGAAAAGCTATTAACTGCTTTTGACCTGCAGAAAGTGTATCACCTCTCTCACTCACATTGAAACTGTATCCCCCAGGAAGAGAATTAATAAAGTCATGGATCTCAAGTTCCTTAGCAGCATTCTCAACATTTTCCATAGTTATGTCTTTATTATACAAAGTAATATTATTAAAAATACTATCAGCAAAAAGAAAAACATCTTGAAGAATTACACCAATTTTACTTCTAACAGTTTCTAGAGTATAATGATTAATATCTTTTCCATCAATTAATATATTACCGGTATCTACCTCATAGAATTTAGTTATTAAATTTGTTATGGTTGTCTTTCCACTTCCAGTTGGACCTACAATAGCAAAAGATTCTCCAGGATTAATTTTAAATGAGATATTATTTAAGACTTGTTGATTAACTAAATAAGAAAAGTTAACATTATTAAATTCAATTAAACCTTTGAATGATTTTTCTTTCAGCCTTCCATTATCACTTATTTGCTGTTCATTTTCAAGAATATTAAAAATTCTTTCTGTAGAAACCATTCCCATTTGAAGAGTATTAAATCTATCGGCTATTTGCCTCAATGGCCTAAATAACAGTCCAGACATAGAAATAAAAAGAAACAAGGTACCTAAGGATATGTTTTCACCATTTAAATTGTTATAACCACCATACCAAACAAGAAGTCCAATACAAATTGAGGTGGAAATTTCAGCAATTGGAAAGAAAATAGAATTAATCCAAACAGTTCGCAACCAAGCATCTCTGTGTTTAATGTTTATTTTTTTGAAATTGTTAATTTCAACTTTTTCACGATTAAAAATTTGAACAATTTTTATTCCACTTATTCTTTCTTGTACAAATGAGTTCAGATTTGCAACCTCTCGTCTAACTTTCTCAAAAGCTACTTTCATTGTTTTTTGAAATACTCTTGTAGCAAAAATTAATATAGGAAATATGGATATAACAACTAGTGTTAGCTCTAAACTAATGATAGTCATCACAGTAAGAACAGTTATCATCTTTAAAATATCAGCTATAATTGTAAATAAACCCTGGGAGAAAATACTTGCAATAGTTTCTATATCATTTACAGTTCTAGTAACAAGTCTACCAACGGCATTTTTATCAAAAAAAGACATCTTAAATTTGATAATTTTTTTAAAAACACTTACTCTTAAATCTTTGATTACTTTTTGACCTAACCAGTTTGCATAGAAAGTAAATAAGTACATAAATATCACTTCAAAAATAAGTACCAAAATCATAAGTAATATTATTGACTGCATCCCTTCAAAATTTTTTATAAGAATGTAATCATCTACAACTACCTTAAGTAGATAAGGGGTTAATGTTGAAAAAAGAGAGATAAGAATAGCTGTAAACATTACTCCATAAAATGTATAGTTATATGGCCTAACAAAAACTAAAAGTTTTGAAAATAATTTAACATCAAATATTTTACCTTTTACTTTTTCCAATGTGTCTCAAAAATTTTTTTATAATTAATACCAGTTAAAAATAAACCAGAAGCAGGGACTGAATACCCTGCTTTACGTCTATCCTCAGAATCTAATATAATCTGAAAATCTTTATCAGTTATTTTTTGTATTCCAATTTCAATCATTGTTCCAACAATAGATCTAACCATATTTCTCAGAAATCTGTTAGCTCTTATGGAAAACTTATAACCTTTCTTAGAGATTTTCCATTCTGCGAATTGAATATCGCAATCATAGGTTTTTACATCTGTATTAGACTTTGAAAAACACTTAAAATTTTTATGTCTAATTAATCTTATACAACTTTTATTCATTTTATCTATGTCTAATTTATCTCTAAAAAAATATGAAAACTTAAAATTAAAAGGATCTTTCTTCGAGCTTATATAGTACTCATAAGTTCTGCTAAGTGCATCAAACCTAGCATGTGAGTCATTATTTACTAAAGACAAACATTCAATACATATATCTTTTGGAATCATCATATTTAAAGATCTACAGAAGTTGGTTTTATCAAAGTCATGTTCCATATCAAAATGTGCAAACATTTGTTTAGCATGAACTCCTGCATCTGTTCTCCCTGCTAATGTTAAATTTATATTTGACCTACAAAACTTTGAGATATTGGTCTCCAATATTTCCTGAATAGTTAATGAATTAGGTTGTTTTTGAATTCCATGATAATTTGAACCATCATATGAAAACTCAATAAAATACCTTGGCATAAGCAGTTAATTAAGATATTTGTTGAATTTAAAAATAAATTTGTAAATTCGTGTAACTATTTCTTCCAAGAAGTACATTTCTATTAACATTTCAAATTAAAATTTCCACCACATATGTACGATATTAAGATGCTTAAAGCTAAAAAACTAGCTGAGCTTATTGAAATTGCAGAACAAATCGGGTTAAAAGATACTAAAGGCATGAAAAAACAAGATTTAATTGATGCTATTACAAAGAATCCTGATCAAGAAACAAGTTCTGTTAATACAAAACCTCAACCCGAAGAGAACAAACAAAACAACTTCGAAAAAAGACCAAGAAATGGATCTAATAAAGGTCATCACAATAAAAACTTTTCAAATAAAAAAGAAGATAACTTTAATAAAGACAACAGGAGGAAATATAAAGAACCAGATTTTGAGTTTGATGGAATTATTGAATCAGAGGGTGTTTTAGAAATAATGCAAGATGGATACGGGTTTTTAAGATCTTCAGATTATAATTATCTATCTTCTCCAGATGATATCTATGTGTCTCAATCACAAATAAAATTATTTGGTCTTAAAACTGGGGATACTGTTCATGGAACAGTTAGGCCTCCAAAAGATGGGGAGAAGTATTTTCCTTTAATAAAGGTGAATAAAATAAATGGATTGAACCCTGAGGTAGTTAGAGATAGAGTTTCATTTGAACATTTAACACCATTATTCCCTGAGGAAAAATTTAATATTTCATCAAAAGAAAGTACAATTTCAACTAGAATAATAGATCTTTTCTCACCAATTGGAAAAGGGCAAAGGGGAATGATAGTATCACAACCTAAAACTGGTAAAACTATGCTTTTAAAAGATGTAGCAAATGCTATTGCTGCAAACCATCCAGAAGTATTTCAAATCATTTTATTAATTGATGAGAGACCAGAAGAGGTTACTGATATGCAAAGGAATGTTAAAGGTGAAGTTGTAGCGTCAACATTTGATGAGCCTGCCGACAGACATGTTAGGGTTGCAAATATAGTTCTTGAAAAAGCTAAAAGACTTGTAGAGTGTGGTCATGATGTCGTAATTCTTTTAGATTCCATTACAAGATTAGCAAGAGCATATAATACTGTTCAACCAGCCTCAGGTAAAATATTAAGTGGTGGTGTTGATGCAAACGCGCTTCACAAACCTAAAAGATTCTTTGGTGCTGCAAGAAATATTGAAAATGGGGGTTCGCTTTCAATAATATCAACTGCTCTTACAGAAACTGGTTCAAAAATGGATGAAGTAATTTTCGAGGAGTTTAAAGGTACTGGTAACATGGAGCTTCAGTTAGACAGAAGGATTTCAAACAGAAGAATTTTCCCAGCAATTGATCTTGTTTCATCAAGTACAAGGAGAGATGATCTTCTTCTGGATGAAAACACAATTCAGAGGATGTGGATTATGAGAAAATATCTTGCAGATATGAACCCTGTGGAGGCAATGGAATTTATAAATGATAGATTCAAAAAAACCAAAAATAATGAAGAGTTTCTTATTTCAATGAACTCTTAATTACTTCAGCTTACTTAATTTAGACTTAAGATTTGAAGCTTTATTCTTGTGAATTACATTCTTCTTTGCCAACTTATCTATTAAAGAAACTACTCCAGGGTAAAGCTTAGCAGCCTCTTTTTTAGATTTAGCCTCTTTAAGCTTTTTGATAGCATTTCTTGTAGTCTTATGTTGAAGTTTGTTCAAAGACTTTTTGGTTTCATCAGAACGAATTCTTTTTAAAGCAGATTTATGATTTGCCATAATTTTTATTTTGTAGCCCGTAGGGGAATCGAACCCCTCTTTCCAGGATGAAAACCTGAGGTCCTAACCGATAGACGAACGGGCCAATCAGGGTGCAAATTTAATTTAAATTTTAATATATCAATAAGATTTTGAAAATATTACTTTGTGACGAGCAGGTTCACCAGAATAAATACATTTAACACCTTTATTATCAAAGTCTTCAGGAATGCATCTAATGGTTGCTTTTGTCTCAGACTTTATTGCTTCCTCGGTTTCGCTTGTTCCATCCCAACCTGCAATTACAAAACCACTTTGAGAAGAAATTAATTCTTTAAACTCATCATATGAACTGACCTCATGAGTATGTTTTTTTAATCTTTTTTTAGACTTTAGTATCATATCTTCTTGGATTTTCATTATTGATGATTCCACAATAGAGGTTAATTCAGAATACTTAGAAGAAACTTTTTCAAAATTATATCTAAAGAAAATTTCAAACTCATCTTTTTCAACTTCCTTTTCCCCTATAACTATTCTCATTGGAATACCTTTAACCTCTGAATCGTTGAGTTTAAATCCAAGACTTATATTCTCTCTATTATCAATCTTAACTCTAACTCCTGTCTTTTTAATTGAGTTAAATAAATCATCAGTCTTTTTTAATATTTTTTTTGAACTTTCCTCAGACTTAATCAAAGGAATAATAATTATTTGAGTTGGTGCTAGTAATGGAGGAAGGATAAGACCACTATCATCACTATGTGACATAATTAGAGCACCCATCAATCTAGTCGAAACACCCCAAGAAGTAGCCCATACATATTCTAATTTACCAGATTTATCTGCAAACTTAACATCAAAAGCTTTGGCAAAGTTTTGACCAAGAAAATGAGATGTGCCAGCTTGCAAAGCTTTACCATCCTGCATTAAAGCTTCAATACAAAGAGTCTCCTCAGCACCAGCAAATCTCTCTGACTCAGATTTTGATCCTTGAATAACTGGCATTGCCATATATTTCTCCGCAAACTCGGAATAAATATTATTAATCAATTTTGTTTCCTTCAAAGCTTCCTCTTTAGTTGCATGCGCTGTGTGTCCCTCTTGCCACAAAAACTCAGCAGTTCTGAGAAAAAGTCGAGTTCTCATTTCCCATCTGACAACATTAGCCCATTGATTGATAAGTATAGGTAGGTCTCTATATGATTGAATCCATCTTTTGTATGTCTTCCATATAATTGCTTCGCTAGTTGGTCTAACAATAAGCTCTTCTTCAAGTTTAGAATCTGGGTCAACTATAAGTTTTCCTTTTTTGTCAGAATCATTTTTTAATCTGTAATGTGTAACTACCGCACACTCTTTTGCAAAGCCTTCAGCATTTTTTTCTTCAGCCTCAAATAATGATTTTGGTACAAATAGAGGAAAATAAGCATTTTCATGACCTGTCTCCTTGAACATATTATCAAGCTGAGACTTCATCAGTTCCCATATTGCAAAACCATAGGGCTTGATAACCATACAACCCCTTACATCAGAAGATTCAGCTAAACCAGCTTCAGAGACAATATCATTATACCATTTAGAATAATCAACATTTCTAGGAGTTATTTTCTTTCCCATTGGTTAAATCTTATTAACAATTATTGTAAAAAAGTGGCACAATTCTTGTTCTGTATTAGGTAACTGTAAAAGTAATGATTTACATTTAAATAATTATTCTTAAATTTACATAGATGAGAAAAACTTTAGGTTTACTGAAAATTGCTCTGTTATCAACACTTTTTATAGGATGTAATGCATACCAGCTTGCATCTTATTATGAAGATAATGATGGCATATATGTGTCTAGTGATAGAGGTATTGATTATGAAGTTGTATTCAGTGAATATGCAGACGAACCTTTAAACTCCTACTCATCAACTGATAATATTGGAAATCTTCCATGGGGAGCAAATCCAGAAACAACTGAGGTTGTCAATAATTTTTTCCCAAGCTTCGGAAGATTCTATTATGATCCTTTTTTACACAACATAGCAATCAATCCATTCTTTACTTATAATGGACATTTCATAAACTATGGTTTTAGACCTCCGTTTTTCTATAACAGTTTTGCTTATGAAATGGGATATCCCTTTTACGGTCCTTTAAATTTCTATTTTTCTCCATATGCTACTTCATTAGGAAATTATTACTGGTACATGATGAGACATAGAAGATTTCTCCCATGGTATTACGGTGGTATGTATGACTCAACTGCGTATAGAGATCAATATGGTAATGAAGTAACAAGTTCGACTAGAGTAAGCTTTAGTAACTCTGCTTCAAGAAGAGGTGAAGGAAGTGCAACCAATAGCGTTTCGAGAAACAGCGATTCACAAGGTGTAAGAATATCTGGTCTTTACTCAAGACTTGGCTCCTATGGTGGAGTATACATCGACAGGACAAGAGATGTCTCAGATTATGATGATATAAACACAAACATCAATCTAAGAGAAATTAAAAATAATGAACTAATTGGAGTTTACTCAAGAGGTAGTTCAAATTCAAGAGGTATGAGTAGAAATAGTTCTGTTCCAAATCTAAGTCAAATAAAGAGCGATTATGTTAGGGAAGCTTATCAACAAATTAGATCAGTAAATCCTAGCCAAAGAGGAAATTCTTCTTACAGATCCTCTAGTTTCGATTATTCAAATTCTGGCCCAAGCTATTACAGCAGATCCTCAAGGAACAACTCTTCGTTTTCAAATAGAGGTGGATCCCGTTCATATGGTGCTAGCCAAGGAGGTAGTTACAGCGCTCCAAGTAGAGGTGGATCAAGCAGTGGATCCAGAGGAAGTGCAGGTGGTGGCTCTAGAGGTGGTGGAAAGATAAACTAAATGTTCAAAAAATTTATTTGCTTATACTTTTTTATAAGTATAACATATACTAGTTATTCTCAAACATTTGAGGATGTACTTAGGTATAGCTCATTTTACAATGAAGGCACAGCAAGATTTAACTCAATGGGTGGTGCTTTTGGAGCATTAGGAGGTGATCTTAGCGCGATCTCAATTAATCCTGCAGGATCATCTATTTTTATAGACTCAGAATTTGGACTTACTTTAAACTATAAAAATCTTAATATTAATAACAGACTAAACAATAATTATTCTTCATCTAAAAATGATTTCTATTCCTATGGAGGGGTTGGAGTTGTTCTTGTATATGAAAATAGAAAATCTAAATTTTCAGTTGCCTACAATAATCATATTTTGGGAGATTTTGATAGTTCTTTTTACTTGTCTGGAAAGAATAATAATGGAATAGATAATTACTTTCTTTACTATGCCGATGGGATTCCTGCTGAAGACTTGTTAATTTACGATGATGAGACATCTCAAAGTGTCTATACATATTTAGGAGATAATTATGGATTTGCTGATCAACAAGCTTTTCTTGGTTATCAAAGTTTTATAATCAATGATAGTGGTAATGAATTCAATAATTATGTCTCTAATGCACTCTATAGCAATCTAGATCAAAATCTTGATATATTTAGAAGAGGTAATCATTTTAAGCACAGTATTAATCTTGGTTTTTCAGTTAATAATCATGTCTTCACTGGAATAAATATTAATATGCATGAAACATTGTTTGAGGAGACTAAAGTTTTTGAAGAATTTGGTTACGCAAATAATTCTAACGTTCAGAGAATATTTTTCAAAGAAGACTTACTTGCATACGGAACTGGGTTCTCATTTCAATTGGGTAGTATAATTAAGATTAAACAATTAAGAGTTGGATTGTCTTACTCTACCCCTACTACCTTAAATATTGAAGAAGAAAGCAGTCAAATTATTGAAACTGATATAATAGAAAAAGATGGGTTAAAAACATATAGGATTGACCCTAACACAATAAATGTTTATGATGAGTATGAGCTAAAACTACCTTCAAAATCACTATTTAGTCTTGCATATATTTTTGGCTCTAGAGGTTTATTAAGTTTTGATTATGAGATTACTAAATTTAATAATGCCAAATTTGATGACAATAATGGAAATGATTCATACTTGAATTCACTTAATTATTCCTTAAAAAAAAATATGGCTGGTTTCTCTGAATCAATTCGATTTGGAGGCGAATACAGACTTAAAAATTTAAATTTAAGAGGAGGATATTTTTCTTACAAGGGGCCTGACATAGATTTGAAAAATAAAATTAGCGGACTATCTGCTGGAATAGGAATTAATTATGGTTATATAGATGTGGATCTAGGTATAACTAAATATAATGACTTTTTAAAAAATAGATTATACACTAGAGGTCTAACTAATAAGTATGATATTGATAAGGATTTATATTCTGTTTATGCTTCAATTTCAATTAAACTTTAACTTCCTTTTAACTTGATAATTTCTATCTTTGTATAACTCAAATTTTAAAAAATGAAACTACAAGAATTACTAGATAAAGAAATAGATTCTATAGGTGATGATCACATTGGATCAAATACAGAAGAAACACCTATGAAAGAGGGGGCATTTGATGTACCTGATAATGATAAAATAAGTTTTATTCAAGAAAAGGTATACGAAATTCTAGATATGCTTGGAATGGACTTAACTGATGATAGTTTAAGAGGAACTCCAAGAAGGGTTGCCAAAATGTTTGTTAATGAGATTTTTTCCGGATTAAATCCAAAGAACAGACCAGAGATGTCAACTTTTGAAAATAAATATAACTATGGAGAGATGCTAGTCGAAAAGAATATAACATTATACTCTACATGTGAGCATCATCTTCTTCCAATCGTTGGTTTAGCTCATGTTGCTTATATTTCCAATGGTAATGTAGTCGGATTATCAAAAATTAATAGGATTGTGAAATATTATGCTGAGAGACCTCAAGTTCAGGAAAGACTAACTATCCAAATAGTCAGAGATCTTCAAAAAGTTCTCAACACAGATGATGTTGCATGTGTTATTGACGCTAAGCACCTTTGCGTTAATTCAAGAGGTATAAAAGACATAAATTCAAGTACTGTAACATCTGAGTTTGGTGGTAAGTTTAAGAAGGATAAATTTAAAAGAGAGTTCTTAGACTACTTAAAACTTGAGTCTGAGCTTTAATGATTTCTCATAATCTATATATATACAATTCACTAACTAGCTCTAAAGAGAAATTTAAACCTCTTCGAAAAAATTCAGTAGGAATGTATGTATGTGGGCCTACAGTTTACAGCGATGTTCATCTTGGCAACTGTAGAACATTCATTTCATTTGATATTATTTTTAGGTACCTTAAACATATTGGATATAATGTAAGATATGTAAGGAACATAACTGATGTTGGTCATCTTGAGGACACTGGTGAAGACAAAATATCAAAGAAAGCTAAAATTGAGCAACTCGAACCAATGGAGATTGCCCAAAAATATACAAATAGCTTTAAAGATGTTCTAAAAAAGTTTAATGTATTGAATCCTAGTATTGAACCTATTGCTTCAGGACATATTACCGAACAAATTTCTATAATAGAAGACCTATTAGAGAAAAATCTTGCCTACATTTCAAATGGCTCCGTGTATTTTGATATTTCAAAGTATAATGAAATCGACTCTTATGGAAAATTATCAGGCAGAGACTTGGATAAAATTAAATCTAACTCAAGAAATCTTAACAGTCAAGATGATAAAATTAATGAGTTTGATTTTGCCTTGTGGAAAAAAGCTGATAAAAGCCACCTTATGAAGTGGAATTCTCCCTGGAGTATTGGATTTCCTGGATGGCATCTTGAGTGTACCGCAATGAGCAATAAATATCTTGGTGATGAATTTGATATTCATGGAGGTGGAATAGACTTAAAGTTTCCTCACCACGATTGTGAGATTGCTCAAGCAGTTGGATATACTGGAAAACAACCAGCTAAGTTTTGGATTCATACTAATATGTTAACATTAAATAGTAAAAAAATGTCTAAATCTCTAGATAATAACATTTTACCCGATGAGTTGTTTTCAGGTAAAAATGATATTTTTTCAAATTCATATGATCCGAATATTGTAAGATTCTTCTTTTTACAAGCTCATTATAGAAATGAACTTGATATTAGTGAAGATGCAATTCAATCCTCAGAAAAAGGTTTCAATAGGTTAGTAGAAATGATAGATAGGTTAAATAATTTAAAAGTCTCTAATACCAATAATGATGAAATTCTAAAAAGTATAAAAGATTTGGAAAAAAAATGTTACTCTTGTTTGGATGATGATTTTAACACGCCTAAGTTGATTGCTGAAATATTCAATTCTTCTAAATTAATCAATCAAATTGAAGCAAATGGGAATTTTGGCAACAGAGAAAAAGAATATTTTTTAAATTTATTTGACACTCTTTTAAATAAAATTTTAGGATTAAATTATAATAAATCTACTGCAGATAATGACTCAATTCTAGAAATTTTACTAGGTATTAGAGATGAAGCAAGATCCAAAAGAGACTTTCAATTATCTGATTCAATAAGAGACCAATTAAATAAAAAAGGAATTAAAATAAATGATAAAGATTAGTAGAATTCTTGCTTTCCCTTTTATACTCTTAATCAAAACCTATCAGATATTTATCTCACCTATCCTCGGAAGTAATTGCAGGTATTCCCCTACATGTTCTCAATATGGAATTATTGCACTTAAAAAATATGGTATTTTAAAAGGAAGTATTCTTACTGCTAAAAGAATAGCAAAATGTAATTCACTATTTAAGGGGGGGTATGACCCTGTGCCATAAATTATACTTATATTTAGAGATGATAATTTCTCAAATTAAATGGTCCCCAACAGAGTATTTTGAAATATTTGGTTTCCAAATTTACATATATAGCTTGATGTTCATACTTGCCTTTCTTTTAGGTTATAATTTGGTAAAGTCATTTTTTATCAAAGAAAAAGTAGATGAAAAATATCTAGATCCATTATTGATATACCTTGTCCTATCTGTTTTTCTTGGAGCCAGACTAGGTGAAGTTTTTTTCTATCAATGGGGGTACTATCAGAATCATTTAATCGAGATATTATTACCTATTCAAGAATCACCTAATTCATCAATATTAGGATTAATTGATGGCTATAAATTTACAGGTTTTAGGGGTCTTGCAAGTCATGGAGCTGCAATTGGCATGACTATAGGTCTATTGATATTCAAAAGAAAATACAGTTTTAAGAGCCTTCTGTGGATTTTTGATAGGCTAACAATTCCAACTGCAATTGGTGGGGCTTTTGTTAGAATAGGAAATTTTTTTAATTCAGAAATATTAGGTAAATATACTGATAATGATTGGGGGGTAATTTTTGAAAATAGAGGTGAGGTATTACCTAGGCATCCAGCTCAATTATATGAATCATTTGGGTACATAATTCTTTTTATTATTCTTTACATTTTATATCACAGATCAACAATAAGAAATAATGAAGGTAGACTTTTTGGGTACTTTTTAATTGGTCTATTTTCTATTAGATTCATTGTAGAATTTGTAAAAGAAAGTCAAGGAGGTATTGAGACATTTCTTCCAGGTCTCTCAACAGGTCAATGGTTGAGCATACCTTTTATTTTGATTGGAATTATATTCTTGTTTATCAGTAAAAAAAAGGCGGTTAACTAACTTTCTCTTTATAAGAGTCGAACATAATTGGAGTAGCTATAAATACAGAAGAGTAAGTACCAACCATTACTCCTATGATAAGAGCAAACATAAATCCTCTAATTGATTCCCCACCAAAAATAAATATTGCAATTAGTACAATAAGTGTAGTAAGTGAAGTATTAAGAGTCCTACTTAAGGTGCTGTTTAATGCAGTATTAACAGTAGTTTCATTATCCCAAGATTTATGAATTCGGAAAAATTCTCTTATTCTATCAAAAACAACTACTGTATCGTTAAGCGAATAACCAATTACGGTTAATAATGCAGCTATAAATGCTTGGTTTATCTCCATATTAAAAGGCATTATCTTGTATGTCAAAGAAAAAATACCAAGAACAATTAAAACATCATGGAATACAGCAGATACAGCCCCGAGCGAAAATTGCCATTTTTGAAATCTTAATAGAATATAAAAGAAAACAATTACAAGTGAACCAAAAATTGCCCATACAGAATTTTGTTTAATATCATCTGCAATGGTTGGTCCAACCTTAATACTGGACATAATACCTACATCCTCACCTGCTGTAAATTCAGTATATGAAATTTGATTATTATACTGTTCATTAAGATTATCAAAAAGCATATTTTTTATTTCATCGTCAACAGCAAGACCTTCTTGATCTACTTTATATTTAGTAGTAATTTTTAATTGATTTGAAGCTCCAAAAGTTTTAACTTCAGCACTACCAAATGCATTGTTTAATGTTGACTCAATATCAGAAGACTTGACCTCTTTGTCAAATCTGACAATATATGATCTCCCACCTAAGAAATCTACACCTTGATTTAGGCCTTGAAATAAAAGAGAACTAATACTTATTAAAATTAAAGTAGCAGATATTACATACGTTGCTCTTCTCTTACCTAGAAATTTAATTTTTAAATTACTAAATAAGTCTTTTGTAGACTTTGTCGAAAAGGATAACTTTCCTGACTTAAATACCTTGTTATCAATTAATAATCTAGTAATAAAAATTGCTGTAAATAATGAGGTTGCAATACCAATTAGTAATGTTGTTGCAAAACCTTTAATTGGGCCTGTTCCAAAAATATATAATACAAGAGCTGTTAGTCCAGTTGTAATATTAGCATCTAAGATTGAAGATAACGCATTATTAAATCCATCATTTATTGATTGCTTCAAGCCCTTTTCTTTTCTTAATTCTTCTCTAACTCTTTCAAAGATGAGCACATTGGCATCTACAGATATACCTATCGTTAAAACAATACCTGCTATTCCAGGAAGTGTCAATACAGCTCCAAGTCCTGCTAAAATTCCAAATATTAAAACAATATTCAGTATTAATGCAACATCAGCAAAAATACCTGAAGGACCATAGTAAAAAATCATCCATATTAATACGAATGTTAGTGCTATAAGAAAAGAATATATACCACTATCAATTGCTTCTTGACCTAGAGAGGGACCAACAACTTCAGATTGAATAATAGTTGCTGAGGCAGGCAACTTCCCTGCTCTTAAAACATTGGCTAAATCAATAGCCTCATTTAGGTCAAAGTCACCCGTAATTTCAGATCTACCTCCACTAATTGCACCTCTAGTAACTCCAGGAGCGGAATAAATAATATCATCTAATACAATTGCAATGTTAGAATTTTGAGCATATGCTACGCCAGTTAAATCTTCCCATATTCTTGCCCCTTGAGCGTTCATCTGCATTGATACTGCAGCATTTCCAACAGCATCATAACTTTGTGATGCGTCTACAACAACACCACCACTTAAAGGAGGTGTATCATCTCTATTTGATTTAATAGCATATAAACTGGTTAAACCGTCAGTATCTTGTTTACCCCAGAGGAATTTTGCATATCTATATTCTCTTGGAAGAAGTTTTCTAACTTCAGGAAGAGATAAATATGAATCCACTATATCCTGATCTCTTGGTAAAAATCTTGCAATTATTGGCCCACCTTGAAAACTGTATGCTCTGACTAGGCTTAGAATTGGACTCGACGTATTTTGAATTGAGTCAGAAGTTTGTTCAACCTCTGATAAAAGATCATCTATATCAGACTCATCAGACTTTGATTCTATTTCTGTATTTATGGAGGCTAAATATTGATCAGCTGATACAAGAAAATCTAATAAACCTTCATTTTTAAATGTTTCCCAAAATTCTAATTGGGCAGTACTTTGTAATAGGTTCTGTATTCTATCAACATCTTTAGCACCAGGTAATTCAATTAGTATCCTTCCTGAAGTACCAAGTCTTTGAATGTTGGGTTGAGTCACTCCAAATTTGTCAATACGTTTTCTTAAAACCTCAAATGCAGAAATAATTGACTCATCAACTTTTGTTCTAAGAATAGATTTCATATCATCATCAGATGTATCAAAAGAAACATCTGAACTTAACGTTCTGTTCCCAAAAATTTCTGGAGATGTTAATCTAGTTGGGTCATTATTTGAATCAAAAGCATCAAAGAAAGATTCTAAATAAGTCTGGTCTGATTGTTTTTGAAGCTCATCAGCTTCATCAAGCGATTGAATAAATTTTTGATTTACTGAATTTTCTGAAAGACCCTTAAGTAAATCTTTAATTGAAATTTGAAGTATGACATTAATTCCACCCTTTAAATCAAGACCTTGATTTAATTCTTTTTGTTTAGCATCATTGTATGATGAATACATCAATACTGGTAAATCACCTATGGAGTCAAGAAACCTTATTTCCTCACTGGCTCTTTTTTCTGCAAAAGAAATTTCGTCTTCAGATATTTTTTCAATAGCTGCTTTTCTAGCTTTACTCTCAAGCGTTGAGGATATAAAAGTAAAAGACAATTGGTATATACTTACAATACCAAATAAAATTGCGAAAGTTTTAATTAATGAATTTCCTTGCATGATACAATTTTAATGCCTGCAAATATAACATTTGAATATTGAACAAACAACTTTATCTAAATTAAACCATCCAAGGCTAAATTGGTTTGTTTTACAGCTTTTACACTATTTTCAAACATATCCATTTCATTTTTATTAATATCTAGATCAACAACTTCCTCAAATCCCTTTTTACCAATTATTACAGGGACTCCTATGCACAAATCCCTAGCATTATACTCCCCTTCTAAATATACTGAGCAGGGAAGCATTTCTTTTGTGTCATTGATTATTGCATTAACTAAATATGAAACTGAGGCGCCTGGTGCATACCAAGCAGAAGTACCCAATAGTTTCGTCAGAGTTGCTCCACCAACCATAGTATCTGAAGAAATTTTTTCAAGTATATCTTTTGAAACAATCTCAGATAAAAGTTTATCCTTACATTTTGAAATAGAGGTTAAAGGAATCATTGTTGTATCTCCATGACCACCAATAACCATAGCATCAATATCATGTTGAGAGAAATTAGTTTCTAGGGAAATGTAAGTCTTAAATCTGGAGCTATCAAGAATACCGCCCATTCCTATCACCCTATTCTTAGGAATATCAAATGATTTGTTTACTAGATATGTCATCGTATCCATTGGATTAGATACAACAATTATTATTGCCTCAGGAGAATTTTTCAATAAGTTTTCTGAAACAGACTTAACTATGCCTGCGTTAATTCCAATTAACTCCTCTCTTGTCATACCAGGTTTTCTTGGTATTCCTGATGTTATTACTACAACATCACTATTAGAAGTTCTGGAATAGTCATTTGTGACTCCAGTAACTTTTGATTTAAATCCAAGTGTTGAGGAGGTCTGAGTTAGATCAAGAGCCTTACCTTCGGCAAAGCCTTCTTTAATATCAAGTAGAACAATTTCGTCTACAATTTCTTTAATTAGGATATATTCTGCACAAGATGCTCCAACATTCCCTGCACCAACGATACTAACTTTCATATTTAAACATCTATTTTTGCGTAAACTGCATTATCCTCAATAAATTTTCTTCTTGGAGGAACATCATCACCCATCAAAGTTGAAAACCATCTTTCAGCTTCTTGAGAGTTATCAAAGTTCAAAGATATTTGCCTTAATGTCCTGGACTCTGGATTCATAGTTGTATCCCATAATTGATCTGCATTCATTTCTCCTAAACCTTTATACCTCTGGATTGAAACACCTGAACCAAAATCTTTAGCATAATTATCTCTCTCTTTATCATCCCATGCATAGACTTTTTTATTACCTTTTTTTACTAGATAAAGAGGCGGTGTAGCAATATATATATTTCCGGCTTCAACAAGCTCTCTCATATACCTAAAGAAAAAAGTTAGTATTAAAGTTGATATATGACTTCCATCAACATCAGCATCACACATAATAATTATTTTATGATATCTTAATTTCTCAAGGTTAAGAGCTTTACTATCTTCCTCGGTTCCAACAGAGACTCCTAAAGCGGTATATATATTTCTAATTTCTTCATTTTCAAAAACTCTGTGCTGTTGAGCCTTTTCTACATTTAATATTTTACCTCTTAAAGGTAGAATAGCTTGAAAAACCCGATCTCTACCCTGTTTGGCAGTACCTCCAGCAGAGTCACCCTCAACCAAAAATACTTCACACTTTGAAGGGTCTGTCTCTGAACAATCAGATAGTTTTCCTGGAAGACCGCCACCGGTCATTACAGTCTTTCTTTGGATCATTTCCCTTGCTTGTCTAGCAGCATTTCTAGCCTGAGCAGCCAGAATTACTTTTTGAACAATTATTTTTGAATCTTCTGGATTCTCCTCGAGATAATCCTCAAGCATTTGAGATACTGATTGAGATACAGCAGAACTCACCTCTCTATTACCTAATTTGGTTTTTGTTTGACCTTCAAATTGAGGCTCCGCTACCTTTACAGATATAACAGCAGTCAAACCTTCTCTAAAATCATCACCTGATATATCAAATTTTAGTTTATCAGTAAGTCCAGAGGATTCAGCATACTTTTTTAGTGTGTTAGTTAAACCTCTTCTAAATCCTGACAAATGAGTACCTCCTTCGTGTGTATTTATATTATTTACATATGAGTGGAGATTTTCTGAGAAAGATGAATTGTATATCATAGCAACCTCGACAGGGATTCCATTCTTCTCACCTTCCATTTTAATAATATTATTAATTATAGGTTCTCTAGATTCGTCTAAATACTTAATAAATTCACTTAGACCTTCTTTTGAGTGAAAAGACTCTGACACAGAATTCCCATCCTTATCTTTTTTTCTATTGTCTAAAATTGAAATAGTAATCCCTTTGTTGAGGAAAGATAGTTCTCTCATCCTCTTTGATAGGATCTCATAATCAAAATCTGTTATTTCTTTAAAAATTTCTTTATCAGGCGTGAATGTCACAAGTGTTCCTCTCTTGTCTGATTTACCAACCTCTTTCACAGGGCCATTTGGTTTACCTTTACTGTAATGCTGTTCATATTCCTTGCCCTCTCTAAAAACTCTAGCAGTCAAAGACTCCGATAGAGCATTAACACAAGATACACCAACACCATGAAGTCCACCTGAAACTTTGTAGGAATCTTTATCAAATTTTCCTCCAGCTCCAATTTTTGTCATTACAACTTCTAATGCAGACACTCCTTCCTTTTTATGTAGTCCAACAGGTATACCTCTACCATTATCCTCAACAGTTAGGCTTGAATCTTTATTAATTTCAATTGATATTTCAGAACAATATCCTGCCATAGCCTCATCAATCGAGTTATCAACAACTTCATAGACTAAATGATGAAGACCACGAGACCCTACATCCCCTATATACATTGACGGTCTCTTTCTGACATGTTCCATGCCCTCCAGGGCCTGAATACTGTCTGCAGAATACTGGTTTTTCTTATTATTTGTAGACATTTTTTAGCTTAAAAATATACACATAAATATACGAAAAAATGAGGGGGTAAAAAGGCTGAAAAAGCCAGTATTTATAGTAAACTTATCAACATTTTATTCATAAGATTCATTATGAATATTTGAGATTGAACGACCACTTGGATCATTCATATTTTTAAATGCTTCATCCCATAGAAGAGCTTCTGGTGTGCTACAAGCGACAGAAGGTACAGATGGGACAGATTTTGCAGCAGCATCACTAGAAAAATGATCATTAAATATTAACCTATAGTAGAATTCTTCCTTATTCTGCGGTGGATTTATGGGAAATATATTTGATGAATTTTTAAAGTCTGAATCAGAGACTTCATTTTCAACAAGTTCTTTTAAACTATCAATCCAAGAGTATCCAACTCCATCAGAGAATTGTTCCTTTTGTCTCCAAAGAACACTCTCAGGTAAATAGTCTTTAAAAGCTTCTCTTAGAACCCACTTTTCAATTCTACCATTTTTGATCATTTTATCTTCAGGGTTTATCTCCATAGCTACATCAATAAATTGCTTATCAAGAAAAGGGACTCTTCCCTCAATTCCCCATGCGGCAAGGGATTTATTTGCCCTCAGACAATCGTATTGATGGAGTTTATTAAGCTTTCTAACTGTTTCTTCATGAAATTCTTTTGAATCAGGTGCTTTGTGAAAATAAAGATATCCACCAAATAATTCGTCAGCTCCCTCTCCTGAAAGCACCATTTTTATTCCAAGTGATTTAATTGCTCTTGCCATCAAGTACATAGGTGTAGAAGCTCTAACTGTCGTTACATCATAGGTTTCTAGGTGATAAATTACGTCCCTTATGGCATCTATCCCCTCTTGAACTGTAAAATTAATTTCATGATGGACTGTTCCGATATGATCTGCAACTATTTTTGCAGCTTTTAAATCAGGAGCTCCTTTTAATCCAACAGAAAAAGAGTGAAGTTGTGGCCACCATGCATCTTGCTTATCATCAGACTCAATCCTTTTAGATGCGTACTTTTTTGCAAGTGCAGAGGTAATTGAAGAATCTAACCCGCCGGATAACAATACGCCGTAAGGAACGTCACTCATCAATTGTCTCTTGACTGCAGCTGACAAGGAATCATGGATTTCTTTAATTTTTGTTTCTGAGTTTTTTACACTTTCGTATGATTTCCATTTAGGATCATACCATTTTGTTAATTTATCAGTTTTACTATCTAAATAATGGCCAGGAGGAAATAACTCAATCTTCTCACATACACCTTCTAATGATTTAAGCTCAGATGAAACATAAAAAATGTTTTCTTTGTCCCAGCCAATATATAGTGGTATTATACCCATATGATCTCTTGCTACTATATATTTGTTTTCGGATGAATCATATAAAGCAAAAGCAAAAATCCCGTTAAGATCGTTTAAAAAATTAATCCCTTTTTTTTCATAAAGTGCTAGTAATACTTCACAGTCTGATTCCGTTTTAAAATTATAGTCAGAGGTATATTTCTCTTTAAGTTCTTTATGATTGTATATTTCTCCATTAACAGCAATTACTTTATTGCCGTCATCAGATATTATGGGTTGTTTTCCAGAGGTAGGATCAACAATAGCTAACCTCTCATGTGCAAGAACAGCATTGTTATCTGAATATATTCCACTCCAATCAGGGCCACGATGTCTTACCTTCTTGGCCATTTTTAGGACATTAGACCTTACAAAATCACTATTGCTTTTTATATCAAAAGCACAAACAATTCCACACATATATTAGTTGTATCTTCTATTAAAGACTAGCTCACCATTTACAAACGTTGCAACAACCTTAGTGTTAGGTATTGAGGCTTCTGAGGATCTTAGAATATCATTGTCAAGAATAATAAAATCAGCATCTTTTCCAACTTCGATACTTCCTTTTTCATTTTCCTCAAAATTAGCATATGCACCGAAAATTGTCATTGCATAAAGAGCATCTGCTCTATTTATCATATTCTCAGTCTGAAACCCATCCTCTGGATACCCGTCTTTGTCTTTTCTTGCAGTTGCAGAGTAAAATGTCATAATTGGATTTATATCCTCAACTGGAAAATCAGTTCCAAAGGCAATAACAGTTGATTTTTCTAAAAGATCTTGATAAGCATAAGCATGTTTTGCTCTTTTTTTGCCTATCCGATCATAAAGCCAATACATATCACTAGTTGCATGTGTTGGTTGTACAGAGGGAATAATTTTTTGATTAAATAACTCAATATCATCCTCATTCACAACTTGAGCGTGTTCAATACGCCACCTTGGATCTCGAAAATTAAACAAAGCATCTCTGTATGCATTTAAAACAATTCTATTAGCGTTATCACCAATTGCGTGAGTGTTCATCTGAAAATTAGTTCCCGCCAATTTAAATGCTAGACTTTGGATTGAATCAATTGGAGTTCTTATTATCCCAAAGTAACCTTTCCTGTCTGAGTATTCATCGATCATACTAGCACCTCTAGAACCTAAAGCCCCATCAACATAAACTTTAACAGATCTAACATTTAGCCTATCTGTTTTATATGGACCCTGACTTAAATAATAATCAACATCAGGTCCATTATCAATCATTGCATAAATTTTTATTTTAAGTATTCCTGATTTTTGTAAACTATCAATTAATTCAATTTGTTTTCTTGAAATACCTGCTTCTGAAACTGTTGTCAAACCATTTTCAAATGCCATCTCTTGAGCAGAGAGCAATGCCTGTATAGATTCTTCTTCAGTTGGTTCAGGAATTATATCATCAATTAGTTGCATTGAATTATCAACAAGAACTCCTGTTAATTTTCCATTTTTTTTGATAAACTCCCCACCTTCAATTTTCGATGAATTATTAATACCTGCAAGATCTAATGCATAGTCGTTAACAAAATATGCATGTCCGTCAATTCTTCCTAAAATAACTGCCTTGTCAGGAAATGCTTCATTTAATAGATTATTGGCAGGTAGGGATTTAACATCCCAATCATTTTGATCCCAACCTCTACCAATTATAAATTTTTTATTGTTCACCTTATCAAATTCTATTACTTTCTCAACAATTTCATCAAGACTTTTCGTTCCTTTTAAGTCTAATTGAGCATTTGAAAACCCAAGGCCGTAAAAATGTGCATGAGAATCAATAAAGCCTGGGTAAACTGGAAGACCCTCAGCATTGATGATATTAGATGAGGAGTATTTAGAAATTGCAGAGTCGTGTCCTACATAGATAAACTTACCATCTTTTACTGCAAAAGAAGTGGCTAAAGGACTTGAATCATTTGAGGTAAAAACTTCTGCATTGTAAACAATTAAATCAGCCTTTTCAGCACATGAAGTCAAAAGAAGGAGTAATAATATTAATAATTTTTTACCCATAAAAAATGAAAGTACAAATTAAGGGAAATGATATATATCTAACAAAAAAAACTAAATAATAATTAACAATTTCGTGTAACAATAATTTGTTAATTTGCCATATAAATTCAATCATGTTGGTAGAAATTGAAAATACTGATCTATCCATTGGAAATGAAAGCATACTAAAAAATATAAATTTTAGCCTTTCTAAAGGTGAAATGAAATTTCTAATTGGAAAAACTGGTAGTGGAAAAACAACTTTCATTAACTCGATTTTTGGAAATTTAAAACCTTCAAAATCTAATTTATTCAAAGTAATTGGTTATGATATTAATAATCTAAGTGAAAGTAAGATACCTTACTTAAGAAGAAAGATTGGATTTGTGTTTCAAGATTTTAAATTACTGAATGACAGAAGTATACGTGATAATCTTAGATTTGTACTTGAGGCTACTGGTTGGATAGAAAAAGATAAAATCGATAATCAAATTTCCAAAGTACTAGATTTAGTTGGCTTTAATTCTCCCATCAGTAAATTTCCAAATGAATTATCTGGAGGTGAACAACAAAGGGTTGCAATCGCTAGATCAATGTTAAATAATCCTGAATTAATTATTGCTGATGAACCAACGGGAAATTTAGATCCTGAAACTAGTTTAGAAATAATTTCTCTTTTTAAAAAGTTAAACTCAATTGGAACTTCTATGATTATTGCTACACACGATTATAATCTAATTCTTAAATTAGATGGAGAAGTTTATAAGTGTGAAGATGGAAGTATATTTGAAGTTAAAAGAAAGTAAATATGATTACAGATAAAATATCTAAAGATAAATTTCTATTAATAGCAGGTCCATGTGCAATTGAAGGGGATGAAGTTGCTTTTAGTATTGCAGAGAATCTTATATCCATTACCTCAAAATTATCTATACCTCTAATATTTAAAGGGAGTTACAGAAAAGCAAACAGAACAAGACTAGATAGTTTTACTGGAATTGGAGATTTAAAAGCATTGAAGATATTAAAAGAAATCAACACTAAGTATGATATACCTGTTATAACAGATATACATAGTAAGGATGAAGCTGAGTTGGCTGCAGAATATGTTGATATAATTCAAATTCCAGCTTTTTTAGCTAGACAGACAGATATACTTGTAAATGCAGCTAAAACAAAAAAAACAATTAATATAAAAAAAGGGCAGTTTATGAGTGCTGAAAGCATGAAATATGCAGTTGATAAAGTAAAACAATCTGGTAATGATAATGTTATTATAACAGAAAGAGGGACTCAATTTGGATATAATGATCTAATTGTTGACTTTAGAGGAATCTCAGAGTTAAAAAAATTAGCACCTACTATTTTAGATGTGACTCACTCAGTTCAAAAACCAAATCAAATTTCAGGAATTACAGGAGGAAGTCCTGAGCACATTGAGTCACTAGCAAGAGCTGGAATAGTCAATAATATAGATGGAATTTTTCTTGAGACACATACTAACCCATCTGAAGCAAAAAGTGATGGATCTAATATGCTAGATATTAAAAACCTTGAAAACTTGTTACACAATCTTCTAGAATTAAGAGAAGCATCATCTAAACTATAATCTGAATTATTATATCTTTGCAAATCTATTGTACTTTGAAATTTTGGGGTCGACAGGTTTTGACAGCAAGACTAATTTTTTTATTAGCAGGTCGAGGTTTGAAAATAAACTCGTTAAATTAATTTTCAACTTTTAAATGGCGAAAATAACTACGCTCTAGCTGCATAATTGACTGAATTATAGTAAGTCTTTGCAAATCTCAACAAGGTTGAGAAGCTAGATATCTCCTAAAGACTTTGATTAACAGTTTTTATATATGAGATACCATTAAGTTAATCTAGAATTTTATTGTCACTGAATAAAATTTTAAATTAAAGTGATAAGGATAATATTTTGGTTGTTATCTACCAAGTATTTTCTCGAAAATTTAAAGATAAATAAGCTTGTAGAAGGTAACTTAATTACTTGTATGGACGCGGGTTCGAATCCCGCCGACTCCACAAATTCTATTTTATTTCTAGTTTTATTTTTAATCAATCAAATTCTTTATTAAATTGAGGTAATCAATCAAACTAATTTATAATTATGAAAAATTTATTATTAACACTTACATTATTATTTACCTTTTCTATTAATGCTCAATATGCAGTTATGTATGCAGTTGATCTTAATGAAGGGGCTGAACAAGATTATCTGAAACTTGAGGCATTCTGGTCTGAGATTCATAAAGAAGCTATTAAACAAGGCTCTCAAAATGGATGGTCAGTTTGGAAAAGAACACCTAAAGAAACAGATGAAGCTAGTGCGCCGGAATACATAATCTTCGATGGATTCGAATCTGAAGAAAAGATGAATGCCGGTTATAATGGGACTGAATTAGCTTTTCAAGCTTACAAGGGCAAAATGTCCAGAAGAAGTATTCAGAGAATGCTTGATCAAACAGGTTCCGAAAGTAAAGAAAGGAGAACTTATCAACTTAAAGGAGTTGCTGCAACAATACTTGCAGGTGGTGACATTAAAAAAGGTGATAAGATGTCGGTTAACTTTATGAATAAGAAAACTGATGATTTTGAAAATTATGAAACTCAAGTATGGAAACCAGTTGCTGAAAAAAATATTCTTGCTGGTAATTTAAGACAGTGGATTTTAGTTGAAGCAATTGGCAGATCAGAAAATGCTTATTCTGGTTGGACTCATTTAGTGTTTAATGTACAAGCTGAAAATCCAGGAGACCCTGTTATGATGTCTGGTTTTAAATGGGATAAGCTTTGGGAAGGGATTGAATCATCAAGAGATATGAGTGAAGCAGATGAATTAGTCTGTGTTTATTCTATGAACTAATAACTAAAAATTAAAAATTATGAAAAAATTATTACTATTATTAACACTCACATTTAGTATAACAAGCTCTGCGCAGTATGCTATTTTAAGCGCAGTAGATGTTAAAGATGGAATGGAAGAGCAATATCTTGCTTTAGAAGCATTTTTTGGACCAATTCATGATCTTGCTATTGAAAAGGGAATGCTAAATTCTCAAGCAGTATTCAAGGTAATTAACACTACTGACGATGGTGAAAATGTTGCGGACTATTTTATAATATCAGGATTTTCATCAAAAGAACAATTAGACGCTTATTTAAGTACCTCAGCTGAAACAAATATGTCACTTGCAAAAGAGGCTCACAAAGGGAGTCTTTCTTCAAGAAGAGTTGAAAGGATAATGAGTTCTGTTGGGAATGAAAGTAATCAGAGAAGAAATTATCATCTTGTTGGAGTTGATGCCACTGTTTGGGCCGGAGGTGACCTAAAACCAGGAGATAAAATGAATATTCTTGGAACTATTGCTAAATCCGATGATTTTGAATCTTATGAATCAGAAGTATACAAACCAATGGTAGAGAAAGAAATTCTCAAAGGTAATCATAGGTGGTGGAGTCTTACTAAAATTTATGAAAGAACTGAAAATGCCTATGATGATATAACTCACATGTTCTTCAACATTGGAGTTGAAGGAAAGAATATGATGGAATCATGGGAGAAAATGCAGTCTACATTTAAAGGTAAAAAACTTATGGAAGGACTTCAATCTGCAAGTCAACACCAAAATGGAGGCCAGCTTGAATTAGTTTCAATTCATAACTAATTATCTAAATTTTATCATTAAAAGACCCACCTTAATGGTGGGTTTTTTATTTTTGTACCATGTATAAAGAAGAAATAATTGAATTTTTATCTAATTATGGTATTAGTTCTTACGTATCAACCCTCATAGCAATAGGTACTATCATATTATCTATAGCAGTAATAGTTGTCATAATAAATTACATAACAAGAAGAATAATATTATCCTTTTTTAAAAGAATTGCAAAATCAACTTCATCAACTTTTGATGATCTTTTGATAAAGAATAGGGTTCCAAGACTTCTATCATTTATACCATCACTGTTTTTTCTTTACATAGTTATTCCTACATACACAGATAACCTTGTAATTATTATTGAGGCATTGACTATTGTATTATTTATTGTAACCGTAAAGTCTGTTCTTGGTACAGTAAAAGACTATTTTAAACAAAGTTCTTCTTTAAAGCATATACCAATAGATAGCTATATCCAGGTAATAATGATATTTATTTGGTTCATTGGTATCATTTTGATTCTATCTGTACTTACTGGAAGAGAAATTGGAACATTTCTTGCTTCACTTGGAGCTCTTTCAGCTATTATTATATTAGTGTTTAGAGACACTATTCTAGGATTTGTATCAAGTATTCAAATTACAGTAAATGATACTGTAAGGATAGGTGATTGGATTACTATGAAAGGCTCTGATGCAGATGGAACTGTCATAGAAGTAAATCTTTCCACTGTTAAAGTTCAAAACTTTGACAACACAATTACAACAATTCCAACTTACAAGCTTGTCTCAGATTCATTTATTAATTGGAGAGGGATGGAAGAATCAAAAGGGAGAAGAATAAAAAGATCACTTTTAATTAAACCAAGTTCTGTTCGATTTTTAGAAAATGAAGAAATAATCGAACTTAAAAAAGTAAAACTAATTCATAATTATCTAACTAAGAAAAGCTCTGAAATTGAACTACATAATAAGAAAGAAAATGCTGATAAAACAATGCTTTTAAATGGAAGGAACCTAACAAATTTAGGAGTATTTAGAAAATACATCGAGGAATACCTTAAATCTCATCCAATGACTAATGATGATCTCACAATGATGTGTAGACAGCTTGAGCCCACTTCACAGGGAATTCCAATTCAGATATATACTTTTTCAAAAGACAAAGAGTGGACAAAATATGAGGCTTTAACCTCTGATATTTTTGACCACCTTTTATCTTCTGTTAAATACTTTAAATTAGAATGCTTTGAACTTAACCAATCAACTCCTAATTAATACCACTTCCACTAATGTGAGGGGGATTTAAATCCTTAACTTCTTTTTCAAGGTTTTCTAACTCAGATTTTAAACTTTCAATGACAACTTTATAATCATTGAACATTTTCTGTGCAATATCTAGGTTAGATACATTCAATTCAGTTGGTCCATAAGAAGTAGATAAGCCTTGCATAGCAATTCTAATTCTTGTAGACAGTGTAACCTTGTCCCATTCTCCAATTTCATCTCTTGCAGGGTTAGATTCATATTCTAGCTCTAGCTTATTATATTTATTTTTCATATCAGCTATTTTTTTCAACATTTCAGGAGAAAAAGTTTCTAATTGCATAGCTGCCTTTTCTAATATTTGAATTTTATTATCCATTAATCTAAATTCATCCTCATATTTTGAAATATCTATATATAGTGATGATAATTTTGTCCTAAATGAGTTATATTCATCATATGATGAGCCCTGAAGAGTTCCTTTTCTTAATGGCTTTACATTGAATGAGATTGGACCATCTAATTTCTCAACAGTACCATCTTTTTCCATGAATAATTCTGCATGATACTCACCTGGGGTAACATAAGGGCCTGATGGATTATAATACCAACTAGATTGAGATCTACCAGCTCTTACAGGATAGTAACTTTTATGTCTTAAGTTCCAAGCAATTTTTCCTGAACCTTTTGATGCAGTCTTCTTTATGTTCCTAATATGATTCCCATCTGAATCTTTGATAGTTAAAATTATACTAGCAGACTTTTCCTCCATCTCAGCAGCAAGTGCTTCATAACCTGGGAAAGGTATATCTTTCATATCCTTATTTAATATTCTCTCAGATCTCATTCTTTTTGATTTTGATGTTGAAGGAACATCACTTAAATGATATGTAAATACCGCACCATATGTAGGGTTTTTCGCAATATAAAACTGACCTCCTGTATTACCTAAAGAATTTCTAGGTTTAAATAATTTAGCATCTCTAGGCTTAAATAACTTCCCTTTTTTAGATAAATTTTCCTGAGTCATTTCTCTTAATGCACTATAGTCGTCAAGAACAAAGAAACCTCTTCCAAAAGAAGCTCCTACAAGATCATTTTCTCTCTCCTGAATAACAATATCCCTGAAAGATATAGTAGGAGTTCCAGGAAGTTTTTGCCAATTTTGTCCAGCATTAAGAGAAGTATAAATACCAAACTCTGTAGCTAAAAAGAATAAGTTTTTGTTTACATGATCTTGTACAAATCTCCAAATTAATGTTCTATCCGGAATATTATTTGAAATAGACTCCCATGAATCACCTAAATCATTACTTTTAAATAGATAAGGTGATAAGTCACCTTCCTTGTGGTTATCTAGAGATACGTAAACTGTATTTGGGTCGTATAAATCTGCTTTAATATCATTTACAAAAGTCCTATCAGCTAATCCAAGTTTTGTTACTGGAATTGACTTCCATGATTCACCGCCATTTGTTGTTACTTGAATATAACCATCATCAGTTCCAGCCCATATTATCCCTTCTTGGACAGGAGACTCTGATAATGAAGTAATAGTGTTATATTGAGACATAGCTTTAACATCCCAGGCGTTATCCCAACTTTGTTTTCTACCCATAATAGGAAGTTCAATCCTATTTTCATTTCTTGTTAAGTCTCCAGAAATAGGATTCCAACTATCTCCTCTATCAGTTGATTCCCAAACCCTATATGAGCCAATGTAAATTTTAGCAGGGTTATGAGGGCTAACTAGAATTGGAGTGTCCCAATTGTATCTTTCATGTGGGTCACCCTCTAATGCCTGTGGTTGAACAAAAACTTGTTCACCAGTTTCTAAATCAACTCTGTGAAATCTACCCTCTTGAGTGGTAGCATATATAATATTATTGTATTCAGGATCAGTAGCAGACTGATGACCATCAGCAAACAAAGTTTTATACCAGTCACGATTTGTTATTCCTGCTCCTTCATCAGTAGCCGACGGGCCTCCAGCAGATCCATTATCTTGAGTTCCACCAAATATGTGATAAAAAGGTTCTGCATTATTAACAGCAACTTTATAAAATTGAGTTAAAGGTAAGTTTAAAAAATAATGCCAATTTTGAGCTAAATCAAAACTTTCATAAATACCAGCATCAGTTCCAACCATTATGTAATCTGGATCACTTTCTTTGAATACGATAGCATGATGATCACTATGCTTTTGTCTAGCTCCCTCAAGAGTCCTAAAGTTTTTTCCACCATCTTCTGAAGTTAAAATTTGAACATTCATTAAATAAAGTCTGTCAAATTTATGAGGACTTGTATATAACTCTTGGTAATAGTGTGGACCTGTTCCACCTGAAACAGTATTTGACATTTTTTTCCATGATTCTCCCCTATCTACTGATCTATATATTCCACCTTTAGTTCTGTCTGTTTCAATGGCAGCATAAACAACATCAGGATCTTGATAAGACATTGCAATACCAATTTTACCTAGATTAGACCTAGGTATTCCGTTTGTTAACTTTTTCCATGTATTTCCATTGTCGTCAGATCTATGAATACCAGATCCTGGTCCACCTCCCATGTATGATGCAACTGTTCTGTGCCTATCCCAAGTTGCTGCATAAATTACGTTTGAATATCTTGAATCCATCATAATATCAGTAACTCCTGTCCATTCAGAACCTCCCAATATCTTATTCCATGACTTACCTCCATCCATTGTTTTATAAAGGCCTCTTTCACCACCACTTGACCATAAAGGTCCTTGCGCAGCAACATATACAACATCAGAGTTATCAGGATGAACAATTATCTCAGAAATGTGCTCAGTTTTCTTTAGACCCATATTTTTCCATGTTTTTCCCCCATCAGCACTCTTATAGACACCATCCCCATATCCAACATGTCTACCTCCAACATTTTCACCTGTTCCAACCCAAATAATACTTGGATTAGATGGATCTATTGTAATTGAACCAGTTGAGTAAACAGGTTGACTATCAAAAATAGGATTCCATGTAGTCCCAGCGTTATTTGTCATCCATACACCACCTGATCCTACCGCTACATACCATACATTTTCATTATCTGGATGTATTGCAATATCAGCTATTCTTCCAGAAAGAAATGCAGGACCAACATTTCTGAACTTAAATGCATTTAGAGAAACTTGTTGATATTTTGAATTATCTTTTTGATTTCGCTTTCTCTGAGAGTTAGCTTCTATTGGTAACAGCAATAAGAAAGCTAACATTAATAATAGTTTTTTCATATAGTTATTTTATTTTAATTAAGATTTGAAACTTTACCTAAATATAGTAATATTTAGAAGATTTCAGCTATCATACATCTTGCACTTCCACCTCCATTATCCTCAATGGTTTTGATGTCAGAATGAATAATTTCTGTATGTGATTCAATTCGTTTAATTTGAGATTTAGTAATTGAATTAAAAGCTCTAGAACTCATTATTAGCACAGGAGATTGATCTGAGTTAATTAGCTGAATGCAGTTACCAAGAAAAGAGGTCATTTGATTAATACTTATATCTATAATCTCTAATCCTGAGTTATTTAAATTTTCAATAACATTGTTTCTTTCATTTTTATCCCTAATTGAATCTAGACATATAATTGTAAAATTATTACATATTGACATCATAACATTTGTATGATAGATTGGTTTTGATTCATGTGAAGAATTGAAGACAACAGGGATATAATTCATATCAGAACAGAATTTTTTAAAAAGACTTAAATCAGATCTTCCTGATAAAGAGCAATAAGCTTTTTTTGATTTTCTATCTAACACAATACTTCCAGTTCCTTCTAGAAATCTATTTTCATTTTCATACAAAGAGTAATCATTTATAATTTCAATCTCAATTCCAGAAACAGAAAGCTTGTCTAATATTTTAGACTCTCTCTCAAACCTCCTGTTGGGAGCAAACATTGGGTATAATATGGCTTTGTGATAGTAGTGAAAAGAGATCCAATTATTTGGAAATACAGCATCAGGAGTATCAAATTTACTATCATCATCAAAACTGAATACTTCTATTCCCGAATTCGAAATAAGTTCTCTTAACCTATTAAATTCTTTTATCGCTAAATGCTCAATCTGATTTTGGTTAGTTTTTTTTGATTGAAAAACATTATCCAAAAGAGTGTGTTCATTATTCCTGAATTTGTCAGGAGAAATCATTAATATTTTAGAACTAAAATGGCTCATTATTCTCTATATAGGGGAAGTGTTGAACACCTTAATAAACCTGACATCTTTGAGACGTCAGAGTAATCAACTTTTTCAACTAAAATACCTTTTTCCTCTAGCCATTTGTTTAACCTTTTAAAACCTTTATTAGATACCACAACTTCAGGAGAAATAACAAATACATTTGATGTAAGCAAAAAAGATTCTCTGGAATTTGCAAGGAAAACATTTTTTCTTCCAAAAAAATTAATTAAAAACTCATAATCTTCTTTATTTTTAAAACCATCAGGACATATTATTGCTTTATCTGGACCGATAGTTTGAAAACAGCAATCCAAATGAAGTGTATTTTCAAATATGTTTATGTTCGATTTTTTTATTTCAATTGGAATAATTTCAATGTTTGGTAGCATCTTTTTTAAATATTCAATAGACGCAATATTTGTTCTAGCAGTAATTAAAGATGAATAATTAGCATCTAAGTAAGTCCCTATAAATAATTTGCCGTTATGTAAAACTACATCTCCCCCCTCTATGTGCATAAACTCAGGTAGTTTAATTACACCAACATCAAGATTTGTAATAATATTTTCTATTCCTTTGATTTCATCTTGCCGGGCAGGCACAATATTAGACATAAAGAAGATATTTGATATTACAAACCCCAGATCTCTTGTGAAGATTTGGTTACAATTAGGTATATTTTCTGGCCTAAGAATTTCGACATTATGTTTTAATAATTTATTATGGAATTTCTCCACATTTTTTAATAAATCAGTTTCATTTGGGAAAGAATTATTCTTGGCATGATATAGTGATCGTGGATCATATGCATCAAATATATTTGGAGGTTCGCCTATATCATTGGCTATTCCAAGTATTACAGTTTTTAAGCTAGAATACTCATTTTCAATTTTAATTTTAATCATTAAAGAACTTGGTTTTTCTTATTTGCAAAATAAGAAATTAAGCCTAAAATAATTATAAAACCAATAGAATAATATACAAAGTCAGGAGTAATGACTTTATCACCAGAAGCATATGAATGAAGACCAACTAGATAAAAGTTGACACCGAAATAAGTCATAAGTATTGCACCAAATGAGATAATACTTAATAAGTTAAAAAGCCATTTATTGTTAAGTTTCGGCACTATTCTTAAATGAAGTACTGCCGTGTAAACAATAATACTTATTAGAGCCCATGTTTCCTTTGGATCCCATCCCCAATATCTTCCCCAACTTTCATTTGCCCACATTCCACCTAAAAAGTTACCTATTGTTAACATTACAAGTCCAATAGTCAATGATAACTCATTGACAATAGTTAATTCTTCTAATTTTTTAACAAAAGATTTTCTGTTCTTTTTATTTGCAATAATTGTCAGTAATAGTATAACTATACCCAGGATCATACCAATGGCAAATGGACCGTAGCTTCCAACTATAACAGCAACATGAATCATAAGCCAGTAACTATCAAGTACAGGTTGAAGATTTGCAATTGAAGGATCTAACCAATTCATGTGAGCAACAGACAAAATAATAGAGGATACTAGAGTTGCTGAAGCCAAAGTAAAATATGATTTTCTTCCAAATATTATACCAAATATTACTGTTGCCCATGCGACAAAAATTATTGATTCATATGCATCACTCCATGGAGCATGACCTGCTATATACCATCTAGCGGCAAGACCTAATGTGTTTAAGATAAACAAGAAATATATTGAGTATTCAATAAATTTTATGAGAATATTGTAGAATTTCTTATCATTAAAAATTTGAAGAATTAAGATTAATAATAGAAAGCCCCCTAGTAATAGATACCATTTATAAAGTCTATTGAAGATATCTACTTTGTTGTAAGTTATTTCAGATGATATTTTTAAATCACTTGGCATAACATTTCCGCCATATTTAAGTTGATAGCCTTTAATGCTTTCAAGCAACTCCTCAGATTGAGAGTAATCACTACTTTCTCTTGATACTCTCAAAGTTTGAAAATATAATTGAAGAACATTATTTACATATAACGAGTCAGCACCACTAAATTCAACATCATTCACTTCAGGATAAGAAACCCATTTATTATTAGAATCCTCTGGAATTGGAAATATCCTCATTATTTTACCCTCTAAAGCGGAGTATAGAAGGTTAACTCTTCTATCTAATTCAATTATATCTTTTTCAATTTGGGATGGAACAGGAGCTAAATAGGCTCTTTCAAGGTTTTCAGCCAATTTATAGTTTCCAATAGAATCAAAAAATGAAACTAATGGAGCTTTCTTTACATTTTTATCTAGTCCAATAATCTTTCTTATAGTATCACCTTTCTGACGTGATTTAATATAAACAAGTGGTGCATTAAACCATACGCCTGGGTTATCCATTATTGAGAGTAATACTTGATCAGAATTTAATCCATTGTATGAGTTAGACCTACTAACCTTTCTTAATAGCTCAGATGAAAAAGTGTTAGCTGGCTTCATTCTCCCTCCACTATCTTGAATAACTATTTTTCCAAATTTACTGGCATGCTCTTTAGTATATGATGTTGATGTAATTATTGAGTCAATATATTCACTTTTAGGAACCGAATTATTATTTTGACTAAATAACCCTGAACTGAAAAATAGCAAAACTAAAACAGCTGTCTTTTTATTTAATTGTTTTGCTAAAAATTTAAATCTAGAGTTTCCTAAAAAGAAAATCCCCATCATGCTTAAATAGAGTAAAAAGTAGCCTGCATATGTTATGAATGTTCCCCAAAAATCATTGTTCACCGATAATACTGTGCCTTTTTCATCGGGATCAAATGAGGCTTGAAAGAATCTGTAACCTTTATAATTTAAAATGTTATTCATAAAAATATCATAATCAAATGTTTCTTTATCCTGAACTGTTACCTTGCTCATAAAGGAAGAGTAACTATTTTCTGTTCCTGGATATTTTTCAGCTATAAAGTCATTTAACTGAATACTAAAAGGAAGTTCCACCTCATTGGAACCATATGATAAATGAAAATCAAGGTCATCTATTGTTAATGATTTTGGACTGTTAACGTATCCTCTGCCTCCTAACAATGCAACCTTTTCAGTTTTACCATTGTAATTGAGGTTTAGGTAAAGTGCATCTTCAATTTCCCTGTCTGTAACTTCAGCATCAACAATTTCGAAGACACCTCTTAAAGCAGGCTCTGGAAACACAAATTGAAAACCAGGTATTTGATATAAGGATCTGAGCTCTAATGGCTGCTTAACATCTTTGGATAAATTACCATTTTGCTGGGTTGACATAATGGTAAATTGAGCATCAAAAGGTGACTCAATAAAATATTCTCCAGCTTCAGAGGTTATGTTTATAGCCCCTTTTTGATAGGAATTAAAAGAAAATAAAATATTTTGAATACTAGAGATCTGACCCTCTTTTATGTAATGCTCACGTCTATTTCCGTCAACGGCCTCAACTAATTTTATATACCTTTCACCTGAAGGATCAAGTACTAGTCCCTCAGTAACATTCTCTCTAAAATCATCAAAAGAAATTGAAAAGTTTTTATTGTAAAAGTTTTCGTTAATTATAAAATCATTATTAACATGCTCAGATAAAAGAAGTTGAGATTTTAGAGTCTTTCTTTCTGTGACTCCCTCATTTTCACCATCAATAAAAACAGTCAGATATGTTTTTTCAGACAAATAAGAATTAGATATATTGTTCTCTCTAATTGGCATTACTCCTTCATCACCAATATATCTTGTAACAAACGCACCAAGTAAAATAAAAATAAATGATAAATGAAGAATAAGAACTGATAATTTTTCTCTACTTAAAAGGTTATACTTCTTTATGTTACCCATAAAGTTAACCATCAATAAAAGCATTAGAGCTTCAAACCACCATGCATTATAAATCCAAATTCTAGCTGCATCAGTAGAGTACCAACTTTCTAAAAAAGTCCCTAATCCCATTGCGATTGGAAATAATACAAGCAACACTAGCATGAGCTGAGTTGAAAAAAGAAAATTTAGTAATTTAGATCCCATTTTAAAGCCATCAAAGATAAATACGAAATTTTAATATTTAGTAATTTAACATCGAATATCATGTTAAAGTTTATTTAAATTTGAAATAAATATTATGGACAGTTATAAGACAAGATTAAAAGACATAACAACTTTCATTTTTGATGTTGATGGAGTTATGACTAATGGTAAAATTATTTACACTCATGATGGAAAAATTGATAGGCAATTCAATGCAAAAGATGGCTATGCTATAAAACATGCTATATCTAAAGGATACAGAATTGCTATCATATCTGGTGGTATGCAGGAAAATGTGAGAACAAGACTCAATTCATTAGGTGTAGAGGATGTTTTCCTTAAGGCATTTAACAAAATTGAAATATTAGATAACTTCATGAAGGACAAGGGTATTGAGAAAAAAAATATTCTTTATATGGGTGATGACAATCCAGATATTAAACCGCTTAAGGTCGTCGGCATATCTTCTTGTCCTAAGGATGCATCTGTTGATGTTAAATCAATATGTGATTATGTATCACACAAAAAAGGTGGATATGGATGTGTAAGAGATGTAATTGAACAAGTAATGAGGATTCATGGTCAATGGATTTAGTAAATAAATCAAAGTATAACATTATCTTAGGCTCAGGATCTTCAAGAAGAAAAGAGCTATTAGGTATGACTGGAATCAATTTTTCAGTGATGTCCATCCCTGTTGATGAAAGTTTTCCAGATTTTCTTCAAGGAACAGAAATTTCGGAATATATAGTCAAAAACAAGTCAGATGCTTTTAATAATTTAATCAAAGAAAATGAAATCATTATTACTGCTGATACGCTTGTCTGGTTTGAAAATAAATGCCTAGGTAAGCCAAAGGATAAGAAAGAAGCAAAATATATGCTTAAATTATTTGCAGGCAAATCCCATGATGTTATTACTTCAGTTGGTTTCTTAACCCAAAGCAATTTTAAAGTTATTACAGAAAGCACTACTGTTATTTACAAAAGTCTAACTGATAGTGAAATTGACTATTATGTTGAAAATGTTAATCCAATAGATAAAGCTGGGAGTTATGGTATTCAAGACTGGATAGGTATGATTGGAGTTGAACATGTAAATGGCAGCTATACCAGTGTTTTAGGGTTACCTGTACCTCAAACAACAAATCAAATTATTAAAATTATAAATGAAAATCTTTAAGTTAAAATATTCACAAAAGCTACCTATTAGTTTGAATGAAGCATGGGATTTTTTATCATCGCCCAACAATTTGGAATTAATAACACCCAAATCTATGGATTTCAATATAACTGATTGGGACAGAAAGAAAGCCTACCCTGGTCAAATAATACAGTATACTGTTAAACCATTGCTTGGTGTAAAAATTAATTGGGTCACCGAGATTACTCAAGTTAAAGACAAAGAGTTTTTTATTGATGAACAAAGATTTGGTCCTTACAGCTTCTGGCATCACAAACATTTTCTTACAGAAATTGAAAATGGTGTATTAATTGAAGATGTAATTCATTACAAGATACCATTAGGTCCATTTGGAATACTAATTAATTTCCTATTTATTAATTCTAAATTGAACAGTATTTTTAAATACAGAAAGCAAGAATTAATAAAAATCTTTGGAGATCACAAATAAATGAAAAATATACTTTTAATAGGAGGTTCGACAGGAATTGGTTATGAACTTTCAAAAAAACTTGTAGATAATAATAACGTATTTATATCTACTAGAAATACAGAAATCTTTAATGGTACAGAGATTAACTCTAACGTACTTAACTTGGATGAAGAATTTGAATTGGATTGGTTACCTGATCAAATTGATGGTTTCGTCTACTTACCAGGTACTATAAATCTTAGACCATTTAAAGGCATTAAGCCATCTACATTTATGGATGATTTTAATATTAATGTAATGGGTTGTGTCAAAATACTTCAAAAAGTTTTACCTCGACTTCAGTCTGCTGATAATCCAAGTATTGTAATGTTTAGTACAGTCGCAGTTAAGTTAGGAATGCCTTTTCATAGCTCAGTTTCTGCCTCTAAGGGTGCTATTGAAGGTTTGACTCGATCTCTTGCAGCCGAGTTTGCCCCAAAAATAAGAGTGAATGCTATTGCACCATCTATACTTGACACTCCAATGGCAGAAAAATTTCTAAACTCTGATTCAAAAAAGGATAACGCTAAAAATAGGCATCCAATGAAAGAGATTGGTTCAGCTCAAGATATATCTGAAATGGTTAATTTTTTATTAAGTGAAAAAAGTAAATGGATGACTGGTCAAATAATTCCATTTGATGGAGGAATCAGTTCACTTAAAACTAATTAATGAGAGGAGTCAAAAAAGAAAATTTACCAACAAAAAAATGTATCATATGTGGTCTTGAATTCTCATGGAGAAAAAAGTGGCAGAAAAATTGGGATGAAGTTAAATACTGTAGCAAATTATGCAGAAGCAAAAGATAAATAGTTTAGTATGGTTTAGAAACAATTTGAGGGTTGAAGACAATAGTTCATTAACCAACGCAATAAATAGTTCAGATAAAATTATTGGGTTCATAAATATTGACCCCAGAAATTTTATTTCTACAAAGTATGGATTTAAAAAAACAGAGAAATTTAGAGTAAAATTTTATCTAGAATCGGTAAAAGAATTAAAAAACCAACTTGAAAAACTAAACATATCTTTAATTATAAATCATGATTATCTTGATAAATCAATTCCCGGGATAATTAAACAATATGAAATAGAAAAAGTCTTTCTTCAAACAGAATGGACAAGAGATGAACTTTTAGAAGAATCATATTTTCCTAAAGACATTGAACTTGTTAAAGATTTTGATCAGTTTCTATATTCACCCAAGGATGTAAAAACTTTATATGATAATATCCCTAGAGGTTTTTCTAATTTTAGAAAAAAATGTGAAAAGTATTTATCTGTTGATAATATTTTACCAATACCAAAACCATTAAATAATGATAATAAAATTGCAATTGACTACTCAGTACCATCACTGTCGGATTTAGGGTTTGACCTTTTTGAGGTGCATAGAAACTCTGTATTTAAGTTTAATGGTGGAGAGATTAATGGTAAAAAAAGAATTGATGATTACTTCTTTAATACAAAAAATGTGTCAAATTATAAGTCAACTAGAAATGGACTAATCGGAGAAAATTACAGTTCAAAATTTTCACCATGGTTAGCGAATGGATCAGTTTCTGCAAAATACATTTACAACCAGTTGAAAAAATATGAATTAGAAGTAGATAAAAATGATTCTACATATTGGTTATACTTTGAGCTTATTTGGAGAGATTTTTTTAAGTATGTTTCAATGCAACATAAAGACAAGTTTTTTAGTAAAGATGGAATATACGGTGATAATAAAGAGTGGTTGACAGACACGGAGATATTGTCAAATTGGATAAACGGTAAAACAAATGAACCATTTGTAAATGCAAATATGATTGAACTTCTTGAGACAGGGTTTATGTCAAATAGAGGTAGGCAAAATGTTGCAAATTATTTAACTAAAGAGTTGAAAATTGATTGGAGAATTGGTGCTGAGTACTTTGAGTCAATGCTAATAGACTATGATGTTCACAGCAATTACGGAAATTGGCTATATAACGCAGGTATAGGAAACGATTCAATGCCATTTAGAAAATTTAATCCAAGACTTCAATCTGAAAGATATGACCCTAATAAATTATACGAAAAAACTTGGTTAGATGATTAATAAGTGTTGCCTAGTTTTTCCAAATCAGCTTTTCAGGGATAGTAATTTAATTAGTACTAATAATCATATTTTCTTAGTTGAAGAATATCTATTTTTTAAACAATATAAATTTCATAAACAGAAGATATCATTTCATAGGTCAACTATGAAATTCTATGAGGATTATTTGAAAAGTCAAGGTGTCAGGGTCTCATACATAGATTCAAATGATAATGAGTCTAATATTTTATACTTATTAGATATGTTGAAATCTCAAGGATTCAATCTTATTGAAATGTACGATCCTGTTGATTACCTGTTGAATAAAAGAATTAAGAGAAAATGCAATGAACACAATATAGATCTTTTAGTTCATGAGTCTCCTCACTTTTTAAACACCAATGATGACCTTGAAGATTTTTTTAAAGAATCCAAAAAAAAGTTTTTTCAAACTTCTTTTTATAAGTCTGAAAGAAAAAAAAGAAATATACTTATTGATTCTGATGGAAGACCAGAAGGTGGTGAGTGGACATATGATATATTAAACAGAAAGAAATATCCAAAAGATGAGATTCCTCCTAAAATTTATATTCCAAAAGAAACTAGATATATCAACGATTCTCACATATACACAAATAAATACTTCAAAGAAAACTATGGTAAAATGGGTTTGTTTAATTATCCAATTACTTTTGATGAATCTGAGAAATGGTTTGATGATTTTTTAGAAAATAGATTTATGATGTTTGGTGACTATGAAGATGCTATAGTGAAAGATGAAACTACATTGAATCATAGCATACTAAGTCCACTAATGAATGTTGGTCTTCTAAGCCCAAAACATGTTATAAGTAAATCAGTAGATTTTTCTAAAAAGAATAACATTTCAATTAACTCAACCGAGGGTTTCATAAGGCAGATAATAGGCTGGAGAGAATTCATTAGAGGTATTTATAAAGCTAAGGGAAGTTATGAAAGGACTCTGAATTATTGGGGATTTAAAAGAAAGATTCCAAGATCTTTTTACACCGGTGAAACAGGAATAGAACCAATTGATAATTCCATTAAAAAAGTTCTCAAAACTGGTTACTTGCATCATATTGAAAGACTTATGATACTAGGAAACTTTATGTTACTATGTGAGTTTGACCCTGATGAGGTTTACATATGGTTCATGGAATTATTTATTGACTCCTATGACTGGGTAATGGTCCCAAATGTCTATGGAATGAGCCAATTTGCTGATGGTGGTTTGATGTCAACAAAGCCATATATAAGTAGTAGTAATTATGTTTATAAAATGAGTGATTATAAAAAAGGTGATTGGGATATTGTATGGGACGGCTTATTTTGGAGATTTATGGATAAGCAAAGAGATTTTTTTATAAAAAATCCAAGACTCAGGATGCTTGTAAATACTTTTGATAAAATGAGTTCTGAAAAAAAAGAGAACCATATTATAAATGCAGAAAAATTTTTAGAAAAAATTGATAATGAAAAGTAAAAGCTTAGAGGAAATTGACAGAATAATTGAAATGGCCTGGGAAGATAGAACTCCATTTGAGGCAATATTTAATCAGTTTAATATAAATGAGAAAGAGTTAATTTCTATAATGAGAAATAATTTAAAGAAAAGCAGCTTTAAATTGTGGAGAGAAAGAGTTAGCGGAAGAAAGACAAAACATTCAAAATTAAGGGAGAACAGTGTAGATAGATTCAAATGTAAACTACAAAGAAATATCTCAAACAATAAAATCTCTAAGAGATAGTACTATACCCTATCTATATCTGCACCAATAGATTTTAACCTTTCCACGATATTTTCATAGCCCCTATCTATTTGTTCAACATTCTGGATAATACTTTCTCCAGGTGCAGAAAGTGCAGCAATTAATAATGCAATACCTGCTCTAATATCTGGTGATGTCATTGTTGTAGGTTTTAAAGTGGATTTAAAGTTATGTCCAATAATAGATGCTCTATGAGGATCACATAAAATTATTTTTGCACCCATATCAATTAATTTGTCTACAAAGAATAATCTACTCTCAAACATTTTTTGATGTATTAATGTGCTTCCATTAGCTTGTGTAGCAACAACAAGGATAACTGATATAAGATCAGGACTAAATCCTGGCCAAGGAGCATCTGAAATAGTAAGTATAGAACCATCTATATAATTTGTTACTGAATATCCATTAGTGTGTTCAGGAATTAAAATATCATCACCTTCCCTATTAATTGTAATTCCAAGTTTTCTAAAAACATCTGGAATTTGACCTAAATTATCCCATGATACATTCTTAATTTTTAATTTACTTCTTGTCATTGCAGCTAAACCAATCCAGCTTCCGATTTCAATCATATCTGGAAGTATTTCATGTTCCGCACCACTTAATGATGTAACTCCATTAATTTTTAAAAAATTAGAACCGATACCCTGAATATTTGCACCCATTTTATTTAACAATAAACAAAGCTGTTGGATGTATGGTTCGCATGCTGCGTTGTAAATTGTTGTTTGTCCTTTTGCAAGAACTGAGGCCATCAAAATATTTGCAGTTCCGGTAACTGACGCTTCATCAAGTAAAATATTTGTTCCTTTAAGAGGATTCCTTGAAGTAACTGAATACATTTTATTTTCTGAGTTATAATCAAGTTTTGCGCCAAGTTTTTGAAGATTTATAAAGTGTGTATCCAATCTTCTCCTACCAATTTTATCACCACCAGGCCTTGGAATTGATGCTAAGCCAAACCTGGCAAGAAGTGGGCCTACTAACATAATTGATCCTCTTAATTTCTTTGCATCATTAATAAAATTTTGACTTTGAAAATATTTCAGATCAATTTTTTGTGAGTTAAAAGAATATTTTCCTTTTTCTAGCTCATTTACCTCAACCCCTAAACTTTTTAATATATCAATTAGTTTAACGACATCAATAATATTGGGAATGTTTGAAATAATTATATCACTATCTGATAGTAATGTAGCACAGATAACCTGAAGTGCTTCATTTTTTGCACCTTGGGGTGTTATTTCACCAGACAACTGTACTCCACCTTTTACTCTTAAACTAGACATTAATATCTTCTTTTAGACTTTTTACGATTTTTATTGTTTGTCTTATTTGTCTTGTAATTATTATTTGTCTTTATTTTGTTTTTAAGGAACTCACTTGAGTCTGTTAATGGAAGCTTTGACTCAGGAACCTCTAAAGCTCCATTGGATAGATCTGCTAAATGATCAAAAATCACTTTATCATCAACAGAATCTTTATTCCAATTTAGGAAACATTTTTTCATATGATTTGCAATGTTTGCAACTAGCTTATCCTTTAATTCTCCATCTTCCCACTCTAATGCAATATCAATCATCTTTTTAATATTATTTCCATAGAACCTGTACTTAGGATAGCTTTGAGGATATTCAAGCTTGTTAGGTTTGCTATTGACATAAAGTTCTTTTGATGGTTTTTCAAAAGGACTATCAACATCCAGCTCAAAATTTGACATAATAAATAGTTGAGCCCATAATTTGTGCTGAAAATCAGGAACATCTCTTAAATGTGGATTTAAATTACCCATGACACCTATTATGGCTTTAGCCATCTTATTTCTTTCCTCTTTGTCTTTTTGTGCTACAGCTTGATCAATCATCTGATGAATATGCCTTCCATATTCAGGGATTATAAGCTTAGTTCTTTTTGTATTGTATTCTAACGTGTTCATATTCATGCAATTTAATAAATTAATTACCAATCTAGAGGCTTATTATGTCATCAATAACACTTGCTTCTTTGTAGATTCTTATGACATCTGATGGGGAAGACGCAAGATATTCAAATGTTACACTTATAAATTTATCATTAGTTGAAGATTTTTGTGAAAGATTACCTTTATGATTTTTTAATATTGATTTTAATATTTCTAATTCACCTGCTTGGTTTTTAAGAATAAATTTAAATAGGTAAGAACCAGGCCATGATTGAGATTCTTTGAGTTGTTCCTCAAATCTTGAATAAAAATCTTCAGATTTAGTTTTTTTATTTGACAATGAAATTAATTTTGTAAACAGTATGCAAATATAATAATCCTTAGCTGAGTGTTGTCACAAAAAAAAATAAATAAAAGAATTGTTCTTGCTGGTGGTCCTGGAACAGGAAAGACCAGTGTAATAAATGCATTAAAAAAAGAAAGATTCTATTGCTTTGAAGAAGCTGCTAGAGAGATTTTTAATAAATTCAAACTTAAGGGATCAGATTTTAAGACAGATCCAATTAAAATAAGTGAAAATATTTTTGATAAAAGAAAACATGATTTTGAATCTGCAAATCTTATGAATTGTAAGGAGAGTGTAGTTTTCTATGATAGAGGTATTCATGAAATTACTGCTTATCTAAATTCAATAGGCAAGTCTACAAAATATTGGGATAAAGTACCATTTAAATATAATTATGACTTAATCTTTTTATTTGAACCATGGAAAGAAATATATAAAAAAGATGAAAATAGAATTGAAGATTTTAGTGATGCTGAAAAAATTAGTCCTTTTATTGTAAAGGTATACAGAGAATCACAAATAAATATGATTAAGGTTCCTAATTTTAGTATCAAAGAGAGAGTTAAATTTATTTTGAATAACTTACCATGAATGATTTAAAACTGATTTTTTTTGGCACACCTAAGTTTGCAGTGGACTCTCTCCACGAAATCAATTTAAATTATACAGTTAATTGTGTCGTTACATCTCCAGATAAAAAATCTGGGAGAGGTCAAAAAATTACCAAGAGTGAAGTTAAGAATTATGCTGAAAAAAATAATATTCAAATTCTTCAACCTGATAATCTTAATGACAAAGAATTTATTAATAAAATAAAAGAAATTAATCCAGATATAATTATTGTTGTGGCATTTAGAAAACTTCCAGCTGAAATATTTTCTATTCCAAAATATGGAACAATTAATCTTCATGCTTCATTATTACCAAATTACAGAGGTGCTGCACCAATAAACTGGTGTCTAATTAACAATGAAGCGAAAACAGGGGTCACTACTTTCTTTATTAACGAAAAAATTGACCAAGGAGATATATTGCTCAAAGAAGAAGTTAATATATCAGATAAGGACAATTTTGGTTCTTTATACATTAAATTATCCTCAGTTGGATCAAGATTATTAATCAAAACTATTAAAGGGGTGTTATCTAAAAGCCTAAAAGCATCTAAGCAAGATTTTGATGAAAGTTTAAAAATAGCACCAAAATTATCAAAAGTAAATACGAGAATTGATTGGAATAAATCTCAAAAAGAAATAATTGGTATGATTAGAGGGCTGTCTCCAAAACCTGGTGCATGGACTGTATTAAAAAACGGTGATAATGAGATAAGGATGAAAATTCTTGAAGCAAAGAAGTCTAATAGCTTATCTACAAAAAAGGTTGGTAAATTTTTAATCAATAATGGAGAAATACATATAGATAACGGAGTTGATTTTATTAATTGTACTTATATTCAGTTAGAAAATAGAAAAGCTATGAGTGCAAAAGAATTGATAAATGGGTTAAAAATTTATGAAAATTCCTACGTTTACTGATTAAAATAGTCAGATTATCAACAAAACATACCTATTTATTAACAAATTTCTCTTTTTAGACCCTTATTTCATTGGACTTACATATAATCACGTATTTTAGTTCAAACATTAAAATTAAGTGATATGAACAAATCAGAATTAATTGATGCAATGGCAGCTCACGCTGGCATATCTAAAGCATCAGCGAAAATGGCTCTAGAAGCATTTCTAGGGAGTGTTAGTTCAACTTTAAAAGGTGGTGGAAGAGTTTCACTAGTTGGATTTGGATCTTGGTCAGTTTCTCAAAGAGCTGCCCGAGATGGAAGAAATCCACAAACTGGAGCAACTATTAAAATCCCTGCAAAAAAAGTTGTTAAATTTAAAGCTGGAGCTGAACTTTCAAGTACAGTAAACTAAGTTTTAAATTCATTTAAATTAAATGTCTAAAAGGAGCTTCCCTGTGAAGCTCTTTTTTTTTTAGAATGAAAGGAAAATTACTTATTTCATCACCTGGACTATTAACTGATATGATTTTCTATAAATCGATCATATTAATTGTTGATCAAACAGATGAGGGTATTACTGGATTTATATTAAATAGACCCTCAGATCTTTTCATGTACAAGGAAATTGACACCTCAAAAAAAATAAAAATTGGACTTAATTACGGAGGTCCTGTTTCATCCGATCATTACTTTTTATTAAGAAGTAAGAAGGAATACTTCGAAATTTTAAATATTTACGACAATATATATTGGGGAAATAATATCGAGTTTCTTTTCAATCTTATTGAGGAAAACAAAGTAGGTATAAATGATTTTATATTATTTCAGGGATACTCTGGATGGGGTAGAGACCAATTAGACAACGAAATAGAAAATAATAGCTGGATTGTAAATGACAAAAAGGAAGATGATGTATTTAAGTTTAAAGAAAAAAACAGTTGGAATAACTTAATAAAAAATTTAGGAGATAAATATGTTTTATGGTCAAATTCCCCTGATGATATAACACTGAATTAGGTTGAGCCCAAAACTTGCTTTAAATCGGATACTAGACTATCCCACAGAAGCTTTGCTTCTTCAAGTTCATCTTCTTCAGAAAAATCAGTAATTATAAGTGATACATCCTTTGTTATTTCGTCCATCTGAATCTTAAATTCGAAAAAATAGTCTTCTTCATCATCTTCTTCGGTAATCCATTGAAATCTAATTTTTTCATTAATTTTCTTTGATAATACTCTTGCATACTCTTCAGACTCTCCCCAAAAAAATGTATACTTTTCGCCTCTATAATTTACATCATCAGAAAACCATTCTGACAAACCTGAAGGTGTTGAAAGATATTGAAATAAAAGCTGTGGGGATGACTGAAAATCATACTCAATAACAAATTCTTTTTTTTTACCCATATATTTTCCAATATATTAAAAAAAGTTAGTATTTGCGTCAATAAAGAGTTTTTTAGCAATTATTTCTTGAGATTTGTTTTATATATTTGCAATTCTTAATTTGGCGAGGTAGCTCAGTTGGTGAGAGCGTCGGATTCATAACCCGGAGGTCGGGAGTTCAAATCTCCCTCTCGCTACAAAAATATTATGAAAAAAATTAATATATATCTTTTGTTTTTTCTACTGACTTTAGCTTGTTCTAAATCTGATAACTCAGAAGCAGAAATTGAGATTATAGAGGAAGAGATTGAGCAGATTTATAGTTGCGTTACATACAGTGAGCTTTTGGATCCACAGAATACTAATCAAGATGACTTAATGCAGTATTGGTACAAATTTGTTGATGATGTAAAGTGTACAAGAGGTGGTCCTGATTATGGAGAAAGAAATCCACAACCTAACATATTTTTTGAGTACAGATCTGTAGCTCAAATTGCTTCCGGTGTTACTCCAGATCATATTGCTTATTCTACTTTTTCAGGATATTGTAATGATAGTTTTGTTAATGTTGGAGTTCTTTACAACGAATGGACAGAAAAGAATCTTCTTCAAAGAATTTGGATAATGTATCATGAATTTGGACATGATGTGTATAAATATGAACATAGTACTGATCCTGCAGATATCATGTACCCTGCTAGCACAAGAGGTGATATAAATATTAATGATTTTATTGAAGCTAAAGATAGAATGTTTAAAAGATCTTTCCCTGGAATTAAATACATCCCATGTCCTACCGACAGTTAATAATCTCAATTTTAATTTCTTTAATATTTACTTGTTGTTCAAAAAACTCACTTGTTTATGAAGAAATACTTGAGGAAATTTTATTTAGTTGTATTGATTACAGCAAGGTGACTGATCCAAACTTTGACTCAGATGATTTATATGCCTTTTGGGATATTTTTGTAGCAGATGCCAAATGCTCAATGAGTTCTAACCCAGACTATGACGAACTTAATACTGATGTAGATATTTTTTATGAGTATGAGTCAGATGCACTTTTTGCATCTGGTGAAGTTCTAGATTATGGGGCATATGCAGCAACTTCTTGTGATGATTCAAGAGTTAGAGTTGGTATTGCATTTAGATATTGGAATGACATAAATATTTGGCAAAAATTAGGTTTAATGTATCATGAATTTGGACATGATGTTCTAAGATATGCACATAGTTCAAATCCTGATGATATAATGCATCCTTCCTCTCCTTTTGCCAGTTCATATAATGGCTTTATAGAATCAAAAAATAGATTTTTTGAAAAAAAGTTTGACGGATTAAGATATCTTGATTGTAGTTGGTATGAAGATTATATAGTTGGAAATAGTGAACCTAATCTTCCCCATATTTTGCATGATTGCAGTAAAGATCATAATTAGTCAGAATAACCCATGTGGGTTCTAACTAGTGGGTTCATAATACTAAACCATAAAGGAGGGATAAGTGATAATAATATCGAAGTTGGATACCCATGAGGCAAATGAGGACATTCATCCAATGATTCTAATATCTGATATTTCTTAGAAGATTTGAAGTGATGATCACTATGTCTGGTTAGCTCGTATAACACAATTCTACCAATTGTATGGTTTGAATTCCAAGAATGATGTGGTTTAACTCTTTCGTATCTTCCACTAGGCTCTTTTTTTCTTAAAAGACCATAATGTTCTACATAATTTATTGTTTCTAAAAATAAAAATGATACAACAGACATTAAAATAGATAAAAGAGTCAGATATAATCCAAAATTATAATAAATAAAAACTAAAAATAATAATTGAAAAAATGTATAAAAAACCATATCATTTTTAATTGAAAAGAAGCTCCTTTTGGAAACTTTTAGAAGCTTCAGCTGAATTTGCCATGCGCTTACATATGTTCTGATAACAGATGTTATCCAAAAACTATATACTGTTTGTTTATATCTAGCTGTCGCAGGATCCTCCGGAGTTGCAACATTTATATGGTGTCCAAAATTGTGTTCTATGTAAAAATGCATGTACTGACAAGGGAGATACAAAAGTTTAGAACAAGTTCTTGCTATTAATGACTTTCTATGACCCAGTTCATGACCAACATTAATCCCATTAGTAGCCATAACAATGCTTGCTGATAGAATTATTCCAATAATATCATATACTGAAGAGGTAAGTGCAAGTTTTTCAAGTGAGAAGAAGAATATACCAAATACAATAGGAATATTTAGATATAGTAGTAAATCAAAAAAAGGATCAAGATTTCTATTTTTCTTTTCTTCATCTGTATACTTTTCGTCACTTTTCTTGACAATTATTTCAAGAACAGGAATAAAAACAAATGTAAAAACAACTGCAAGGTAATTATAAAAACCACCCAATGAAATACCAATAAATGCAAAAAGAGCAATTGAATATGACATTAAATATTTGAGGTCTTTTATCATAGATTGTTTGCTTTAATTAGGTTTAATGCAGAACCATTTTTATACCATTCTATTTGCTGTGCATTAAAGGTGTGACTCAATTTAATAATTTCTTTGGAATTATTTGAATGTATTATCTCTAATGAAATAGATTTATTTGGTGAAAAAGATTCTAAATCTATAAAGTTAAATGTATCATCTTCATGAATTTTATCATAATCATTTTCGTCATTAAAAGTCAAAGCTAACATCCCTTGTTTCTTTAAATTTGTTTCATGAATCCTTGCAAAAGACTTTACAATTACTGCTTTAATCCCTAGGTGTCTCGGCTCCATAGCCGCATGTTCTCTTGAAGAACCCTCACCATAATTATGATCTCCAACAACGATAGTATCTATTTTATTTTTTTTATAAAATCTTTGAGTTTCAGGAACCGGGCCATATTCTCCTGTAATTTGATTTTTAACAAAATTTGTCTTCATGTTAAAACTATTAACCGCCCCTATTAAGCAATTATCAGAAATGTTATCTAAATGTCCTCTAAACCTTAACCATGGACCAGCCATTGAAATATGATCTGTTGTACATTTACCATGAGCCTTAATCAAAAGTTTTACATTATAGATATTTTTTCCATCCCATGGACTAAATGCTTCCAATATTTGTAATCTTTTTGAATCTGGATCTATTTTTATTTGAATATCAGATCCGTCAATTGGTGGCTCAATATATCCATTGTCTTCACAATCAAAACCATTTGAGGGTAATTCGTCACCAAATGGAGGATCTAAAACTACTTTATCACCATTCTCGGATATTAGATTATCAGTAATTGGATTAAAATCAAGATTTCCAGATAAGGCAACAGCCATTACCATTTCTGGTGAAGTAACAAAGGCATGAGTATTGGGGTTACCATCTGCTCTTTTAGCAAAATTTCTATTAAAAGAATGAATAATTGAATTTTTCTCAGTATTATCCTCACCTTCCCTATTCCATTGACCTATACAAGGTCCACAGGCATTAGTAAATATTTTTGATTCAAGTTTTTCAAAAAGCTCAATTATACCATCTCTTTCAGCTGTATATCTTACCTGCTCTGAACCAGGATTTATTCCTAATTTAGATTTTATCTTAATATTCTTTTCTAAAGCTTGTTTGGCAATAGATGCAGCTCTTGAAAGATCCTCATATGATGAGTTTGTACAGGACCCAATAAGACCCCATTTTATATCAGTTGGCCAGCCTTCTGACTTGGCTTTGTCTTTCATCTCATTTACCGGTGTTGCAAGATCAGGAGTAAACGGTCCATTAATATGTGGTATTAGCGTATTCAAATCAATTTCAATAACTTCATCGAAATATTTTTCAGGATTATCATATACTTCTTGGTCTGCTTTAAGATCATCTTTAACATTTGAAGCAGCGTTAACAACATCTTCTCTTTCAGTAGATTTTAAATATCTTTCCATTGATTCATCATATGCAAATATTGATGTGGTTGCCCCAACTTCAGCACCCATATTACAGATTGTACCTTTTCCGGTACATGAGAGAGATTCAGCGCCATCTCCGAAATATTCAAGTATATATCCTGTTCCACCTTTAACAGTTAAAATTCCTGCAACTTTTAAAATTACGTCTTTAGCTGAAGCCCAACCATTTAATTTACCAGTTAGTTTTATACCAATTAATTTTGGAAATTTTAACTCCCATGGCATTCCTGCCATAACATCAACTGCATCTGCTCCTCCCACACCTATGGCAACCATCCCTAATCCACCAGCATTTACGGTATGTGAATCAGTACCAATCATCATGCCTCCAGGAAAAGCGTAATTTTCTAGAATAACTTGATGAATGATTCCTGCTCCTGGTTTCCAAAACCCAATACCATATTTTCTTGATACAGACTCTAAAAAATTAAATACTTCTGAACTAACTTTATTGGCATTCTTAAGATCTTTTTGGGCACCTGATTGAGCTAAAATTAAATGATCACAATGTACAGTTGTTGGAACTGCTACTTTATCCTTTCCAGCTTGCATAAATTGAAGAAGTGCCATCTGAGCAGTAGCATCTTGGCATGTAACACGGTCTGGACCAAAATCGACATAATCTTCACCTCTTTTAAAAACTGTCTTTGATGATTCATCCCAAAGATGAGAGTATAAAATTTTTTCTGAATAAGTTAAAGGTCTACCAACAATTTTTCTTGCATTATCAATCTTAGAAGACATCTTTGCGTAAACAGTCTTTATAACATTAATATCAAAAGCCATAAAATTTTTTTCAAAAATAATATAATATTATTTACTCATCTCTATAATTTCCTTAATAATGTCATAATTAGAATCTAATGAGATTCTCTTATCAATCGCAGAAAGGTGGATTTCATTAAAACCTGCATTTTTAAATAATTTAAAATTCTTTGTATTTATGCCTCCACCAGGCATAATTGTAATTTTATCTGGAGCTAAGGTATTTAGGTATTTAAGATTTTTTAAACCTTTTTCTGAGTTTATTTTACTACCAGAACAAAGTATTCTATCAAATTTATTCTCAATTAATTTTTCTAATGATGTTTCTTGCTCCAATAAATAGTCAAAAGCTCTATGAAAGGTTAATTCATATCCATTAGTTGCGCTTCTAAATTCACTTAATAAAGTGTTGCTTAATTTTTTTTTATTATCTAGAAATCCTATAACAAAGCCACTAATATTATAATTTTTAAATTTTTGAATTGATTCAAACATAATATCAAGTTCTATATTATTGAAAATAAAATCTCCACCTCTTGGCCTAATTAAGACATTAATTGGAATTTTTGATACTTCCAAAGATTTTTCAAAAAATTCAATATTTGGAGTAACGCCTCCAAGATGATAATTTTCGCACAACTCTACTCTATTTGCGCCAGCATCTTGAGCATTCACAATTGAACTTAAGCTTGTTGTACATATTTCGATTATCATAATTTGACTACTATAAATAAGAGTGTCTAATTTTTATTAGTAAATAATTATATTGATATTTAACATAAGAAATGTTTATTGCTAACTCTATTTAAATATAATTGTTTTTAATAAATTTAAGTGGTTTATGGAAATTAAGAAGTCTAAAGAAAAGTATGATGTAATTATTGTTGGTTCTGGAGCAGCTGGAGGAATAACTACTAAAATTTTAACTGATGCAGGACTTAAGGTTGCTCTTATTGAAGCAGGGCCTTATTTTGACCCAGCAGACCCTGAACAACAAACTCAATTTAAACCAACCTGGGCATCTCCAAGAAGAGGATCATCTGTAACAAGAAGATTTGGAGACTTTCATATGTCATATGGAGACTGGAAAGTTGATGGTGAGCCATACTCATCTGTAGAAGATACTGACTTTATGTGGTGGAGATCGAGGATGTTAGGTGGTAGGACAAATCACTGGGGAAGAATTGCATCGAGACTTGGCCCAAAAGATTTTAAATGCAAAGATTTTTATGATTTAGATGAAAATTGGCCAATAACTTATGAAGATATTAAACCATATTACGATAAACTTGACAAATTAATTGGTGTTTTTGGGACTAAAGAAAACCTTCCAAATGATCCAGACGGATTTTTTCTACCACCGCCTAAGCCTAGATTACATGAGTTGTATTATATAAAGGGTGCAAAAAAATCCGGAATAAATGTAATACCTTCTAGATTATCCGTTCTTACAAAGAGGATAAACAACCAAAGAGGAATATGTATGTTTTGTGGTCAATGTGAACGATCATGTTCTGTATATGCATGTTTCTCCTCAAGTTCAAGTCTAGTTATTCCTTCATTAAAGGGAGGGCTTGTTGATCTTTATACTGATTCAATGGTAAGAAAAGTGAACACGGATAATAATGGTATTGCAACTGGCGTTTCTTTTATTAATAAGAAGAACGGTAAAGAATACTCCATAAAATCTAAAGTGGTAGTTCTAGGTGCATCATCCTGTAGTAGTGCAAGAATCTTACTAAATTCGAAGAGTAATGAGCATCCAAATGGACTTGGAAACAGTAGCGGTTTAATTGGAAAATATCTACAGGACACCGTTGGGACATCAAAACAGATATTTGTACCTGAGTTAATGAATAGGAAAACCTACAATGAGGATGGGGTTGGTGGTGCTCATGTATACACTCCATGGTGGCTGCATGATAAAAAACTGGATTTTCCAATTGGATATCATATTGAAACTTCATATAGAAATTTAGGGATGCCACAGTTTGGTATAGGTGGTTATATACCTAATGATTTTAATAAGTTTTTTGGATTAAGAGTTGGTGGTTACGGTGAACAGATTAGAAAGGATGTTAAGAAGTATTGGGGTTCAACAATTGCTCTCGAATCAAGAGGTGGTGCTATTCCAGATATTAACAACTATTGCGAAATAGATGGTAATAAAAAAGATAAGTATGGAATCCCTGTATTAAAATTTAATTATAAATGGGCTGATACAGAATATAATCAAGCCAAACATGCTCAAGATATCTACGAAGAATTGGCTCACAATATGAACGGTATAATGATAGGAGATAAACCTGGTAAAGACCAGAATTACGGAATTTCTACGCCTGGATCAATTATTCATGAGGTTGGAACAACAAGAATGGGTAATAATCCAAACACATCTGTAGTTAATAAATATGAACGTCTCCATGATGTTGATAATGTATATGTTGTAGATGCTGGTCCATTTGTATTCAAAGGAGATAAAAATCCAACATGGACTATTATGGCTTTAGCATGGCGAACATCAGACCACATAATTTCAGAACTAAAAAGACAGAATTTATAATGAAAAGAAGGGACAGTATTAAAACAATTATTTTGAGTAGCATAGGTGCCTCACTAACATTAGAAGGCTGTATATCTCCATTAAATGAAAATGTTTCAGAAAAAATATGGGAGTATAGATATGGTAGAACTCCCTATGAAAAAGATAGAGATAAGAAGTTTCTTAATGCTCAATTTTTTAACAATTCAGAGTTAAGAACAATTGAAAGAATAGCAAATATAATTATTCCTCCTAATGAATTCGGAAATATTAATGACGCTGGTGTTGTTGAAATGATTGAGTTTATTGCAAAAGACTGGAGTACTCCAGCACACAATAACTATGGAGAAAATGTGTTGAGAAAAGGACTAATAGTCTTAAATAACCTATTTGAAAATAAATTTAATAATAAATTAACTGATTGCTCAGATGATCAGATCAAGTCAATCTTCGATATTATTTCATACAACGATGGCATTGAGGAAGACTTTAAGGAAGCTGCAAGTTTCTTTGCTACCTACAGATATATGGTTGTAACTGGATGGTTTACATCAGAGGTTGGAATGCGAGATCTTGGATATAAGGGAAACATACCTAATGTATGGGACGGAGTTCCTGAAGATGTCCTAAAAGATCATGATGTGTCATATGATGAAGAGTGGATCGCAAAGTGTGTTGATCAATCTAAAAGAAATGAAACTGCTGTTTGGGATGAAGACGGCAATCTTCTTACCTGATAAAATAACAAACCTGTATTAGAGTGAGTATTGCGTAAACTCCAAAAAACAGGATTAAGGCTAATTAAATATTCAAGGATCTATTCAAGATAGCTTGCTTTAGCATTTAAACTCACCTTTCTTAATTAATACTCGTTGAGTTTACCAAGAATCACTAATACAGGTTATCATAAATTTAAGAATTTAAATGGATTTATCAATATCATCAATCATTTTTAAGATCATTTTTTCAACTTCACTCTCAGAATCAATAGATTTTGACTTATTTTGAAGATTTTTTGCTGCAAATTGGATACAGCACATAGCAAGAAGATCTTGTTTATCTCTAACTGAATAGTTTTGTTCTAAATTTTTAATTGTTTTTTCAATAATCTTTGCAGCTTCACGAAAATAAAACTCTTGAGATCTTTGAACTGTAAGGGGATAAATTCTATCACCAATATTTAATTTAATTTTAATATTCTCCTCCATAATATTTATATGGATATTCTTTCAATGCAGTAATCTATTTCCTTAATCAAATAATCAATTTTATTTTTAAAATATTGCTTATCACTATCATCGTTATTTATAGCTGATACAATTTTAAGTTGTTTCTCTTTTGCCTGAATTATTTTAATTTTGGTTTCGAGATCTTTATTGATTTTAATTAAATTCTCATTTTTTGATTCTAGTGACTTGTTCAATAGTTTGGTTTCATCTAGCTTATTTAGAAGAAGACTGATTTTTTCTTGAAGAATTTTTAAATAATCCAATTGTATTTAATTTAATAATTTCAATTTATAAAAATCTTGAGTTAAATTTGAAATCAGATGAAATTATTTCTTAGAATTTTATTTACATCATTTTTTATTTTAAACTTTAACAAAAACTTTAGCCAGGAATTTGATTTCCATTCTCCAATTGATGCACCCTTTGATCTATCAGGAACATTTGGAGAATATAGATCAAGATTTCATACGGGGATTGACTTCAAAAGCAGAGGGGTTCAAGGTCAGAAGATTTTTAGTATTGAGGAAGGATATATTTCAAGAATTGAAGTTAATAATTATGGGTATGGAAAAGTAATATACATTGACCATCCTAATGGATATACTTCAGTCTATGCACACTTAAAAGATTTTAGCGCTGAACTAGATAAGTATGTAAGAGGTGAATTATATAGATCAAAGAAAAGTACAATTAAAAAATTTCCCAAAAAGGGAGAAATAAAGGTCAAAAGAGGTGAATTAATAGGTTACTCAGGTAATACTGGTGGATCATTCGCACCACACCTTCATTTTGAAATAAGAGATACTGATACTCAAGATGCACTTAATCCTCTAATGTTTAATTATAAATATCTTGATAAAGAAAGGCCTATCATAAGAGGATTATATCTGATTGACGAGGAAAACACATTAGTAAGTAATCTACCTGAAAAGAAAGAAATTAGAAAATTAAATGACTCAACTTACACAACTGATGATATTGAATACAACAAGAAAATAGGACTTGGAATTGATATTTATGATATACAGTATAAAGGTTTATTTAACCAAAATGGTGTCTACAAAGTAGATTTATTGATTGATTCCATTTTGGTTTATTCATTTAAAATGGATAGGATAAAATTTAGTCAAAATCATTATAGAAAGATAATGTACGACTACATTTCAGCCATTAAGAATAGAAAGAGAGTCTTGAAAGTGTATACTCCACAAAATGCAGATTTATCTTTTCTTAAGAATAATGACTTTAATGGTATATTAGATCCACTAGTAAATTCTAACAGCCACGTATCTATAAGAGTCTCAGATTGGAATAACAACTCCTCTTATTTAAACTTTAGAATTAAAGGCACTATCAGAAACGATGAAATCACATCTTATGATGGAATAGAGATATTGACTAATCAGAATTATGAAATAAATAAAAATTCATCGGTAATTGAAATAAAAAGTAATACATTCTATAATGACCTTTTATTAAATATATCGTATAGAAATGATACACTTGACCTTGGAGAGGATAAAGATCCATTTAGAAAATCCATGATTATTAAGCTACCTCAGGCAATATTAGATACATTAGAATTGAGACAGTCATTCATTGGAAGAATAAAAGATAAGAAGATAACATATATAAATTCAAGAAAAGATGATTCATACATCTATGTTAAAACTTCATCACTAGGAAAATATACAATATCAAGAGATTCAATTAAACCAGAAATTAAACCAGTCAATTTTAAGCAGAATTCAAATGTTTCAAATAGATCAACAATAAGGCTGAGACTAAAAGATGAAATGTCGGGCATTAAAAGTTACAATGCTTTTATAAATGGGAAATGGGCACTATTTGAGTATGAGCCTAAATTAAATTTAATTTTTCATAAGATTTCAGATAATATAATAAATAAGGGTGAAAACATCTTACTTATCAATTTTCAAGATGGTGTTGGAAATAAAGGGGTATATAGAGCAACTTTATACTATTAAGTATTAATTAATTCTTTAAGTGTTTGAATAAGGTAATCAACTTCATTCACTTTATTATCATAAGAAAATGAGAATCTAACTGATGGAAACTTTTTTTTATCCTCACTTTGAATTTCACTTAAAACATGAGAACCTTTTGAACTACCAGATTGACACGCACTACCCTTTGAACAAGCGATACCTTTTAAATCAAGGTTAAAATCAAGCATAGCTGCTTTGTCGTTAGATATAGGAAAACAAACATTTAAAATAGTATATGTACTTTTTTGAATATCTCCAGATTCTCCATTAAAATGAATATCAGGAAACAATTTTCTTAAGCTTTTAATCATGTATTCTTTTATTGACAAAACATATTTAGCTTCTTGTTCCATATTTCTATCTGCTATTTCAAGAGCCTTTGTCATTCCTACAATATTATGAACAGATTCAGTTCCAGCTCTTAACCCTCTTTCTTGTGGACCACCACAGATAAATGATTTTATTTTTGTTAATTTATTTATGTAGGTAAAACCTACCCCTTTAGGACCATGAAATTTATGGCCTGCTGACGATAGAAAATCAATTTTAATAGATTTTAAATCAATCTTGTAATGACCTACAGCCTGAACTGCATCAGTGTGAAAAAGTGAGTTATACTTTTGACATAAATCTGATACACTTTTTATATCAAGAATATTTCCTATTTCATTATTTATATACATCAAGGTTACTAGTTTAGGCTCATCATTAAAACTTAATAGATGTTCTAGATTATCAATGTCTATATTACCATTTTTGGATAGTTTAACATAATGGACATTAACACCCTGTAATTCAAGATCATTTAGGGTATGTGTTACTGCATGATGCTCTATTTTTGATGAAATAATATGCTTTATCCCCAAATCTTTTACTACACATTTTAGAATTGAATTATCAGATTCTGTTCCACCTGAATTAAATATTATTTCTGATGGATCACAATTTATAATTTTTGCAATTGACTTTCTTGATGTCTCAATATATGACTTAGCTGATCTTCCAAAAGAGTGAGTGGATGAGGGGTTGCCAAAACAATCTTTTAATACATTTGAAATATCATCTATTACTTCGTCTCTTACCTTTGTTGTGGCTGCATTATCAAAGTAGACATTCATTTATTTAGGCTCAAATTCTTTTAGTGTTGAAGTTATAATATCAATGCATTCATACAATTGATCCTCAGTCATAACTAAAGGAGGTGCAAATCTAATAACGTTTCCATGAGTTGGTTTAGCTAAAAGGCCATTATCACGTAATTTCAGACAAATATTCCAGGCAGTTTTACTATCAGGAGAATCATTAATTACAATTGCATTTAATAAGCCTTTTCCTCTAACAAGACTAACAATATTACTATTACTGATATATTTATTCATCTCATCTCTAAAAATTACACCTAAAGCCCTTGCATTTTGAGAGAGATTTTCTTCAATAATTATTTCTAGTGCTTTTTTTGCAATACTGGCAGCAAAAGGATTTCCACCAAATGTACTTCCATGTTGACCTGGCTGAATTACTTCCATTATGTATGAGTCACAAAGGACAGCAGAGATTGGATAAGTTCCACCACTAAGAGCCTTAGCTAATATTAAAATATCAGGTCTTACATATGTTGATTGTTGTTCACATGATGAATTGCAATTACAATTTCCACATGATGCAAGTAGCGATCCTGTTCTACCAAGTCCAGTTTGAATTTCATCTGCAATCATTAAAACATTATATTTTGAACATAAATGTCTTACATTTTTTAGATAATCAGAGTCTGGAACATTTACTCCAGCCTCACCTTGTATTGGTTCAACAAGAAAAGCAACAATATTTTTATCTTTTTTAAGTTTATCTTCCAAAGCATCAGTATCCCCATGAGGGATGTGAATAAAGCCAGGGGTATGAGGACCAAAGTAATCTTTTGAACCAGGATCGGTTGAAAAAGAAATCACAGTTGTAGTTCTTCCATGGAAGTTGTTATTACATACTATAATTTTAGCTTGATTTTCGTCAACATTTTTCTTTAGATACCCCCATTTTCTTGATAGCTTAATTGATGTTTCAACACCTTCGGCGCCAGTATTCATTGGTAATAGTTGATCAAATCCAAAAAGTTTAGTTGCATATTCCATGTACTCACCCAGTTTATTGTTATGAAATGCTCTTGATGTAAGAGTTAATGTATCTGCTTGATTTTTAATTAAATCTACAAGCTTAGGGTGACAATGGCCTTGATTTACTGCAGAGTAAGCTGATAGAAAATCATAATATTTTTTTCCATTTACATCCCACATGAATACACCCTCCCCTTTTTTTAGAACAACAGGTAATGGATGATAGTCGTGGGCACCATACTTTTTCTCTAAATCTAGATGGAATTTGTCTAAATCTTTTGAGGTTTTAGTTATCAATTTTAGAGTATTATGATTTATTATAAATATAGTAATTTTGAAGATATTTAAACTAATGATCAAACACCTTCCTTTTCTGGTTTTAACATTATTTTTTTTAAGCTGTGAAAAAGATGATATATGTATCGAAGGTTCAGAAAATACTAATAGAGTTACAATTGGATTTGTTAATTATAAAAGTAGAATTCAAACAGGGATAAGTTTAAGTTATATAAAGGGAATTAATAATGATTCAATTCTAAGCGAGGGGTTCTCTGGTGATTATCTTAAATTACCATTAAAGGTAAATTCAAATCAAACTAGATATATTTTAGAACATGATAAAATTAAAGACACATTAAAAATATTTCATCAAACAAATCATTTATATTTAAATAGATCTTGTGGATTTAAATCAAATTTTGTAATAAAATCAGAAACTGAAATCATAAAAGAATCTGGGTGGATACGTGAGGTTTCAATTGAAAAAGACTCAATTTTTAATGAAGAAAATACGAATATATTTATTTATTACTAGTCTAATCATACCAATTCATATGGTATTTTCACAGGTAGATAATCAGTTAAACGATAGTTTAATCGAAAAAAATAAATTACTGAATATCAATAAGATAAGATTAGGTTTTGATATTTTTAAACCTATTAAATCTTCATCTGAAGGAGATAACTTGAATTATGAAATAGTTGGGGATTTACAGATAACCGAAAATTTATATCTATCAGCAGAGTATGGATTGATAGATAGATTAATAGAGGACGAGAATATTAATTTTATATCGGATGGTAACTTCCTTCGTTTTGGTTTTGACTATAATATGTTTAATAACTGGGTTGGAATGGATAATGCAATTTTTTTAGGTTTGAGATATGGATCTTCTAATTTTTCAAATAAAATTGAAAGTTATAATATTAGGAACAGTGATGCATATTTCTCAAACTTTGTGGAAAATAATTATGAAACTATTGATCATAACAATTTAACTGGAAGCTGGCTTGAGATTGTAGCTGGTGTTAAAGTTGAAACTTTTAATAATATTTATCTAGGGTTTAGCCTTAGGTTAAATAAGTTATTATCTACAAAAAAGCCTGATAATTTTGATAATTTATTTATCCCAGGTTTCAATAAAGTTACAGATGAAAACACCTGGGGTAGTGGTTTCAACTATACTCTAACATATTCAATTCCACTTAAGAAGAAGAAATAAAAAAACCCTTAAAAGTAAGGGTTGTTTTATAAGATAAAGGCGGCGACATACTCTCCCACAAAATTGCAGTACCATCTGCGCTGATAGGCTTAACTTCTCTGTTCGGAATGGGAAGAGGTGAGCCCTATCGCTATAACCACCTTAAAATTTTAATAAGGTCATATAACATTTGAAAATATCGAAGTTAACAATCAAGAAAGTTTGTTACAATAGACTTACGGGTAATTAGTATCACTCAGCTTTGACATTACTGCCTTTACACTTATGACCTATCAACGTTGTAGTCTCCAACGACCCTTAAAAGAAATCTCATCTTGAGGTAGGTTTCGCACTTAGATGCTTTCAGTGCTTATCCTTTCCCGACATAGCTACCCGGCGATGCTACTGGCGTAACAACCGGTACACTAGAGGTCAGTCCATCTCGGTCCTCTCGTACTGAAGACAGATCCTCTCAAATTTCTAACGCCCACCACAGATAGAGACCGAACTGTCTCACGACGTTCTGAACCCAGCTCGCGTGCCACTTTAATGGGCGAACAGCCCAACCCTTGGAACCTTCTCCAGCTCCAGGATGTGACGAGCCGACATCGAGGTGCCAAACCCCCCCGTCGATTTGAGCTCTTGGGGGAGATCAGCCTGTTATCCCCGGCGTACCTTTTATCCTTTGAGCACTGGCCCTTCCATGCGGAACCAGTGGATCACTATGCTCTTGTTTCCAACCTGATCGACTTGTCAGTCTCTCAGTCAAGCACCCTTATGCCATTGCACTCTTCACACGGTTACCAAGCGTGTTGAGGGTACCTTTAGAAGCCTCCGTTACTCTTTTGGAGGCGACCACCCCAGTCAAACTACCCACCACGCACTGTCCCCTAAAAAGGGTTAGATATCAGAGAAGCAAAGGGTGGTATTTCAACAACGACTCATAAACGCCTGGCGACGCTTAATCAAAGTCTCCCACCTATCCTACACATTACTTATCCAATATCAATACGAAGCTATAGTAAAGGTGCACGGGGTCTTTTCGTCCCGTGGCGGGTAAGCGGCATCTTCACCGCTACTACAATTTCACCGAGCTCATGGCTGAGACAGTGTCCAAATCGTTACACCATTCGTGCAGGTCGGAACTTACCCGACAAGGAATTTCGCTACCTTAGGACCGTTATAGTTACGGCCGCCGTTTACTGGGGCTTCATTTCAATGCTTCGCATAAATGCTAACATCTCCACTTAACCTTCCAGCACCGGGCAGGTGTCAGACCCTATACATCGTCTTTCGACTTAGCAGAGTCCTGTGTTTTTGATAAACAGTCGCTTGGACCTTTTCACTGCGGCCTACTTAAAGTAGGCGACCCTTTTCCCGAAGTTACGGGTCAAATTTGCCTAGTTCCTTAGCCATGAATCTCTCGAGCTCCTTAGAATCCTCATCCCAACTACCTGTGTCGGTTTACAGTACAGGCTGCTTAACTTGTTTTTCTTGGAAAAAGGTCCGCCATATTATCACCTCATCCTAAGAATCGGTGTACTATCATCACCTTAACAGTGATTTCAACGTACTATTCCGTCAGTACGCAATGACATTGCTTTTCCGTCACTTTTGTTGTTAAGCAGGTACCAGAATATTAACTGGTTGTCCATCCACTACCCCATTCGGGTTCGCGTTAGGTCCTGACTAACCCTCAGCTGATTAGCATAGCTGAGGAAACCTGAGTTTTTCGGAGGGGGTGTTTCTCGCACCCCTAATCGTTACTTATGCCTACATTTTCGTTTCTATACACTCCAGCAAACCTCACAGTTTGCCTTCAACGCAGAATAGAATGCTCCCCTACCCAATATAAATATTGCCATAGTTTCGGTGATATACTTATGCCCGATTATTATCCATGCTCGACCGCTCGACTAGTGAGCTGTTACGCACTCTTTAAATGAATGGCTGCTTCCAAGCCAACATCCTAGCTGTCTGGGCAGTCAAACCTCGTTTATTCAACTTAGTATATACTTAGGGACCTTAACTGATGGTCTGGGTTGTTTCCCTCTCGGACACGGACCTTAGCACCCATGCCCTCACTGCTAAAAAACATTTCATAGCATTCGGAGTTTGTCAGGAATTGGTAGGTGGTGAAACCCCCGCATCCAATCAGTAGCTCTACCTCTATGAAACTTATTTTAACGCTGCACCTAAATGCATTTCGGGGAGTACGAGCTATTTCCTAGTTTGATTGGCCTTTCACCCCTATCCACAGGTCATCCCAAGACTTTTCAACGTCAACGGGTTCGGTCCTCCACTGTATGTTACTACAGCTTCAACCTGCCCATGGATAGATCACTAGGTTTCGCGTCTACCACTGCTAACTAAACGCCCTATTCAGACTCGCTTTCGCTTCGGTTGCTCCGCTTAACGGATTAGCCATGCTAGCAAAGGTAACTCGTAGGCTCATTATGCAAAAGGCACGCCGTCACACATTAATTGTGCTCCGACCGCTTGTAAGCGTAAGGTTTCAGGATCTATTTCACTCCCTTATTCAGGGTTCTTTTAACCTTTCCCTCACGGTACTAGTTCACTATCGGTCTCTCAGGAGTATTTAGCCTTACCGGATGGTCCCGGCAGTTTCATACAAGGTTTCACGTGCCCCGTACTACTCAGGATACCTCTATTAATAACATCAATTACCTATACAGGACTATCACCTTCTATGGTTTTACTTTCCAGTAAATTCTAGTTCTATTAGCATTAAATGTTGAGGTCCTACAACCCCTATATTGCCGTAACAACATAGGTTTGGGCTGTTCCACGTTCGCTCGCCACTACTAGCGGAATCACTTTTGTTTTCTATTCCTCTGGTTACTTAGATGTTTCAGTTCACCAGGTTTGCTCACTTTACAGTGTGACATATCTTCAATATGTCGGGTTGCCCCATTCGGAAATCTGCGGATCAAAGTGTTTGTGCCACTCCCCACAGCTTATCGCAGCTTATCACGTCCTTCATCGCCTCTGAGAGCCAAGGCATTCCCCTTACGCTCTTAATTAGCCTATTGTAACTTATTTAAAAGTTACAAGTAACTCTTAACTCTTTCTTAAATTGTAAAATTATTTGGTATTTAATAATAACAGTATTAAATACCTATTTACGTTAACTCTGTACAATTTCATAAAACTATTAAATTGGATAACTGAATAATTTATTAATTGTACTTGATATTTTCAATATGTCAATGAACTCTTATTCTTAATTTAAATTAAGAAGTTGTGGAGAATATCGGAGTCGAACCGATGACCTCCTGCGTGCAAGGCAGGCGCTCTAGCCAGCTGAGCTAATCCCCCTTTTTTTCCGAAATGGAATTTAGTAGTCTCGGGCAGACTCGAACTGCCGACCTCTACATTATCAGTGTAGCGCTCTAACCGGCTGAGCTACGAGACTCTATTCGAGATTCTATCTTAAGGGTTATTTAAAAAATGACAGCAAGCAAACGCAAAGGATTGATGCTATAGTCAGGTCGTCTTTCTCTAGAAAGGAGGTATTCCAGCCGCACCTTCCGGTACGGCTACCTTGTTACGACTTAGCCCCAGTTACTAGTTTTACCCTAGGCGGCTCCTTTCGGTCACCGACTTTAGGTACCCCCAGCTTCCATGGCTTGACGGGCGGTGTGTACAAGGCCCGGGAACGTATTCACCGGATCATGGCTGATATCCGATTACTAGCGATTCCAGCTTCACGCAGTCGAGTTGCAGACTGCGATCCGAACTGAGACCGGCTTTAAAGATTAGCTCCTATTCGCATAGTGGCTGCTTTCTGTACCGGCCATTGTAGCACGTGTGTAGCCCAGAACGTAAGGGCCGTGATGATTTGACGTCATCCCCACCTTCCTCACGGTTTGCACCGGCAGTTTCGCTAGAGTTCCCAACTTTACTTGATGGCAACTAACGATAGGGGTTGCGCTCGTTATAGGACTTAACCTGACACCTCACGGCACGAGCTGACGACAACCATGCAGCACCTTGTAAGTAGTCCGAAGAAAGATCCATTTCTGAATCATGCAACTTACATTTAAGTCCTGGTAAGGTTCCTCGCGTATCATCGAATTAAACCACATGCTCCACCGCTTGTGCGGGCCCCCGTCAATTCCTTTGAGTTTCACTCTTGCGAGCGTACTCCCCAGGTGGGTCACTTATCACTTTCGCTTAGCCACTCAATGTACCAATGTACATCAAACAGCTAGTGACCATCGTTTACGGCGTGGACTACCAGGGTATCTAATCCTGTTCGCTACCCACGCTTTCGTCCCTCAGCGTCAGTATATTGTTAGTAATCTGCTTTCGCAATCGGTATTCTGTGTAATATCTATGCATTTCACCGCTACACTACACATTCTAACTACTTCACAATAACTCAAGTTTGCCAGTATCAAAGGCAGTTCTACCGTTGAGCGGTAGGATTTCACCTCTGACTTAACAAACAGCCTGCGGACCCTTTAAACCCAATAATTCCGGATAACGCTTGGATCCTCCGTATTACCGCGGCTGCTGGCACGGAGTTAGCCGATCCTTATTCTTACAGTACCGTCAGCTTTCCACACGTGGAAAGGTTTCTTCCTGTATAAAAGAAGTTTACAACCCATAAGGCCGTCTTCCTTCACGCGGCATGGCTGGATCAGAGTTGCCTCCATTGTCCAATATTCCTTACTGCTGCCTTCCGTAGAAGTCTGGTCCGTGTCTCAGTACCAGTGTGGGGGATCTCCCTCTCAGGACCCCTACCTATCGGAGCTTAGGTGAGCCATTACCTCACCTACAAGCTAATAGGACGCATGCCCATCTTTTACCGCCGGAGCTTTTCTTATAGATTCATGTGAATTAATAAGTGTATAGAGCATTAATCAAAATTTCTCTTGGCTATTCTCTAGTAAAAGGTAAGTTGCATACGCGTTACGCACCCGTTCGCCGGTCGCCATCAAATTACAAGTAATTTATGCTGCCCCTCGACTTGCATGTATGAAGCCTGCCGCTAGCGTTCATCCTGAGCCAGGATCAAACTCTTCGTTGTAGTATTTTAAATAAAATTATACGACTCTGAATTGACTATGTTTCAAAATGTTTGGTTTGCTAGTTTGTATCTAAATTGATACGCGCTGTCATTTTCAATATTTTCAATGAACTTGCAAAAAAAAAATTGTGCCAACAATAATTCATTTTGCGGCTGCAAATATAAAATCTTTTTTGTTGTAAATAAACATATTTAAGATTTTATTTTGATTTTTTTTTAAGTGTTAAATTTAAAAAAAGTTTAAGTGTTTAATGTCAATGATTTACAATACTTATCAACAGTTTTTTAATACTATTTTTTATCTCTCCAAAACACGTATAATTCATCTAAATCAAAGTCAAGAGCATAATCTTGTTTTTCCAACGAACCATCCGAGAATGATCGTTGTAAAATATCCTCTATTAAGTAATCCTCATAATCTTCAAAAGGCTCGTATTCATCTTTAAGTGAAATTGAATAGATGGAAGCTGCAGTATTATATAAAAGTGCTCTAAACTTATTTCTATATTCTGATACAATACTGTGTGCAGTAAGACCAGTTTGACGATTTAAGAGTTTCACTAAAATTCTACCTTGAGATCTAGACAGCTTTCTTAACTCATCAGAAAATTCATTGTATACAAATTTTTCAAGTTTTTTAAGATAAAGTCTTTTCTGTCTTTTCGATTTGATTGAATCAACTCTTGAATCAATTCTATTCATTCTCTCTGAAGCTAGCTTTGCATATGGATATACCTTTTTAACTCTATACCTAAGTATTACATACCTTTTTATCTCATCATCATTATAGAACTTTAAAGGCTGAAAAACAGTTACTTCATCTAACATAAATGTATTTGAAGGAATTGAATCACCGGGAAATAAGAAATCTAATTCTTCAAACTCTTCTTGGCAAGTCAAAATATTTGAAAAAAAAATAAATAGAAGAAATAAATAATATTTCATATCACAAATTTAACAAGATGTTTAGTAATAATTGTTAATTTTATTTTTTTAAAAATTATGAAAATACTTAACGCAAAATCATTAAAGTTTCTTGAAGAATATCTAAACAACGCTGCACCAACTGGTTATGAATCTAATGGTCAAAAAATTTGGATGAAATATCTTAAACCTTATGTTGATGAATTTATAACTGATAATTATGGAACTGCTGTAGGAGTAATAAACCCAGAAAAAAAATTTAAGGTTGTTATAGAAGGTCACTCTGACGAAATTTCCTGGTATGTAAATTATATTACTGATAACGGACTTATATATGTAATTAGAAATGGTGGAAGTGATCATCAAATAGCACCCTCTAAATGGGTAAACATTCATACAAAAAAGGGAGTAGTAAAAGGTGTTTTTGGATGGCCAGCAATTCATGTTAGAGATCATGCAAAAGAAGCTCCACCGAAGATTGATAATATTTTTATTGATATTGGAGCAAAAGATAAAAAGGAAGTTGAAAAGATGGGAGTTCATGTTGGTTGTGTTATAACCTATCCAGATTCTTTCCATATTCTTAATAAAAATAAATTTGTTTGTAGAGCTATTGATAATAGAGCAGGTGGTTTTATGATTGCTGAAGTTGCAAGGTTGATAAAAGAAAATAAAGACAAACTACCATTTTGTTTGTACGTGACTAACTCTGTTCAAGAAGAAATTGGTTTAAGAGGGGCTGAAATGATTACAAATACATTAAAACCAAATTTAGCAATAGTTACTGATGTTACACATGATACCTCTACACCAATGATAGAAGCAAAGAAACAGGGGGATGCAAAAATAGGTAAAGGTCCAGTTATTACTTATGCACCTGCAGTTCAAAATAATCTTAGAGAGAAAATCATAAGGATAGCTGAAAAGAATAAAATCCCATACCAAAGACTTGCATCTTCAAGATATACGGGAACTGATACAGATGCATTTGCCTATAGTAATGGAGGTGTACCATCAGCATTAATTTCTCTTCCCCTAAGATATATGCACACTACAGTAGAGATGGTGCAAAAAGAAGATGTTGAGAATGTTATCAGGTTAATTTATGAAACACTCAAGAATATTAAATCAAACGAGAGTTTTAGCTATTTTGATTAATTTATTTAATCTTCTTTACTCCCATATTAAATAAAGTGAATCCATAAATATCTGCATATTGGTCAATAACTTTTGCTAATGGTGTACCTGAACCATGACCTGCTTCCTTTTCTATTCGAATTAAAACTGGATCCTCCCCTACATGTTTATCCTGTAGATTAGCTGCAAATTTAAATGAATGAGCTGGTACAACTCGATCATCATGGTCTCCAGTAGTGATCATTGTTGCTGGGTAATCTATATTTTGTTTAACATTATGAACAGGTGAATAGCCCAAAAGATATTTAAACATCTCTTCAGATTCTTCTGATGTACCATAGTCAAATGCCCATCCAGCTCCAGATGTAAATTTATGGTATCTTAACATGTCCAAAACTCCCACTGCGGGAAGTGCAACTTTCATTAATTTCGGCCTCTGAGTCATAACAGCACCGACTAATAAGCCTCCATTTGAGCCACCTCTTAATGCTAAATAATCTGAAGATGTATAATTTGAAGAGATAAGGTACTCAGCAGCTGCAATAAAATCATCAAAAACATTTTGTTTATTTAGTTTTGTTCCTGAATTATGCCATTCTTTTCCATATTCTCCTCCGCCTCTAATATTTGGAACAGCATATACACCACCTAAATCCATCCAGACTGCATTCGTTACACTAAAACCTGGAGTTCTACTGATATTAAAACCACCATAACCATAAAGTATAGTTGGATTCTTACCATTTAAAACTATATCCTTTTTATGAGTAATAATCATTGGAACTTTTGTTCCATCCTTCGATTCGAAAAAAACTTGTTTTGATGTATATAAATCAGAATTGAATTCAATTTCAGGTTTCCAATAAATACTATATTCACCATTTGCAGGATTAAAAGAATATAAATTTCCAGGTGTGTAATAATTTGAGAATGAAAAATATAATTCTTCTTGGTCTCTTTCTCCATTGAAACCACTTGATGTTCCAATCCCAGGCAACTCAACTTTTCTTACTAAATCTCCAGAATAATTATATTGGTAGACTTGTGAGAATGCATCCACTAAATATCTTGCAAAAAAATATCCACTTCCAGAACTTACTGAAAAAACATTTTCACTTTCAGGAATGACATCTTGCCAGTTTTCTCTGTTTAGATTATTTAAAGTAGTCCTCACTAATCTTTTGTTTGGGGCATTATAATTTGTAAAAATGTAAAATGTGTCATCTAAATTGTCAACCACATAGTCATCAGTGGATGGATCATCACTTATTGTTAGTATTCTATTGGAATTTTTTCTTAGATCAATCATATATAGTTCATTCCCATCAGTTAGGTTAGAGGCAGAAATAAAAAGGAAATTATTATCGTCAGAAACATTTCCAGAAACATATCTATACTTTTCTCTTTGATCGCCAAAGACAGTTTTATCTGATTTTTGATCTGTATTTAATTCATGGTAATAGAGTTTATGTCTATCTGTGTATTCTGAAAGCTCACTTCCTTCTGGTTTATCATAAGATGAATAATAGAACCCTTTATTTCCACTCCAAGAAATTCCGCTAAATTTAATATTAGTAAGTGTATCACCAATAATCTGTTTTGTCTCTGTGTCCATAACTATAGCTTTTCTCCAGTCACTTCCACCTTCAGAAATTGTATATGAAATTAGTTTACCATCTTCAGAAAAATATAGTCCAGTGAGGGAAATTGTTCCATCTTCAGAAAATTTATTTGGGTCTAAAAAAACTTCTTCACTTGAATTTAAATTATCTTTTTTTCTGTAGACTACATATTGGTTTTGAAGACCATCATTTCTGTAATAATAAATATATTCTCCCCTTGTAAATGGACTAGTCTGTTTCTCATAGTTCCAAATTGAAGTTAATTTACTTTTTAATTTATCTCTATAAGGTATCGATTTTAAAAAGTTAAATGTTACTTCATTTTGACTGTCAACCCAGTTAGAAGTATCTAAGGACAGATCATCTTCAAGCCATCTATATGGGTCCTCAATGTCAGTTCCGAAATAGGTATCAACAACTACCTCTTTTTTTGTAATTGGATAGTTAATATTTTTAGTTGGTGTATTACATGATGCAATTAATACGATAAGAAATATGAGATTATTTTTCATAATTTTTATTTAATTCTTTATCTAAAAGTAATTTATTTATTCTTTTAATCAATGAAGGACCTTCATAAATAAATCCTGTATAAAGTTGAACTAGGTCTGCCCCATATTCAATTTTTTTAAGGGCATCCTCAGCATTCATTATACCCCCTACTCCAATTATTGGAAAATCTGGACCAAGCTTCTTTCTTAGATAAGAAATAATTAAATTACTTTTATCCCTCAATTTCATACCACTAAGTCCTCCTGTTTCCTCTTTATGTATAGACACAAGCCCATCTCTAGAAATAGTAGTATTAGTGGCTATTACACCATCTATTTTTAATTCAAGCACTAATTGAATGATAGCATCAAGCTGTTGGCTATTTACATCAGGAGATATTTTCAATAGTAAAGGCTTGCTGTTCCTTATTTCATTATTTTTATTGACCAACTTTTCTAGAAGAGGTTTTAATAGCTTTTTATCATGAAAGTCTCTGAGACCTTTAGTATTTGGAGAGCTAATATTAACTGCGAAATAATCAACATAGTCATTCAGATCTATTAAACATTTTAAATAATCATTATGAGCATCAATATTTTCAGTAAAAAAGTTTTTTCCAATATTGGCACCGATAATTATGTCTCTTCTTTTTTTTAAATTCTCAGCAATAACTTTAACCCCTCTATTGTTAAAGCCAAGCCTATTAATTAAAGATTTATCTTCAACAAGTCGGAAGATTCTTTTTTTTGGATTTCCTGGTTGGGGTAGAGGAGTAACAGTTCCTATTTCTATAAATCCAAAACCAAAATTTGAAAATTCTGTGTAAGATTCAGCATTTTTATCAAAGCCAGCAGCAAGGCCAACAGGGTTTTTAAATTTTAATCCAAAAAGTTTTTTTTCTAAACTACTATGATTAACAATGAATAGTCTTCTAATAATTTTTGTAGTCAGAGGAAAATTAAAAAAAACTTTGATGAACTTTACTGAGAACTCATGGATTAACTCTGCATCAAATAGGAAGAGAAAGTTTCTTAATATTTTATACATCAAGTTTTTAAATTAGATGATAGTTCAATTGAAATAGCAGATTTTTCAATTTTTAACTTACCAGCCATTGTTTCTATAATACAAGTAGTACTTTTCTCATCAAAATCATTAATTCGTGCATGAACACCTGAAGTTGTTACTATTCTGTCACCTTTTTTTAGATTTTTGAGAAACTTTTTCTCTTTACTGCTTCTCCTAAAAGAAGGAATTATAATAAAAAATAAAAAGACAAGAGCAGCAAGGAGTAAGTAGGGGAATTGAGATTCCATATTTAGTTTATTTTTGGTTCAACAAATGCTTGGATTCTTAAAAGTTGACCACCATTTGGTGTATTAGCTGAAACTTTTACCATTTTTTGCTGTAGGTCAGGTCTACCATTCGTATCAAAATTTACTTCTATCTCCCCTATTCCTCCAGGTTTTATCGGAACATTTTTTGGGTATTTAGGTACAGTACAGCCGCAACTTCCCATAGCGTCTACAATGTATAAGTCATTTTCACTGGTATTTGTAAATTTAAAGATTGTCTTTACAATTTCTCCTTCGCTAACCATACCAAAATCATGAAAAACTCTATCAAAAGTTATCTCAGCATAATTTGATTCTTTTTGAATGCTTGATTTATTATTAGGGTTTATTTTACTTGATGCACTTTCATTACAAGCAAAAAAGAAAAAAGAGAGAGTTATTATGATTAAAAAATTTCTTAAATATATCATTTAATATTTTTGTCAAAATTAGTAAAATTTACGATATAAGACCTCGTCCTTTTTTTACGATTAGACCTTTACTAGTTAAATCTTTCACAATATTATCTATAACACCGTTGACAAACTTTCCAGAGCTTGGAGACGAAAACTCTTTAGCAATTTCTATATACTCATTTAAGGATACTTTAGTTGGTATTGATGGAAAATAAATAAGTTCAGCAATTGATGTAATTAATATTATATGATCAATTTTTGCTATTCTGTCTGATTCCCAATTAGGTGTTCTCCCAACAAGATGTTCTTTTAAAATATCATATTCTTTAACAACTTGATTTAAAAGTTCTTGACCAAATTCAATTTCATCTCGATAATCATGTAAAGTTGGGAGGCTAAAAGAATCTGGATTCTGAATATCAACCTTTTCAATATTATTTATTATAAATGAATTTACATATGGGAGATCATTAACCCAATTTATATTTTGATTCTCAAAAAAATCATGTAGAAGATTTGATTGAGCAATAACGTTTGAATAAGATTCAATGAAGAATCCAAGATTATCATTACTGCCAGAATCAATATATCTTTTATTTAGTTGAATTAAATCATCTTGAAACTCTATTATGTAGTTTAAGTTTAAATCCCAATTAATTACATTATTTCTCTTAAAATTCTTAGGACTTAATTTATTAAAAAAGAAAAAATATGGATTCTTGCATATGAATGAACAACTAAACTTTTTAGACTCAAGATTATTAAAGTGAATATTAACCTCCTTGATAAGATCAATTACACAATAGAGAAGATCTATTGAGGTTGAAGAACTTTTACTTATGTATGCTTTTAAAGATTTACTATCTATCAACTCTATTGAATTTGAGTATACAGATTGAATGACTAGAGTGCGTATGTGTCTTCTGTTTAACATCTATAAAGAACTAAATCAAAATTAGTCAATAATTAGGATATAATTAAAATTTAATAGAATTAATAAAGTTTATATTTGTCTTTGAGGATGAGAGAATTAAAGAGATTAAACAAATTTCTTCTAAAGTATAAAGGTAAGCTTCTACTCGGTTTACTTATTACAATAATATCAAGAGTGTTTTCTATAGTCACTCCTAGACTTGTAGGAGACTCTATGACAACAATTGAGAATTATCTCAGTTTAAGTAATATTTCAATAGATGAACTCAAAGATGTTCTTTTTTTTAATATAGTTTTAATCATAGGGGCATCACTAATTTCTGGTTTTTTTACATTCTTGATGAGACAGACAATAATTAATGTATCAAGATTCATAGAGTTTGATGTTAAAAATGAAATTTTTTCTCATTATCAATCACTTGATCAAATATTTTATAAAAAGAATAGGACTGGAGATTTGATGAATAGAATTAGTGAAGATGTTAGTAAGGTGAGGATGTACTATGGTCCAGTTTTAATGTATGGAACCAATGCCGTAGTACTATTTGTAATTATTATATTTTACATGTACAGCGTTGCTCCTAAACTTACAATTTACAGTTTAATTCCTTTACCTATTTTATCAGTTTTTATTTATAGGATAAGTAATCTTATTAATAAGAAGAGTACTTTAGTTCAGGAAAGTCTCTCAGATCTTTCAACATATTCTCAAGAAAGTTTTAGTGGAATATCTGTATTAAAATCATTTAACATTCAAGATATTATTTTAAATAAGTTTGATAAGTATGCATTTAATAGTTTTAAAAATAGCTTGAGTCTCGCAAAAATCCAAGCTTGGTTTTTTCCAATTATACTTTTCTTAATTGGGTTAAGTAATTTAATTGTTATTTATATAGGTGGTAAAGAATTTATTGATGGTAATATTGAAATTGGAGTAATTGCAGAATTTATTATTTATGTAAATATGCTGACTTGGCCAGTTACTCTTGTTGGCTGGGTAACATCCATAGTGAAACAAGCAGAAGCTTCTCAAAAAAGAATAAATGAGTTTTTAGACTCAAAGACTTCATTACGAAATGGAACATCTAGATTAGGGGATAATAAGAATAAGGACATTACATTTAAAAACGTTTCTTTTAAATATGATCAAACAGGAATAGAAATTTTTAAATCATTTAATCTAAAAATCAGGTCAGGCCAGACATTAGGTGTTGTTGGTAAAGTAGGATCTGGAAAAACATCTTTAGTAGATTTAATATCAAGAATATATGATCCAAAAAAAGGAGATATTTTTATTGGAGATAAAAATATAAAGTCTATTGAGATAAGTAAACTTAGGAGTCTAATAAGCTATGTTCCTCAAAATAATTTTTTATTTTCTGAAAGTATAAAGAATAATATTGAGTTTGGAAATCCTTATTCATCGATAGATGATATAACCAATGCAGCTAAATTAGCAGAGGTTGATTTAGAAATTGAAAAATTTGAGAATGGCTATAACACTATTCTTGGTGAAAGAGGTGTAACACTGTCAGGTGGTCAAGCTCAAAGAATCTCAATTGCAAGATCATTCATAAAGGACTCTGAAATATATTTATTTGATGATTGTTTTTCCTCTTTGGACTCAGATACTGAGGATAGAATTCTCAAAAATTTAAAAAATAATTTTAAGAATAAAACACTAATAATAATTAGCCACAGAATTTCATGTGTTAAGGATGCTGATAATATTATTGTATTAGATAATGGGAAGATCATTCAAAGCGGAAGTCACAATCAATTATTGAAAAACAAAGGATATTACAAGGATCTCTACCTTAAGCAAAACAGTGAGATTAATGAGTAGATTTGATTATATTTGGTTAAAATAAAAAATTATGGAAAATCAAAACGATTACAATGCTGAGGAAATATTTTCAAAGGCATTAAGAGCTGGAAGAAGAACTTATTTTTTTGATGTAAGAGAAACTAAAGCTGGAGATTATTATTTAACTATTACTGAAAGTAAAAAGTTTACTAATGAAGATGGAACTTTCTTCTATAAAAAACATAAAATTTATCTTTACAAAGAGGACTTTTCTGAGTTTAATTCTTCCCTTAAAGAGACTTGTGACTTTATCATTGAAAATAAAGGTGAAGAGGTTATAAGTGAAAAGCATGATAAAGATTTTGATAAGAAAAAAGAAACTATGGTTGAATCTAAACCTACTGAGAAAAAGGAAGAAAAAGAAGAGGAGAAAGATTTTGCTGATGTTGATTTTGAGACTGATGATGAATAAATTCTAATTTAAAAAACTTATAATGAAAAAAATCTTATTTCTATTAGCACCATTATTTTGTCTTAATGCTCAAGTTGATCTTGAGTACTATTTAGGTGATATAAGCAATTATAATCAATCAATACCAACACCAGAGAGTATAATTGGACATCAGGTTGGAGAGCTTCATGTAAGTCATGATAAATTGAGCCACTATGTTCAAGAAGTGTCAAAATATTCAGATAGAGTTAAACTAGTTAACAGAGGAAAAACATATGAAAATAGAGTCTCATGGTTGATGATTATAACAAGTGAATCAAATCAATCTAGGCTCGAAGATATTAGGAAAGAGCATTTAGAGCTATCAAACCCAAAAAATAAAAATATTGATATCTCAAATATGCCTATTGTAGTATATAAAGGTTATACTGTACATGGTGATGAACCCAGTGGTACAAATGCTAGTTTACTTCTTATGTATCATCTACTTGCAAGTGATTCTCAAGAAACAAAAGATTTATTAGAGAATACGGTCATTTTATTAGATCCTAGTATGAACCCAGATGGACATCAGCGTTTTTCTCAATGGGCAAACAACAATAAAAATCAAAGTTTAAATCCTGATAGTAACGATAGAGAATATAATCAATATTGGCCGAGAGCAAGAACTAACCATTACTGGTTTGATCTAAATAGAGATTATCTACCAAATCAATTAATAGAAAGTAATCTAAAAATTCAAACATACACAGAATGGTTGCCAAATATTATGACTGACTTCCATGAGATGGGTACTAACTCAACTTATTTTTTTCAACCTGGAGTTCCTCAAAGAAAAAACCCATTGATTTCTGATTTGAATCAAGATTTAACAAAAGAAATTGCTACTTATCATGAGGAAGCACTTAATGAGATTGGATCCCTTTATTATTCTGAAGAAAGCTTCGATGATTTCTATTTCGGAAAGGGTTCAACTTACCCAGATGCAAATGGTGGGATTGGAATCTTATTTGAGCAAGGAAGTTCAAGAGGTCATATACAGGAGAGTGTCAATGGAATTTTAACATTTCCTTTTACTATTAAGAACCAACTTGTTACATCATTTTCAACCTTAAAGGCAGCAAAAAACATGAGAATTAAGTTACTTAATTACATGAAAGATTTCTTTGATGATCAAGTAGATTTAAATGTAAAAAGAACAAAAAATATTGTTTTTGGTAAACTTAAAGATGAATCAACTGTATTTCATCTTGCAGATATTCTTGAAAGTCATAAAATCAAATTTAATCAGATATCTAGAGACATCGTAATAAATGGAAAAAAGTATCTGAAAAATAATAGCTACATGATACCGATGAATCAACCAAAAAGAACACTCATTGAAGCTATGTTTAATACTCAGACAAAATTTAAAGATAGCCTGTTTTATGATGTATCTTCATGGACATTCCCATTAGCATTTAATGTTAACTACGACTTCACAGATGGATTAAGTCAATCAAACATTTCAAGTCTTATAGACAAAGAAGTTAATGACCTCGTTAAACCAATTGGCACTGTTGATAATAAGTCTGATTATGCATATATTTTTGAACCACATGAATATTATACTCAAGCTGCGATTTATAAAATTTTAAATGAAGGTTTAAGAGTCAAGACCGCAACAAGAAAATTTTCTATTAAAGGTAAAGAATACGATTATGGTACATATATGATACCTGTTCAAGATCAAGAATTGAACTCTGATGAAATTTATAAATTATTGAATAAAGTATCTAAAATGTATAACGTGAATTTTGAATCACATTCAACTGGTATTACTGATGGAATTGATTTTGGTTCTAATAATTTTATAATTGTTCAACAACCAAAAATTGGATTAATTGTAGGAGATGGTGTTAGAAGTTATGATGCTGGAGAGATTTGGCACCTTCTTGACCTTAGGTTTGATATTCCAATTACCAAACTTGACATTGGTAATTTGGGATACATTAACTTAAATAAATATTCTCACATTATTTTACCTGATTATAGCGGGAGTAGAATAGATGTTGATCAAATAAAAGATTATGTTGATGATGGTGGTAACTTTATTGCATATAGAAACTCTATTAAATGGGTCTCTAATAATATTGATGAAATTCAAATGTTATCTAATGATTTAGTTGCAAAGGATATATCTTTTGATGAAAGAGAAGCTTTTTATGGTGCACAACAGACAGGAGGTGCAATATTTAATTCTATCATTGATAAAAGTCACCCAATTAATTATGGAATTGAGTCAAGCAGTTTACCTCTATTTAGAAATTCAAATGTATACATGGCTAAAGATGAACAAAGCTTTAATAATCCTATATTATATAGTAATAATCCATTAATTAGTGGATATGTTTCTGAAGAAAATCTCTCTTTGGTTAAGAAGTCTTCACCATTTAAATTAATTAGAAGAGGTAAGGGTAAAATTTTATTAATGACAGACAACACAAACTTTAGAGCTTTCTGGTTCGGGACTAACAGGATTCTGCTTAATATGCTATTTCACTCAAATATAATGTAGTCTATGAGACATCACTTAAAAATTTTACTCTAAAAATTCTAAGTTCCTCTTCATCATATTCTCCATCAAACTCTGTGAGAGCATCTGATATATTCTCACTTTCACTCTCTAGGAAATATTCATGAAGTTCTTGTTGTTGGTCTTCATCAAGAATATCATCTACATAATAATCGATATTAAGTTTTGTTCCAGAGAAAACAATACTTTCGAGTTCAGATAATAAAACATTGAATTCAATACCTCGAGATTCGCTGATTTCATCAAGTGGAATTTTTTTATCTACATTTTGAATTAACGAAAGTTTTTTTGATGATTTTGAGCCTGAAGTTCGTAAAACGATTTCATCTGATTTAGTAATGTTATTTTCTTGAATGTGTTTTTTAATCAGTTCTATAAACTGAGAGCCAAATTTTTTAACCTTACCCTCTCCTACTCCGTTAATGTTTTTAAATTCATCAATTGTCTCAGGATATTTATATGTCATATCTTCAAGAGAAAATTCTTGAAGTACTGCGTATGGAGGTAATGATTGACTTTTAGCAATTTCTTTTCTCAGAATTTTTAATTTATTGAATAAGTCATAATCAATTACTGATGCTTTAACAGACTGGTTCTCAATTTTTTTAGTCTTACTAAAATCATTATCCTTTGATATATAAAATTCTTTTGGATTTGAAATAAATTCTTTACCAGAATTAGAGATTTTAACATACGTAAAGTCGGAAATATCTTTCTCAAGAATACCTTCAACGATCGAATAAGTAATAATTGTTCTCCAAAACTTTTCATCAATCCCATTTTTTTCATCAAAAGGTAAATTTTTTATGATCTCTCTAATTAGAATTTTTTTATTGTTAGAGAAGTGATTCTTAAGTAAAAATAATAATTGATCTTTTACATTTATCTTTTCTTTTTCGTTCTTTGAATTATCATCCATTTCATTATCATCATTGATGTTTGGATCATATTTTTCACCAAAGTAACTAAGTAAATATTTTCTTCTTGAAATAGACGATTCTGCAAAAGTAGAGACTTCTTTAAGCAGCATGATCCCAATGTTTCTTTCTGATGATTTTTTCTTAGATAAAAGTTTTTCTAATTTTTCAACATCCTTGTAAGAGTAATACATAATGCAATGACCTTTTCCACCATCTCTTCCTGCTCTTCCGGTTTCTTGGTAATAACCTTCAATACTTTTTGGTACATTATAATGGACTACAAATCTTACATCTGGTTTATCAATACCCATTCCAAAAGCTATTGTGGCCACTATAATATCACATTCATCTTTTAGAAACTTATCTTGATTCTTTTCTCTGATTTTTTTCTCTAGCCCAGCATGATAAGGTAGACTCTTAACACCATTCATATTTAACAATTGGGATAGTTCCTCAACATTTTTTCTAGATAAACAGTATATTATTCCTGACTCATTTTGATTTGATTTTATGAATTTTAGAAGGTCAATATCTGTATTTTCATTTTTAGCTCTTACCTCATAATATAAATTGTGTCTATTAAATGATGACTTAAATATTTTTGAATTATCAATTTTTAGATTCTTTATTATGTCATCTTGAACTTTAGGAGTTGCTGTTGCTGTTAGAGCAATAATCTTGATATTAGAATTAATTTGATCAATTATATCTCTAATCTTTCTATATTCTGGTCTAAAATCGTGTCCCCATTCAGATATACAATGTGCCTCATCAATGGCTAAAAATGATATATTTATCTTCTTTAGAAATTCAATAGTATCTAACTTTGAAAGGGTTTCAGGCGCAACAAATAACAACTTTGTCTCTTTTGTTAATACATCATTTTTAACTTTTTCTATTTCATCTTTACTCAATGTTGAATTTAAAACATGTGCAATTGAATCTTTTGTATTATTAGTTCGAATCAAGTCAACTTGATTCTTCATTAATGCAATCAAGGGTGAGACTACTATAGCAGTCCCATCTAGTATCATGGCAGGCAGTTGATAACATAAAGATTTACCTCCTCCTGTTGGCATTATAACAAAAGAGTTATTTCCTTCAAGAAGATTATTAATTATTGGTTCTTGTAAATTTTTAAAGGATGTAAAACCAAATTTTTCTTTTAATTGGTTCTTTAGACTATCCAAACTTTAGTTTTTTCAAATTGCTTAAATTTGCACTACATACAATTTAAAATAAATTTCCCATTTTGGCTAATCAACAGATAATAAAAAAAATTGCTCTAGACACACTCGTTTTAGAGTCTAAATCTATTTCAAATCTTTCTAAAGTTATAGATTCAAACTTTTGTGAAATTATTAATACATTAAAGTCTTGCCGTGGTAAAATAGTTATTACTGGAATTGGTAAAAGTGCAATTATTGGTATGAAGATTTCTGCCACTTTAAATTCAACAGGGTCAAAATCAATTTTTTTACATTTAGGTGATGCACTACATGGGGATATTGGAGTTATAGGGAAAGATGATGTTGTAATTTGTATATCAAAAAGTGGACAATCAATCGAAATAGAATCTCTCTCTAATCATATAAAAAATGAGGGAATTCAGTTAATAGGAATTTCTTGTATAAAAGATTCATTATTGGATAAATTGTCAGATATGTTTATTCATACAGAAATTGAAAGAGAAGCATGTCATAACAATCTTGCTCCTACAACTAGTTCTTCATGCCACTTAGCGATTGGGGATGCTATAGCAATGACTTTGCAAAAAATTAAGGGCTTTAGCCCAAGTGACTTCAGCAACTATCATCCATCTGGAAATCTAGGAAAGAAACTAAGTTTAAAACTTAATAATTTAATTGATCACAATAGAATTCCTGTGGTTAAGCTGTCATCTACTTTTTTTGAAATTATTGATGAAATTTCATCAAATATGTATGGGGCAACGGCCGTCATTGACTCTCACAAAATAATTGGTGTTATAACAGATGGAGATATTAGAAGAATTATTGAAAAGAAACATAACATAAATAATGTCTTTGCTTCTGATTTGATGAATAAAAATCCTAAGGTTTTGAGTGAAGATACGTTGGCATATGATGCACTAGGTGTAATGAAAAAGAATAATATAAGCCAAGTACTAGTAACTGATAAAAATCAAGATTATAAAGGCGTTGTACATATACTTGATATAATAAAACAAGGAATTAGTTATGAATAATCCTTCTCGAGATATGTCATTTTTAGATCATCTTGAGGAATTAAGATGGCACATTATTAGATCAACCATATCTGTATTGATAGTTGCAGTAATAGCATTTTTAGCTAAGGATATTATTTTTGATCAAATAATTTTTGGACCAAAGAAAGGTGACTTTATAAGTTATCAGGTATTTTGTTCAATTTCGCAGTCTATTGGAGGTGATGCCTTCTGCTTTGAGGAGCTGCCATTCAGAGTTCAAAGCAGAACAGTTTCTGGACAATTTTCTGCCCATCTTTGGACATCAATACTTGCTGGGTTCATTCTTGCATTTCCATATGTAGTATATGAATTTTGGAAATTTATTAGTCCAGGACTTTACAAGAAAGAGAAGGAGGGTGCTAGAGGTTTTATTTTTATTTCATCGACACTGTTCTTTATTGGAGTTTTATTTGGATACTACATTGTTACTCCACTTTCAATAAATTTTTTAGGAAACTACACTATAAGTTCTGAGGTGTTTAATGATTTTGACTTAAATAGTTATATTGGTCTTCTTAGAGCTTCTGTACTTGCTTCAGGATTAATTTTTGAATTACCTATAATTATTTATTACCTCACTAAAGTCGGACTTGTCACTCCTGATTTTCTCAGGAGAAATAGAAAATTTGCCTTAGTAATTGTATTGAGTCTTTCTGCAATTATTACTCCTCCGGATATTGCTAGTCAAATAATTGTAAGTATTCCTATTTTAGTTTTATATGAAATAAGCATTATTATATCAAAAATTGGATATAAAAAATTAAATACTTAATATTAATTGTATGATATTAAAAGCAAAAGAAATTTCAAAATCTTATTCAGGTAGAAAGGTGGTTGATAATATTTCAATTCAGGTGAATCAAGGAGAAATTGTTGGCTTATTGGGACCAAATGGTGCTGGTAAGACAACTTCGTTTTATATGATTGTTGGCATTATTAAACCTGAAGATGGAGATATATATCTAGATAATGAGATTATCTCTAATTATCCCATGTATCAAAGGTCTCAAAGAGGAATTGGATACTTGGCACAGGAAGAATCTGTTTTCAGAAAACTCTCTGTTGAAGATAACATATTAGGTGTTTTAGAATTTTCAGATTTATCAAAGAAAGAACAAAATATCAAGGCAGAGGAGTTAATGGAAGAGTTTGGTTTGATTAATATTAGGAAAAATAGAGGTGATCTTTTATCTGGTGGTGAGAGAAGAAGAACTGAGATTGCAAGAGCACTTGCTAATGATCCAAAATTTTTATTATTAGATGAGCCCTTCGCAGGAGTAGATCCTATTGCAGTTGAAGATATTCAATCAATTATTTCAGTTTTAAAAAATAAAAATATCGGTATACTTATTACAGATCATAATGTCCAAGAGACTTTAGCAATAACTGATAGAACATATCTTATGTTTGAAGGAAAGATACTTAAAGAGGGAATTCCTGAAGATTTAGCAAAAGATGAGATGGTTAGAAAAGTATACTTAGGAAAGAACTTTGAATTCAAAAAGAAAAAAATTAATCTCTAATTAAATTAAAGACCATAAATTTCTAATTACGTTTAAAAAAAGATAAAGAATAATAATCAGAGAAAATCCCCCGAGACCAAAAAATAAAATTATTGGGACTGATAGAACAATAGTCAAAATTTTAAAAATATTATAGTCATATTTCCTGAGTGATAGTCTTAAAGAGAAAAGCCTAAAGGGAACATTCATCAGTATAACACTAAATAAAGTTAGAATGATTAAAGTTGTGTTATTTAAGAGGTATTGCTTGGACTCTACTAAATATAAATGATCCATTAATATTGGTAATGAAACAAAAAAAAGTGCATTTGCTGGAGTTGGAAGTCCCTCAAATTCATCTGTATAATCTATAACATTAAATTTTGCAAGTCTAGCAGCTGAGCCAACTGTTATTAAAAAAGCAATAAAAGCAATTGGGGAAATTGAAAACACAAGATCTAATTCAAGAATTGGATATAAATATGGATTTAAATCAAAATCAATGACTTTATTTCCAGATAGCTTGAACAATTGATATACAACAATTCCTGGTACAACCCCACTAGTAATAATATCAGATAATGAATCTAATTGTTTACCAAAATTTGATTCAGCATTTAGAAGTCTTGCTGTAAGACCATCTAAATAATCTAGAAATACTCCAAATAAAACTAAAATTAATACTGCATCAAATTGAAATTGAAATGCAAATGCAATTGAGAAGCATCCACACACTAAATTTAGCAGAGTTAGAAAATTGGGTAATAGGGATTTAATCATGATACTAATGGCGCTCAATTTATAAAAAAATTGTAATATTAGATTGTAAAACTTATTAAACTTTAAAAGTGACTAGACTTCTTGGTTATTCATTAATTAGTGGGTTGTTGCTAGCAAGTGCATGGCCAGTTAATGGAATTACACCTTTGATTTTTGTTAGTTTGATCCCTTTACTTTTTGTCGAGGATATAATCAGCAAAGATAATCTAGGAAAAAAAAATCTTAGACTATTTTTCTATTCATATGTTGCTTTCCTTACATGGAATATAGCTACTACATGGTGGATTGTTTATACGACATTGCCTGGAGCTATATTTGCTAACCTTGCTAACTCCTCATTTTATTCTATAATATTTTTATTCTACTCAAGAGTTAAAAGAAAAATTGATTTTAAAGCTGGAACACTTTTTTTAATTACATTTTGGATTTCATTTGAGAAATTTCATTTGAACTGGGAATTTTCTTGGCCATGGTTAAATCTTGGTAATGTTTTCTCAGAGAGAATTAATTGGATTCAATGGTATGAGTTTACTGGTGTGTTTGGCGGAAGTCTTTGGGTATTATGTTCTAACTTTTTATTATTTTACCACTTAAGAAAATACTCAACTTTTAAAGATTCAAGAAGATTCTACATTAGAATTGTTCCAAGAGTTCTACTTATATGCTCTCCAATTTTTATTTCATTTTTAGTTAAACCAAAAATAAATAAAGGAGAGGAATTTAAAGTTTTAATTACTCAGGCGAAAATTGATCCTTGGGATTCAAAATATGGAATTTCCAGAAGTAATCTTGATTATTTTAAAATTTTTAAGGATTTAACCAGTGAAGAGTTAAGTGCAAATGAATATGATTTTGTCCTTACATCAGAAACATTTTTTTCCGAAGGTTATGGAGAAAATGTTGATTATTTTGGATATACAAAACTCTATGATAGTCTTAATAGTTATCTAAGTCAATTTCCAAATACCAATCTAATTTCTGGAATACAATTTTATAAGTTATATCAAGATAAGCCAGAAAAACCTACAAAATCTGCAAATGCAGTTGGAGAGAATATTTGGGTTGACTATTTTAATTCTTCAATAAACATGTCTGCAAATAAAGATTTTGAGTATAATCATAAGTCTAAACTTGTTGTAGGGAGTGAATATATGCCATTTAAGTCTTTCCTTGAACCTATAATAGGGACTATAATGATTGATCTAGGAGGAACAATTCGTTCTATGGGCACACAACATAAATCCGAAAGAAAAGTATTTAATCACTCTTTTAAAGACCTAAAAACTATTTCAATTGTATGTTATGAAACAATTGATGGAGAATATGTTGCCAATT